>JAVBOM010000008.1:0-300378 GCA_031550535.1 Eubacteriales bacterium
CGCCGATGCCGGATTGAGGTCGAGGGGGTTGATACCCCCTCGAGCACCCCGGGCTGGGTGGCTGCCTGAAATTCATGGAATTTCAGGGGCGCCGCCGTGAAGGGAACCGGTCGCTGCGGCTGGGTTTCGAGGGGCTTTGGCCCCTCGAGCGCCCCGGGCTGGGGCGCGGACGTTTTTGACCGATTAGGGGGGAGGCTTTGCCTTCCCCTTTCCTATAGGAACAGGAGTACAAAACCATGCGCACCATTTACATCATCGGCGATTCCACTGTGGAAACCGGGTCAGACCCGTACTACGGTTGGGGCGGGCAGCTGGAGCAGGCCCTGCCTGAGGGGTTTTGCGTGCAAAACCACGCCAAGGGCGGCCGCAGTTCGCTGTCCTTCTTAAATGAAAACCGATTTGCGCCGGTTGAATCCGCGCTGAAACCTAGCGATATCTTGCTGATCCAGTTCGGCCACAACGATGAAAAGGACGATATCGAACGCCACACCGATTCCGATACCACATTCCCCGAAATGCTGACCCGATACATTGCCGCTGCGCAGGACAAAGGCGCGACGCCTGTGCTGATCACCAGCGTGGCGCGCCGCTACTTCACGGGCGACGGCTCACTGATGTACACGCACGGCGAATACCCGCGCGCGGTGCGCCTGCTGGCGGCGGAGAAAAATATCCCGCTGATCGACCTGAAAAAGGAAACCCGCGCCCTGTACATCCGCCTGGGGCCGGAAGTATCCGGCGATCTGTTTGTGAAGGACGATAAAACCCACTACAACCTGCACGGAGCCCGGACCGTCGCGGCCATCGTGGCGCAGCGGCTTAGTACACTGGGTTTATTATAAAGGTAACACCGCACAGATACCGCAAAGGAGGATCACCATGGAATTCACGCAAGAGCGAATCGCGGAGCTGTCGCACCGCGTGCTGTCGATGCTTAAAGGCGAGCATACGGATGACAACAGCCAGGGCCACCTCACCATGGATAACTGGGAATGGCCGACCGGCGTGGCGCTGTACGGCATCCTAAAAACGTACGCGCTGCGCAGGGAGCCGGAGGTATTGCAATATCTGATAGACTGGTACGACCGCCGCCTTGCCATGCCCGCGCCGCACCGCAACGTCAACACCGTCGGCCCCATGCTGGCGCTTGCCTGCCTATATGAAGAAACGCAGAAGCCGGAATACCTGCCGCACATCGAAAGCTGGGCGGGCTGGGTGATGCACGAAATGCCGCGCACGGAGTTTGGCGGCCTGCAGCACATCACCGTGTGGAACAAGCATTACCAGCAGCTGTGGGCGGATACTTTGTTCATGGCGGTGCTGTTTCTGCTGAAAGCCGGGCTGATCCTTGGCAAACCCGAATGGGTGGAAGAGGCGCAGTACCAGTTCCTGATCCACATCAAATATTTGCAGGATAAGCGCGAGGGCCTGTGGACGCACGGCTGGACGTTCGACTGCCGCCATAGCTTCGCAGGGGCTTTCTGGGCGCGCGGCAACAGCTGGTTCACCGCCGCATCGGTTGAAATACTGGAGCTGCTGGGCACGGATCGCGCCGCGTGCAGGTTCATCCAAGCCGCACTGGAAGACCAGGTGAAAGCCCTGTGGAAAAAGCAGAGGGAAAGCGGCCTGTTCACCACCTTGATCGATGTGGAGGAAACCTACGAAGAGACCAGCGCCACCGCCGCCATCGCGTACGGGGTGCTGAAGGGCATCCGCCTGGGCGCGCTGAGCGAAGGCTACCGCGAGATGGGCCTTGCGGCGGCGCGCGCGGTGATCGGCAAAATTGCGCCGGACGGCGCGGTGATGGGCGTATCCGGCGGCACGGGGATGGGGCATTCCTTCCAGCATTATAAGGATATCCGCGTTTGCCCCACGGCGTACGGACAGGGCCTCACGTTCCTGATGCTGGGCGAGCTTGCCCGGCTGGAGGGCGTATGAAGGGCGGATTCACCCTGCCCGGCGAGGCCGGGTATGAGGCGCTGACGCTGCGCCTTGCGGATAAGTGGGGCGCGGACGCCATCCGCGACAGCGACGGCACGAAATTATCGGAAGAACTGACCGGTGGCGGGCGGCAGGTGTATTCCACGATTTGCCTGATTCGCTCCATCAACGATTTCGCCAAACAGCACCCCGATATGTTGCAGCAAAATCTGCTGCTATCCATGCCGGTGGTGGCGGAATCCGATATCATCAATATTTCTGTACTGGATGGCTATTCCAAGGATCAATTCCGCGTAAACGGCGCGGACGGCCTGGAGTTCTGGCAGGTGCATGACCGCACGGAGGGGCGCGAAATCGCCCGCGAAAAATGGGCATACAAAGATGGCAGCGTAACAATTGTTGGCGCTGTCCCTTACCACCGCTACACCGTCAGCTTTTTCGCGTTCCGCCTGTGGGAAGCGATCTCGATGTACAACCACATCACCAACGGCTGGGGCGACCGCGAGCGGCTGATGCCCGTTGAGCCGCGCCACCCTCAGGTGCGGCAGGCGCTGCTTGACTGGCTTAATCAGTGGTGCGTTGACCATCCCGAAACAAGCATCGTCCGCTTCACATCGCTGTTTTACAACTTTGCGTGGATATGGTCGGATGACTTTGCCCAGCGCGACCTGTACAGCGATTGGGCATCGTACGATTTCACGGTAAACCCGCTGTCCATGCGCGCGTTCCGCGAGGAAACCGGCATCGCCGTCACCGCGGAGGACTTCCTGCGCGGGGGGCTCCGCAACCCCACCCACACCGCGCCCACGGAAAAATACCGCCTCTGGATGGCGTTTACGCACGCGTTTGTGGCGTCTTTTGCCCGCGAATGCGTGGACCTGGTGCACCGCTGCGGCAAAAAAGCGTATGTATTTTACGATGACAGCTGGGTGGGCATGGAGCCGTTCGGCCCGCATTTTGAAGATATCGGCATGGATGGCATGGTCAAGTGCGTGTTTGGTGCGTACGAAACGCGCCTGTGCGCCGCCGTGCCGCATGTATCCACCCGCGAAATCCGCCTGCACCCGTACCTGTTCCCGACCGGTCTTACGGGCGAGCCTACCTTCGCGCCCGGCGGAGACCCGACTGCCGACCTATGGCGCTACTGGGTGCAGGTGCGCCGCGCGCTGCTGCGCAAGCCCGTGGACCGCATCGGCCTGGGCGGGTACCTGCACCTGGTAGAGCCGTTCCCGGACTTCCAGGATGCAGTGGCGCGTCTGGCGGATGACTTCCGCGAAATTGTAGCCTTGCACAAGGAAAGCGCGCCCAAAACCCTGCCCGGCACGGTGCTTGTCGTGACCGAATGGGGGAAGCTGCGCACATGGTCCACCTCCGGCCACCTGCACGAGCACCCCGAAATCGACCTGACCAACGCGCTGGAGGCGCTGGCCGGGCTGCCGCTGGATGTGGAATTCGCCAGCCTATCCGACATCCGCGAAAACGGCGTGCCCGAAGGCGTATCCGTGCTGCTGAGCGCCGGTTGGCCCGGCAGCGCGTGGGGCGGCGGGAATGCGTGGCACGACCCCGCGCTGATCGAAAAGGTCACTGCCTGGGTGTACCGTGGCGGAGGTCTGCTGTGCATCCGCCAGCCCGCGCAGTCGCTGTCAGATCTGCTGGGCGTGCGCGTGGATGACGGCGGCCGCAAGTGCCAGCGTCGCGTGCGCAAGGCGGAAAACGCGGCGCACTTCATCGCGCGGGATGGCGTGAACGGCATCGCCCCGCTGGAAGGCGCGTACGTCGAGGCGCCGGATGCGGATGTCATCCACCGGCAAAACGGCGCGCTGCTGACCGCGCGTCAGGTAGGCAAGGGCCGTGCGGTGTACATGTCCGGCTACCGCTTTGCGATGGATGCTGCGCGCCTGCTGCTGCGCGCGGTGTGCCATGCGGGCCAAACGGAAAGCGAAATGGGCGCGTTCATCACCGATAACCCGGCTGTGGATATCGCGGTGTATGATCACCATATTGCGCTGGTCAATTACACAAATCAGGCACAAAAGGCACGCGGCGTCACCCTGCCCCCGTACGCGCAAATGATTGTGGAAATTGACAGTTGATCCCCGTGCGGCAAAGCATTACAATAGGCGGCGGGAATCAACCATTTTTCCACAGAAAAGAGGCAACCGCATGATTCTTGAAAACGGCGCGACCATCCTGTTCCAGGGCGACAGCATCACTGACTGCGGGCGAAAACGCGATGAGAACGCTTCCCTGGGCGGCGGGTACCCGGCGCTGGTGGCCGCGATGCTGAGCGCGCGCTACCCCCGCTGCGATTTTACCGTGGTCAACAAGGGCATCAGCGGCAACCGCGTGAAGGACCTGACCGCGCGCTGGCAGGAGGACTGCATCGATATCAAGCCGGATGTGCTGTCCATTCTGATCGGCATCAACGACACCTGGCGCAGATATGACCGGGACGACCCCACCACCGCCGAGCAGTATGAGGCCGGCTACCGCGAAATCCTCTCCCGCGCGACCGCCGAGAACGCCTGCCAGCTGATCATCATCGAGCCGTTTCTGCTGGCGGTGCCGGATAAACTGCACTGGCATGAAGACCTGGACCCGAAAATCCAGGCCGCGCGCAAGGTGGCCAGAGAGTTTGGCGCGCTGTACATCCCGATGGATGGCATTTTTGCCGCCGCCTCCATGGCGAAGGCCCCGGCCTTCTGGGCCGCGGACGGCGTGCACCCGACGGCGGCGGGCCATATGCTGATTGCCGAAAAATGGATGGAATTGGTAATATCGTGACAAAATTGCTCTGATTTCTGCATATAGAAGCAAAATTGCTTCCAGCAAAATACTGCTGGGAGCATTTTTTTCTGTTCTTGAATGAAAAAACCTTTTTTTTCCGTCAAATTCCTCGGAAGGAAGCGCCAACGCTTCCTTATCAACAGAAAGCGAGACTGCACAGATGAAGGTAAAATGGACGGCCGCGGTGGCGGCCATGGTTGCAGCCCTACTGCTCGGCATTCCCGTCCTGGCGGAGGATACGGGGATCAAGTTCATCGACCCCGTGGTGGAAGGGGTCATTCGGGAACAGCTGGGCATCCCGGAAGGGGCCGTTACGGAAGCTGACATGGAAAAGGTGGAATCGTTTGTATACGGTTCCGCGGATACCGCTGACGCACAAATCACGGCGCTGGATGACCTGAAGCACTGCGCATCCCTGCGCGAGCTGTCTCTGGATGGCCAGCCGATCACCACGCTGGAGCCGATTCGGGGCCTTGCGCTGATGGAATCCATCACCCTGCGCCAGTGCAAGGTGACGGACCTGACGCCGCTGGAAGATATGACGGGCATACATACCGTGGTGCTGGATGGCATTCCCGCGACCTCGCTGGCCCCGGTGCTGGCACTGCCGCGGCTGACCACCTTTATTGCCGATCACATCGGCGGCTTGGTCGACCTGTCCGCGCTGACGAACAAAGAAAACCTGGAAACATTTTACCTGCGCACAAAGCTCTATGCCCCTCTTGACCCGCTGCTGACCCACACGAACATGAAAAGCGTGGAATTTTGGTACATGCTGCCGTCGATGTTCACAAAACTTGCGGGGGCCTTCACTGAGCTTGATAGCCTGTACCTTTCCCACCTTACAGACTTCACGGGCGTGGATCTGAAAGCCCTGGCCGGCATGAAGCTGACAGACATCCGCCTTACCGATTGCAAGCAAATAAGGGATGTATCGGCCCTGGCGGAAATCCCGACGCTGCAAAAGCTCAACCTTAGCGGGACCCCTGTCAATGACCTTTCCCCCTTGGCGGCGCTGAAAGAGCTGAAGGCGCTGACGGTTTCGGAAAGCGACCAGTACACGCTGGAAGACCTGCAAAAGCTGCTGCCCGGCGTGGAAATACAGATAGAACCGAAGAAATAATCTCTCTTCCTATCGGAAGGCGGCCTGAAACACGGCCGCCTTTTTGCTGCCCGCGCGAAGCGGCTTGCCCCGTGCAATTTCCTTTCGCGTCCCCGCGTAATGTGTTATACTGTATTTATAGCATTTTTCTTGGCGAAAGGAGCCCCCTCATGCCCGGATTCGCACACCTTCACCTGCACACTGAATATAGCCTGCTGGACGGCGCGTGCCCCATTGGGAAGCTGCTGGACCGCGTCAAGGAAAAGGGCATGACCGCCTGCGCCGTCACCGATCACGGCGTGATGTATGGTGTCGTCGATTTCTTTACCGAGGCGAAAAAGCGCGGCATCCACCCGGTGATAGGCTGCGAGGTGTACATCTGCGAGGACATGAACGAAAAGGCGAGTGCCGCGCGCGAGTACAACCACCTGGTGCTGCTGTGCGAAAATGAAGAGGGCTACCACAACCTGATGTATATGGTATCCCAGGGGTTCACGCGCGGGTTCTATTACAAGCCCAGGATCGACTTTCCGCTGTTGCGCGAGCACAGCAAGGGCCTGATCTGCCTGTCCGCATGCCTTTCGGGCGAGATTCCGCAGGCGCTGCTGGATGGACGCGATGAAACCGCGAAAAAGGCGGCGCAGCGCTACCTTGACATATTTGGCGAAGGCAACTTCTTCATTGAAATACAGGATCACGGCATCGCGGATGAGCGCACGGTGCTGCCGCAGTTGGTGCGGCTGGCGCGGGCGATGCACATTCCGCTGGTGGCAACCAACGATGTGCACTACCTGGAAAAGTCGGATGCCGAAGCGCAGGAAGTCCTCATGTGCATCCAAACGGGCAAAACCCTGGAAGATGAAAACCGCATGAAGATGCAGACGAAAGAGCTGTACCTGAAAACCCCGGGGGAAATGAACGACCTGTTCCCCCAGTGGCCGGAGGCGATCTCCGTTACGGAAGAAATCGCTGCGCGCTGCCATATGGATTTCGATTTTGATACCATTCATTTGCCCAGCTACCCGCTGCCGGAGGGCGTTACCGCGCAGGGCATGCTGCGGGATCTGTGCCAGACGGGCTTGGCGCGGCTGTATCCGGCGGGGGATGAGGCGGCCAATCAGCGGCTTGATTATGAGCTTTCCATGATCGAACGGATGGGCTATGTCGATTACTTTCTGATCACATGGGATTTCATTCATTATGCGAAGGATAACGGCATCATGGTCGGCCCCGGGCGCGGCAGCGGTGCGGGCTCTATTGTTGCGTACACGCTTGGCATCACCGGCGTCGACCCGCTGAAATACAACCTGCTGTTTGAGCGTTTCTTAAACCCGGAGCGCCTCTCCATGCCGGACCTTGATATCGACTTCTGCTACGAGCGCAGGCAGGAGGTCATCGACTACGTCGCCCGCAAGTACGGCGAGGATCACGTCGCGCAGATCATCACATTCGGCACCATGGCCGCCAAGGCCGTTGTGCGCGATGTGGGCCGCGTGATGGGCTACCCGTACGCCGAGGTCGATTCCATCGCCAAGCTGATCCCGTTCGGGCTGGATATGTCGCTGGATAAAGCGCCGCAGGTGAATCCGGACTTCAAGCGCCGCTATGAAGAGGATGAGCGCATGCGCCGCCTGATCGATATGGCACGCCTTCTGGAAGGGATGCCCCGCCACGCCTCCACGCACGCGGCGGGTGTGCTGATCACGAAAAAGCCGGTTACCGAGTACGTTCCGCTGCAAAAGAACGACGAAGTCATCACCACACAATTCCCCATGGGCACGCTGGAAAAGCTAGGCCTATTGAAGATGGACTTCTTAGGGCTTCGCACGCTGACGGTGATCCGCGACACGCTGGACATGCTGCGCGAAATCGGCATCAGCATGACCCCGGAGGACATCCCCCTGGATGACCCGCAGGTGTACCAGATGATCAGCCGCGGCGACACCGACGGCATATTCCAGCTGGAAGGCGGCGGCATGCGCACGTTCCTTTCCAACATGAAGCCCGATAACTTTGAAGATATATTCGCCGCGATCTCGCTGTACCGCCCGGGGCCGATGGAGTCGATCCCGCGCTACATCCAGGGCAAGAACGACCCTTCCAAGGTGCGGTATTCAACCGATAAGCTCAGGCCCATCCTGGATGTGACGTACGGCTGCATGGTCTACCAGGAGCAGGTGATGCAGATCGTCCGCGACCTGGCCGGGTATTCTATGGGCAGAAGCGACCTGGTACGCCGCGCCATGGCCAAGAAGAAAAAAGACGTGATGGCCAAGGAGCGCGAGATTTTCATCCATGGCCTTGTGGAAAACGGCGAGGTCACCGTGCCGGGCGCTGTCAGGAACGGCGTACCGGAAAACGTGGCCATCCAGATATTTGATGAAATGACGGCCTTTGCGTCGTACGCGTTCAACAAGTCGCACGCGGCCGGGTACGGCGTCATCGCCGTGCAGACCGGGTGGCTGAAGGTGCACTACCCGGCGGAATTCATGGCCGCGCTGATGAACAGCGTGATGGGCGCGAACGAAAAGGTCGCGCAGTACATCCAGTATTGCCGCAAGCACGATATCCAGCTGCTGCCGCCTGATATCAACCGCAGCCGCTACAAGTTCAGCGTCGAACGCGTGAACGGAAAACCTTCCATCCGCTTTGGCCTGGGTGGCATCAAGGGCACCGGCCAGCACGCGGTGGATGCGATCGTAAGGGAGCGCGAGCGCGGCGGCCAGTTCCGCGATATATTCGATTTTGCTCGCCGCGTCACCGATGAAAAGGTGAACAAGCGCGCCGTGGAAGCGATGGTCAAGGCAGGAGCGTTCGACCGCACGGGGGGCATGAACCGCGCGCAGCTAAGGTTCCTGTATGAGCGCGCGCTGGACGCCGCCACGCAGGAGCGGCGGCGCAACGTGGCCGGGCAGGTATCGCTGTTCGGCGCGATGGCGACAGATGACGCTGCCGATACCTCCATCCCGGCGGTGCCGCGCGTTGAGCCGGACTCATACCGGGAGCTGCTTTCCATGGAAAAGGAAACGACCGGCGTGTACATTACCGGCCACCCGCTGGATGATTTCCGCGATGTGCTGGAAGATATGGAGTTCTCCACCGCGTTCCTGACGGAGCTGACCGAGGCCGAGGACGGCGGGCTTTTCTGGGATGGGCGGCGCATCCGCCTGGGCGGCATCATCACCGATGTGCGCAGCAAGGTGACAAAGGCCGGGTCCATGATGGGCTTTGTGATTCTGGAGGACCTGACCGGCCAGATTGAGGGGCTGATCTTCCCGCGCACATGGGAAAAGATCGGGAATAGCCTGGCCCCGGACCAACCGGTGGTGCTGTCGGGCCGCCTGTCCGTGCGCGAAGATGACGGCGTCAAGCTGGTGGTGGAAGAAGTGGCGCCGCTGGTGCCCGAAAGCCGCATGACCGGCATGCCGTCCGTTGGAAAGCCGCCCAAGGTGTACCTGCGCGTGCAAAACCGCGTTGAAATGAACGATACGCTGGATATCCTGGCTGCGCAGCGCGGAAAAAGCCCGGTGTATTTTCGTGTGGAAGATGAGCATATTACGCTGCTTGCCCCGGAATGCTATTGGTGCCGTGCGGATGAGGAAATGGTGATGACGCTGGAAGGGTGCCTGGGCATGGATAACGTGAAATTGGTGCCCGTTTCGTAGTTACAAAAGAGGAGGACATCCCCCCGTGCAAGACTTCCTGACAAAGCTGGATGCTATTTCCCTGCCCGAATGGTTTGACCTGGTGATTCTGGTGGCGCTGGCGATTACAAACCTGGTGGCGTTTTTGATGATGCGGCAGGATAAGCGGCTGGCGATGCAGCAGCGCTGGCGCGTGCCGGAGGCGAAGCTGCTTGGCTGGTGCGCGGCGTTCGGTGCGGCGGGCGGCCTTTCCGGCATGCTGACATACCGGCACAAGATCAGAAAGCCGCTGTTCTATATTCTGGTGCCGCTGATGCTTTTGCTCCAGGTGGCGGCGCTGATCATCTACGCGATCTATCTAAGAGGGTGAATGTATGGGCAAACTTCGCTATTTGGTTTCCCGCGTGCGGCGGATGGACTTTTCAAAGATGTTTGATACCGCGAAGGATCTTCACAGGAAAACCGGCAGATCCACGCTGTGGCTGCTTTACGATATGGTGCGCTGCGCGTTGCGGTACGGCGCCGGCTATGTGGATTACCGCATCGCCGAGATGTACCGCCTGACCCCCGCCCAGCGGGAAACGGTGATCACGCGCGCCGCATCCAACCGCATTGTGGCCGCGATGAATGACAAGGCGTACTGGCATCACTTTGATGATAAGTCCGAATTCAACGCGCTGTTTGAGTTGCAGGTGAACCGCCCTTGGATAGACCTGCGTCACGCGAATCAGGCGGAGTTTACCGCATTCCTTGAAAGATGCGGAGACGTTATTGGCAAACCCATGGAGGGCTCCAGCGGGCAGGGCATCGTCAAGTACAAAAAGGGCGAAGTGCCTGATATGGAAACCATCAAGGCCAGCGGCATCGGCCTGCTGGAGGATTGCGTCATCCAGCACCCGAAAATGGCCGCAATGTGCCCCACATCGGTCAACACCCTGCGCATCGCCACATTGCTGGGCGATAAAAAGCAGGGGATTGTGTACGCGGCGCTGCGCATCGGGAACGGCAATGTGGTGGATAACGTGGATCAGGGCGGCATGGCCGCGCCCATCAACCTGGAAACGGGCCGCCTTGCGCAGGTCGGCGCGGATAAAAAGGGCGGGCGGTTTGAAAAGCACCCGATGACGGGCACCGAGATTGTGGGCTTTGAAATCCCGTTCTGGCGCGAGGCGTGCGAAATGTGCCTTGCGGCGATGCGCGTGGTGCCGCAGGTGCGGTTTGTGGCCTGGGATGTGGCGATCACGGAAAAGGGACCTGTGTTCATTGAAGGGAACTCGTTTCCCAGCCACGCCATTCCGCAGTTTGCCGCGCATTACCCGGATGGGATCGGGATTTTGCCCAGGTTTCGGGAGTTTATTGATTTTTGAAGTGGGCGATGGGGAGCTGTCATGTGGCAGGCCCCTTTTTTTAGCATACAGTCAGAAACTAAAGCGTACCTGCAATTTGCTCCTTGTGCGAAGCAAGCCACAGCTCCACAAACTGTTCGGATTGCGAAATCGGGAAGTTGAACTGAGACGCAACGCTATGCGATAAGCGTTTGAAAAGGGCGGCTGTATCCATAAGCGCGTTCCAACTGTCGGGCTTGTCAAAGCGCCCAAAGCAAGATGAAACGCCGGCATAAACATCGGCGCTTGCCCATTCCTGCAGGAACCTGCCGGCATGCCATGTGTCGTATTCAGAACCGCGGGCCGCTTTCTCGTACCACTCCATCATTTGCAGTAGCAAGCTTTTCAAGTCGTGATCGCGCGCCTTGGCAACCCACAGTTCATTGCGAAGAATCTGTTTCGCCACATACAAGATGGCAAACCAGAACATCTGGCAAACGTGTGAGAAAGCCTCTTCACTGATGGGCGGAGCGGCAGGCGCTTGGAAATCCCGTGGCAGTATGCGTGAGCTGATGGAATCCTTGTCAAGCAATACCCGAACGCCACGGTAAAAATTGCCGTGCACGGTGTTTGTTTCAACAAGCTGATTCAGGTCTTTTGTGTGCGCAACAACAAAATCCACCTGATAACCGCCTTCAAAAAGGGTAAGGCGTTCAGCGTCGCCGCCGGCCGTATAAGTGGAAAAAGAACAGAGCACGTTTCCAAACGCGTTGAGCCAATCGGATTGCTCAAGGTAGCGGTTTGGATCCGATGTAAAGAAAAGAATATCCATATCGGACCAAGCATCGGCGGGGTGATCACTTCGCGCCTGTGAGCCGATAACGTACGCCGCTTTGATATCATCGGTATGCTTGCCCCACTGGGTAAACCGGTCGGCAAAACGGGCGTAAAACGCAGCTGCGGAATCATTCATCGCAATATCCCTTTCAGTAGCAGTGTTGGAAGGAAAAGCTATCGCACCCCTGTTTGTTGCGCTTATTATCCCACATTCATGGCAGGATAACAAGGTTTGCACAAAGGGTCTGATGAGCCGAAGGGCCTGAAAAACGGCAAACGGCAGCGGCCATAGCCGCGTCTTTCTCTGCTCCCTTCTTCCCTCAAAAATTTTTTCAAAAACTTTCCCCGCCGTCTTTCTCCCCCATCCGCGTCGAATCCACGCCCCGCGCCCCCATTTCACGCCGAACCCTGTCCCGCCCGCCCTATTGTGTACCATATCCACCCATGCATACCCCACACGCCCCTATTTTTAGCGCGAACGATACCCCCTAAACCTTTGCAGGAGAAAAGCCCACTCGCGAGAATTTAGCAACCATCAGATGTGCAGGAGGACAAACAATGCCCCGTGCGGACCGTTACGCACAACAGAGCGCCCAGAGCGTATGGAGTATCCCGGTCGGGCAGGTCTTCCCAAATCCACATCAACCAAGGCGTGTATTCGATGGCAAAGCCATCGATGCGCTCGCCGCGTCCATACGGCAGCTTGGCCTTTTACAGCCAATTGCCGTGCGCGCATTGGACGGCGCGCGGTTTGAACTGATCGCCGGTGAGCGGCGGCTTCGGGCATGTCGACAGCTCGGGCTGACGCACATTGATGCGCTCGTTTTTTCCGCGACAGAGGCGGGCAGCGCGCTGATGGCCCTGGTGGAAAATTTGCAACGCGAGGATCTGCACTACCTGGATGAAGCCGAAGGGTATGCCGCCGTGCTGACGGACTGCCAAATGACGCAGGAGGCGCTGGCGTGCCGCATAGGCAAAAGTCAGAGCGCCGTCGCCAACAAACTGCGCCTGCTGAAGCTTGATCCACCGGTGCGTGAAGCACTTCGCACGTCTGAACTGACCGAACGCCATGCCAGAAGCCTACTTAGGCTTCCGCTTACCAATCTGCAGTTGGAAGCTGTCCGCTGCATGGCGGAACAAAAGCTGAGCGTAAAACAGGGTGAGGCGCTGGTCATATCAATATTGGCCGCGCTGCCGGAGAAGCCGCGTCCCAAGCGGAAAGTGCTCACGATCATCCGCGACCACAGGCTGTATCTTAACGCAATTCGCGATATCGTTCGCCAGATGCAGGCGGCTGGCCTTCAAGTAGAGGCCGAATATATCGATCGCGACGAAGAGATGCAGGTAGTGCTCAAGGTGCCAAAGCGCGCCGCTTGGGGCGAGGGAGGGCAAAAACCCGCTTCCTCAAAGCCCTGCCAGGGGGACCCATGAACGTTCAATCCACAGTGCCATCCGACTGAAAGAAGTGGAGGTAACTATGTTAAAGATAATGATCGGGCTCATGTTGGTGTTTGCGCTTGCGTTCGGCATGCAAAGCATCGGACCTGTGATGCTGCCCCCGCCCGTGCTGGAAGGCGTGGGCGTGGTTATGCGCCGCGCGGCCCGGGGCGTCAAGCATGCCAGGGGTCTGATACCCCGCACCCAGTGGCGGATTCGGGGGCCCAATTGGTCGCCGGGATACCAGCGGCCGGGCACTGCCCGACGATGGGTGACAGCGGATTCCTTGGTTTTGCCTTCTTCGTAAAAGATGACATGAAACTGCCTTCCCGTCCGGCCGCATAGCCACTGCCGGGCACATAATATAATTTTGAACACATCAGCGGCACGGCCGGGAAGGCGCCGGGGAAATACGCGACGCAATGCGCGGACGCTTGACATAGAGGCGTGTGGTGGTATTTGCAACAAGGCCCTCGCGGGTTCGCGAGGGCCTTTGCGCACCGTAAGATTGGCACGCGAAGGGTCAGTCCACGGGTTGCACCCCGATGGGGTCACTCCCCAATGGGGTCATTGATCATGGAGTTGGCCCTGAAGTTGTGGCGGTGACCGTCGACGATGGTCGTCGCGGCTTCCACATAATGGATGTGGCGGCCGCCGCCCACGTCAATGCCGGGGCCGCTGATGCCGCGGATGATGTGGAAGTGATCCTCATAGAAGTCCGTGCGCGTCGCCAGGCGGTGCACATGGCTGCCGTCGCCAAGCAAAATCGCCTGGCCGGAAACGCCGGAAAAGCGGTGGTTGTGGGGATCTTCACCCGCTTCGGCGATCATCACGCTGCCGATATACTCATGCACATGGCGCTGCGGCACGATGCCCAGCTCGGGTTCACGATCCAGGCACGGATCACGCCAGCACCTGGGATTACAGTCAAAGTCGTACATAATAACCTCTTTTGCGTCAATAGTCGGGGCACGAATACCCCATACCATCCTATGCGTGGGGAGGGTATGCTGTGTTGAAATTGGCTGGGGTGAAAAGGCCGCAAGACGGCAACATAATTGCCGGTTGTTTTCTCTTGGAATAGTGTGCTATCATGTTTTCCGTTAGAAAGGAGCTTACGGCATGACAGATAGCGTTGAGCAGTACATTTTGCAATTTCCCCAAGAAATTCAAGAGAAGTTGTTTGCGATAAAACAGGTTATTGAAAAGACCGCACCGATGCTTCAAAGCCGAATCGCGTGGAATCTGCCCACATATTCGATTGGCAAAGCTGGTATCATTCATTTTGCGGTACACAAATCTTTTTTAAGCCTGCACATCGGCATAAGCGCTGTTGATTACTATAAAGATGTATTGGCAGGCTATACAATCACAAAAAGCACGGTGCATTTGAATCCACAGGAAGAAATCCCCTCTGATCTTATCGCGGAAATTGTCCAGTATAACATGGTAAACGGAATATTGTAGTGATGGGCATATCTCCGGCGGCACCCCCTACCGGTTCAAATCATCCCAAATAATCACCTTATACCGTTCATTCTTATCCAGATTATCCCACAGCCACTGGTGGCTGAACCCATCCACATTCTTTTCCCGCTGCACGCGCACGCACCCGCCGCTGCGCTTTTCGCCCAAATACTTTTCAAACGCCGAATAATCCCTTTTCCCCTCTTCCGATACCTCGCACGGCACCAAGTGGATCAGGTTGCCGCCGCTGTAGCGGATGCCCATCTGGTTCAGCAGCCCATCCTGCCAGAACTCGCCCCTGGTATCAATGGTGATGTACTCGCCCGGCGGGGTTTCGCGGTAATACTTGCCCTCTGTGATCAGCCCGGTGGAAACCATCAGCTCCCCCGCGCGTTTTCCATTGATGTAAATATACAGCCGCTGCGTCAGCTTGTCCACCACAAGCCCGATGTTCTGGTTGACATGCACGGTTTTCAGCGCGCTTGCCTTCACATACCCCTGCTTCACATCAAACGCGTGCGCCTTCGCCTCTTCCGATTGCGGTGTGAACGTGGGGTCGTAGTTGCTAAATGATTCTACCAGTGCATATCCGTATTCGTTTTCTTCGCCAAGCACATGCACCCCCTGCGACAGCCCGTGCAGCTGACAAACGCGCCGCCCGGTGCCGTCCGGGTTTTCCACCAGGTACGCGTGCCCCGATGCGCCGATGGAATAGTTATCGTACACGGTGATGGGCTGCATCAGCGCGGCCCACACGGCCGCGTCATCCGGCTCGCCGGGGCGCAGCGACCAGAAGGTGCCGTCCTCCAGGTCGCTGTACGGCGTGGATACGGGCGGAACCTGTACAACCAGCGTTTTTTCGGGATATTCTATGCCCTCCCGGTCAGTAAAAGCGAAGCAAAGCGTGTACGTGCCGGTCCCCACGCGCGCGCCGGAAAGCGTTCCGTCCCAGGAAAACTTCGCTTCCCCAGCGCCCAGCCCCAGCGTAAAAAGCGTGTGCGAGATGCCAAGTTCCTGCGAAACCACGGTGAGCGCCAGCGTGCCCGGCATGGAAAGCGTCAGGTGGATATTCACGCCCTCTCCGGCCAGCACCGTTTTGTTCAGCGCAAGCCTTTCCAGCGGATGCGAAAGGGCCTCCGCGCGTACAAGGAGCGGAAGCCACAAGAAGGTGACCAATAGAATTATCGCATTGCGGCGCGTCACGCAGGGGCACCCCCGCCGCGCGCCGCGTCGCTTGCCGCGATATGCGCGCGCAGTGACGCCATCAGCGTTTCCAGCGCGATGGGCTTGATGATGAAATCATTCATGCCGCTGGAAAGCGCGCGGGCCAGCTCTTCCTGAAAAGCGTTCGCCGAAATGGCAATGATGGGGATGGTGTGACTGTCCGGGCGCCCCGCGCGGCGGATGCACTGCGCGGCTTCCAGGCCATCCATCACCGGCATCTGAATATCCATCAATACGGCATCGTATGCTCCGGCGGGCTTCCCGGCGTAGAAATTTACGGCTTCCAGGCCGTTTACCGCCAAATCCACCTGCATGCCGTTCAGCGTCAGCAGCGCGCTGATAATTTCTGCGTTCAGCTCGTTGTCCTCCGCCAGCAGGATATGCCGCCCGGAAAGCGAAACGGTGGGCGCGGGTGCTTCCACGGTGCGCTGGATTTGCCGGGTATTCTCCCCCACGGTGCGCAGCGGGATATCGATGCTGGCGACGGTGCCGCCCCCAGGCCCCCGGCCAAGCGACACCACCGCGCCGATGAGGTCCGCGTACTTTTGCGTAATGGGCAGACCAAGCCCCATCCCGTGCGTGACGCCGGGCGTGTTTTGCTGTTCGTACAGGAACGGCTCAAACGCGCGCCCCTCAAAATCTTCGCCAATGGAAACGCCGTTGTCGCAAATGGAGATATTCACCACGATCATGCCGCCGCTTCGGTATTTCTCTTCGCAGGTGACTTCAATGCGCCCGCCGGGCGGCGTGAAATTCACCGCGTTCTCGCCCAGGTGTTCGATGATCCTGACGATGGCGGCGCGGTTGCCGGTCACATCATCCGCAGGCAGCGCGCTTTCATCAAAAATGAACGACTGACCCTTCGCGCGGGCATCCGCGCCGATGGCCTGAATTTCATCGGCCAGGCCGCGCAAAGCAAAGCGCTCCGTGCTGTCGCCAGCAGCGCCCTGCGTGGTGCGCGCGGCTTCCAGGCAATCGCGCAGCAGGGATGTGCCGTACTGCGCCGCGGTATCGATTTTGTCAAGGCTGGCGGAAAGTGTGGAGGGGTCCCCCCGCATCAGCGTGGTCAGCGAAAGGATCGCGCTGTAAGGCTCCAGCAGCGCATCCGACATGAAAGATAGGAATGTGCCGCGCGCCTTGTTCGCCTCATCCGCGATGGACATGGCCTCTGCCAGCACGCGCTTGTTGTGCTCCTCGCGCAGGCGGGCCTGTTCTTCCTGCACGCATTCGCGCTGAACATCGCGCGCCGACACCAAAAAAGCATTGCTTCCGCTTATGGAAGAAAAGGAAATCTCATGCCAGCGCGGGCCATCCTGCCCCACCGCAAACCGGTAGCGGCAAGTAAACCGCCCGACGCCGTCCGCAAGACGATATACCATCTCAGACAGGTGCAACGTATCAAAAAAAGTATCCCGCTCTCCATCCGGCAGGGCGGTATCCCGCACATGCGCCAAAACCTCATCATAAATACTCGCCTGCGGCAACACAGCGGCCATCCCTTCGGCCAGCAGCCGCTCACAACGCCCCGAAACAGCATCCACCGCCGCAACAAACACAACATCGCCCTGCCCCAAAACGCCAGAAACAGCGCGAACCAGCGCAGGTGCACAATCCGCGCCAAGCGCGCGCAGCGTATCGGGAAGAATGACACGGCCCTTGGTATCCATCAGATTATCAAAAACTCCTTCGGTCGGTATAAGGGTTATGATGCCCGCAAGGCAAAGCAACCCCAAATGAAACAAATTTCAAGAAACCCCCTCAGCGTGAGCCTAGGTACCCTCCCCCGACGGTCAACCCGAAATTCCATGAATTTCGGCAGACCGCACCCCGGGGTGCCCAAAAGGCCGCAGCCCCTCAGCGTGAGCGTAGGTTGCCAGCCCCGGCGGTCAACCCGAAATTCCATGAATTTCGGCAGACCGCACCCCGGGGTGCTCGAGGGGGTCTCAACCCCCTCGACCTCAATCCGGCATCGGCGGCTTTGCCGCCGAACGGACAGAAAAACCGCAAGGTTTTTCTACCTCGCACGGCCGGAAGGCCGTGAGGGGGGTCTTACAGGGGGGACGTGTCCCCCCTGTACCCCGGCGCGGGTTTATTTTCCCGCTTAAACTGATACATCCGCGCATCCCCCACTTCAAGCAAAGCGCCCGGCGTCATGTCGCTTCTGCCCGGCGGCGTCTCTATCACGCCGTAGCTGATGCACGCGTCGTACGGCTTGACTACATGCGAATACGCCATGATCGTGCGGCGGATAGCGGCAAACTTGTTCTCCACAATGATGGACGGCGTGTTATGGAAGATGACCAGAAACTCATCCCCGCCCATGCGGCCGAACACGTCCACGCCGCGGATGGACTTGGAAACCGTCTCGCAGATCAGCATGATGTAGGCGTCGCCTTCCGCGTGGCCAAATACGTCGTTGACGTATTTCAGGTTGTCAATATCAAAGTATGCCAGCGAGAAGAATCCGTCCGCCATCAGGCAGTCGCCAAGCTGTTCCAGGCAATAGCGGCGGTTGTACAGGTGCGTCAGCTCGTCGCGGTATGCCTGTTTGGCCAGCGCGGAGGTGTGCGCAATCTGCTGGGAAATATCTTCGATGATGTGCGCGTACGCGGCTTTGCCCTTCCACGCGAACGGGCAGGAGGTGATGCGGTAGTACAGCCCCGCAGGCTCGCACGAAAGATCCCACGCGTGGGGGCCATCCCCGCCCGTGTACCCGGAAAGCATGCGCATGAAATAATCCGGATGGTCGCAGGTGTCGCACGCGGGGAATCCGGTATCAAGCAGCTTTTGCGCCTTAGGGTTGGCAAAAAGGGTTTCCTGCGTTTCTATATCAAGCAAAAGCAGGCCCACCGGCAGCGCCAGGAACAGCGCCTCCATGTGCGCCCAGCCCGCGTCAGCCTGCGCCGCGCGCGCGTTCGCGGTGGCCAGCTCCAGGCGCAACGCTTCCATTTCCGTATGCAAATCGCTCATGACTTCCCCCGGAATTTTTTTCGCATTCGTCAAATAATTACGATAGCATACTATAAGCAGAAATGCAAACTTTTTACACGCAAAGCGCCTGCACGGAAAGCAGCCGGAATGTGCCGTCATGGCCGGTTATCTGCACCGCCAGGCGGTTTGCGCGCACCGCAGGGAAGGTAACAATGCGCTTATGCCCGATAAACTGCCCACAGTACACCGCCACCGGCTTTTCCGGCGAAAACCTGCGCGAATGCGCCCACACCGTGAAGGACTGCACGTGCTCCCCCTTCGTCAAATCCTCAGAAAGGATCACATGGTTGACCGGCACATCGCCGTCAAACGCGATTTGGATGCCCGTGCCGGTATGTGAAACCGTGCCTGGAATGGGGTTTGCGAACCTTTCGCGGATTGCCCGGCCAAATTCGCGCAGCCGCTGCGCGTCCACATCCGGCAAAAGGCCGCGCCTGTCCGGCCCGATATTGACCAGAAAGTTGGCGGAATTGCCCACCGAATGATAGTACAGCGCCACCAGCTCATCCACGGATTTCACCGTGTGCACATCGTATTCGCTGTAGAACCAGTTGCGGTCCCGCATGCGGAAATCGCACTCCGCGGGCAGGAAGCGCGCCGTGTCCAGCTGTTCCTTCTCATCCTGCAAAACGGAAAAATCCACATCGGCGCATATGTTGCTGTTCGCGACGCCGGCGATGCCCTCTTCGTTGCCGATCCAGCGGGTATCCGGGTCCCACATGTTGAAGATCAGTATTTCCGGCTGAAAACCGCGGATCGCGCGGACAATGCGTGCCTTGTCGTACTCGTGCCCTTCGCTGCCGCAGCCGTCAAACCACAGGTAATCCACCTTGCCGTAATTTTGCAGCAGCTCGCCAATCTGGTTGATGAAATAATCGTCGTGTTCTTTGGGCGTGCGCTGCTGGTAGCCCGCTTCCGCCGGGGAATAATACAGCCCCACCTTCAGCCCATGGCGGCGGCACGCATCCACAAACTCGCGCACCACATCCCCCTGCCCGCCCTTCCACGGCGTGTTTTTAACGGAATAATCCGTGTACTTCGACGGCCAATTGGCAAACCCGTCGTGGTGCTTGCACACCAGGATCGCGTAGGTCAGCCCCGCCTCTTTCGCGGCCAGAATCCAGTTGTCGCAGTCAAGGGCGGTGGGGTTGAACCCGGAAAGCGGCATCTCCCTACCATCCCAGTCGCGGTGCCCCTCATAAAAGGTGCGGATGCCGAAATGAAAAAAGATACCCATTTCCCAGGAAAGGAAACCGAGCTGCTGTTTGGTGGGGTAAATAGGCTGCATGGGCGTCCTCGCTTTCGTGGTTTATTTTACCGTCCGCGCACGGTAGCAACAATGCGCTTGATTTCCGATTTATGGATGATGAACAGGCTGGAAAGTTTGACATGATAGGTGCGCATGTAATACGCGACAAACAGCACGCCAAGCGCGGTATACGACAGCACCGATGCCAGCGCCGCGCCCTCGATGCCCATCCGGGGGATCATCAAATAGTTGGCGACCACATTGATCACCGCACTTGCCAGCAGCGTGTACAGGTACATCCTTTTTTTGCCCTGCGCCAGCAGCAGCGTGCCGATCAGCTTGAAGTACGACATCGCCAGCACCCCGAACAGCAGAATCACCGTTACATCGAATGATGGCAGATACCTTTCCCCAAACAGGATGCGGATCACAGGCTTGCCAAACGCCAGGATCGCCGCCAGCATGGCTACAGTAATGTAGAAATTGAACTTCAGCGACATGGTGACTTCATCTATCGCATCTGACTTTGCGGTGCGCGAAAACAGCACCTCGCGGAACGCGTCGGAAATCAGCCACCCGTAACCCGCAAGGCTGATGCCGGTGCTGTAAAACCCGCGCTGCGCGTCTTCTATGCCCATCCATTTCAGCATCATTGAATCCAGATTGTAGTTCAGCGTCAGCATCAGGGTGGTCAGCATCGCGACAAAGCCAAAGCCCATCACTTCGCGCAGGAATTTTACGTTTACTTTCAGCGGGTTGCCAAAGCGCCCCAGGCGGCGCACGGATAAAACGATGGTGATGATATCGCCCACCACGATCATGGCAAGCGCCACCAGCAGCGACGGGCTCATTGTCAAAAACGCCAGCAGGATGATGGAGGTGTTGATGATGCGCGCGCTGAAGAAGATGACGTTCTTGTACTTGACATCTTCCACCATGATGACGAAGCTGAGCTGGTTGGCCAGCACCTGGATGGGCGCAATCAGACACACGGCAAGCAGCGCGCTGTCGCGCAGGATGGCCGCCAGCGTGCAGCCGATGACTGCGTACAGCACAAACTGCGCTGAAAAAATGTTCAGGAATTCATCCAGCGCGGCGGGGCCTTTCAGGCGCCTGTGGTATGGGTAAGGCTGGTACAGGCCAAGGCTTGCGATGACGGCCACCGTTGTCAAAGTGGAGCTGATATAGCTAAGCTGCCCTTCCAGCGCGGGGCCCAAATACCGCTTGGACAGCGACGAGGCGATCACCCCGATGACCATCGCCGCGGCCTTCGTGAACAGCGTAAAGGCATAGTCGTTGCGGACTATCGCCCGAATCGCGTTTTTCTTCATTTCATTTATCACCTTCTCGGGGGTTCATGCTTTGTATAGGTTGGCCCGCATTTGTAATTCCATTCCGTTTGCATTCGAACAATCCTAGCACAAATGGAAGAAATTGGCAAACCGGGCAGCGCGTTTGCTTTTCACGCGCTATGATTGTATAATAAATCGGTATTTTTATTTGAGAGGATTGCCGATGCGCGCCCGTATTTCAAAGCCGCGAATCATAAAGCTGCTGCCTGTCGCCCTGATCATTGTGGTCATGGGGGTGCTGGTTGGTGCGAACGCGCCCAAACAGGGGGCGGATCTGCCGCCGACATCAAATTTGCTGAAGATTGTGGATGAGCCCACACCCACGCCCATTGAAACGCCCTACTGGACGGCGACGCCGCTCTACACGCAGCAGCCTACGGCAACCCCCATCCCCGTGGTCGGGGGGGATATTTTCTCCGATTCGAAGGCTGATGCGACGCCGACCGGCGATACGCGGGCTGATGCCGCGCCGGCAACCATACAGGCACCCGCACCGGCAACGGCGCCTGCCCCGACCGCCGCGCCCACATCGGATGCCCAGTGGTCGTACATCACCGATACCGTGCGCATCGAGGTGCGCGAGTATGAGATCAAGAACGTCGTCTATTTTGCCGCCGAAGTGTGGCTGACAGACGCGAAGCAGTGGCTGTCCGCGTTTTCCAGCAACAAATTTGACGCCCAGCACGAAACCGTGGAGGACATTGCCGCCAGGAACAACGCGGTGCTGGCGATCAACGGCGACTTTGCCACATTCAACAACGGCGGCGTCATCCTGCGCAACGGCGAGGTGTTCCGCACCAACAAAAGCACGCGCCAGCTGATGCTGCTTGACTCAAACGGCGATCTCATTCCGATCATCGAACCCCCGACCGACGGCGCGGGGGCCGCCAAGGGCTATATTGAAGACGGCATCTGGCAAAGCTTCGTGTTCGGCCCGGTGCTGGTTGAAAACGGCGAGGCAGTGCCCATCCCCGATGCGTTTTTCATCAACACCGGCGCGGTGGAGCCCCGCACCGCCATCGCCCAGCTTGGCCCGCTGCACTACCTGTGGGTGGTGGTGGATGGGCGGCAGGATGGGTATTCGCAGGGGGTGTCGCTTGCGCGCCTGCAAGAAATCATGATATCGCACGGCGCGGTCACCGCGTTTAACCTGGATGGCGGGGGTTCCTCCACGCTGTACTTTGACGGCAAGGTGCTCAACCGCCCGGCGAACGGGTCTGCGCGGCGGGTGCCGGATATTTTGTATGTGGGGTATTGAATCCTTGGCTGCCGCAAGCGGTGCTTCCGCGCGGCGGCCTTTTTATTTTACCCTATAGGCGGCAAAACCCATACCGCAACTGTCGGGCTTTTTTTCTTTGCATCCTTTATACTGCGGTGGAAAGGGGGGGGAAGGTATGGACGCGATGGCGCGGCTGAATCAGGCGATGCGGTATATTGAACAGCAGCTGTGCGGTGAGATGGACTATAGCCGCCTGGCCCAGCTTGCGGGCTGCTCGGAATACCAGTTCCGGCGGATGTTTTCGTTCCTGGCGGGCATGCCGCTTGGCGAGTACATTAGAAGGCGCAGGCTTTCGCGCGCTGCGGAATTGCTGCGGGCGGGCCGGGAAACGGTTCTGGATGTCGCAGTGCAAATGGGGTATGAATCGCCGGATTCGTTCTGCAAGGCGTTCCAGGCCATGCACGGGGTAACGCCTTCACAGGCGAAAAGGAACGCTGCCGCGCTGAAGTCGTTTCCGCCGCTCTCCTTTCATTTAGTGCTTAAAGGAGGAGACGAAATGGACTATCGGATTGTGGATAAGGGCGCGTTTTTCATCATGGGCGCAGGTGGCAGGATTCCGCTGATTTACAATGGCCCCAACCCGCACACCGCCGATGTGTGGAGAAAACTGCGGCAAGAGGATTTGCTGGTGCTGATGGAATATGCCCAGCAGGAACCAAAGGGGATTTTGAACGTGTACGCCAACTATCAGGACAAAACGGCCGAGGGCACCGAACTGAACCTGTATGTCGGCGTCGTCATGCATCAGCCGATGCCGGAAAGGTTTCAGGGCAGGTTTGATGTTTTGCAGGTGGATGCATCCACTTGGGCCGTGTTCACGACGGTTGAGAAAAAGCCCTTTCAAACGCAGGAAACATGGGCGCGGATCTATTCGCAGTGGCTGCAAACATCCGGCTATGAATGGACAGGCGGCCCGGAAATGCTATGGCAGGAAAGCTATGATTTTAGCAAGCCGGACTTCAAAACGGAGATATGGGTGCCGGTGCGAAAAACAGCCGAACAAAGCGATAAAGGGTGAATGAAGATGACCATCCGCACGGCCGAGGCACAGGATATCGATGCCATCGCGCCCCTGATTGCGGGATTCCGCGTGGCGCTAAAAGGCTACAAGGGCATCGCGGCGCGGGAAAACCTGCCCGCCGCCAAAGAAGAATTCCTTGAATACATTCAGGCGGGCTTCCCCATCTACCTCTGCTTTGAAGGGGAGCGGTGCGCCGGATACCTGGTGTGCCGCGTGGATGCGCCGGTGGTGTGGGTTGAATCCATCTATGTCGCCCCCGAACACAGGCGCGGCGGTATCGCCTCCGCGCTGTTCGCCAAGGCCGAAAACCTTGCCGCATCCTACGGCGAGGACACGCTGTACAACTATGTGCACCCCAGCAACGATGCGATGCTGGGGTTTCTGCGCAAGCGGGGCTATTCGGTGCTGAACCTCATCGAGATAAGGAAAAAGCATGAAGGGGAAGTGACGCGGGAAAAGGTGCGCGTTATGAACAATGAGTTTGACTATTGAGGGGCGTGAGAAACCGCCAGGGGCGCTGCCCCTGGACCCCCACGCGGCGCGAATTCGAAGATATCGCGCCATAAAAAGGATTTCGCAAGAAATCCTTACTTTTTTGGCCTAAGGCCCTTAAGAATCCCTGCCTGCGCCTACGAGCGCGGGGAGGGATTCTTTCAAAAATAAAAAACCCTTCCCGCCATGAGGCGAAAAGGAAGGGGTTCTTAGGGGCCTAAGGCCCCTAAGCAGGGTCCAGGGGCAGCGCCCCTGGCGTCCCTCCTGGCGTCCCTCCTGGGTCCCCTCACCACCCGTTATCCCGCACAATTTCCATCAGCTTCTCCAGAAAAGCGCCTTCCCCAAACCGGTTCACCTTGAAGAACATCGCCTGGCTGCCGCCGGATGTCACCGCCGATAGGAACACCTCTCCGTTGCCCGCGTCCAGCAGCGTTACCGACAGGCTCAGCCGGTTGCCGCCCAACATGCTGTAGCGCTCATACACGCGCACGGCCAGCCGCACGCCGTTCTTTTCGTAATCGCTGCCGTCTTCCAGGTTTGCGGTGGCGCTGCCCTGCAAGATGCCCTGCTCTATCTTCACCAGGATATCGCGGAAATCCCCGCGCAGCGTGGATTCGTACTTCGCCATGGGCTACATCTCCCCGCCGGCAGTGCGCGCCAATTGCGCAGCGGGCGCCGCTTCCTGCTGGATAGCAGGCTTCTTGGGCCGCGCGTGCCGCCTGGGCGGGCGCTGCTGCCGGGCGCTGGCCAGCTTGTCATCAAAATAGCGGGCAAGCTCCGCATCCTGCGCGTAGAGCGTTCTTGTCCATACAAATTCACCGTCGGCCTTGCGGCGGATGCGGTAGCGCGCCAGATGACGCCCGTGCTCCTTGCACTCGGCCATGCGCATCCAACGGTCGCCGCTGACCACGCGACCGGGCTCCAGGTGCATCACGGTTTCGCACACCGGGCAGCACACGGGGGCGGCCTGGCAGTGCTGCTTGCACAGCGCGCGGGTTTCAAACCCACCCTCGCTGCCCGCGGATACGAACTTTTTCTTCATGAAAAGCTTGTTTTCGCTGATCCGCTGCGGCTCGGCCTGCTGGGGCCGGGGCCTGGGCTGGCGCAGCTCGCGCATGCCCTCTTTCATGCGCAGCATGCGGCACACGCTGACGGTGATGTACGCATCGGCCAGCGCATCATGGTACTGCACATCTTCATAAACGCCCAGCGTTTCGGCGGCCTTTGCAAGCGCCGTTTGCACGGTGTCTCCGCGCACCTGCTTTGCGTAGATCATCTGCCCGTCAAACCACATGCGCGGGTCCAGCGCGCCCATGCCGTAATAGGCCAGGTTGTTCTGGAACACGCGGATATCGTCGGTGCCCCAGGTGATGAACCGTTCCGCGTCCGCGCTCCAGTCGGAAAAGTGCGCGTACGCCACCGGGAAATCCTCGCCCTGGTCGATCTCTTCCTGGGTTTTGTTGATCACGCGCGCCACATGCTTGGAAAGCCGTCTGCGGCCCTGCAATTTCACGCACGCAACGAATGTATCGATGATATTAAACTGCGCATCCACCTTCACCGCGCCGATCTGGATGATCTCATGCGGCATCACCACGCCTTCCTTGGATACCGGCGTGCGCACCCATTTGGGGTACTGATTCCATTCAAGATCCACCACCACATAGTGCGCGGGCGGCGGTTCCACAACCTTGACAATCGGCTTTCTTTGCGGGAAAAATGAAACTATTTTTTGCCAAACTGACCGTAGGAACGACATCATGCTGCTGAATCTACCCCTTTTCCATCTGCGGCGCAAACTAAAAAGTATCGCGCCATAAAGGGATTTTGAAGAAATCCCTGTCGCTGCACTATAGCTTACCACATCGCCGCGATATGTAAAGCATAAAAAAACGTAAACGGAGGGAAAAAAGCGCAACTGTCCGCCTGCTATTGCGGCGTATACTCCAGCTGTAAATCGCGGGGATCGGCTTCGTAAAGCGCCGGAATGACCTCGGCGGCATCGGTGCAGCCAACTGCGCGGTAGAAAGCGATTGTCTCCTCGGATGACCCCGCGCAGATGTATATTTTCCGACAGGCGCGCTTCTTGGCTTCATCTGCCGTGCGCAGGAACAACCCCTTTCCGATGCCTTTGCCCCGAAACGGCCTGGAAACGAACAGCTGATCCAGCAAAACGTACTGGCCGTGTTCCCCAAGCGGAGCCAAGTTAAGCGCCGAAAAACCGATCAGGTGGCCGCCAGAATCGAACGCGCCAAGCGCAATGCCGCCGCTTTCCACGGTTTCCAGCAGGCGGCGCAGGTGGTTATCATACCCTTCGGGGAAATCGGGGTCAAGGTAACCAATTTCAACCAGCCGCAGTACCCCCTCCACGCTGCGCCATGCCCTGCCGATGTACTGCGACGCGTCCATCTCCCGAATTTTTTCGCATTCGCCGTACTCAATAGAACGATACTGAATCATAATCTCTTTCATTATGGCAATACCGCACAGATAGCAAGCACGCGAGCGGATGCTTTTCCGCCCATTCACACTTGCAAAAACGCTCGACGTAGCGCTGCTACGCCTTCGGTTTCCGCAAGCGCGCCTGGACAAAAAATCATCTCGCCGGCGCACTTGCTATCTGTGCGGTATTGCCTTATAGGAAATACGCCCCGTCCGCACGCAGTTTATCCCGCAGCATGCCCACATCCAGCGCGTGCGGCATCACCCCGGCCAGCGCGGACAGCGCGGCGGCCGTGCCTGCGGCCTGCCCGGTGACCATCGCGGGCGGCATCACGCGCACGCTGCCCTGCACGCTGTGATCGCAGGCAATCGTCCGCCCGGCGACAACAACATTTTTGAGCCCCTTGGGCAGCAGGCAGCGGTACGGTATCCCGTGCGATTCACCCTTTTCATAGCCGGCCCAGTTCGCCTCTTCGGAAAGCTCGCCGCTGAGCACCTTCTCCCGGTCGCCCAGCGCCGTGTGCACATCGATGAAGTAGCAGTTCCTGCCGATCTCATCGGGGAAGGAGCGGCGCTGCATGTAGTCATCCAGCGTCAGGCGGTATTCGCCAATGATGCGGCGCGATTCCCGCGTGCCCAGCACGGCCGCCGTGCCCGTCAGGTGCGATGCGCCGTACTGCGCGGGCATAAATTCCTTCAGCCCTTCGTGAATCTGGCGCGCAAGCTCGCGCCCCAGCGGCAGCGCCTTGGATACGCTTGCCGGGTCGGTGGCGTTGACCTCCCACAGATGGCCCGCGTTGAACCCGACCGCGCGCGGCCCCACCAGACAGTTGCACGAATGCCCATCCACCACCAGCGGGTACTTGTCAGATCGCACGATGTCGTAAATCGCGCAGTCCTTCTTGCTCATGTGCACCGTGGGGCCGGTGCGGTACGCGTACTCATCCACGTTGGTCACGGTAAAGCAGTGCGTGGCGGGCTGCACCTCGCCGCTTGCGCCGTCGCCGTATTCGAAGGAAAGGCCCGCGTGCGCGACAAGGTCTGCATCCCCTGTGCAATCAACATATACCGGCGCGCGGTACGCGGAAAGCCCTGCCTTGTTCACGGCAATGACATGGCTGATGCGGTCCCCGTCCAGTTCCACCCCGCCAATAAAGGTATGGAACAGCACATCCGCCCCCGCCCCCGCGACCAGCCGGTCATACACGCGCTTGAGCACCTCCGCGTCGATGGGCACCCAGTCTGCGGCGTCCCGGGCGATGTGCGGCATCTCCCGCTTGGTGAGGGTAAACACCTCCTCGGCGATGCCCTTATAGATGATCTTCTCCCCATCGCTGAACGGACACCACGCGGGCACCAACCCGCTCGTGCCTATGCCGCCCAGCGCGCCGGTGGCTTCGATCAAAAGTGTCCTTGCGCCGCCCCTTGCGGAGGCGACGGCGGCGGCGCAGCCGGAGGGCCCTCCCCCCGCGACGATCACATCATATTCCGTGTTCAGCGGGATTTCCCGGTGCAGCGATACGTTCACGGCGGCCTCCAAATTGTATTGTGCCGTAAATGTTCGCCCGCCCCGCGCCGAACTCCTCCTTGCGCAGGAATCGCACGGCACAGGGTCGAATGAAATGCAGCAAACGGCGCATCGCGCCATATGGGAGGGACAAGGGATGAAAGCTTGGGCGGAATCAACCTTTGACAAGATCGCGCGCAAATACGCGGCCCAGATTCCAAATGCGGCGCAGGCGGGCATTCTGCCGTACCGGGGCGTCAGGGACAAGTGGCTGCCATCGCCGTCGGAGCGCAACAGCTGGTGGACGGGCGGCTTCTGGCCCGCACTGATGTGGCAGCTGTACGCCGCCACCAAGGATGGCGCGTTTGCAGGTGAGGCCCGCCGTACGCAGGCGCTGCTGAAAGAGGAACTGGCGGTGCACCATGGGCTGCACCACGATGTGGGCTTCATGTACCTGCTGTCCTTCGGGGCGGAATGGCGCATCACCGGCGATGAAACGCAGGCGGCCGTGGTGCACCACGCGGCGAACCTGCTGGCCGGGCGCTACAACCCCGCCGGGTTCATCCGCGCGTGGAACGGCAAGGGCCGCGAGGGTTGGTCCATCATCGATACGATGATGAACCTGCCGCTGCTGTACTGGGCCACCGAATACACCGAAGACCCGCGCTACGCCGCCATGGCCGACCGCCACATCGAGATGGCGACGCGCAATTTCATCCGCCCGGATGGCTCCAGCGAGCACATCGTGGTGATGGACGCGCGCACCGGCGAGGTGGTCGAAACGCGCGGCGGCCAGGGGTATGAGAACGGCTCCAGCTGGACGCGCGGGCAGGCGTGGGCGCTGCACGGGTTCACGCTGGCGCACCGCAACACCGGCAACGCCGACTACCTGAACACCGCAAAGCGCATCGCGCATTATTTCATCGCCAATATCAGGCCGGACGGGCTGATTGACTGCGACTTCCGCCAGCCGCGCAATGAAGAGCGCTTTGACAACATCGCGGGCGCCTGCGCCGCCAGCGGCCTGTTGATGCTGGCGGACGCCGTGCCGCCGCTGGAAGCGCCGCTGTACCGCGATGCCGCGGTCAAGATGCTGCGCGCGATGGATGAACTGTGCGCCGACTACACCCTGGATACGTTCGGCGTGCTGCAAAAGTGCACCGCCGCCTACCATGACGACGGCAACGGGCGGCATGTCAACATCGTGTACGGCGACTATTTCTTCCTGGAAGCGCTGGCCAGGATTCTGGGAACGGACCCGGGGCTATGGGATGCCAGGAAGGCGTGACGGCAACGGGATGGGGCGGCTTCGGCGGCCCCTTTCTTTACTTGTCGAAGTTCCAGCATGAAGGGGAATCGTTGAATGACCGCTAACCTCACCCCAAACAACGAAAAGGCAATCGCCTTTGTTAGGGGAAAAGCGAAGGCCGCCGAATCCCGCGACAGGGAATGGCTGGCGGAGGCTCTGCGCGGCATGCCTTTCAGCCCTGAAACCTTTGCCAGGCAGATGCTTGGCCACAGCAAGGTATCGATCTGCTTTCACCCATACCGCATCTGCGAAAACGGAAAAACGGTAATCGAAAACCTCATCGCGGATGGCGTATACCGCAATCAGTTTGTTACCCGCATTTCAAACGGCGGCGTAACGGCCTACCCCGGCGGCGACCGCGATCTATGGGAAAAGCGGATGTTTGGGGAGGCCTACCATGCCCCTGGGGCATGCAATGAAGAGCGCCCGAAGTACGGCGCGCTGAACCTGCTGAATTTTTTTGACGGCGCGGCCCCCAGGTTTGGCTGTTGCGATTTTGTGCTGAGCAATAGGGTTCTTGGCCGCTGCACCTTTACCTTTGGCGACAGCATGACGCTTCCCGATGTATACGGCACGCAGGGGGCGTTTCTTTCCATGGCCCGCGCGGTGCTGGAAGATGCCATGAATACGGGGAGGCTGCTTGACGCCATTCCATGCGGACCCGAAGAGGCAATCCGTTTGCTGTATGAAGGCTCTTCCGCGCGCCCGCCCCAAAATGGCCGCGACGAAAGCAGAACCATTGAAGCGCAAGTGCATGGGCATATCGATCTAGCGGCGGATGTGGATGCCGTATCCGTGGATGAGGCATTTCGCGGCACGGCGGTGGAAGAGCAGTTCCTTGCGCTATCCCGAAAATACAACATCCCCATCCGATGGATTCCGCGGCGCAGCGTGCCTATCGAAGAAATAGACGAAAATTTCCGCGGGCCGGTGATGCGGGATATTGCGCAAAAGGCAGTGCTGGAAGCGGGGAACAGTTCCGCTACCCTGGATGCCGCCGTCATAGCCCATGCGGCGCGCTCCGCAGTTGAACACCCCGATCGGTGGGCGGCATTCAGCACCCCGCCGGGACTGCTCCAGCGCGTGAAGCAGCTGTGGCACATCGTCGCAAATTACGGCTGCCCGCGTGCATGATACACGCGGGCAGCCTCTGATCCGTATTTCCCGTCAAAACAGATACATCGCCATCTTCCGGTAAACCTCATCCAAATTGATGGGCTTGGCAATATGGTCATTCATCCCGGCGGCCTTGCACTGCTCAATATCTTCCACAAAAGCGTTCGCCGTCATCGCGATGATCGGCACCCCTTTCGCGCCCGGGTACGGCATCTGGCGGATGCGCCGCGTCGCGCCCAGCCCGTCCAACTCCGGCATCTGGATATCCATGAACACAATGTCGTACCCGTCCGGGCTTTGCTCCATCTTTTCGCACGCGACCAGGCCGTTTTCTGCGCTGTCGATGATGATGCCGCTGTCTTCCAGCAGCGCGATCACGATCTCGCGGTTGATCTCGATATCCTCCACCAGCAGCAGCCGCTTGCCCGCAAAGTTGAATGACGCGGGCGAAATTTCTTCCGCGCGCGGCTTGTTCTTTTGCGCCGTGCCCAGTCTTACCGGCACGGTAAAAATAAACCGGCTGCCCTTCCCCGCATCGCTTTCCACATGGATTTGGCCGCCCATCTGCTCTACAATGCGCTTGCTGATCGCAAGGCCCAGCCCCGTGCCGCCGTATTTGCGGGAAACGCCGCGCTCTACCTGCTCAAACGCGTTGAAAAGAAGGGATTGCTTTTCGGGCGCGATGCCTATGCCGGTGTCCTCCACGCTGATGCACAGCGTCGAAACCCCGTTTTCCAGCCCTTGCTGCCTGACGGACAGGCGCACCTCGCCGCCGTCTGGCGTGACCTTGACGGCGTTTGACAGCAGGTTTGTGATCACCTGAGACAGCCGCAGCTCATCGCTGATGATGGTTTCCGGCACGTCATCCGCGACGGTCACGATGAAATTAAGCCCCTTTTCGGCAGCGCGCGAGGCGGAGATGGACTGCACATTGTCGATCATGCGGCGGGTGTCAATCTCTTCGCTGGATAGCTCTACCTTGTCGGCCTCTATTTTGCTCATATCCAGGATATCATTGATCAGCCCCAGCAGGTGCCTGGATGCGCCCTCGATTTTGATGAGGCAATCATCCACCTTGGCGCGGTCGGCGGCGGCCTTGGCGATGGTCGTCATGCCAATGATTGCGTTCATGGGCGTTCTGATTTCGTGGCTCATGTTGGCCAGGAAAGAGCTTTTCGCCTGCGCGCTTAGGGTGGCCTGCTCCTTGGCGATTTCAAGGTTTCTGTTGATCTCGTTGCGCAGCATCGCCGCGCTGATCAGCAGCCCTGCCGATTGTAGGATGTTCTCCTCCATTTCGCCAAAAAGGCGCTCCCTTTTGCAGTCGTCAAACCCGATGAACCCCCAGAACTCGCCGTGCATGAAGATGGGCACGATCAGCAGCGATAGAATGCCCTGCGGCATCAGCTGCTTTTGTTCGGCCGGCAGCATATCGCGCACGATGGCGTTGACGCACCGGTTGACCGCCAGCGTGGATTCCCAGGATGGAATCGCTTCTTCATAGGAAATATCCACTGTCAGATCGTTCCCCTGCTGCGGCGGCGCGTCTTCGGACCATTCGTGTATTTGCGTGCAGTGCAGCTCGCCGTTTACCACACGGTTTTCCCAAATGTACGCGCGGTCCCCCCGCACGGATTCGCCCAGCAGCTTCAGACACCGCCATATTGTCATGCCAAAATCATCGGCGGCATCGGCGCTCAGCAGCATGGAAGCCACGCTGTTCACCGCGCCCAGCAGTTCATCGCGCTTTTCCAGGTCGCGCATTTTCTCCTGTATTTCGCCTTCCAGGCCCTGGTTGCGCTTTTCGATTTCGACCAGCGCTTCCTGCAGCTTTTCTTCGGCGCGCTTGAGGCGGTCGATGTTCAGATGCCCGCCCAGCACGCGGGTGGGGGCGCCGCTTTCATCCCATTCCACAATGCGGCCCATGTCCAGCGTCCAAACGTAATGGCCGTCCTTGTGGCGCATGCGGATTTCGCACACATAGTCATCCCGTTGGCCGGCCAGGTATTCATCCAGCAGCTGCGAGGATTTGATCAGATCCTCCGGATGGTTGAACTGTTCCCACTCGGTCATGCTGCCGGTGATCTCATCCTGCGTATAGCCCAGCATGCTGAGGTACTCATCGTTGTATGTGATGGTCTGGGTTGTCAGATCCCAATCCCACGCGCCAAGCTCGGACATCTTGGCCACAAAGTCAAGCTGCGCCTTCTGCTCTTTCAGCGCCTCTTCGGTTTTTTTGATGCGCTCAATACTTTGCAGCACGCCAACCAGGCGGACGGGCCTGCCTTCGCTGTCCCATTCGGTAAGGGAGCCCTTATCCTGCGCCCAGATGACCGTGCCATCCTTGCATACGATGCGGAACTCCGCCTCGTACTTGTCAGAGCGGCCCTCAACGTAATCGTTCACGGCCTTTTCCGCCAGCGCAAGGTCTTCCGGCAGCACGGCGTTTTCCCAGGATGACACATCCTGCGGAAGCTCGCCTTCTTCATAGCCCAGTATCTTTTCCCACTGGCGGCTGTAGATCACCTTGCCGCTGGGCAGGTGCCAGTCCCAAAGTCCGATCTGCGTAGCTTCGATGATATAGTGCAGCGAATCGGAAAAGACCTTTTCTTTTTCCGTCAGTTGGTGATGGTGGCGGTTGTTCATCTTATTTCCTCAGCTATGCAGAGCCTCTCCGGGCATCAGCGTAATTTCACCGGCAAAAATGGCTTTGCTCCCGGCCGTTTCGTGCGGAACGGCTGCGCCGTCCTTCCTGACGGTCCAACCGATAGGCAGCGTGGGCAGCGCAAGGCTGCGCAGCGAAAGCTTTCCGCCCAGCACTTTCATCGTGAACGCGCCGCCGCCGATCTCAACCGTGCCCCACGCGCCGCCAAACGCCCACAGGCTTTTGTGCGGCTTTTCCGGGTGCAGCGGGGAGAAGGATACGGCCCCTTCGGTCAAATCCACCGAAAGCCCCTGATACGCGGGCACCAGCGCCCACGCGGCCATCGAGCGCGCGTAGTTCCCGCCGCATTCGATCTCGTTCCAGGGGTTCCGGCGTTCGCCGTCGTATCTGCTCCGCACAGCGCGCACCACGCTTAGCCCCTCTTCTTCCAGTCCGCGCAAAATCATGTGGCAGGCCGCGGCGTACTCAAACCCGTGCATTGTCTCTTCCGCGTACGGCACGGAAATTTTCGGGCGGTACGCGCCTTCCGGGTAGGAGCAGATCAGCAGGCCGGCTTCATCTTCCAGGCCGTACAGGCGGCACGGGTTGAACACATCGCCAAGGCGCGCCTTGAAATTGTGCTTATACAGCGCCTTCAGCGCGGTTTGAACGCGCGCGGGGTTCAGCAGATCGCCCAGGCCGCACAGGTCTGAGTGCCACTGGCCCAGCAGCTGGTCTACGGAGCAGCCGCCCGCGATCTGGTACTTGATTTCGCCGCCCTCTTCGTTCCAGTAGCTTGATTCCGCGCCAAACCGCGAAACCACCGCCTTGTCGCAAAGATCCACCGTTTGCTGGTAGTATTCGCCGTTAAACAGCGTCTCTTCCACCGCGCGCATGCCCTTTTCCTTGATGGCGCGACATTCGGCGGCAAAATCAGGCTCGCCCATGGCATCTGCCATCCGCGCGGAGGCTTCCAGCGCGGCCAGGTACATGCCGGTCAGCCAGCTGTTGGGGCCGAAAAGCTCCATATCCAGCGTGTGGTGCTGGCGGCCGGTCAGCACGCCTGACTTGTCCGGGTCCCACAGGTCGGGGTTGTCCTTACTCCATGTGTACGAAAGCGCCTTCTTTACCGACGGCCAGAGGCCCCGCAGCCACCCAGTGTCGCCGGACAGCTTCCATTCGCGGTATGTCTTGATCAGGGTGCCCAGCTGCCCGTCCGCGCAGGGGCGGAACCAACTGGGCGGCGCGCCAAGCGGCAGCCGCAGGCGAAAGGGCATCCCGCCATCGGGTTTGAGGCTATAGGTGAATTCGAGCGTGCGCATGGAGCGCTCCAGGCCGGGAAACAGCATCGGCAGCGCATACTGGTAGTTCCAAACATGCTGGCACGACCCCTCGCAGGAACCGTCCCGCGCGTGCGAACCTTCCCACGCCCAGAAGCTGCCGTCCGCCAGCCTGAGGCAGGTGGGGCTTTTCAGCACGGCCAGGGTGGATACCGCCGCGTCGATAACCTCTTCCGGCAGCGTTGCGGTATACATCGCATCCACAAACGCATCCGCCGCGCCGCGCAGCCTGTTCCAGTTCGTCAGGCCGTACCGCGCCACCTGCTGCGCGCCGGTAAACTCAGTCGCATACCAGTTGCACCATACGCTGCCCTTCTGCGGCGCCTCGCCCCAATAGTGCTCGTAATAGGGGTAGTACCAGGAAAGCGCAAAGCGCACCGTGGCCGTTTCGCCCGGCGCGGCGCTGATGTGTGCGCACAGCACGCCGTGCTCCTTCGCGCGGCCGCCCGCGTCGCTGCCGGCTTCCCGGTGCTCAAGGCTCCTTTGCGGCAGGCGGCCCGGGCGCGCGAAATCCTGCCAGAACACGTTCAGGCTGTCAAACCAGTTGCCGCGAAACCAGTGCTGCTGGCTGCTGATATCCTTTGCATCCGTCGCGACGCATACCTCGCCGAAATCGGCGGTGTATTCCTGCTCGGGGCCGCGTCCGCGCCCGTTCGTCAGCAGCAGCACGCCGGGTTCCGGCAGCAGGTTGACGGGGGCCTTCAGGTCCGGGTTGGCAACGGTGAACGCGATGGAATAATCGATGGGGGCATCCGTATCGTTTTCAATGGCGACCTCAAACATCGCCAGGGGAAGGGATGAGTCAAAGTCGTTGCCCGGCTCAAAGGGGCTCAGCGCCGTCAGCCGCACCTTTCCGGGAAAATCGCCGGCGAAACCGTATTCCGCCACCGGGAAGCGGCCTGTCAGTTGCACATCCGAAAAATGCGGCACGCCGGCCATCGTTTCCCGCGCGGGGCCGTATGTGTACCCGCCGAACGGGTGAATGCCCTTGCCCATGTACGGGGATGGCAGCGGGCCGTTCAGCACGCGCGCAGAAAGCAGCTTTCCGCCCTGTTCGGCCTTTACGGCCAGGTGCGAAAAGCCGTTGTAGCTTTCCTTATTTTGCCTGTTCATGATTTCCCAGTCGACCAGGCGCGCGCCACCGTCTATGCTGACCGAGCCCGCGCCGATCCCGCCCAGCGGAAAGCGCGCCTCGCGCAGCGTTTTGCCTTCGTAGTGGAAATGCCGCATGCTGTTCCTCCTATGGGGGAAAGTATATCTGTATTGTACCCATCTTTTTGCGGCCTGTAAAGAGGGAAGCGGCGCGCGTCCGTTTCTACAGCGCGGCCCTGTATATTTTTTCCATCGCTTGGGCTTTCTTTCGCAAAAGGGTTTTTTCCACGCAGATCTGCCCGTACGCCTTTTCGTACAGCGCGGCAACATCCAGCCATGCGCATCCATCGAATACCCGCCACGCCAAAACCTGTTTCTCCATTTCGGACAGGCATTTGACCCACCCATCCACCAGGGCGATGTCGCGCAGCAGCTTGTACAGCTCCAGCTGCATGTTTTCCAGGTTTTGCGCCAGCGTGCGCGCTTCCGGGGTGGGCTGGGTATCGGCCAGGTACGCAGCTGTGCTGCCGGTCACATCGGTGATTTTCTTGCCGCCGGGCACTTCGGCGGGGGGCTTTGTTGTAGATACCGCAAGCTCCGCCCGCCGGTGTGCCTCCCGGTCGCATAGGTATTCCGTGTGTTTGATTTCTTCGCGCAGATGGGCCGCCCGTCCAACATTATGCCGATATGCGAATAAGCGAGCATCTACCTGTTCTCGCGTCATTTGTATTCCTCCATGAACATTTGTTCTCATTTGCTGCATTATAGCACTTTACAAGGAGGAAAGCAATCCCGCGGGGCAAAAGAAAACCGCCCGCGATGCGAATCACGGGCGGCAGCACAAACCGGGTATGTTATTCCGTGCAGCCCTCGCTGAACTCGGCGGAGCATACGGATTCACCAAAGATAGGCTCGGCGGCGGGCACCTCGGCGGCCCACAGGCCGTGCAGGTTGCAGTAGGCGTACACGGTGATATTGCCGTCGCCCACCCGGAACGCGGCCTCCGGCGCGCCGGTTTCGGCAAGCTTCATCCGCTGGGTAAGCGGGCCTTCCGCCGCGACGACCCAGGCAATGTGGTGTTCGCCCGTCATCGGGTGCGGCGCCGCGCCGATCTTGACGGTCAGGCAATTCCCATCGCGCGTGGCAACGGGCACATGCTTTTCCTTGGAAGCATCCACGGTGTTGGGGGTAAGGGGGGACATCGGCTTTCCGCAGCAGACGAGGGGCGCGCCGGCGTCTTCAACCACGCCGACGATATTACCGCACGTTTCACATTTCAAAAAGGTTCTTGGATTCTTTAGCATCGGACGGCCTCCTTTTCATCCATTGGTGATTTGTTTGCTTTTATCTACCCGGCCATGCGCCCTTTGAAACATCCGCGCGCGCATGGTATACTGTTTTTATGAGCGAACAAAGGGGGGTCACCGCATGGCAATCGCATTCGGCACGGGCGGCCTGCGCGGTATCATGGGCGAGGGTCCGAATCAAATGAACGCGCGCACCGTGGCGCGGGCATCGCGCGGGGTGGCGCGGGCGCTGCTTCAGGCGGATGAAGGCTTTGCGCGGCGCGGCGGCGTGGTCATCGCGCACGATACCAGGCACCTGTCGCGCCAGTTTGCGCGCGCCGCCGCCGATGTGTTTGCCGAGGCGGGCCTGCCCGTGTACCTGTTTCCCGAGCCGACGCCCACGCCGGTGCTGTCTTTCGCGGTAAGGCAGCTTGGCTGCGCGGGCGGCGTGGTGGTCACGGCCAGCCACAACCCCAAGGAATACAACGGCTACAAGGTGTACAACCGCGACGGCTGCCAGCTGGTGCCGCATGAGGCCGAGGCCGTCGCCGCGCAGATGGAAGGCGCGCCGGATGACCCCGCGCCCGCCCCGCCGCAGGGCGCTGCCCGCCCCGTGCCGGATTCCATCCGCAAGCAGTTCTTTGATGCGGTGCTGTTGCAGTCCCGCTTGCGCGACCCCATCGCGAAGCAGTCGCTGTCGCTGGTGTACACGCCGCTGCACGGCGCGGGCGCGGGCTATGTACCGCATGTGCTGTGGCGCGCGGGGTTTGAGCCGTCCGTCGTGTCCGCGCAGTGGGATGCCGACGGGGACTTTCCCACCGTCAAAAGCCCCAACCCGGAGGATCGTGCGGCGCTGCTGCCGGCCATCGCGCAGGCGAAAGCGGAAGGCGCCGCGCTGGTGCTGGGCACCGACCCGGACTGCGACCGCGTGGGCGCGGCGGTGCGCCACCGGGGGGAATACGTTCTGATCACCGGCAACCAGATGGGCGCGCTGTTGATGGATTTCATCATCAAAATGACAAAACCGCTGCCCAAAAACGGCGCGGCTATCAAAACCATCGTCACCAGCGACCTGGGCGCGCGCGTGGCCCGCGCGGCGGGCCTAACCGTAATGGAAACGCTGACGGGGTTCAAGTACATCGGCGAAAAGATCGGCGAGTTTGAAAAAACCGGCGCGCACACCTTCGTGTTCGGCTATGAGGAAAGCTACGGGTACCTGTGCGGCACGCATGCCAGGGATAAAGATGCCGTGGTGTCGTCGCTGCTGATCGCGGAGATGGCCGCCTGGCACCAGTCGGAGGGCCGCACGCTGGTGGACGCGCTGGATACGCTGTTTGCCCGCCACGGCGCGGTCGCGGACGCGCTTGATTCCGCCGAAATGGCGGACATGGCGCGCACCGACGCAATCCTCAGCAAGCTGCGCGCGCTCGGCGGCGCGGCAATCGCACCTGACGCCGTGCTGCTGGATTACTTCGCCGGGCTTGACGGCCTGCCCCCATCCGATGTGCTGAAATACGCGCTGCCGGATGGGTCGTTCGTGGCGGTTCGCCCGTCGGGCACAGAGCCGAAAATGAAGGTGTACTACTCCGCCGCCGGGGAGACGCAGGCTGCCGCGCGGGAAAAGCTGGCCGCGCTGCAAACCGCGTTTAAAATTGCGATGGGGGAATGAACCATGCCGCCGATGTCGCTGATGATCAAGCCCGTATCCGGCCTGTGCAACCTGCGCTGCCGCTATTGCTTTTATGAAGATGTGGCGAAGAACCGCGCGCAAAAGTCGCTGGGCGTGATGGATCTTAACACGCTGGAGGTGCTGATCCGCCGCGCGTTCGCCTATGCCGATCAGCAGATTTCCTTCGCGTTCCAGGGCGGGGAGCCGACGCTTGCCGGGATAGACTTCTACCGCGCCGCGGTGCGGCTGCAAAGGAAATACAACGGCCGGGGGCTTACCGTGCACAACGCGATACAGACCAACGGCTTCGCTTTGACGGACGAGCTGTGCGCGTTCTTCGCGGCGGAAAAGTTTCTGATCGGCGTATCGCTGGATGGCGACCGGGAAACCCACAACGGCATGCGCATGGATGCCGCAGGCCACGGCACATACGATGCCGTGGTGGCGGGCATTGACAAGCTGAAGCAACACGGCGCGGATGTCAACATCCTGACGGTGGTGACGGAACAGGTGGCGCGGCGCGGCGCGGAGGTGTTCGACGCGCTGGCGCACTATGGGTATCTGCAGTTCATCCCCTGCATCGATGGCTTTGGCGAGCCGCCCGGCCCGCACTCCCTGACCGCCGAAAGTTACGGCCAGTTCATGATCGATACGTTTGACCGGTACGCCCGCGCCCTCCGCCGGGGGCAGCCGGTCAGCGTGCGCAACCTTGACAACCTGCTGCAGATGGTGCGCGGCGTTCCGCCCGAGCACTGCGGCATGCGCGGCACCTGCGGCCGCTACTTCCTGCTGGAGGCGGACGGCTCATGCTATCCGTGCGATTTCTATGTGATTGATGACTGGCGCATGGGGTCGGTGAAGGAAAAATCGTTCCAGTCGCTGGCCAAATCGGAGGTGGCGGAGCGGTTTGTGCGCATGTCGCACCCGGTTGCGGAGGGCTGTTCCGGCTGCCCGTACTTCAGGCTGTGCCGTGGCGGGTGCCGCCGCGACCGCGAGCCTTTCATGGGGGATGGGCCGAGCCAAAACCGGCTGTGCGCCGGGTACAAGCTGTTCTTTTCCGCAAGATGGGATGATATCCACAGGCTGGCAGAGGAGGTGTTCAAGCAATGAACGGGAAGTTCGTATTTTCGGCGGATGTGGTTGCGGCGCCTGCGGGCGAGGGCGTAACCCGCAAGGTGCTGGCGCATTCGGAAAAGATGATGATCGTGGAGGTCACATTCGAAGCGGGCGCGGTCGGCGCGGAGCACACCCACCCGCATGAGCAGGTGACGTACATAGCATCCGGCAAGTTCCGCTTCACCAACGATGGCGAGGCGCGCGAGGTATCCGCGGGTGATACCATCCGCTTTGCGCCCGGCGCGCCGCACGGCACGGTGTGCCTTTCTCACGGCAGCGTGGTGGATGTTTTTGCCCCCGCCAGGATGGACTTTCTGTGAACCTTTTGCTATACTGGCAGCGACCATAGGCAAAAATTTCAGGAGGCACACATGAAGAAGGCATTGTCGCTCGTTCTGGTTCTGCTGATGCTGATCCCCGCCGCGCTGTCCCTGGCGGAAGAAACCGTCGACCTGATCCCCGGCGAAAGCTGGGAGATCCCCGCCACGATTTGCCTGCCCGAGGGTGACGGCCCGTTCCCGTTCGTTGTGATGTACCATGGCACCGGCTCCAGCCGCGATGAGGCCGGCGACGGCTACAAGATGCTGGCCCCGATGCTGGCCGAAGCCGGCATTGCCAGCGTGCGCTTTGACTTCGTCGGCAACGGCGACAGCAAAGAGGATTATGTCAATTACACCCTGACCAGCGGCATGGAAGACGGCAACACCGTCATCGCTTACATGCAGGCGATGTCTCAGATTGACCCGGAGCGCGTGGGCGTGCTGGGCTGGAGCCAGGGTGGCACCGTAGCGATGCTGGCCGCATCGCGCAACCCCGCCATCAAAAGCCTGGTCACCTGGGCCGGCGCGGTGGATATGAGCTTCTTCATCGATAGCCAGTATGAGGATGCCAAGGCGAACGGCTTCACCGTGATGGACCTGGGCTGGCGCTCGCCGCTGAACCTGTCTGTCAACTGGTTTGAAGAAGTGCATAGCATCAAGATTGCCGAAGAGCTGGCGGCATTTAAGGGCGCGACGTTGGCGCTGGCCGGCAGCCTGGATGACGTTGTGCCGCTGACCGACCTGGACCTGATCATGGAATCCGTGGGCGGCGAAGTGCGCGAAAAGGCGCTGATCGAAGGCGCGGACCACACATTCAACGTGTTCACCGGCGATCTGACGCTGTACAATGAGCTGGCGGAGAAGACGGTGCAGTGGTTTAAGGATACGCTGTAAAAAGCAAGACGATAAAAAAGGGGCTGCTGGATTCACAGCGGCCCCTTTTGCTTGGATGATTTGCCTATTGATCAAACAAGCGCACCAGCGCGGTCAAAGCGGACAAATCCACGCTTTCCCCAAACGTAAACAGCATGCAGAATTTCTCCTCGCCACTTTCCTTGATGCACTCGACAATTTGATCGGCGGGCGCATTCCCATCGCACAGGTCATCAAGAAAATGGACCGCGCCGTACAGTTCGAACTGCATGCCCGCGACCTGCCGGTAATCAAATTGAAGCGCCTTTTCCCTTGGCAATGCGGCCTCAAACCAAATGTTTTCGATATCGATGCCTATGTCGCCGATGCCATCAACCGAAATGACGGGAATCGGGTAGTGCTCGGTTACGAACACGCCGCCCCGCTTTACGGAATGGTTGTTGTAAAAGCCGTGCGTATGCCGGAAACCTTCCGCCGTCAGCATCTGCCGGAGGGCGGCGGATGTTTGGCAAAGCCTTTGGTATACGCTGTTCATCAGGTCAAACGCTGTCATGCCGCACCAGCCTTTCATGCCCTTGGTCAGCATAGAAAAGGAGCCGCTGCGGCAGCTCCCACACATTTCATTTTCCCCCGGTCAGCCCCGAAAGCGGTTCCACCGGCCCGATCTCTTTGAGCTCGCTCTCCAAATCCAGGTACTGGCTAAGCGCCTCGATCAGCTTGCCGATGTCCTGCTGCGCCCTTTCTACCAGCGTATCCGGGTGCATGTCATCCGCCGCGCAGGCCAGGATGTACACATGCCTGGGCGTCAGGCGGCACACGCCGTATACAACGCCGCTGTTTTCATCGGGCAAAAGGTTGCCTATCGCCACGCGAAGCCTGTCCCGGCCATAGCGCCAGATCTGGTCCAGGTACGCATCCCCGTGCTTCAGGCGCAGGGAGCACCGCATGCACGGCGCATCCGCCGAAAGGGGCAGCTTCAGCACGGACAGCCGCCTTGTGAGCGCGCTGACCGTGGCGATCTGTCCATGCCACAGCGAATCCCAGAAGTCCAGCCGCATCTCCGGCAGCAACACACCAAGGCTATAACCTTCCATCAGGGTGTACCTCCTTCGTGGTCGATTCCCAGCATCAGCTTAAAACGGCGGGTGAATCCGAAATTCCATGAATTTCGGGAACGCGCCCAGCCTGGGGTGCTCGAGGGGTTCTCAAACCCCTCGACTTCAATCCGGCATCGGCGGCTTTGCCGCCGAACGGACAGAAAAACCGTCAGGTTTGTCTACCTTTCACGCCTGGAAAGGCGTGAGGGGGGTCTTGTAGGGGGGACGTGTCCCCCCTACACTCTCCGGCAGAGAAATTTGCATCTCCGCCGCCGTTTCCACCAGCACATCCAGCGCGTGCTCAATCTGCTCGGGCTTGTGTTCGGATATCACGCAAAAGCGCAGGCGCGCCTTGTTCTTGGGCACGGCGGGGTATACGGCGGGCGGCACGAACACGCCCTTTTCGCCCAGCGCCGTGGAGAGCATGAAGGCGTCTTCATCCTGCCCCACCATGACCGGAATGACCGCCGTTTCGCCGGCCAGGCAGGTGTTGAGGTTCCGCCTGTGCGCCCCCTCTACAAACACGCGGATGTTGCGCTGCAGGTCGGCGATGATTTGCGGATTCTCGCGCAGCTGGCGTATGGCGGCCAGCGTTGCGGCGGCCAGCGGGGGCGAAATGCCCACCGAAAACACAAACCCCGGCAAGTTGTAGCGCAGGTACTCAATCAAAACGGTCCGTCCGGCCAGATACCCGCCGCATGTGCCAAGCCCCTTGGAAAGGGTGCCCATTTTGATGTCGATATCATCATGCGCAAGGCCAAAATATTCATCGACGCCGCCGCCGGTGCGCCCGATGACGCACGCGGAGTGCGCCTCATCCACCAGCAGGAAGCAGCCGTACTTCTTTTTCAGCGCCACGAACGCAGGGATCGGGGCGATATCGCCATCCATGCTGTACGCGCCTTCCACGATGATCAGCACCTTGGCGAACTTATCCCGCTGCGCGCGCAGGATGCCTTCCAGCGCTTCCGCGTCGTTGTGCGGGAAAGGCTTGCTGGTCGCGCCGGACAGGCGGCACCCCTCCTGGATGGAGTTGTGCGAGATCGCGTCATACACGATCAGGTCATCCCGCCCGCAGAAGTTGCCCACGATGGTCACGTTTGTGGAATGCCCGCCCACCAGCACCAGCGCCGATTCCGAGTGCTTCCAGCTGGCAATTTCCTTTTCCAGCTCCTGGTACAGGCTTTTTTCGCCGGCCAGCAGGCGGCTGCCGCTTGCCGATGTGCCGTACTTGTCGATGGCGGCCTTCGCAGCCTCCATCGTTTCCTTGCGGCCTGACATGCCCACATAGTTGTAGCTGCCGAAGTTCAGCACCTCGCGCCCGTCCATCAGGGAGGTATCCATCAGCGGGGATTCATGGCACACGAAGTACGGGTTTTTCTGGCCTTCCATGGATTTAAGCCGCAGCTGGAACGCCGCGAATTCCGGCGTATCTTCAAACCGGGTGATCGGCTTTAGCTCCTTGCCCTCTTCGCGGGCGACCTCCGCGTTGTAGGGCGCGTCGCCCTGCAGCAGCTGGTAAATCACGGCGGACAGGTCGCTTACGCTGGTGCAGGATGCGTACTGCTCCTGCGGGATCATCACGCTGAACAGCTCTTCCACCTTCAGCGATACGCCAAGGCTCTGCAGGCTGTCGCCGCCCAGCTCATCGATGAAGTGCGCGTCGTCGCCGATATTGGCGATATCCATTTCCAGCACTTCGGCGAACGCATGGCGCACCTTGTCGCGGATCTCTTCCATTTTCAGGTCAACCGCCATGGTGTCAGGCTGGGGCAGGTCTTCCTGGCGCTGGGGCGCTACGGCTTCGCCCGCACCCTGGGCAGTCAGCGCGCGGTAGGCCACCTTGTGTTTCAGCAGCATTTCGCGCAGTTGGATGCGCTTTACCTTGATCCCGCTGACCAGCGGCAGCGCCTCCGGCGTGGCGTAGACCAGCTGCACGCGCCGCATCGGCGGCATCTGCTTGTTCTTTTGCTGTACCCTGCGGGATAAATCCAGCAGGAATTTTTCATCGCCGTAGTGCGAGCCGACGTTCAGCACCAGGGCGATCCTTTCGTAATCGCTGCCTTCGGGCTTCACACCCAGCACGCACAGCTGATCTACGCCGTCGATGCCGGAAAACACGTCTTCCAGCTCATCCGGGTAGATGTTCTCGCCCGATTCGCCGATGATGACATCCTTCGTGCGCCCCTCAACGTACATGCGGCCCTTTTTGCCGATGCGCACCACGTCGCCGGTTTCGTAGTAGCCTTCTTCATCTACCGCCGGGGGCAGCACCTGCCCATCCACCAGGCGGGCGATGTGGCGCGCCTCGGTGCGGATCAGCAGCTCGCCGTGGTTTTCATCCTTGCCGTCGGGGCGGATCTTGTATTCCGAAATGGACAGCGGCCAGCCTACGCTGCCGGTCAGCCGGTTTTTCAGTATCATCTTGGATTCTACGGAAGTAACGCCCACTTCCGTCATGCCAAAGCCGATGATCACCGCATAGCCCAGCGCGTGCATCGTGCGCAGGTGCTCTTCCGGCGTATGGCTGCCCCCCGCGATGATCAGGCGCAGCGAATCGCCGAACAGGTTCTTGTTGATGGAATGAAACAGCTTTTTGCCGACGGAAAGGCCCATCATGGGCGATATCCGCTGCGCAAAGATGGAAATGCCCATCATGGCATGCACCAGCGCGCGGCGGTACGCTTTTTCCTTGGCCAGCCGCTTTTTCACCGTAACGGACAGGCTGTTCACCAGCAGCGGCACCGCCATGATCAGCTCCACCTTGCATTTCTGGCAGGTGGACAGGATCGTCTGCGGCGCGCGGTCTTTCAGGTAAACCTGCGGAAAACCCATCAGGAAAGTCCAGGTCATGTTGGTAACCAGGCCGAAAATGTGGTTCAGCGGCAGGAAGCACAGCGTCCTCAGCGGGCCGTTGCTTTCCTTTACAATCGGGTGCTCCAGCTGTTCTTTCATGATGCTGAGCACCTGCAGCGCCAGCGAGCGGCCGTTGTACACGAACACGCGGGAAGTGGCCGTGGTGCCGGATGTGCACAGCGCAACCTCATCCGCCCATGCACCCGCAAACGGCGCGGCTTCTCCCGAAAGCAGCGTTTCCGGCGCGAACACCGTCACGCCCGGCAGGTTTTTTGCCCGCCTGGAAACCAGCGCTTTGGCGTCGCCCTGCTTCAGCAGGTGCATCACGGGCGCATCTTCCAAGCCGGGGTCGATTAGAATGGGTTTGCGCCCGGCCTTGAGCAGGGCCCAGAACATCACCGGCCAGTCCGGCGCGGTATCCATCGCAAGGCCAACCCATCCGCCGGGGGCGCTTACCCCCGCCTGATGGATGCGCGCGGCGGCCTGCGCCACTTTGCGGCTCAGGTCATCGAAGCTATAGGTCGTGATTTCATCGTTTTCCAGCCAAACCGCCGCGTCCCGCGCGCCCTCGGTACATGCGGTTTCAAAGAAGGTTTGAAAGCACAGCGATTTTTCCAGTGCTATGCGCTTTTCATCTCTCGTCATCGGAACACTCCTTTTGCAAAGGGGCTTTGACAATCCCATAATACACTTCCAGCGCGCGGAAAAAAAGACTCGGGGGCAAAATACCATATAAAATAAGTGCTGCGCGCTGCGGAAGCTGCGCGACCACCCGGCGTGCGGGCGGACGCTTTTTGGTCAGGACGCTGAGCACGGCGTCCGCAACCTTGGACTGGGGGAGGCCGTTCGCCTCATCGTTATGGATGCGTTTGGTGGCGCTTTGGTAGAAAGTCAGGTACGGTGAATCGGCGCTTTCAGCGAGCGGGGCGCGCTCGCGGTAGGCGTCGCTGCCGCCGCGGCAGTCTCCGGGCTCCATGACGGTTACGGAGATGCCAAACCGGCGCGTTTCCATCCGAAGGGCCTGCGCTAGCCCCTCGATAGCGTGTTTGGCGGCGGTGTAAGCGCCCTGGAAGGGCACCGCGAACCGCCCATTTAATGAAGAAAACAGCACAATCCGCCCGCTGCCCTGCGCGCGCATATGCGGCAAAACCGCCCGCGCCATGCGCAGCGTGCCGCCCACGCAGGTTTCCAGCACGCGGGCCAGCGTTTCGGGGGTGGTTTCCTCCACCGCGCCAAGGGATAGGATCGCCTGGCAGCAAATCAGGGCATCGATGCGGCCTTGCTCCCGCAGCACCGTGTCCACAGCTTCCAGGCAGGAGGCATCGTCAAGCGCGTTCAGCGCCAGCGGCAGGCAGCCTTCCGGAGCGGCCACACCCCTTGCGAAAGAGCGCCCGCCGGCGTAAGTAACCCACCCGGCGCGCGCCAGGCGCTGAGCTACCGCGCTGCCTAGCCCGGAGGAAGCGCCGCAAACAAGCGCAACGGACGGCAAAGCTCTCCCCCTTCCCTATACAAAAAAATATTATACGATACTTCCTGTGATTGCGCAAATCAATCTTTTGCGGTATGATATTTAGGATAGCCCACATGTTTATAATGACTTATAAAAGGAAGGTTCCGCTCCATGCAAAACCCGCCCGTGATCCGCGCATTCATCAGCGACCTGGATGATACCCTGCTCACCCGTGACTGCCGCATGACTGACCGCACCGCCGAAACCCTGCGCCGCCTGATGCGGCAGGGCATTCCCGTGATCCTTGCTTCCGGCCGCAGCACCGCGTCGGTACGCCAGTACGTTCGCCAGATCGGCTCGACTTACCCGTACATCGGCTCCAACGGCGCGGAAATCGCCGACGGCAAAACGGATGAGATCATCCACGCGGACAGGGTGCCCCTGCCGCTTGCGGTAGAGGCGCTCAAGTGGCTGGAGGCGCGCGGCATCTACGCGCAGCTGTACCACGGCGATGACTGGTTCTGCGCCAAATGGTGCGAAATTTCCGATATATATGGAAGGGATACCGGCGTCATCGGCACCTGTGCGGGTATGCCCCTATCCCAGTTTATCAAGGCGGACGCGGCCAAAATACTGGGCGTGGATACGAAAGAGCGCATCCCCGGCCTGATTGCTGAGATGAAAGCCGAATTTGGCGACAAGCTTTCGATTACTACCAGCAAGCCGCACTTTATGGAAATCACATCCCCCACGGCGAACAAGGGCAATGCCGCCGCCTGGGTGGCGAACCTGCTTGGCGTCACGGCCGAAGACACCGTCTGCGCCGGGGATTCGCTCAACGATATGACGATGCTCCGGTGGTCGCGCCTGCCGGTGGCCGTTTCCAATGCCCGGGCGGAAGTGAAAGAAATCTGCTGGCGCGTGGCCGGCGACGGGCGCGAGGACGGCATTGCGGCGCTGCTGGATGAACTGATTCCGGAGGGAACCAAATGAAAATTGACGAGACAAAGATGGTAGAGGCGCTGAACCTGACCACGCTGGTGCCCACCACCAGGAAGCAGCTGCAGTTCATGTCCTCCGACCAGAACAGGCCGGGGCTGCAATTTTCCGGCTATTTCAACTATTTCGCCAATGACAGGATGCAGATCCTTGGCATGGCGGAAATGACATACCTGGAAACCCTGGTGGGGGAAGAGCGCGAGGCGCGCCTGCGCGAGTATTTCAGCGCGGACATGCCATGCCTGGTCATCTGCCGCGATATCCCCTGCCCGGATGATATGGCGCAGATGGCGCGCGAGCACGATATACCGATCTATTCTTCGCCCATGCAGACGACGCGGTTCCAGTCCGCGGCGATTCTGTACCTCAACCGGTTGCTGGCCCCCCGCTCCACCATCCATGGCGTGCTGATCGATGTGCACGGCGTGGGCGTACTGCTGATGGGCGATTCCGGCGTGGGCAAAAGCGAATCCGCGTTGGAGCTGGTCAAACGCGGGCACCAGCTGGTGGCGGATGACGTGGTCGAGGTTACGCGCGTGACCGAAACGCGCCTGACCGGCGAAGCGCCCGAAATGGTGCGCTACTTCATGGAAATCCGCGGCATTGGCATCATCGATATCCGCGCGATGTACGGCATCGGCGCCGTCATCCAGACAAAGACGATTGACCTGGTGATCCACATGGAAAACTGGGTGAAGGAGCGCGACTACGACCGCCTTGGCATGGTGGAGGAGACGACCGAGATCCTCAGCGTGCGCGTGCCCAGGATTTTGCTGCCGGTAAAGCCCGGGCGCAACCTGGCCATCGTCATTGAGGTCGCCGCGCGCAACTATCAGCTGCGCCGCCTTGGGTACAACGCGGCCGAATCGCTGGATAACCGCATGATGGAAATGGCGAAGGGGGGGCTGTAACGCATGTATACGATCGGTATTGACCTTGGCGGCACGAACATTGCCGCGGGTGTGGTGGATGAAAACGGCAAGATCATCGCGCAGGCCAGCCGCCGCACGGATGCCCACCGCCCGTACCAGGATGTGATCTGCGACATGGCGGGCACGGCCACCGACGCCGCGAAAAAAGCCGGAATCCCGATGAGCGATATTACGTCGATCGGCGTGGGCGTGCCGGGCTTTTTTGACCGGGAGACCGGCGTGGTGGTGTTCTGCACCAACCTTGGCTGGAAGGATGTGCCGCTGCGCGCCGAAATGCAAAAGCACATCAACCTGCCCGTGTACAGCGACAACGACGCCACCGTCGCCGGGTTTGCCGAGGCGGTTGCGGGCGTGAGCCGCGGCACATCTTCCAGCATATTTCTGACGCTGGGCACCGGGCTTGGCGGCGGCATCGTCATCGATGGGAAACCCTGGAGCGGCGCGCACGGCGTGGGCAGTGAGCTGGGGCACATCATGTACCAGTACAACGGCATTGAGTGCACCTGCGGCCAGTACGGCTGCTGGGAGCGTTACGCTTCCGCCACGGCGCTGATCCGCATGGCGCGAGAGCGCGCCGCGCACTACCCCGATAGCCCCATCGCGAAGATGGACCCCGACAAAATCAGCGCCAAAGCCGTCATCGATGCCGCGCGCCAGGGCGATCCCCTGGCTGTGGATGCGTACGATGAATACACCACGCACCTGGCAAACGGCATCATCACCATCGTTAGCTTTTTCGACCCGGAGGTCGTGGTGCTTGGCGGCGGCGTCAGCGCGGCGGGCGATTTCCTGCTGGAGCCGGTGCGCCGCAAGGTGGAGGCGGGCAAGTTCTTCAAAGTGCTGCCGGCAAGCCGCGTGGTCATCGCGGAGCTGAAGAACGACGCGGGCATCATCGGCGCGGCGATGCTGCATTTGGCATGATTGGCGAAGGCAATGCCGCGCCGGGCAAGATAGGCGCGGGCAACATTGGTACCGCGCCGGGCGTAATCGGCGCGGGCGCAGCGAAACATTTCCCCCTGCCGGAAGGCGCGGCGGACAAGCTGGACGCGTTCCACCGCCTGCTGACGGATGCCAACCGCACCATGGACCTGACCGCCGTGATCGACGACAACGAAGCGCTGACCCGCCACTACCTGGATTCGCTGACGGCGCTTAGCTTGCTGCCGGATGGCGCATCCGTGGTGGATATCGGCACGGGCGCGGGTTTCCCCGGCGTGCCGCTGATGATCGCGCGGCCTGATCTTTCCATCATATTATTGGATGCGCTGCAAAAGCGCATCGCCTTTTTGCGGGATGCGCTGGGCGCGCTGAACCTGCCCGGGAAAGCCATCCACGCGCGCGCGGAAGATTTCGCAAAAGAACACCGCGAGGCGTTCGATGTTGCGGTCAGCCGCGCGGTGGCATCGCTTCCGGTGCTGCTGGAGTGGGCGCTGCCGCTGGTTCGCGTAGGCGGCCTGTGCATCTTCTGGAAAGGCCCGGGGGCAAGCGATGATTCCAAAGAGATGGAGGACGCACGGCGCGTATCCCCGCTGCTGGGCGGCGGACAGCCTGCGGCCCGCCCCGCGAGCGTGCCAGGTACAGCGCTTAATCACCGCCTGATCACGGTACAAAAGATTGCCGCCACACCCGAAAAGTTTCCGCGCAAGGCCGGAATGGCCATGAAAAGACCGCTGTAAGAGGGCGAAAGGCCGCCCCGCAGCGGTCTTTCTAATTTCATGAAAAACCAACGCTTTCTTTGCCAAAGATGCATGAAAAAATCAAAGCACTTTCATTTTACCCCGCACCTGCCCCGCCTTTGTGCATGGATTTTCACTATGCGCCGCAGCTGTGCAGCCTGTTTGGGCGCGTCTTGCATTTGCAGCGCAATGTGGTGACAATGAATATCCACTGCAAGGCTAGATTTAGCGTGCCCTTTTGTCTATAAATGCGTCTAGACTATCACATTCTTGCCTTTTTTGCCCTGTCCACTAGCTTATTTTGTAGGCATATTGTATAATATGTGTCAGAAAACCTATGCTCCCGCGCGCGGCGCGGCAAACCTCCGGGGAAAGGAAGGTGTTTCCCTATCATGATGGAAAAAAGCAAGGGAACCACACCTGGGCAGATCAGGCTCTCCCGCCGCAGCAAAGGCACCGTGGCGCTGATCAACTGGCAGCTCTACCTGATGATCCTGCCCGCGCTCGTCCTACTGGCCATCTTTGCGTACGGCCCGATGCCAGGCATTCAGCTGGCGTTTCGAGAACACACCTACCGCGTCTCCTCCATATGGCAGATGGACTGGGTGGGGCTGAAGTACTTTGAGCGCGCGTTCCGCGATCCGTCTTTCCTGCACGCGCTGCGCAACACCATCGTTATCAGCCTGTACAAGATGATCGTGGGCTTTCCCGCGCCAATCATTTTCGCCCTGCTTCTCAATGAACTGCGCAGCCTTACCTTCAAGCGCACCGTGCAGACGGCCACCTACATGCCGCACTTCCTTTCATGGGTTGTTATGGGTTCGGTGTTCATCGGCCTTTTGTCGCTGGATGGCCCGGTCAACGGCCTGCTGGTGAAGCTTGGCTTTAACAAGGTGTTCTTCATGGGTGACCCGACGGTGTTCCGCGGGGTGCTGGTGGTCACCGACATCTGGAAGTGCGTGGGCTATTCCAGCATCATTTACCTGGCGGCCATCACATCCATCGACCCGGAACTGTACGAGTCGGCAAAGCTGGACGGCGCGTCCCGCCTGCAGAACGTATGGTACATCACGCTGCCCAGCATCACGAGCGTTCTTTTGATCATGCTGATCCTGCGCCTTGGCTCCGTGCTGGATGCGGGCTTTGACCAAATCGTCAACATGTACAACCGCAATGTCGTGCAGGTGGCCGATGTCATCGACACCCTGGTTTTCCGCACGCTGTCCGGCTCCTTTGATACCTCTTCCACCCCGAATTTCAGCTATTCCACTGCAATTGGCCTGTTCAAGTCCGTGGTGGGCCTGATCTTTGTGGTCGGCACCAACGCCATCGTCAAGCGGATGGGCGGAAAGGAGTCTTCGCTATGGTGAACGCAAAAACGCAGCGGCGCAACAAGATCAAGAAATCCACGGGCGAGATCATATTTGACACGCTGAACATCGTGTTCATGCTGCTGATGATCCTGATCACGGTCTATCCCATCTGGGATGTGTTTGTTTCTTCCATTTCAAAGGTGAAAGGCTCCTTCGGCCTGACGCTGTGGCCCAAGAATCCCTCCTTTGAAGCGTACAAGCTGATGTTTAGCTATCAGGAGCTGTGGGATGCGTACTTGCTGACGGCGGTGCGCAGCCTGTCGGTCGTGGTGCTGACGCTGCTGGTAACATCGATGGCTGCGTATACGCTGTCCAAGCAGTGGCTGCCCGCGATGGGCATCATCACGCGGCTGATCCTGTTTACGATGCTGTTCGGCGGCGGGTTGATTCCGTACTATCTGCTGCTGAAAGACCTGGGCCTGCTGAACAACCCGCTGCTGCTGTTCATCCCCGGCGCGGGCGCGTACAACATGCTGATCATGCGCAATTTCTACCATTCCATCCCCACCTCTTTGGAGGAATCCGCCGCGCTGGACGGCGCAAGCTGGTTCACCACCTGGAGCCGCATCGTGCTGCCGCTGTGCAAGCCGGTGCTGGCGACCATTGCGCTGTGGGTGCTGCTGGGCGTATGGAACGACTGGTCCACGACGGAGCTGTACATGCCCAACACCAGCTACCGCACCGTGCAGCAGGTGCTGCGCCGGTTCGTGGTGCAAAACAGCGCATCCAGCATGGATGTCGTCATCAAGCTGACCGGCGGCGACAAGGTCAACCGCTTCCAGGGGCGCATGCTGCAATCCACAACTATCTTGGCTACCAGCCTGCCGATCCTGATCGTGTACCCGTTCCTGCAAAAGTATTTCACCAAGGGCATTATGCTCGGGTCCGTTAAGGGATAAACCTCCTTTGCGTAGGAACAGCATTTTCCGAATGCTGACGCTGGGGAGCTCGAGGGGCTGTAAGCCCTTCGACTTCAATCGTATCGACCGGCTTTGCCGGTCGGGCGGGGAGTTTTCCGCAGGAAAACATTCCTTTCACGCCCGGAAGGGCGTGAGGGGGTTCTTACAAGGGGGACGTGTCCCCCTTGTATTCCCCACGTTACCCTGGCCTAGAGCAAAAAGCCTAGCGCCATAAAATAGAAAGGGGTATTACAATGATGAAAAGGATCTCCACCCTGGTATGCCTGGTGCTGGCGCTGCTGATGGTAGCCGCGAGCTTCACCTATGCCGCCGCGGAAGCGCCGACGTTCAAGGCGTACGCCGACACTTCCGATACTGTCAACTACGACGACGACACGCTGCTCTTCTGGATCGGCGATGACCGCTGGGCGGGCCTGAACGTGGCCCTGGCGAACCCGGACAACCTGTTTAACAAGATTGCGCAGGCGGAAGGCGTCAACATCGTTTTCAAGAACAAGACCTCCGATGCAAACACCTATGCCCGCAACCTGCTGTCCACCGGCGCCATTCCGGATGTGATGGAGTACGGCACGCTGGGCGACTATTACAAGTGGGCCGCGGACGGCCTGCTGGCGGAAGTGCCCGTGGATACGATCCACGAGTATGCCCCGAATTACACCGCCTGGATCGAGGGCTTCCTGGGCGAAGACATGTGGAAGCACTACGAAGTGGACGGCAAGAACTACGCCATGGGTAACACCTGGACGCTGGGCGCCAACGGCATGGGTATCGGCATCCGCGAAGACCTGTTCAAGGCCGCGGGCGTGGAAATCCCCGTGACGATCGAAGACTGGACCGCCGCGGGCGAAGCCCTCAAGGCGAACGGCGTGTACCTGCTGGGCAACTACAAGGATCTGCCGAACCAGACGATCGGCATGGTCACCGGCGTGTACGGCGCGTACCCGGGCATCTTCTATGAGAAGGATGGCCAGGTTGTCTACGGCGCGACCGATAAGGACATCCTGACGGGCCTGGATGTGCTGGCGAACTGGTACAAGGCCGGCTACCTTGATCCCGAGTACAACGTGCTGGACGGCGAAAGCTTCAAGTCCAAGTGGAACAGCGACCTGGAAGCGGCCACCGTGTTCTACTGGTGGGCGTTTTACCCGACCGGCACCCTCTATGGCACGGACTACTGGGATATCACCAAGGACAACGCGAATGCCATCGTGACCCACGTTGATTTCCCGACGGCTGTCGCCGGCCCCGGCGGCACCGTGCAGGGCGCGTCCTTCTCCATGGGCCCGACCTTTGGCAAGAACACCAGCATTGAGAAGATCCAGAAGTATCTGGCCTTCTATGACAAGTATGCCATGTCCAGCGAAGGCGTCAACCTGCTGATGGCGGGCGAAGAAGGCGTGCACTACACCTGGGATGATGAAAAGGGCGTTGTGCGCACCGAAGCCTACGGCAAGACCGACGAGCATGGCAACTGGGTTGCCGATGACGACAAGCTCCATCCGGACGGCGTGCGCGTGGTGGACTGCCTCTCCATCGTGCTGAACAACTACGAAGTGCAGGCGTACACCAACTTTAACCCGGTGTACCAGCCGCTGCGCGATGCGGGCAACGAAAAGGGCATCGGCCAGTCGAACATCATGGCCGGGTTCATCCGCCCCGTTTGGACCGAGAAGCAGGAAGCCCTGGTCGCGATGGAAACGGAATTCATCAACGAGTACATCGCCGGCCGCAAGACTGCTGCCGATCATGACAAGTTCGTCGCCGATTGGCTCGCCGCGGGCGGCCAGGAAGTGCTGGACGAAGCCAACGCCATTTGGTTCAAGTAAGCGCTAACCAGTAGATCGGATGCCGCGGTGATTTCTCGCCGCGGCATCTTTATGAGGGGAAATAAAATGCCTGATGTCAAGCTTTGGTGGCAGGGGGCTGACAAGCCGCACCATTGCCGCCCGGATGATGCCTTTTATTCCGTGGAAATGCCCGCTGGGGATGGCACGGCCTTTGCGGTAAGCGCCCGCCCCGGCGCGTGCGCGGCGGTGCAGCTGATGGCGCTGGCAGATCATGATACGGAGCTTGCGGCTATTGATATTGACCTGCCGTGGGGCTTGCATGTGCCCGCCCTTGATGGGGTGGATAGGTTCGGAAACCCTTTTGGGCAGCGGCTTTCGCTGAAGGCGGGGCAGCCGTGGCCCATCTGGATGCTGCTGGATGTGCCGATGCAGGCGCAGGGGGCGTATGAAGCTGCGGTTGCCGTTTCGTTTGCGGGCGGGGAAACCGCTTTGCTTGCGCTGACAATTGCCGTTTCCGGCACGCCCGACCCGCACGGCGGCGAAGATGACATGCTGTCGCTGTCCAGGCTGAAATGGCTTGATTCCACGCTGGGCACGGAGGATACCGTAACCTGGCCGTACCTGCCGATCCAGGTAAAGGGGCAGAGGGCAAAGATCGTGGGCCGCGAAATTGCCCTTGGCGACAACGGGCTGCCGTGTCAGGCGTTCACGCACTTCACCGGCATCAATGATGTGCTGCTGGAGGAGGGCGAGGCCATCTTCTCCGCGCCGCCCGCGCTGGAGGCAGTGATAAACGGCGCGCCCGTTCAAATGGCCGCGCGGTTTGAAACGGTTTCCGTGACGGACGCGCGCTGGTCGTTCAAAGCAACCTGCCAAGGCGGCCCGTTGACGCTGACCCTGTCCGGCTGGCTGGAGTTTGATGGCTGGATGCGGTATGAAGCGCGCTGGGAAGCGTCTGAGCAGACCGAAATCGACGACATCCGCCTGCTGTTCTTCGTGAAGCCGCGCTTTGCCAGATGGTTTACCGGCGTGGGCACGAGCGTAGTCGAGCGCCCCGAACGCCACGCCTGGCGCTGGGATCGCGACAAGCACCAGGATGGGTGCATTCTCTGCGGAATGAACGGCGGCGTGGTGCTGCGCCCGCTGGCGGAGGATTATGTTGTTCCTTACTGCAACATTTACTACAAATTCGGCCCCAGGAACCTGCCCCGCTCGTGGGTCAACGGCGGCGAGGGCAGCTTTGCGCTGGAAAAGCGAGGCGATCACACCGAAATCGGCTATCACACGGGCAGAATAACATTGCCCGCAGGGCAATCCATCCGCACCGATTTTGAGATGGCGGTCACACCCTTCAAGCAAACGTACCCTGCCAAGCACTACGCCACGCACTACTACCAGGCCCCCGGCCCCACGCAGCCGGAGGAGTGGATCGAAACATCCAAAGCCATCGGCGCGACGCATGTGGTCGTGCACCACGCGAAGGATATCTACCCCTTCATCAACTATCCGCTGTACGATGCGCCCGCCATGCAGAATTTCATCGCCCGGGCGCACCGCGAGGGCCTCAAGGTGAAGCCGTACTACACCGTGCGCGAGCTGACCAGCAAGCTGCCGGAGTTTTTCCCCTTCCGCAGCCTGAAGGATGAGATCTACGCACAGCCCAACTTCAACTTTGACGGCGTGCCCGGCCAGGGCGAAAAAGACGCGTGGCTGAAAGCGGAATGCGGCGACCTGTGCCTGCCCGCGTGGAAGCATGAGTTCAAGACCGGCAAGTACGCCGGCCAGACCGACCCGGCCGTGATCGTGAACCCGGCGTCGCGCATCGTCAACTTCTATATGGAAGGGCTGCGCTACATGTGTGATAATTGGGCGATCGACGGCATCTATGTGGATGACACGGGCCTTGACCGCTACGCTTTCCAGCGCATCCGCCGCGTGCTGGACGGACGCCGCCCCGGCGCGAAGATCGACCTGCACAGCTGGAGCCACTTCCATGACTATTGGGGTGAATCGTGGGGCCACAACGCCGTGATGTATGCGGAGCTGTTCCCCTACCTGGATTCGCTGTGGTTTGGCGAAGGGTTTGATTTCAACGAGATTACGCCGAATGAGATGCTGGTGGAGTGCTCCGGCCTGCCGTTCGGCCTGATGAGCGAGATGCTGCAGGGCGGCGGCAACCCGTGGCGCGGGCTGCTGTTTGGCATGACGAACCGCGCCGGGTGGTCCGCCACGGGCACGGAAGGCATCTGGGCGATGCGGGAAAAGTACGGGTTTGGCAATTCGCGCCTGTCCGGCTGGTGGGAAGAGGAACCGCTTGCCGTGGCGAACAGGCAGGATGTGCTGGTCAGCGCGTATGACCTGCCGGACGGCGTGATGGTCTGCGCCGCGAGCTTTGCCGCGGAGGATGTTGCCGTGCGGCTTTCGCTGAATGGCGCTGTCGCGAAGAGGGCATCGCTGCCGTTCATCCGCCATATCCAGGAGGCAGGGGAAACCGCCCCGGATGCCGAATACACCCTTGCGCCGGGGGGCGGCGTGGTGGTGTGGATGGAGAAGTAACCCCAAAGCAGGTCGCGGCGACATTTCATCAAATCCTAATCTGTTTATGATCGAATTAGCTTGTTGCGTCCGCGCGCAAACCCTATACTACTTTTTGGAAGGAAGAAAAGACAGCGCCGATGGAATCTTCTTGATCCATCGGCGCTTTTTTATCAAGTAGCAAAAAGGGGGTGGCGATCATGGGCCGTATCATCGAAGTGGAAGGCCTGCACAAAAGCTACGGCCAGGTGAAGGCCGTACAGGGGCTTGACTTCTATGTGGAGGAAGGCAAGCTGTTTGCGTTCCTGGGGCCTAACGGCGCGGGGAAATCCACCACGCTGGATATCCTGTGTACGCTGCTGAAACCGGACAAGGGCGCGGTAAAAATGGATGGCCTGACGCTTGGCCGCGATGACGCGAAAATCCGGGAGCGGATCGGCATCGCGTTCCAGGATGGCGTGCTGGATCAACGCCTGACCGTGCGCGAAAACCTGAACATCCGCGCAAGGCTGTATCCGGGCGGCGCATCCGGCCAGAAGGCCGCCATTGACGCAGCCATTCACGCTACCGCCGCGGAATCTTTCGCAAACAGGCGGTATGAAAAGCTATCCGGCGGGCAAAAGCGGCGCGCGGATATCGCGCGGGCGCTGGTGCATGCGCCAAAGCTGCTGTTCCTGGATGAACCGACGACCGGCCTTGACCCGCAAACGCGCCACGGCGTGTGGGAAACGCTTTCCGGCATCCAGAAGGAGCGCGGCACCACGGTGTTTTTCTCCACGCATTACATGGAAGAGGCAGCCGGTGCCGACTATGTGCTGATCATCGACAAGGGGCAGATCGTCGCGCGCGGCACCCCTGCGCAGCTGAAAGCGCAGTACGCGAAGGATCAGCTGCGGCTGCGCCCCAGAGAAAAAGAGCCGTTGATCGAGCTGCTGAAAGCCGAAAACGCATCCTACCAGGAAAAGGACGGCCTGTTCCTGCTGGAAAGCGGCAACATGGGCGAAACGCTGGCGCTGCTAAACCGCGCCGCCCCGCATCTGCTTGACTTTGAAGCCGTGCACGGCACGATGGATGACGTATTCCTGGCCGTTACCGGAAAGGAGGTACGCGATAATGCTTAATCTGGCATGGCGCAACATCCGCGTGTTCCTTCGGGACCGCGCCGGGGTGTTCTATTCGTTCCTGGCGGTGTTCATCATCATTGGGCTGTATGTGCTGTTCCTGGGGGATATGATGGCGCGGAACGTCAGCGATATCCCGGGCGGGCGCACCATCATGGATAACTGGATCATGGCGGGCATGATTGCCGCCGCCACGTTCACCACGCCGCTGGGCGCGCTGGGTGTGATGGTGGATGACCGCCGCCTGAAGATTGACAAGGATATTTACGCATCGCCCCTGCCGCGCCAGTCGCTGGCGGGCGGGTACATGCTGAGCACCGTTGTGCTGGGCATGATGCTGTGCGTGACCACGCTGATCCTTGCCGAAGTGTACATCGTAATCAACGGCGGAACGCTACTGACGGTGGCGCAGCTGCTGAAATCGCTCGGCGTGATGGCGCTGTCGGTGCTGACCACCAGCGCCATGATGTTCTTTGTCGTCAGCTTCATGGATAGCGGCAACGCGTTCGCGGGCCTTTCCACCGTGTCGGGCACGATGATCGGGTTTCTGACAGGCATTTATATTCCCATCGGGTCGCTGCCTGCGCCTGTGCAGGCGGTGATCAAGGTATTCCCCACATCGCACGCGGCGGTGCTGCTGCGCAAGATCTTCATGGATCAGCAGATGCAAACGGCGTTTGCGGGCGCGCCGGCCGAAATGGTAACCGGTTTCCGGCAGGAGCTTGGCGTTTCGCTGTACTCTGGCAGCACGGAGATCGCGGCATGGGTGAATGTGGCGGTGCTGGCAGGGGTGTTCCTTCTGTTCGCCGGGCTTTCCGTTTGGCGGGCTTACCGGATGAAGAGGGCGTGAAAGACAAAGCGGAAAGCCGTCGCTTTGCGCTTTGGCGGTTACATCATCGCATGAATTCTCTCCATCGTTTTCATGTTGCGGCAGGTTAGCGGCTGCGGCAGCTTTGTAAGCATCGCCGCAAGTTTTGAATCCCGGATGCTTTGATGGCAAAGCAGGTAAATCTCAGATTCCGCGATGTGAAGCTTATCTTTGCCGCAATAGCCGCTGCATAACGCTTCGACTCTTTGCCCGTCAATCGAGCCATTGGATAGGTAGATATACGAATGTTCCACGCCGGGGGTTTCCCTCCCGGCGCTTTCTATTTCCGCAGCCGTGAAAGGAAGTGAAGCCAACACATTTGCGATTTCAATGCCTGAACGTAGGATGACCGCACTTTCAAAGCCGAACCGCGATGCAAAGGCATCGGTTATCAGCCGTATCAGCGCCGGCTTGTCTTTTTCATCGGATGCAAAGATGACGTTCCCGCTTTGAATGTATGTTTTGACCTCAGTAAAACCCATTTTTGCAAAAAGCTGTGCCAGATCGGCCATTTTGACGATATTCTTGCCGCCAACGTTGATTCCGCGAAAAAAAACAACGTATTGCATGATGCTTGCCTCACTGTTTCATGATGTGCCGCCATAGCAAAGGGGCCGCCGCGATACAATATCACCCGCGACGGCCCCGTGTTCCCATCTCACCCGAAAATCTTCATCACCTGTTCGGAATCTCCCGCAAAATCCTTCGTCCCCGCCTCCACGCTGACGCCACCAGCATACCCCGCGGCATCCAGCGCATTCATCAGCGCCTGATAATCATATCCATCGCCCGGCGCGGGGTACACCCGCCCCACGGGGTTTGCGATGTGCACATGCCGCAGCACATCTTTCGCATCCACCAGCGCGGACAGCGGCTCCCCTTCCAGCGCCATGTGGTATGTGTCGCCCAGCGCCTTCACATGCGGCAGGTTAAGCTTCCGCGCGATAGCGGCCCCATCCGCTACAAACGGGATCGTGTTCGTCTCGCCCTTGTTCAGCGGCTCGATGACGATGGTGATGCCGTTTGGCGCGGCGTGCTTCTCGCACAGGCGCAGGAAATCATCGATCTGCGCCATCGTCTGTGCCTGCGGGAACCCACCCGGGCACTTGCGCGCCCCACCGCTGCCAAACACCACGATTTCAGCGCCCAGCACAGCCGCGCGCCCCAATGCCTTTTCGAGATACGCGTCCAGCAGCGCAAGGTCCGCGTTTGGCCCCACGATGGGCAGCTCCCCGCCGGGCATCAGCACGTTCATCGCGTATACGGGAAGGCCCGCCGCCAACGCGCGCATTTTTACGGCGGCAAATTCCGCGTCATCCAGCTTCACCAACGGCGCCAGCGCGGGCTCGCAATACTGAAACCCGGCCGCCCTCGCCTCCCCCATCTGTTCCACGGGGCAGCAGCACCCCAGCGTCCACTTTCGCATGATGAATCTCCTCCACCCAAATACTCTCAAGAAGGGATTCTTAAGGGATGAAATCCCTTAAGCAGGGGTCAAGGGGACAGCGTCCCCTTGGGTCCCCCTCTACTTCGCGTCATACCACGTTCCCCCGGCCCCAACTTCCGCCACCAGCGGCACGGATAGCGTTGCCGCGCCCTCCATGCACCGCCGCACCAGCGCGGACACCGCCGCCACCTCATCCATGGGGGATTCGACGATCAGCTCATCGTGCACCTGCAGGATCAGCCGCGCCTGAAGGCCCTCCGCGTCCAGCTCCGCCGCAACGCGCACCATCGCCAGCTTGATGATATCCGCCGCTGCGCCCTGCACGGGGGTGTTCATCGCGGCGCGCTCACCAAAGGAGCGCGTGTTGTAGTTGGAACTTTCCAGCTCCGGCAGGGGCCGCCGTCTCCCCAGCAGCGTTTTCGCGTAGCCAAGCGCCTTGCCCTCGGCCACGGCGGTGTCCATAAACTTCTTGACGCCGGGATACCTTTCAAAATACCGGTCGATGAACGCGCGTGCCTGCTTCCTGTCCACGCCGATGTTCTTCGCCAGGCCGAAGTCGCTGATGCCGTACACGATGCCGAAATTGACCGCCTTCGATGCCGAGCGCATCTGCCCTGTCACTTCGGAAAGCGGCACGCCGTACACCTCGGCGGCGGTGCGGGTGTGGATATCCTGGCCGCTCCGGAAAGCGTCGATCATGTTTTCATCGCCGGATAGATGCGCCAGAATGCGCAGCTCAATCTGCGAATAGTCTGCGTCCACCAGCGTCCAGCCCTCCCTGGCGATGAACGCGCGGCGGATCTCGCGCCCCATTTCCGTGCGCACGGGGATGTTTTGCAGGTTCGGCTCGTTGGAGGACAGCCGGCCGGTCACCGTCGCGGTCTGGTCGAAGGAGGAGCGCACGCGCCCGTCGCGGTCAATCTTGTGCAGCAACCCATCGATGTAGGTGGCGTTCAGCTTGACGATCTGCCGCCATTTCAGCAGCTTGTCTATCGCCGGGTGCAGGCCTGAGATCGCTTCCAGCGTGTCCGCGTCGGTGGAATAGCCGCTTTTCGTTTTGCGTCCGGCGGGCAGGCCAAGCCTGCCGAACAGCACCTCGCCCAGCTGTTTGGGGCTTGCCAGGTTGAAAGGCTCACCGCCGGTCAACTCGATTACCTCCGCCTGCAGCTCCGCCGCGTCCCTGGTGAACCCTTCGCCCAGGCGCGCCAGCATTTCGCGATCCACCAGGAAGCCTTCGCGTTCCATTGAAAGCAGCACGCCCATCAGCGGCAGTTCCATCTCGCGGTACAGCTTGTCCATGCCCATCTCACGAAGGGTAGCGGCATCCTTTTCGCTCGCGGCGAACAGCAGCGCGGCATCCTTCGGCGCGGGCGGCGGGGACAGCGGGTCAATCAGCCAGCCGGAAAGGCGCGCGTCATCCCGCACGGCGCTGGCGGGGAATGTGTGCCCCATCCCGGCCAGGTGGTGCAGCAGCTTTTTCGCGTCGTACAGCCGCAGCGTGCCCGCCTTTTCAAACAGCGGGATAAGCGCGGCGAAAGCATCCTCGGGCATCATGCCATCGGACAGCAAATCCTGCTTCAGCGGGATTTCATAGGTTGCGCCGCCGGAAAACAGCGTCAGCGCGTCGCCATTGTAGCACAGCGCGGCATCGGTCGCGGTTTCGCAGAATGTTGTGATCTTGCTAAAAGTATCCAGCAAAACAGTCGGTGCAGAAATGCCCGCGGGTGCCGTTTCCGCTATGGCCGCCACCGGCATGCTCCCCTGCCGCAGCCGCGCCACCTCGGCAAGCCGCGGCAAAAGCGATGCGAAGTTCAGCCCTTCCAGCGCGGAGGCGGCCCGATCCAGCCCGCCCAGCGACAGATCAGCCAGCGCCACATCCACCGGTGCTTCCCGGCAGATGGTCGCCAGCCACAGCGATTTCTCGGCCAATTCCCGGCCCGTTTCCAGCCGCTCGCGCAGCTTGCCCTTCTGCTCGGCGGCGTGATTCAGCGCCTCCGCCAGCGTGCCATACTGTCCAAGCAGCGACAGCGCGGTCTTTTCCCCGACGCCCGGAATGCCCGGAATGTTGTCGGAGCTATCGCCCATCAGGCCCTTGAGGTCGGGCACCTGCCCCGGCGTAACGCCGTATGTTTCCTTGACGCCCATAGGGTCAAACTCCACCGTGTCGCTGATGCCGCGCTTTGTGTACAGCACATGTGTTTTGTCTGTCACCAGCTGCAGCGCGTCCCTGTCGCCGGTGACCAGCAGCGCGGGCATGCCCTCCGCCTCGCATTTGGCGGACAGGGTGCCCAGCAGGTCGTCCGCCTCAAAGCCGGGCATTTCCAGAATCTTTATGCCCATCTCAGTCAGCATACGCCGCACCCGGTCAAACTGCGGGATCAGCTTTTCATCCACCGGCTTCCGGGTGCCTTTGTAAGCGTCATATTCCTTGTGGCGGAAGGTCGGTTCCGGCCTGTCAAACGCCACGCAAAGGTGGGAGGGGTTCCGCTCTTTCAGTATTTTCAGCAGCATCGCCGTGAAGCCGTATACGGCGTTCGTCGGCTGGCCGTTCAAATCGGACAGATCCTGTATGGCGTGAAATGCGCGGTGCAAAAGGGAGTTGCCGTCGATCACGACGCAAAGGTTGTTCATTTCTTGCTCCTTTTTTTAAGCGGCCTTTTCAGCGGCCCGGGTTCCGGTGCGGCGGGCGCTTCCAGCACGGGGACATCTTCCGCGGCGGTCAGCGCCACCTTGCACAGCAGCAGCATGATCGGCCCCAGCAGCATCCCGATGAAACCCATCGCCACGAAGCCAGCGTACATCGCCATCATTGTGGCCAGCGGGTACAGCCCCAGCTGCCGCCCGATCAGGCGCGGTTCCATCAGCTGGCGGATGACGATCGTCAGCAGGTACAAAAGCCCCGCGCCGATCCCCAGCGCCGTGTTGCCCGTGACGAACCCGATTGCGCACATCGGCAGCAGGAACAGCCCCGCGCCGATAACGGGCAGCGCATCCAGCACCGCGATGATCAGCGCCAGCAGGATCGCGTAATCCAGCCCAATAATCAGAAAACCGATCGCCAGCTCCCCGAAAATGATGATCATCATCACGATCGCCGCGCGCAGCTGGCCAAATATCGCCTTAAAAATGCTGGTGCGGAACACCGTGACGCGCTCCGTTTTCTTTTCCGGCAGGATACCGCGCAGGAAGGAAAAGATGCGCTCTTTGTCGGCGCTCATGTAATAGGTGCCCATCAGCGTCAGCACCACGAACAGGATGCCCTGCGGCAGGAAGCCAACAAACTGCCAGGCGCTCCTCGCCACGGTGGAGGCGATCCTGGTGGCGCCGGTGGCCACCAGCGATGTCAGGTCGCTGACCATCCTTAGCAGCATCTGGTCTAGCCCGTTTTCCAGCACCGGCCAGTCCAGCTCGATATTTTCGATCCAGTCTATCACCTGCCTGGATGCGGTGTTGATCCAGCCCGGCAGCACCGAAGCCAGGTCGCCCAGCTCCTTGAAGATGCGGCCGATCAGTACCGTCACCAGCACCACCACCGTGCTGGTCAGCAGAATCACCAGTATTGCCGACGCGATGTTGCGCCATATCTTTTTGCCGCCAAGCCGCTTTTGCACCCATGTGACCAGCGGGTTGATCACCCAGGCAAAAAGCGCGGCGAGCGCAAAGGGCAGAACATACGGCAGCGCGGTCAGGCACAGGAACAGGCACAGGAACAGCACCAGAATCCACATCAGGCGGCGCGGCAGGTCATTCCACTGCGCGTTCAGTTCCCGAAGGCGTTCGATGAATCTGCTCATGATCCTCCTTCTCCGCGATGCAACGCGATGTACAGCACGCCGTCTATGGCGCACGCCTCGATGCGGACCGGAAAGTTGAACTTGTTGACGAACAGAAGATCCAGCGTGTCAGAGCCCACCGCAGCGTCCACACCATGCGGCAGGTAAACCGCCCCGCTGGGTCCGTGCGCCCGCCGGTATTCAACCTTGATGCCATCCGGCAGTGCCAGCAGCACATTGTACATCGTGGATGACACCTGGCACACGCCGCCGCCGCCCGAAAGCGCATCGGCCCCATCCACAAAGGAAGGCCCTAGCAAGAATCCGCGCGTGCTGGTGTACGGCCCGGCAACGGTATTAAACTGGAAGCGCGCGCCCGTTTTCAGCGTAATGCTGATATACTCGCACGCTTGCTTGATGTTGTGTATGCGGTTTTGGTTGATTTCTTTGGTGTTGGTATCGTAGAAAGAGATAAACGCGGCGATGACATCGCCCGGCTGCGCATCCTGCGTGGGGTAGACGGGGGTCAGGTTCGCGACGGCATCCAGGTACAGGTACCCGTACTGCCGCCAGTAGATCACCTTAGCCCAGCCGTTTTCAATGGAAAGGATGGCGATTTTCGCGCCCTCGGGCACCTGAAACAGCGGATCGGCGGTTATGGAGGGGGCGGCGCGCAGCATGCTGCTTTTCGATACATTCGCCACGTACGAAGAGGGCGTCGTGCCGTACGGCAGCGGCTGTGTGCCGTAATCGCGCACCTCCGATACCGTATGGCGCGGCACGTACCCTGTGATCCACTTGCCGTTCAGTTCCCGGCAAACGGTCAGCCACGCGGGCTCATACGCCAGGATATACACCGTCGCGCCCAGGGAAAAGCCCGGCAGGGCCTCGGCGTCCGTGGAAGGCTCCGTGCGGATCGAAACGCTCTGCTGCGCGACGCCCACATAGCGAACGGCGGGCATGACGTCGCCATCCGCCGGATTTTCTTCCGCCAGGGATACCGCGCCCGGCCATAGCAGCAGCAGGGCAACAAGCAGCGCAAGCGGCCGCCGCATCAGGCGAGCAGCAGGCGGGACGCCTCCATCAGGCGCGCCGCGATGTCTTCCGCGGCCTTGGCGGAGGCGGCGGTGGTGTTGACGTACAGCTTGATCTTCGGTTCCGTGCCGGAGGGGCGGATGCACACCCAGTGCCCGCCTTCGATTTCATAGTACAGCACATCGGATTCGGGCAGGCCCATGGGCTTTGCGCCGCCCGCGCCGGTGCGGATGCCGGTCTGGTAATCCCGCACGGCTGTGATGGGCAGATGATTCAGCGCCGTGGGCGCGTTTGCGCGAAGGGAGCGCATGATTTCGCCCATCTTGGCAAGGCCATCCTTGCCTGGCAGCGATACGGAGGCAACCTTTTCCACCGCGTAGCCGTACTTTTCGCGGATTTCACAAAGGCCGTCCCACAGCGTTTTGCCCTGCGTTTTCAGGTACAGCGCAAGCTCCGTCACCAGCAGCGACGCGTTGACGGCATCCTTGTCGCGCACAAACGTGGACGACAGGAACCCGTACGATTCCTCAAACCCGAACAGGAAGGTGTGCGCGCCGGTCTCTTCAAAGTGCTGAATCTGCTCGGCGATGAACTTGAACCCCGTCAGCGTGTCGATCATCGCGATGCCGAAATCATCGGCAATCCTGCGCGCCAGTTCCGTGGACACGATGGATTTGACCGCGGCGCCGTTTTGCGGCAGCGTGCCCAGCGCCTTTCTGCTGGCCAATATATAATGAAGCAGCAGGCAGCCGATCTGGTTTCCGGTCAGCAGGATAAACTTGCCATCCGGCCCGCGCGTGGCGACGCCCAGGCGGTCGCAGTCCGGGTCGGTGGCGAAGCAGCAGTCCGCACCCTCCCTGTCGGCAAGCTCGATGGCCATGCGGAAGGTGTCCGGCTCCTCCGGGTTCGGCACGCGGATGGTGGGGAAGTTGCCGTCGGGGCTCTCCTGCTCGGGCACCACCAGCAGGCCGGTCACGCCCATTTCTTTCAATACGCGGCGCACGGGCAGGTTGCCGCTGCCGTGCAGGGGCGTGTATACGATCTTCAGATCGCGGCCGTGCTCGCGCAGCAGTTCGGGCCGTACGGCCAGCGTCTTTACCTTTTCGATGTACGCGTCGTCCACCTCAGGGCCGACATCGACGAGCAGGCCCTTTTGACGCGCCTCGCCTTCATCCATGGGCAGGCACTGGGCGAAATCGCGCGCGCGGATCTTCGAAAGCACCTCGTCTGCCCGCTCCGGCGGCATCTGCGCGCCGTCCTCCCAATAGACCTTGTAGCCGTTGTACTGCGGCGGGTTGTGGCTGGCGGTGATGACCACGCCCGCAATCGCGCCCAGGTGGCGCACCGCGAACGACAGCACCGGCACGGGCCGCAGCGAGGGAAACAGCTTCGCCGTAACGCCGCCGGCGGCCAGCACCAGCGCCGTCTCCTTGGCGAATTCCGGGGACATCCGGCGGGAATCATACGCGATCACCACGCCCTTTTCCGCCGCGCCGGGGATGCTGAGGATGTAGTCGCTCAGACCCTTTGTGGCCTGGCGCACGGTGTAGATGTTCATGCGGTTCAGGCCCGCGCCCAGCACGCCGCGCATGCCCGCCGTGCCAAATGACAGCGCGGTATAGAAGCGGTCCTCTTTTTCTTTTTCATCTGTTTCAATGGCCTTGAGCTGCGCGCAGGTCGCCTCATCCGCGGCGAAATCATGCAGCCATTTTTCGTATGCTTGCTGATATGTCATGGGTTTTCCTCCTGTCGGGTTAGGAAAATGGGGCTGTTGGTATAATCGCCCATTTTTGACTAGTATACCCTATTGAGGAAAAAAATGAAAGGGAAAACAAAGGCCCGTTTTCTTTGACAGACGCCCCCATTTCCCCTATAATAAAAACAAAACGGCATAGCCGTTCGGGAAAAGCAAATGAAAAAAATGTTTCCGTACCTTCCATTCCTTCTTTTAATATGCGCTGTTATTTTCGCGCAGCCGGCAAGCGCCGCCACATTCACCATTACGCCCCAGGATGCCACCTTCACGGATACCCTTGTGCAGGCGAACCCTGCCCCCGCCGCGCCGGAGGAGCCAGCCACGCCCATGCTCAGCCCGCCCTATTCATCGGTTGCGGACGGCACATTCTGGTCGATGACGCCGGGGGAAACGGACGATGCCGTCATCTGGGATATCCTGATGCAGCCGATCACCATATACGATGGCGGCGAACCCGCGGGCACCAAGAGCCACGCGTACATGCGCGAAAACCCGGATGGCACGGGCGCGCGCGTGGCGCAGTTGCATCAGCAGTCGCAGGGCGTGCATGTGATCGGCGAGGTGAACGAGCACGGCTATGTGCTGATAGAAGCGTTCAGCAACTATGACCCGGATTTCCGGCCCAAAACAGATGAAGAAAAGGCGCACGCGTTCGATCTGAAACAGGGCTACGTCAGGGCCAGCAGGCTGAAAACCATAGAAGTGGAAACCAACATCGCCATGGTGATTGACAAAAAGACCCAGCGGATGGCGGTGTTCATCGGCGGCAAGCGCGTGACGGAGTTTCTGATCTCCACCGGCCTGATCGCGGACGGCAAATATTTCTATGAAACGATTGCGGGCGAGTTCATTACCGCAAGCTATGTGGATTCGTTTGACAGCAGCGGCGGTATGATCTGCCGCATGGGCATCCGCATCAACGGCGGCACGCTGCTGCACGAGGTGCCGCATTACAAGGCCAGGGGCGGCAAGCTGGACTATTCATCCTTTGAGCCGTTTCTGGGCACGAAGGCCAGCCACGGGTGCGTCAGAATCCAGCGGGAACTGAACGCGGACGGGTATAACCACGAATGGCTGTGGGATATGCTCAGAAGCAACAAGGGCGAGTACAAGGTGATCATTTGGGATGATTTGGGGCGGGTGGACATTTGATAGCGCTGATACGCTCTTGACAGCCCCCACATTTTCTCGTATAATATGCAGGCTGTACATTTGGCCTTGCAGGGGCCGCTGAAGGAGTTGTTTAATCATGTTCCGCACATACCAGCCCAAGAAACGTCAGCGCATGAAGGTGCACGGATTCCGCGCCCGCATGTCCACCAAGAACGGCCGCAATGTGCTGGCCCGCCGCCGCGCGCGTGGCCGCAAGGTTCTTACCGTTTGATCCCCCGGAATCAAGCAACGCTTTGACGCAGCCGCCCGACCGGAGCAAAACCGGCCGGGCATGTTGCGTTTAAAGAATCGGCAAAAGGATGCAGCCCGCCGTACGCTTGCGCAAGCGCAAGCAATTTGCATACGTCTACCATAAAGGCAAGTCCTGCGCCTGCCGTGAATTGGTACTGATCCATGTCCGTAACGCACGCCTGCAAGTGGGTTTTTCGGTCAGCAAGAAGGTTGGAAACAGCGTGATGCGCAACCGCGTCAAGCGCCGCCTTCGGGAGCAGTTTCGCCAGCTCATGCCGCGCCTGAGGACAGGCCTTTATGTCGTTACCGCCAGGGAGGCCGCCGCAAAGGCGGATTCGCGCCAGCTGGGCGCGTCGCTTGAATATCTGGCCAAGCGGCAGGGCCTTCTTCGCGATACGGAGCAGACGCCATGAAGCGCTTGATGCTTGCCGTCATCGGCTACTACCAGCGGGAGATCAGCCCGCGCCACCGCCCCGTTTGCCATTACATCCCCACCTGTTCCGAGTACGCGCGCCAGGCTATAGAGAAATACGGCGCGGCAAAGGGCGGATGGCTGGCGGCAAGGCGCATCCTGCGTTGCCACCCCTTTACCCGGCGGGAACCTTACGACCCGGTGCCGTAGGGCAATCATCTAAAGTCAAGTATGGAAAGCCCCCAAAGGAGGCCCAGCATTGTACGCGTTCTTTCAATCCATCCTGACGGCGATTTCAGGCGTCGTCGGCAACCACGGCCTGGCGGTGGTTCTGTTCACCATTTTGATCCGCGCCGTGCTATTCCCGTTTGATTACAAGAGCCGTAAATCCATGCGCGCCATGGAAAAGGTCAACCCCCAGCTGCAGGCCCTGCAAAAGAAATACGCCAACGATAAAGAAAAGCTGCAAAAAAAGCAGGCCGAGCTATATAAAAAGGAAAAGATCAACCCGCTGGGCAGCTGCCTGCCGATGCTGCTGACCTTTCCGATTCTGATCGTCATGTTTGGCGCCATGCGCAACGTTGCCAATGAGCAACTGGTGCGCTCGCTGCAAACGCTGCAAACCGCCGTGGGCACCATGACGGACGCCGCGCAGATTCAGGATGCGCTGCCGCAGCTGAACACCCTGGTGGAGCCCTTCCTGTGGGTGAAAAACCTGTGGATGGCCGACTCGCCGTTTACCTCTGTGCTGCCGCTGTCATCGGGTGACCTGCTGGCGCTGGGCAAAGAGATCGCGGGCGTCATCACGGCGGATGAAATGACGGCGCTGAAGGCGTTCGTCGACGGCAGCGTGTACCAGTCGATCGTGCTGCCGCACTACGGCGTGGCGATCATGCCGGGCGCGGCGGTCAACCTGATCATCGCGCAGCTGCAGATTTACAAGCTGCCGAACGGCTTCTTCATCCTGCCGATTCTGGCGTTTATCACGCAGTTCTTCTCCAACTCGCTCAACCCCCAGCCGCAGCAACCCCGGGAGGGCGGCCAGGGCGGTACCGGCGCGTTCATGAAATGGTTTTTCCCGCTGTTTTCTGTGTACATTTGCGCCACATCCAACGCGGCGTTCTCGCTGTACTGGGTGGCGACCAATATCGTAACCATGGGTCAACAGTATGCTTTCCGCAAATACTTTGAAGCGCAGGATAGAAAAAAGGCCGCTGCGCACTCCGAGGAGGTAGACAAGCTGTGAAATCGATAGAGGTATCCGCGCGCACAATCGAAGAAGCCATCGGCGAGGGGCTGAACAGGCTCAAATGCGCCATCTCCGATTGCAAGGTTGAAATTTTGTCAGAAGGGGCAAAGGGCCTGTTCGGGTTCTTCGGCTCCAAGCCCGCGAGCGTGCGCCTGACGCTGCTGAGCGAATCAGGCGATGACGACGACCTGGGCATCGACCTGTCCCTGCCCGCCCAGGATGAGCTCCGCACGGCCCAGCCCGCGAAGCCTGCCAAGCCCGCGCAGGAAAAAAAGGCGCAGCCCGCTGAAAAGCCTGCCGCCGTCAAGGCCGCCGTTCCCTATGCTACGGAAAAAAAGGCGCAACCCGCCGCGGCCAAGTCAAGCGATGTGATGGAGCGCTTCAAAAACGCCCCGCTGCCCGGCGCGCAGGCTGCCGAGCCCGCCCCCGCCGCCCCCAAGCGCCCCGCGCGCCAGCGGCCGGAAAGGCCTGCCCGCCCCGCCCCGCGCGAGCGTGAGGAGCGCTACGAAGACGAGCCGCGCCATGATGTGGTGTATGTGCCCGTGGAAGCGCCCGAGCATATCGAAGTGCATGCCGAAGACACGCTGCAGGGCCGCGCGCAGCAGTTCCTGCTGGAGCTGACGAAGCGCATGGGCGTTTCGGTGCAGGTGGATGTAACAATGAACGCGGAGGGCCAGATGACCGCCACGATGTACGGCGATACGCTGGGCATCCTGATCGGCCGCCGCGGCGAGACGCTGGATGCGCTGCAGTACCTGACCAGCCTGCAAGTGAACCATGGCCAGGCGGAGTACACGCGCGTTACGCTGGATACAGAGAATTACCGCGCCAAGCGCGAAGAGGCGCTGACCCGCCTGGCATCCCGCATGGCCAGCAGGGCCGTGAAAACCGGGCGCAAGGTATCGCTGGAGCCGATGAACCCGTACGAGCGGCGTATCCTGCACGCCAGCCTGCAAGGGAACCCGAACGTAAGCACCCACAGCGAGGGGGATGAACCCTACCGCCATGTGGTGGTTGTGCCGGAGAAGTAAGGGGTGGAATGGGAAGGGCCGTCCGTGAGGGCGGCCTTTTGTGTGGGGTGAGGGGAGGGGGGACGCTGGGACGCTGTCCCAGGCCCTGCTTAGGGGCATAATGCCCCTAAGAACCCCTGCTGTTTCGCCTCACGGCGGGTGGGGGGATATAGGGGGATGTGCTGCGCTTATATAGGCCGTAGGGTAAAAAACGAAGCAGTATACCCTTTTCATCCCACCCAAAACCGCTTTTTAGCCCCAAATTCAGAAAAAATATGAAAAAATGGTTGACATAGTCACGTCTAGGTGTTATTATACGGTTGAACTTCAATTAACAGGAGGGGAAAACTAATGTTGATGCCTATCGTTTCCATGAATGAAATGGCCATGAACGAGTCCATCGCGGCCGGCTGCTGCTTCCGCGAGGCGGTTTCCGGGAGCACCAATGTCTACTGGCAGACGCTGTACGGCGGTTCCATCCACAGCGGCTATGTTGCGAAGACGCCTAAGGCGCTTACGCTGAATTATCCTAACTGGAAGACTTTCGGGTTTGATATTGCTCTGAAAGATGCGAACGCTTATGGTATCACCTTTAAGAGCGGCCTTGATGGCGTGGTTGTCTACCAGAATGCTGCAACGGGCGTTGAGTTTACCACAGTTGAAGGTTACCTGTCTCGTTATGAGATTGCTAAGGGCAAGGATTGCGATCACAAGGATCCTTGGACCTGCAATTACTATGAGAAACTCGCGCAGGGTGATGCCACTCAGTATGTGGAAAACCATCACTTTGACTCCACCGCCGTCCATGCCAAGAATGCGGTTGGCGTGCCCCACCCCGCGCTGCAGTACAACTCCTAATCAAACCCCCGAAGCCGTCTGCCATTGGCAGGCGGCTTTTTCGTGTTCATATCTCCCCGCCGTTCTCTTGCCCGTTCACCGTGAATATGCTATACTCTCTTCACTGTCAGCCTCAATACTGTCAGATCCAAAGGAGTTTCTCCATGAACAACGAAGAAAAGATCCTATCCCTCCTGGAAATCGTTGTCACCCGCCTCGACGGCCTCGAATCCAAGGTCGACACCATCGACGCCCGCATCACTTCACTCGAGTCCCGCTTCGACACCCTCGAATCCCACTTCGACACGCTCGAATCCCGCTTCGACACGCTCGAGTCCCGCTTCGACACCCTCGAGACAGCGGTTGTCGCCATTGCAACCGAGCAGTCCGACATGAAAACCACCCTAACCGCCGTATTCGAGCATACCGCGTTCTTAATCGAGCGCCAGACCGCTACCGATGCAGCCGTGAAAGATCTGTACGACATTGTCAAGCAAAATTCATTGGACATCGTGAGACTCAAGGCGGCCATGTAGGCTGCCTTTTGCGTGACGGCTTTATGCCTTTTCCATAAGCAAAAACCCCCGCCCCCGTGCAGCCAGCCCCTCAAAATCCACTCCTGCAAAATCCGTACTATCAACCCTTACAACTTCCCCCGGCACCGAAAACCCCGCCAGCGGCATAACCGCCGCCGCAAACTCTTCCACCCCCGCAAACCCTGCCGACTTATGCGCCGCGTGCCGCTCCGCCGACTGATCCCGCTGCACATACCGCTGATAGATCACCGGCAAATCCCCGGTGAATATATACGTCATCGCTTCCGCGCCCCACTGTGCAAGCAAAACCGCCAGCGCATCCCCTTCCGCCTGCGAAAAGTTCCCCTCTACAATGACCGGCTGCCCCGCCTGCAAAATCTCCCCGGCAATATGAAACATCAGCTTCACCGCCGTGTTGCTCAGTACCTTATTTTCTTGTCGGTCCGCAAACCCAATATTCTCCGCCAGCAACACTTTCACGCTATCCTTGTTAAAACAAGGAATCCCCAGCGCCTCCTTAAGACGCTGGGAAAATGCAGTCTTCCCGGCTGCCGGGTATCCTGTAATGATAATGATTTTGCGCATGTTACCGCTTATCGTACGGCTCCCTCCAACATGGTTAGTGTTCCTTCGTCCGCATCCAGCAGGCAGCGCGCGCCCAGCGGCAGCGTCAGTTTCGGCGTGCAATGCCCCACGCGCAGCCCGGAAAGCACCGGAATGGGCAAATCGGCAAGCGTCCTGCCAAACATCTCCCACAGCCCCCGCGCGCCTTCTTCACCTTCCGGGCCGCAGCGCTTGAAATCCCCCAGCACGATGCCGGCCACACGGTCCAGCACGCCTGCCGATTTCAGATGCGTCAGATACCGGTCCAGCGCGTACGGCGCTTCATCCACATCTTCCAGGAACAGGATGCACCCATCCACATCCGGCAGGTACGGCGTGCCCAGCAGCGCCGCCATCAGCGACAGGTTGCCTCCGATCAGCGGTCCTTCGGCGCGCCCCGGCACAACCGCGCGCAGCAGCGGATATCCCGGCGGGTTCTGCAGCAGCCCAAGCGTCATAGGATCACCGACCGCGCGGAAAAACGCCTGCGCGCTGAACGCATCCACCGTTTCCTGGCCAAAGTCCGATGCGGCCATCAACCCGTGAAACGTGCACAGCCCGGTTTTGGCCATGATCGCGGCATGGAACGCGGTCACATCGCTGTACCCGCTGAACACCTTCGGATTCGCGCGGATCGCGTCATAATCCAGCATAGAAAGGATGCGCGTGGCCCCGTACCCGCCGCGCGCGCACAGGATCGCATCCACCGTGTCATCGCGAAACATGGTGTTCACATCATCGGCGCGCAGCGCGTCCGGCCCGGCCAAATACGCTTCCTTCGCATAGCATGTGCCGCCCACCTTGATACGATACCCCATCCCTTCCAAACGCCGCACCGCCAGCGGCAGCTGTTCGGGGTCGGGCAGGCCGCTGCACGGGGCGATGATCCCAATCGTCGCCCCTTTTCGCAGCGCGGCAGGCTTGATCAAAGGCATCCTCATAGAATCCAGTACAGGCACTTCAGCACGTCAACATAGTTGTCTGCTTCAAAGCGCACGGTGCGCGCATCCTGCTGCACCACGCCCGGGTACCAGCTGGCGCCCAGTGCGTCAAAATGCTGCTTGTAGTTAATTTCTACGACAAAATGTTCTGGCATCGGGTACATGCAGTCCGCCTTCGGTTGCTGCACGGCCTCTTGCACCGTGTCCTTGATGCGCCGCACGGCCACATTCGGGTGAATCGAAATGGAAGCGCCGCCGCGCCCCTCGCTGACGGGCACGGTGCGGATGTTCGGGTTCACGGACTGCACCCAGTCGCACAGGCCCTTGTCGCCGGTCACGCAGTACACCGGAATGCCCAGCATTGACGCGGTCAGGCAGTTGATCATCAGCTCGCTGGCCAGCACGCCGTTGATCTTGACATGGTTGTTGCGCCCGTTCATCGTGTGCGAAAGGGGGTTTGTGGGCATCTCGGCGGCGGCGTGGTAGCCGGTGAACACAACGCCGTCATACGTTTCGTCAAGCCCCGCCATCATCACATACAGGTGCCTGGCCCAGCCGCGCAGAATCCGCGCCTGCTCCGGCAGCATCGAAGGGATGATGTTGCGCCCCGTGTCGTGCGCATCCTTGATCAGGATGTCCTCAAACCCGGCGGCCAGCGCGCCCTCGCAAGCTGCGGCAGCCTCTTTACTCATCTGCGTGCGGAAATAGTCATAGTCGCGCTTCCCGCCCTCCGTCTCATCCCAGTGGGCAATGCCGCAAGTTCCCTCGATGTCGGCGCTGATGAACAGTTTCTTCATGGGTAGGCCTCCTGTTTAGTGTGATAATTGGGGGACGCTGGGACTCCGTCCCAGACCCTGTCAAAGGGATTTCATCCCTTTGGAAACCCTTCATTTTCGCTTCACAGCGGGTTGGTTTTTCATAATAGAACCCCCATGCAGGGATTCTTAAGGGCATTATGCCCTTAAGCGGGGTCCAGGGGCAGAGCCCCTGGCGTTCCCTTTTACGGATTCCCTTCTTCCAGATAGTCGAAAACCAGCGCCGTGTGCATCAGCACGCCCACCGGCAGGCTGTCCTCATCGATGATGAAACCTTCGTTGTGCAGCGTTTCCACGGACCCCGTGCCCAGCTGGTACATCGCGCCGGGCGCTTTTTCCAGGAAGAAGCCGAAATCCTCGCCGCCCATGCTGGGCAGGGCGTTGACCTTCACCATGTCATCGCCGAACAGGCGGCGGGCGACGGTCAGCACGCGCTCGGCCTCGCGGTCGTCGTTGATGGCGGCGTTGTAGCCGTTCATGATTTCTACCGTAGCATCGCCGCCCATTGCTCTAGCGATCCCCTTGCACAGCGCGGGGATTCTTTCGTGCATCCGCTGGCGGGTTTCCGGCCGCAGCGTGCGCAGCGTGCCGTGCATCTTCACGTCATCACACAGGATGTTGCAGGCAGACCCGCCGTGAATGCTTCCGATGGTCAGGATGATGGAATCGGTGGCCTCGAACTCGCGGGTGATCAGCGTTTGCAGCGCGGTGATCATCTGCGCCGCAATGACGATGCCGTCCACGCCGCCGGATGGGTGCGCCCCGTGCCCGGCCTGCCCCAGCGCGTGGATGATGAATTCATCCGTGTTGGCGTGCGTCGCGCCCGCGCGGGTAGAAATGCGGCCCACCGGGGCCTGCGACGCCATGTGCAGCGCATAGACCGCGTCCACGCCATCCATCGCGCCGGCCGCGATCATCGGCACCGCGCCGCCGACGGTTTCCTCCGCGGGCTGGAACAGCAGCCGCACCGTGCCGGGGATCTGATCGCGAAGGGACCACAGCACCTTCGCCGTGCCGAGCAATATGGCCGCGTGCGCGTCATGCCCGCAGGCGTGCATGCAGCCCGGGTGCTCGGACTGGAACGGCAGGCCGGTGTTCTCCTGGATGGGCAGCGCATCCATATCGGCGCGGATGCCAACGGTTTTGCCGGGCAGCGCACCCCTGATCTCCGCGATGACCCATGTGCGCTCCGTCGTGTACGGCACGCCGATTTCATCCAGCTTTTCCATGACCAGCCGCTGCGTTTTGAACAGATCAAACCCGATTTCCGGTATCCGGTGCAGCTGCCGCCGCGTTTGGGCCGTCCACTCCGCAACCTGCGCGGCCTTTTCCCGAAGCAATTGCTCTGTCATCACATGTACTCCTCAATGTCCACAACCTGGCCGCCTTCCAGGTAAATCCTGGGCACGCGGCGGCTGATCATGGTAATGTATTCGTTCTTGTACCCCCCGGAGAACCCCGCGTAGTCCGCAATCGTGATGCCCCCGCCCAGCAGCGTGGCCACGGCGCCCACACAAACATCCGGTATCTCGGTGATGTCCACCATCGTCAGGTCCATGCACACCACGCCCAACACCTTCGCGCGCCGGCCGTGTATTTCCACCTGCCCGCAGTGCGACATCGCGCGCGGGTATCCGTCGCCGTACCCAACGCACAGCGTGGCCACGCGCGTTTTGCGCGTCAGCGGGTGCGTGTTGTCGTAGCCGAGGTACTCGCCCGCCTCCACTTCGCGCACGGCAATAACGCGCGTTTTGAACGACATCGCGAACGTCAGCTTCTCCGGGTGCGCGTAGTCATCCGGCGTGTGGCCGAACACATACGCGCCGTCGCGCACGGCGTCAAACTGGTTCTGCGGGTAGCGCCACATGCCGATGCTATCCACAAAATGCAGCATGGGCACGGAAATGCCGCGCGTTGCCAGCCCATCGCGTACAAACACCAGCCGCCGCGCCTGTTCCAGATCGAAATCCGGGCTGCGCCGCTGCAGGTGCGAGAAAAGCCCTTCCAGCCGGATGCCGGGCAGCGCCGCCACCTGCGCGATCTGCTCCGCGCCGTCCTCCGGCGTGAAGCCGATGCGGTGTAGGCCGGTATCCACCTTGGCGTGTATGCGCGCCGTCACGCCCTTTTTAGCGGCGGCGTCCGACAGCGCCTTGGCGCTTTCCGCGTCGCCTATCGTGAAAATGATGTTATCGTACAGCGCGGAGGGCATCTCCACCGGCAGCGTCACGCCCATGATCAGGATGTCGGCATCATCAGGCAGCACGCGGCGCAGCGCCACGGCCTCCGATGCGCAGGCCATCGCGAACAGCCGCGCGCCGTCTCCGTACAGAATTTTCGCGATGGGGTGCGTGCCCAGGCCGTACGCGTTCGCCTTGAGCACGGTAAAGTGTTTCACGCCCGGTTTAAGCTCTGACAGCGCGCCATGATAATTGCCAAGCAGCGCATCCACATCAATCTCGGCCCAGGTCCGGGCCATAGCCATCTCCAGCGGGAGCATACAGGGTTCGCCTCGCTTTACGCATATGATAAATCAGTTTATCACAGCGGAAAAAGGTTTGCAATGAAACCGCCGCCGGTCAGAAATCATTCCGGTTTGGCAAGGCGCGGCCCTATGATTTCTTCCCAAGCCGAAACAGCGCAACCGACTTATACCCTGCGCCCAGCAGGTCAATCATCTCCTGCACCCGCTTTTCCCGCGTGGCGTCGCCTTTTGCGCTGAAAATGTGGCGCGCCCAGTCCTTTTGATAACCGGGAGTCAGCGCGTCATAGACCGCCAGCGTTTCTAAGTGATGATCAAGCAGTGCGCGGATGTCGCAAACCCGGTCAGCGTATAGATCAACGCTTTGGCTTTCGCGCGTATCTTTGGGCCTATCCGGCAGGTATTTGATGCCCACCAGCGTGAACACCTCATCCAGTGCCACCATTTTAGAGAATTTCATCGGCAGATCGGCCACATAGCCGTCGTCGTCGTTCACGGAAAGGAACGGAAACAGGCTGTCCCTGTCGATGTGGGGGTACAGCTTGTTGCCTTTTTTCGGGTACGCCAGGTACAGGTAGCCGCCGGGGGCGAGCAGCCCGTCCGCCGGCGCGGCCGCGATCGCGTCCCGCATTTCGGGCAGCGCAAATACAAAGCGCAGGCTCAGGCCGTACACGCCTTCGGGCACGGTATCAAACCCCGTGCCGGAAAGCAGTGACCAGCCCTCCGGCGCGTTTTGCATCAGTTTTCGCGGGTATTTTTCAAGGGATAGTTTTTTGACCAGTTGTGCGTCCGCCATGGGTGCCTCCTTTGAAAGTGGTTTTTGGTTGCCGTACAAACAAGGCCACCGCGAAAAACCCTTCCGCGATGGCCCAGCCCCCTCACGCCTTCTTCAAATCAATGAGCCTTTGATACCGCTCCAGCACCTGCGACATCAGCCGCGTCCACGGCACGGGGATCGTCTCCCTGGCCGCCTGCCCAAGCCGGGCGCGCAGCTCCGCATCTTTCAGCCCCGCTTGCAGCGCGTCCGCGATGGAATCCCCGTCATCCCGGCAAGTGAGCCCGTTCACGCCGTTCCGCACGCATTCCGCCGCGTTGCTGCCCTCAATCAGCAGCGCAGGGGTGCCCACCGCGGCGGCTTCGCGCAGCACCATGGGCGCGTTGTCGTACAGAGATGGAAACACAAAGAAATCCGCCAGCGCGTACAAGCCGTCCAAATCGCGCGTAGTGGTGATATGCCCGATGAAGCTGACCTGCTCATTCAGCCCAAATTCAGCGGCCTTTGCCTCGATCTCTTCGCGGTGAGGCCCCTGCCCCGCCAGCAGCAGGCGGAACGGCACGCCGCGGTCTTTCAGCGCCTTTGCGCCTTCCAGCGTGCGCAGCAGGTTCTTTTTCCAGTTGATTTGCCCCACATACAGCAGCATGGGCACGCCGTCTTCCAAGGCATAGCGCGCGCGAAGCTCCGGCAGCACGGTTTCATCCAAGGGGCGTATTTCCGTGCCGTTTTCCATCGTGATCACTTCACCTTGGAAGCCGTACTCCTTCAGCGTTTGCCCGCTGGCATCGCTGACGGCCCATACCTCATCGCACTGCTCAAAAAAGTGGACAACCTTTTTCGTGGCGGTGCGGGCCAGCGCCTCGCTTTTCAGCGTCTGCTTGAAATCATCATAAAACTTGGAATGAAACGTGGCCACGATGGGCAACCCGCGCTTTTTCGCCACTTTCAGCCCCGCATGGCCCATCATGAACGGCGAATGCGCATGCACAATGTCCATCTGCGTCATCTTGGTCTTCTTTTCAAACTGCACATCCAGCTGCGGCAAGCCAATGCGGTAGGGCATCTTGCCGGGCATGGCCATCGTGTTGTAATCGATCACCTGGAAGGGGTAATCGCCCAGGTACCCCATTTCATCCATCGGCGCAAACGCGTATACTTCATGCCCCATCTGGCCCAGGGTTTGCGCGTAGCTGAACACCACCCGGCACACCCCATCCACAATCGGCAGGAATGAGTCGGAATACTGCCCAATCCTCATGGTTCGGTTTTGCCCTCCTTCCCAATGGATGCTTCCAGCTTCCTTTTTTCATTTTTCAGGTTGAAATAGCCCACAATGGCCACCGCCAGCGCGGACAGCGCATCTGATATGATGTCCTTCATGGTGTCTATCAATGCTTCCCGGCCAATCAGCGCCTCGCCCGCCTCCGTCATGTATTTCTGCATGTTCAGGCTCATGATGCCGTCGATCGTGAATTCGTAGATTTCCCACACCGCGCCCATCGCCAGCGCGAAGCAGAACGCAAACAGCGCCACAAAGAAGGGGCTGAGGCGCACCCACGCCTTGCTGGATTCATTCAGGATGCTGACCAGGATGAACCCCAGCGCCCCCAGCATCGCGCCGGAGAACGCGTGCAGCATCGTATCCCAGTGGGGCACGCGGTAATAGAAGGAGAGCACCTCCCCCAGGAACACCGCGCAGTACAGGAAGATGTAAAACAGAATGTAAATCAGGTTCGGGATCGGAATGGACCAGCGGCGTTCGATGATGGATGGCAGCATCATGACTACGATTGCCAGCAGGCATTGCACCAGCATCAGCGTGTAGTCCGCGCGCTGCATGTCGAATTCGGTGGCCTGTGACGCGCTGGGCGCGGTGATCAGGCGGAAGATGGTAAACAGCGCCGCAAGCACCAGCGATGAGAATAAAATGGTGGCAAGGATGCTCTTCGCATCACGCTTTTTCCGGGGGCCGTTCATGGCGACGCCTCCTGTAAAATTATGGTACTTGTAAAGTTCGGCGTTGCGGGCGCGCTTCCTTCTTGCGGCGCATTAGAATTGGGTAATGAGCGGGTTAGGCCTTGACATTCTAACGGTTGTTAGATAAACTGATTCTAACGATCGTTAGATAAAGGGGAGGTGCAGGCAATGGCGCATGCCGTGGATACCAAGGCGCGCATCGCCGAAAAGGCGCTTGATTTGTTTGCGCAAAGGGGATACGGCGCGGTTTCCATCCGGGATATCTGCAAAGCAGTAGGCATCAAGGAAAGCACGGTCTATTACCACTATGAAAACAAGCAGGCCATCTGGGATACGCTGATGGCGGAAATTGGCGCGCTGATTGAAACCATGACCCATTCGTTTGATCACGCGTTTGAGGGGGTCCTTTCCGTGCCGGATGCGGCCATGTGCGCCGTCGCGGTGGGAATCTTGCGGAATTATCTGCTGCACCCCACCGTGTACAAGGCGATTGCCATGCTGGCCATCGAGCGCATGGCGGATGAAACCGCAGATGCGGCGTACAGGCGCATAGTGTTTGATCTGCCGCTGCTACAGCAGGAAAAGGTATTTGCGCAAATGGCCCAAAGGGGAATCATCGCGCCGGGCGATCCTTTTACTTTGGCCTATGAGTACCATGCCGCCATCTACCTTGCCTTTGCGCGAAACTGTGCCGGGGGTGGGCTGACGGAAGAAAAGACCCAGGCCGCCTGCGCGGAAATCCATCAGGCCGTGGGCGATTTGTACAGTAAAATGAAGGGGGCAAGGGCATGAAAAAGTATCGAAGCAGGAAGGCGGGGGAGCGCATCATCGAAACGTATGACGCGCTGCTTGGCGCATGGGGTGTAGTGTGTGAAGAGATGGATATTGAAACGGAATACGGCGCAACCCATATCATCGCCGCGGGGGAAAAGGGCCTGCCCCCGGCGGTGCTGTTTCATGGGGTGGGGGATGATTCGGCGCTGATGTGGGTGTACAACGCAAAGGCGCTGGCCGCGCGCCATAGGATTTACGCGGTCGATACCCTTGGCGGCCCCGGCAAAAGCATCCCGGGCGATGGGTACAACAAGCAATTCGATGATGTGCGGTGGATCGACCAGGTGATGGACGGCCTGGGCATTCCGAGCGCTTCGCTGATCGGCGTATCGCACGGGGGGTATCTGGCGCAGCTGTATACCGTCAGGCGGCCTGACAGGGTGCGGCATACGGTGGCCATCGCATCCTCCGTGCCATACGGGCACGGCGGCTCCCCGATGAAAACCATGATGAAGATTTTCCTTCCGGAAGCGCTGTTCCCGACCCCCGGGAACACGGTCAAACTGCTGAAAAAGCTATCCGGCGCGCATGCGGATGCGCTCACCGGCAACCCCCTGATCCTGGAGCACTACCGCTGGCTGCTGAAGGGGTTCAGCAACATGGCGATGGCCTACCACAAGGTTTCCGGTTTTTCAAAGGAAGAGATTGACTTTCTGCGCGGTAGGGTGCTGTACCTGGCTGGGGAAATGGACCCCTTCCAGCAGCTGGGTGGGAAAAAGGACTTGCTTGACTGCGGGATGAACGCGCGGTTTTTCCCGGATGGCGGGCATGGGTTGAACCATGAGCTGGCCGGGGAGGTAAATGAGGCCGTGCTGGAGGCGCTGGGGAGGGGGTGACCGGGTGGTTATCCCTGGTTGATGCCGGCGCAGTTCAGGTCGCCGCCCACTTTCAGGCTGCCATTTACGGTTACCGGGCCGTCGCCGGTGCTGATTTCACCGCAAGTCAGGTTACCGCCGACCGTCACGGCCTCGCCGCCGGTGTGCACATCGTGGCATTCGATATTTCCGCCTGCCTGCGCGCCGCCGGATATGCTGCCGCATGCAATGTCCTTGCCCGCCCGCGCGCCGCCGCTATAAATATCGCCGCAGCCAATGTTGCCGACGCCGGTCACCAGCGCGCCGCCGCTATGGATGTCGCCGCAGTCGATGTTGCCGTCGCCGTTCGCTTGGGCGCCACCGCCGATGTCTCCGCACTTGATATAACTGTCATCGCCCACCTGCGCGCTGCCGGCAATGTCGCCGCACTCGATATGTCCGCCCGCAACCGCATCGCCGCCAATGTCGCCACAATTCAGGTCACATGCGGCGGTCGCGTCGCCGCCAATGTCGCCGCAGTCGATGTTGCCGCCCGCCCGCGCGTAGCCGCCGATATCCTCGCAGTTTATGTATTCGCCCGCCTCGGCGCTGCCATTGATATCGCTGCACTCAATGCTGCCGCCCGCTTGCGCGTTGCCATTGACATCGCCGCACTCCAGGTTGCCGGGGCAGTACACATCCAGCGCCTCGCCTTCGTGAACGTATGTGAAACGCATATAGCACAGTTCCTCTTCCGTCAGCTGCGTCCGTCCGCGATAAATGAGGATGCGCAGCGCGCCGTCATCCGGTAGATCGGGCGCGCATGTTTCCCGCGGTTTTGCTTTTTCCCGCTCCCGCGCCGTCTCCAGCCCGAACAGCGCATCCAGTGAAACCCCGAACACCTGGCACAGCGCCGGCAGCAGCGCGATATCGGGGCAGGAATTGCCCATCTCCCACTTGCTGACCGCCTGAAACGTGATGCCCAGCTGACTCGCCAGCGCCTCCTGCGTCCATCCCTTTTCGCGGCGCAGCCTGGCGATGTTTTCCGAAATCTTCTCCACCTGCCAATTTGTCTGCATGGGTTTGCCCTCCTTCGTTGAAGCTGAAAAGCAACTGCTTCCTGATGACATCAGCATAGCGGACATTCCGAAAAAAGGCTATCGCGCGGCCGTTGAATGCGGGAAAGTCGCCTTTCAACCGTTGGTTGAGGCGCTTTCTTCGCCTGTATACACCGTCCACAGGCCGTCGACCAGCTCCAGCAGATACTGCGCAAAGCCGCCATCCGTATCCTGCACGGTAATGCGCAGGATGGTTTCCGCGCGGTTGATGTTCCAGCCCAGCACCTTGTCGATGGGCGCGGCGCCTGTGCGCATCAGGTGCTCATCCAGATGGAGCTTTGCGGATGCAAACGCCGCCTCACCCACCCACATGCCGGGGCATTCGGCGCGCTGTTCCAGCGCAATGCACACGCTGCACGGCAAAATGTTTGCCATCGCCCCGGTGCCGAGGTTTTCACTTTCGACAGCCTTCATCGTGTCGTAGTAGGTGGGGTCGATTATTCTGCACTTTGCATCGACATGGTAGTATTTGCCGCCCGCCGTGTTCCAATAGAAGGTTTCGCTAATGGCGCACGGCGCGCACGCGCAGACCAGGAGCAGCGCGGCCAGCAGCACCGCGTATTTCTTTTGCATGAAGTACACCCCTTTGCTGTTGTTTTCCATAGTAACGGCCGGATGTGCATAAAACCTGCCAATTTTTCAAAAATGATGAAATTATCCCTTGACAGAGAAGCATATCCGCGTTATACTTCATCTCGGGTTAGCAATAACTAACCACGCGCGCTCTGTGCTCCTCCTTAACACAGCAAGAAACGCTTCTGGACGGCGAATCTTCCTCCGCGCAAGGTCCATTGCTTCCTCACCAAAGAACGCCGGCGCTCCGTACCCGCCGGCGTTTGTTCTATTTTTGCTTCGCAAGGATTGCCACCGCCGCCTGCTTTGCCGCCCGCATTGCCGTGGGAATGGGCAGCGCATCTATCTGTTCCAAGTCAGCCCAACAGTAGCCCGGCGGGCAATGTGACGGTTTTTCGACATCAAACCTTTGCAGCGCCATCTCCCAAATGATGTGGGTGAACACATGCCGTGCGGACCCAATGCCCTCCACATGGCGGGTGATAATCCCGATTTCACTTAGCTTGTTCTCCACTTGAAAGGGCAATACCGGGCCATTTATCATGGGGAAACACCACATTCCGTGCAACAGTTTTTCATCGCGGCGGCGCAGCAACACCTTGTTTCCGGCAACGACCAGCGCCACGGTCCAGCGTTCCACGCGCTGGGGGGCCTTGCGCTGCTTGACGGGCAGGCTATCCGCATCCCCTGCGGCAAACGCGTCGCAAAACGCAGACACCGGGCATTCGGCGCACTTGGGGGCGGGCTGGCACACGCGCGCGCCAAGCTCCATCATGGCCTGGTTGAAATCGCCGGGGCGGTCAGGCGGCACCCACGCGGCAGCCTGCGCCCGCAGCGCCCGCTTCACTGAAGGGATGCCCACATCCTCCCGGATGCCCGCGATGCGCGCCGTCACCCTTTCCACATTGCCATCCACGGCGGGCACGCGCTGGCCGAACGCGATGCTGGCCACTGCGCCCGCCGTGTAGTCGCCGATTCCGGGCAGTTTGCTAAGCAGCTCCGCCGTGCGGGGGAACGCGCCGCCCATTTCCGCCACTTGCTTTGCGCACCGGTGCAGGTTGAGCGCGCGGCTGTAATACCCAAGCCCTTCCCACGCCTTGAGCACCGCTTCTTCATCGGCGGCGGCCAGCGCTTCCACCGTGGGAAACAGCAAAAGGAACCGCTGCCAGTAGCCGATTACCGTTTCGGCGCGCGTCTGCTGCAGCATGATTTCAGATATCCAGATGGCGTACGGGTCGTGCGTTTTCCGCCAGGGCAGCGCCCGCGCCGCCCAATCATACCATGTAAGCAAATTTTCTTGCATGATCTCATTGTAGCATACGCATGAAATACAGAAAATTGGAAAGAATCGACAGTAGCAAGAGAGAAAGATAGAATACCGCGTGAAAACGCCAAAATTCACGCGTATATAGAGAAATATGGCAACATCTTCCTCTTGCAAGGATTCCCTTTCTATTATAAACTTAGAGCCGATGATTAGCACTCGATGCAGATGAGTGCTAACAACCGAAAAACATCCAAGGAGGCATATTCCATGCAGATTAAACCTCTCGGCGACCGCGTTGTGATCAAGAACGCCGAACTGAACGAAGTTTCCAAGGGCGGCATCATCTTGGCCGGCACCGCGAAGGAAAAGCCGCAGATGGCCGAAGTCCTGGCAGTTGGCCCGGGCGGCAATGTAGATGGCAAGGAAATCACCATGCAGGTGAAGGTAGGCCAGAAGGTCATCTATTCCAAGTACGCGGGCACGGAAGTCAAAGTGGACGGCGAAGAGCTGATCATCGTCCGCCAGAGCGACATCCTCGCGGTTGTCGAATAAGAAAGGAAGATACATATCATGGCAAAGCAACTGAAATACGGCGCGGACGCGCGCAAGGCCCTGGAAACCGGCGCGAACGCCCTGGCCGATACCGTTAAAATTACCCTGGGCCCCAAGGGCCGTAACGTTGTGCTGGACAAGAAGTTCGGCTCTCCGCAGATCACCAACGACGGCGTGACCATCGCCAAGGAAATCGAGCTGGAAGACGCCTTTGAGAACATGGGCGCGCAGCTGGTGAAAGAAGTCGCCACCAAGACGAACGATGTCGCGGGCGACGGCACCACCACCGCCACGCTGCTGGCGCAGGCGATCCTGCGCGAAGGCCTGAAGAACCTGGCCGCCGGCGCAAACCCGATGATCTTAAAGCGCGGCATTGAAGCCGCCACCAACGCGGCGGTTGACGGCCTGAAGAACATCTCAAAGCCCATCGGCGGCAAGCTGGAAATCGCGCAGGTCGCGGCCATCTCCGCCAGCGACGATACCATCGGCCAGCTGATCGCCGACGCGATGGAAAAAGTGGGCAACGACGGCGTCATCACCGTTGAAGAATCCAAGACGATGAAGACCGAAATGAAGCTGGTCGAGGGCATGCAGTTTGACCGCGGCTACGCCTCCGCGTACATGGTCACCGACACCGACAAGATGGAAGCGGTGCTGGACAACCCCATGATCCTGATCACGGACAAGAAAATCACCAGCATACAGGAGATCCTGCCGCTGCTGGAGCAGATTGTGCAGACCGGCAAAAAGCTGCTGATCATCGCCGAGGATGTCGAGGGCGAGGCGCTGGCCACCCTGATCCTGAACAAGCTGCGCGGCACGTTCCATTGCGTCGCCGTCAAGGCCCCGGGCTTTGGCGACCGCAGGAAGGCCATGCTGCAGGATATCGCAATCCTGACCGGCGGCCAGGTCATCACCGATGAACTGGGCCTGGATCTGAAGGATGCGACCCTTGACATGCTGGGCACCGCCCGCCAGGTCAAGATCGACAAAGAGAACACCACGATCGTCGAAGGCGCGGGCGAAAGCAGCGAAATCAAGGCGCGCATCAACTCCCTGCGCACCCAGATCGAAGACACCACCAGCGATTACGACCGTGAAAAGCTGCAGGAGCGCCTTGCGAAGCTGGCCGGCGGCGTAGCCGTCATCGCCGTGGGCGCCGCCACCGAAGTGGAAATGAAAGAGCGCAAGCTGCGCATTGAAGACGCGCTGGCCGCGACCCGCGCTGCTGTGGAAGAGGGCATCGTGCCAGGCGGCGGCGTTGCGCTGCTGAACGTCATTGCCGATGTCGCAGGCGTGCAGGATCAGTTCACGGGAGACGCCAAGACCGGCGTTTCGATCATCCTGCGCGCGCTGGAAGAGCCGATGCGCCAGATCGCGATCAACGCGGGCATCGAGGGCAGCGTGATCGTGGACGCGATCAAGAAGTCGGGCAAGAAGGGCTTCGGCTACGACGTGCTTCGCGATGAGTATGTGGACATGTTCGAGCGCGGCATCACCGACCCGACGAAGGTGACGCGGTCTGCGCTGCAGAACGCCGCCTCCATCGCGGCGCTGATGCTGACCACCGAGAGCCTGGTTGCCGACCTGCCCGAGAAGGAAGCCCCCGCGATGCCTGCTGGCGGCGGCGGAATGGGCGGGATGTACTGAGTCAGGTCCATTACAAAGAATGGTATAGTAAAACCGGTGCGGACATTCGCACCGGTTTTTGATTTTCCGTTATCATCACGGTTCTATCAGCGGCCCTAAACTGTCCGGTATACGGTATTCTTCGGATGGTTCCGCGTACTGGGATACATCGCCACCACTTGAAATAGAAAGTATGATGTGCCAAGCGGGATATAGTTCCGCACCGACGGGCGCCGCACCGGTATGAAGCTCCGCGGTGCCTCCGGGCAGGTAGGTGTATAGCCAGTAGTCGGGGCCAATGGCCATCATTTGCAACATTGCTTCGGGAATGAAACCTTCTTCCAGCTGGGGTGGATATGCAAACAGTTGGCTTGTTCTGTCTCTTTCCCCGTTTTTGTAATCATATACTTCCAGCATGCCCTGGTAGGGGCCTTCTTGCCCCTCTGAAAACATTTGCAGAATCTGGGCGTAAATGCCGTGGCCTTCGCGCAGCACGGCAAGGGTTGCTTCTTTTTCAATAAAGGCATCTACGGGAATGCCTTCGCCGTTGTACCATTCTATGATTGCAACCACCGAAGTCGCGCGGTCTTTCTCAAAGAAAATCCAAAGCTTAATGGGGTAGCCGTAAAACAACAAGCCCTGATCCTTCTCTATTACAAGTTGATCGGCGCTTTCTTCTGCAAGGTTGATTGTGTTTTCACTTATCAAGGCTTGTATTTGTGCCAGCACTTCTTTCTTGGAAGCACTAAAAGGAAACTGCGCCAGCAAGTCTTTTGTTTCGCCAGCTTGAGCGAACGCTGACGCACCGGAAAGCGCGAGCGCCACGCAAATCAATGCAGCAAGGATCTTTTTCATTGGTTTGCTCCTTTGCTTTTTCTCATGATAGCAATTCTGAACGATCAAGTCAACATAAGTCACTTGTGACCACTCGGAGGAGTTTCCCATTCAGGTTGTTGCGCTGAGTTCCTTTCAGCGCAGCAACTCTTTGCCAGTTTATGGCAGGTTTTCCGCGCTTCCATGGCGAACATGCCATTTGCATCATCCAATATTTTCCGATGCTTAGGAGGGCGTTTATGACCCCCAAACAGCGCGCCATCGCCGCACTAACCCTCCGTCAGCCAGACGAAGTCCCTACCTTTGAGCTGGAATTCCAGCTGGAGAAGGAAATGTTTGGGCAGCCTTTTATTCCGGAAGGGCTGTACCCGCAAAACCTGGCCAAGCTATCTAAAAAGGAAATGGAAGCGCAGGTGTACGATGCGGCTGTTTACGCGGCCAAGGTGTACACCGCTTTGGAATATGCCATCATTCCGGCTTACGGGCCGGGGGATGCTGCCGACTTCTGGCGCAATGCGGGGCCTTTGCCGGAGGCTTTGCGGCTTTACTTCAAATATCTTTTGGAACTTACAAACGGTCACGTTATGCTGGGGTATCACGGCGACGGCACTTTTTCCATTCCGGACGGCGCGCACATGATGGAATTCGTTTACGCCATTGCGGATGACCCGGACAGCGTGCACGAGGAAGCTTCCCGCATGGCCGATTTGGCCATTGCGCGCAACCGCCGCCTGCAGGAAAGCGGCGTGGAGTGCCTGCTGCTTTGCAGCGATTATTGCTACAATTCGGGGCCGTTTCTGTCGCCCGATATGTTTTCTGAGTTTGTTACGCCCTACCTTGCGCGCATCATTGATGCCGCGCGGGCGGACGGGCTTTACACCATCAAGCACACCGACGGCAACATCATGCCCATTCTGGACCAGCTGGCCGCCTGCCGCCCGCATGCCTTGCACTCGCTGGACCCCATGGCGGGCGTGGATATCCGCGAGGTCAAGCGGCTGGTCGGGGATAAGCTGTGCCTGTGCGGAAACGTGCACTGCGCGGCCATGCAGACCGGCACCGAGCAGGATGTCATCGACAGCGCAACCTATTGCATGACGCACGGAAAGCCCGGCGGCGGGTACATTTTCTGCACAAGCAATGTGCCCTTCAAGGGCATGCCGCCCGAAAGGTATGAACTGGCGCTGTCCGTTTGGAAAAAACACCGGTGTTACGCGTAGTGCTTTTGTGATTTTTCAAATAATTCCTTTGAGCCACCAAAACAAACTGAATATGCTTGATTGACTGGAAATAAGCGGTAGATTATAATAGGAAGACGGACTATACGCATCTATGCGTTAATTCGGCAAAGCATCCTGCTTTTGCTGTGTAGGAGGTCTTCCATGTACAATACCGATGATAAAAACGCTGCATCCGCCTTGCCGTATGCCGGGCTTTACTGCCTTGTTGCGGAAGACAACCCCTTTGCCTTGGACATCATGACTATTTTCCTGTCGCGCCAGGGGTTTAGCGTGGACGGCGCCGAAAATGGCCAGGTTGCCGTAGAGCGATACCTTGCTTCACCCGGCAGGTACAGCGCGATCTTCATGGATTTGCAGATGCCGGTGATGGGCGGGTATGAGGCGGCGCGGAACATCCGCGGCGGCGGGCTGCCCGATTCCGCCGCCATTCCCATCATCGCGATGTCCGGCGACCCGCTGGATAATCTTTGCGATCTGGGCTTTAGCCGCCAGCTGCGAAAACCCTTCGAGATGCAAACCGTGCTGACGCTGCTTGGCGAACTTTTGCCTTGCCCCTGCAACCCAGAGAAAAAAGAGTAGCGCATGTACTCAGAATTTGCATACTCCCAACAAATGCAGGCGTTGCTTGCGGCTACTTCTTTTGCGTCCACCTTTTGCTCGCTGTACCTTGTGGCCGGTCTGATCCTGACCTTCTGTCAGGTGCCCGCCACCAGGCGGCAAAAGGCGCTGTTCGCATTTATCGCAGGCCCGCTGCTCCATAATGTGTGGACGTATGGCATCTTTTTTATTGGCGGAAAGGTTTCCTTCAGTCCGCTGGCATACGCTTTGATCGTCAGCCCCAACCCGGTGATGGCGTTCCTGTATTATCTGGCGGCGATGCGGATATTCGGGCTTTCGCCCATTCGTTCCATCAAAATGATGGCATACGTCTACCTGTACTGGACGCTGAACACCACGGTCTATTCCCTGCTGGGCAGCATTTTCTTTCCACAGACCGGGCCCAGGTATAACTACTTGCTGGATGCGATGACGGTTATCACTATGTTTGCGCTGTTTTGGGCTGCTACGAAAGCCTTCCACTACTTTATCCGCAAAAACCATGCCAAGCTTTGCTTTGTGGACAGAGGGATGATTTGCCGGTGGAAGGCGGTTGCGGTGTTCTTTGGCAGAACTGCGTTTGTGTATGTCGTGAACGTACTCGCCCCGCTGGCAATCCCCAATGCGGTTGCATTGGGCATAGCCCTCAACATGTTTATGGTGCTACATATTCTTTTCTGCCTGCACAGCGATCTTGACAGCTATAGCAGGCAGGTCACCGCCAGCCAGGAGGTGCACATCAGCGCGCTGTTTCGGGGCATGGAGGAGTTTCGCGGCATCAAGCATGATTTTGGCAACATACTGCATACCTACAGTGGGTACCTGGAGCTGGGAGAATATGAAAAGCTAAAACAGTACCACGCCACGCTGGTAGAGACCACATCGCACGCAAGCACCATGCTGGATCTTGCGCGGCGCACGACTGAAAACCCGCCGCTGATCTCCTTGCTGATGGATAAGCTGGCCAATGCGGAAAAGGCCAGCGTGAAGCTGATGATCGCGCTCCAGTGCGAGCTTTCAGATTTCTATATCAGCAGGGTGGACTTCTGCCGGGCGCTTTCCTGTCTGCTGGATAACGCCATCAAGGCGGCGGCGAAATCTAGGGAAAAGCGCATCTATTTCACCTGTGAAACAAAGGATTTGGATTCCAAGCTGGTGATCATTACCAACACGGTTTCGGGGCCCACGGATACAGAAACCATCCGGGGCCGGCCCGGCGCGGACCAACCGGAGCATGGTGAAAAAGGGCTGAGCATCGTGCGGAACACGCTGGGAAAATATGTAAACTGCACATTCAGGGTTATGCAGTCCGAGCGGGAATTTTCTGCCTACATGGAGTTTCGGGGCATCGCGTAAAGGAGACGGCATGCAAGACCCCCGCGTTCAAAAGCGCCCACTGCGCATAAGGCTATGGCTGGAAAAACTGTTCACCACCGAGCAGTTTACTTTTTCACACCTTCTTTCCATGTTTGTGCCGCTGGTGCTGGATCAGCTGTTCATTTTCGGCATCGGGATACTGTCTACGGCGATGGTGTCGTCTTCGGGCGAGGCGGCGATCTCGGCGGTTTCGATGGTGAACTCGATGGGGTTCATCGTGTCGGCGCTGTTCGGCGCGCTGTCCACCGGCGGCACCATCCTGGTTGCCAGGGCGCACGGCAGCGGGGATACGGAGCATGTGCGCCTGGCGATCGGCCAGGCGATGATGGTGACGACGCTGGTGGCCGTCATGACCAGCATGGTGCTCATTCTGTTCCCGGAGCCGCTGGTGCGCCTGTTCTACCCCAAGGCGGAGCCGCTGATTCAGGAATACGCCGTTACCTACATGCGCCTGATGGGCTGGTCGAACATCCCATTTGCGCTGTTTAATGTGATTTTCGGCGCGTTCCGGGGCCTTGGCGATGCCAAGTCAAGCCTTGCGCTGACGCTGGTGATCAACACCGTGCACCTGATCGCCAGCTTTGTTTTCATCAACGGGCTGGGCCTTGGCGTGACCGGCTCCGGCCTTTCGTACATCCTGGCGCGCGTGATCGGCGCGGTGGTGGCGCTTTTCTGGATGTTCCGCATCAAGCGCCCGGCGGGGATGCGCCTGTGCGATCTGCTGCGTTTCGTGCCGCGCGTGCAAAGGGAAATTGTTTCGCTTGGCATCCCGCTGGCGATGGAGCAGGTGCTGTTCCAGGCAGGGCTGCTGCTGTCACAGATGTACATCGCCACACTGGCCACATCCACCATCGCGGCGAACGGCATCGCAGGCTCCGCGTTCGGGCTGTTCAACGCCGTGGCGTTTTCGCTGACCACAATGGTGACGACCGTGTGCGGCCAGTGCATCGGCGCGAAGCGGCTTGACCTTGCCAGGCACTATGTGGATGCGTTCACGCGCGCGGGGCGGCTGGTGCTGCTTGCCACCGCGCTGATACTGGGGCCGCTGATGCCGCTGGTGCTAAAGCTGTATTCGCCCACCGCTGAGGCGCTGCCGCAAATTTATCTGGCGCTTGCGATTGTGATTGTGCCGCTGCCGCTGCTGTGGTGCGGCGCGAATATCCCGGGCGCGGCGTTCCGCGCGGCTGGCGATGCTCTCTACGTCACCGCCGTATCGATGGTGGCGATGTGGGCAGCGCGCGTGGGGCTTGGGTACCTGCTGACGATCCCGCTGGGGTTTGGCATCGCCGGGGTATGGCTGGCTGTGAATGTGGAATGGGCAATCCGGCTGGTTCTGTTTAGGCCCAGGCTGCGTAGCGGCAAATGGCTGAACAAAGCTAAGTTGTCATAATCCTTCTTTTGGATGAATCTTCCTTTTATCCGCGTTGATATGGTGGGAAAGCAATACCGCGCAAATCCCGTCAATAGTCAACAAAAGAGGGGGGACATCCACGATGACAAAGACCGTCCGTATCCTGTGCCTGGCGCTTGTGCTGCTGCTGGCGCTGCCCTTGGGGATCGCGCACGCCAACACCGCGACCGAGATAAACGACGGCGAGGCCGCGCAGTACCGGGCCATAGAACAGGCGCGGGACGCCATCATTGAAAAGTATGGCCATACGCGCGTGACGCTGGGCATGTTCTATGAAACGGTGACGCTGCTGAACACCGGCGCCGGGGTTACGCTGCATCCGGTCAAGCTGGAAGACAAGCTGGGCACATACACCGTAACGCTGGCGGATGGAAGGCCGCCCGTCGTGACATGGACCCTTGACGGCGACAAAGACGCCTGGGGCAGCGCCGAAATAGAAGCCTTCACCGAGAGCGACCGGCAGTTTTATGCGGCGTGGAGAGAGCTGAACGCCAAGAACGGCGATTTCCGCGCGGTCTCTTTGGAAGAGTGGGCAAATATGGGTGACCTGCTGATCCCCGAGGCATCCTTTGCGCGCGACAGCGGCATCCCCCAGATGCCCGAAGCGGATGACCTGCCCTATGAGGATGCCGTGCGGCTTACCAAAGAGGCCGCCGCCGAACAGTACGGCATGCCTATGGAAACCCTGGATGCATACGAGGTGTACGCCACATTCACCGTGCGTGGCGGGGAAAGGTACTATGCCATCTACCTGGCCGCGCAGGGAAGCTTTGCCGCCGGCTATGAAGATGTCTTTTCCGCCACTGTTTACAGCCCGTCGGGCATAGTGGAGTATCTGTGGTGGAATGCGTCGCCCGGCAGGCTCAGGCTGCCGGAGGGGCCGCTTGGCAATTACCGGGAGATGGTGACGGGGTTCATACAAAGCGGCGAGGTGAACTATCTGCCGCACGCGGAGCGCGCCGCGCTGCAAAAACGGCTGGACGATGAAGGGCTGAGCGACCTGGCGGACATGATGGGGCTGCAGTACGCCGTGCCGCAGGAGGGCATGATTTCGGAAGAGGACGCGCTGGAAGCGGCAAAAAAGGTGCTGGCGGATACGTTTGACATCACGGAAGAGCTGCTTCCGCTGTACGGTGTAAACATATCGCTGTGCCACTTGCAGGAGAGAAAAATATCCTGGGCGGTGGAGTTTTACCTCAGCAACGACCTTTGGGTGCTGCCTGAGATGACAAAACATGTATCCGGGTGTGTTCTGTACTTGAGCGCGGAAGATGGCAGCCTTGAAATTGTAGAGCACGAAAGCCCCATGTCAATGCCGCTGATGAGCACCGTCTGGATGCGCTCGATGCTGGAGCCGTACGGGCTGTATTCCGCGCTGGTGGAAGACCCCGCCGCAAGCCGCAGCAACCGGGATGTGGCGCCGATACACCAGATGCTGCGCGACCTTGGGTGCAGCCAGGCTGACTTCCCCAACATGCTGCCGGGCGAAGGCGAGTTGTCCGAGGAAGCTGCGGTCGCGCTGGTCAGGGAGAAGCTGATCGCCGACTACGCGCTGACGGATGAACAGCTGGACGGCGCGCGCTGGTACACCAATTTCACTGCCGGCGAATCGCTGCCGCGCTGGTACATCTCCGTGATGAACACCAAGCCGGGGCTTGATGACGGCTTTAGCATCGTGCTGGATGGCGTGACCGGCGACTTTTACCAGTTCAGCTACACGCTCCAGGGCAACGGTTGATCAAACTTTCCATGCGGGGCAAACAGCCCCGCAATTTTTTTGCCCGTTTCAATCTTTCCGCCTTCCTATCGCGTCGTATGGATAGTGGCCACTACCAAAGGATACAGGATGTGAAGCATGAACCCTGACGCATTCGCTAGGCAGGTTGTCGACCTGACAAAGCCGCTGTATTACGTTGCCTGCACGCTGCTGGCCTCCCCTCATGACCGCGAGGACGCGCTGCAAAACTGCATCGTAAGGGGGCTGTCAAGGTGCGAATCCCTGCGGGATGAAAGCAAACTGCGGCCCTGGATCACGCGCATTCTGATCAACGAATGCTATACGCTGCTGCGCCAAAAAAGGCGGCTGATCCCCATGGAACAGGTGCCCGAGCCGCCTCCCGCCGAGGGCGTGGATGCCGCGCTGCGCGACGCTGTGATGGCGCTGCCCGAAAAGCGGCGCATCCCCCTGACGCTATCGCTGGAGGGGTACACGGCGAAAGAAATCGCGCAGGCGCTGCGCATCCCGGAAGGTACGGCAAAAACGCGCATCAGGGATGCAAAACAGGCGCTGCGCCTGCTGCTATCCGATACGGATGGGGAGGTGTTGGCATGAGGGAAGTGAGCAACCGCCGCATCCACGGTGAAGTGCCCGAAACGGCGCACGCCCTGGTCGCCGCCGCCCTGACACATAAGGAGGAACAAATGAAACGCAAATCCATCACACTGGTGCCGATCACACTGCTGATCATCGCGCTGCTGGCCTGCACCGCGCTGGCGCTGACCATCACCAGCCGTTCCGAGCATTACGATGCCATCCGCCGGGGGCAGGATGCGCTGATGGAGGAATACGGCTTTACGCTGGAAACGCTGGGCCTGTTCATGGAGTCCGCCAGCTACGAGGGCGGCGAATGGACCGTTACATTCAAACCCATCAAGCTGGAGGCGCAAATCGGCAGCTATACGGTCATCCTGCCGGACGGCGGCGAGCCGGTGATACAGGCGCACCCGCTGAACGATGTGGATTCGGGGCCCGCGCAATACAGTCCCGAGCAGATCGGCGCGATACTGGACAGCGATGTCCTGTATCGCCAGGAACAAACCCGCCTGATCGAAGAAAAAGGGAGCATCTGGAACTGCACATTTGAAGAGCTTGCCGCGCTGGATGCGCTGCTTGCCGAGGACAGCCAGATCGCGCTGGATCACGGCATCCGCATTGTGCCCGGCGTGACCGATGTGACGCCGCAGCAGGCCGCAAACCTTGTCAAAAAGCGGATTGCTGTCAAGTACGGCATTTCCACTGACATGCTGGATGACTATACTTTGAATGTACAGTGTAAGCGCACGGCGGGCACGGACAGCCGGTATTACAGCGTGATGTTCGCGCTGAATCTGCAGCCGGGTCAGCCCACCGATATATTCAGCGGCATCGTGTACTCGCCCACGGCCGAGGTGACGGGCGTGTATTGGAGTTTTTACCCGCTGCGCAATGTGCTGCCGGAGGGTTCGCTTGCCGATTATGGGGCGTTCGTGCGCGAGTTTATTGAGATCGGCGCGATGGATGCGCTGAGCACGGAAGAAAAGGCGGATGTCGCGGCGCGCATCAAAAAGGCCGGTCTTGGCGATCTGCTGCAAGGCGTGGAGTACGCCGCGCCCACCGAAGGCATGCTGGCGGAAGCGGATGCCCTGCGGCTTGCGGAAGCGGCGCTTTGCGATACGTTTGGGTTTGACGGCCCGTCTCTGGCGCTGTTTGAAGGGAAGCCTCTGCTGGTGACATTGGATGGCCGCAGCGCATGGGAAATCACATACAAGGCGGCGGTTGAATCGGTGTGGAACATTCCGTTTGCATCGGACAGGTTGGGCGAATACGCGGTGCGCATTGATGCGGAAACCCGCGAGGTGCTGGCGTGCGAATGGTCACTTGCGGAGATCGTAAAACCCTACACGGATACCACCTGGGGCGCCGCGCCCGCGTGGGGCGTGGATATCCTGCCCAGCGTTGCTGCGCTTGGCGAAGCGGTGGCGGAAATCCGTGCGCGAACCCAGGAATATGCGCCGTTTTCGCTGGAGGACGCCGCCGAAATGTCGCAGCTGTTCCGCGATGCGGGCTTTATTGGGGAGTTTTGCAGGCACGGGCTTCCGGACGAAAAGGACATCCCGCTGGAGGATGCGCTGGTGCTGCTCCGCGAGGCGGTGAAGGCCGAGCACGGCCTTACGGATGCCGCGTTCGACGGCTTCCGCACCGTGCCCTTCTTCTATGTGGATGACCCGGAAAGGCATGTATGGCACTTTGAAATGTACAACACCGCGCCCGGTAAAGAGGACTTCTTCAGGGTTACCATTGACGCAGGGGATGGGGAGATTGTGATGCTGGAGTATGTGGCGCAGGGGAACGGGTAAGCAGGCGCAATAAAAAAGGGGGGGCGAAAGCTCCCCTTCTCTTTATATAATGGCCGCGTGCATTCGGTTGGTGGGCAGGTAATCCAGCTTAAGGTCCAGCATGATCCGCACGGTTTCGGCGCTGTCGGCGGCCCGCAGGCAAACCTTCAGCCCCGCCTGATGCGCCTTTTCGATCAGCGCCACCGGTCTTTCATGGGGGTCCGCCACGCGCCAGGACATGCCCGCGTTGCCAAGCGGCGCAAGGGTTTCAATGCCTTCATCGCTTCCAAAGATGTGGTGGATGAACATTCCGGGTGCAAGCTTGCGCGCCGCCAGCAGGGGAGCAAGGGGAATGGAACTGATCACGGCCCCGCCGTCCTCAATCCCCGCGGCCCGCACGGCGTCGATGACAGGTTCCACATCGCCCGTCTTCAGCTCAATAAAAGGGATGCTGCGATAGCACTTGCAGATGGCCAGGTATTCGCTGAAAAGTGGCATCCGCAGCGCGTCATCTTCGAAACAATCCAGGCGGTTGCCCGCTTTGATCCGAAGGTGCGACAGGTCCGCCCAGGTGCTTTCCCGGATGAGGCCGGCGCCGTTATACATGGCATCGACCGTTTCATTGTGGTTGCACACCAGAACGCCGTCGCGCGTCCTATGCACATCCGTTTCAATCGCCCACTGGCCAAGCAGGCCCGCGCAGGCGAAGGCGGGCAGCGAGTTTTCCGGTGCCATCGGCGTGAACCCGCGATGGGCGATGAACCGTGGCCTGGCAAGCGTTTGCAGCGCGTCAAAAAGTCCCATATGCATTACCCCTTCACCGACCCGATCATCACGCCCTTGACGAAATACTTCTGCATGAACGGGTACACCATCAGGATGGGCAGCAGCGTCAGCACCACGATGCTGGCGTTTTTCGTTTCCGGCGATACCTTGCTGGCAAGCTCGATTTCGCCCAGCCCCTCTTCCATGGCGGATGTTTTTACGATTTCATACAGCAGCAGCGCGGCGGGCTTCAGCGCGGTTTTGGTGATGTAAATCAGCGCGTCAAAGTAGCGGTTCCAGTAGGAAACGGATGTAAAAATAACGATCGTTGCAATGGATGCCTTCGATACGGGAATGACGATCGACCACAGCACGCGGGTGAAGGACGCGCCGTCAATCCGGGCGGCCTCCTCCAGGCTTTCAGGAATGTTTTCCATGCTGCTTTTCAGCACGAATGTGTTGTACGGGCTGATCACGGCAGGCAGTATCAGCGCCCACCTGGTGTTCAGCAACCCGTAGCCCTTGATCTGAAAGTAGTTGGGCAGCATGCCGGCGCTGAAGATCATCATGAACACATACAGGTATATGAAGAACTTGCGGCCCTTCAGGTAGCCGCGCGACAGCGAGTACGCCGTCAGCGTGGTGACAACCACGGAAATGACCGTTCCCAGCATGGTAATGAATACGGAATTGCCAAGCGAGTTTAAAAAGCTTGTGCGCTGTAGGATATACTTCCACCCTTCAAGGTTCAGCTCCTTCGGCCAGAACCATACGTTCCCGCCGGCCACGGCGGAAACGGAACTGACGGAGCGCGCAAACACGTTGAGCACGGGCAGCAAACAGAACAGCGCCATCGCGATCATGAACACATGGATCGCAGTTACAAAAACCTTTTCCCCGCGCGATAGTTTCATGTCGCCACCCCCTCACCAAACCGTCCGGCCGCTAAAGCGCTTGGACAGGAAATTGGAGCCCAGCACAAACACCAGGCCGACCACCGATTCAAACAGCCCGACCGCCGCCGCGTAGCTGAAGTTTGCCTTGCCAATGCCCATGCGGTACACATAGGTGCCCAGGATATCCACGCTGTCGTACACCGTGGAATTATAGAACACCAGCACCTGGTCAAAGCCATTGGATAGAATGCCGCCCAGACGGATGGTCAGCATCAGCACCAGCGTGGGCAATAGGCTTGGGATGGTGATGGTGCTGATCCGCTGCATTTTGTTCGCGCCGTCGATGATGGCGGCCTCGTAAATCTCCGAATCAATGGCGGTAATCGCGGCCAGGTATACGATGGTGCCCCACCCGGCCCCCTTCCAAACGGAAGAGAGAACCAGCAAAAAGCGCATCCACCCGCCGCGTATGAAAAACAGGGTGCGGTCGCCCCCAAGTGAGGCGATCACCTTGTTGACGATGCCCGTGGAACCAAAGATGATGTAAAATATGCTGTACACAATGACCCATGTGAAGAAATGCGGAACGTATACGATGGTTTGGATGCTCCGCTTCAGGGGTATGTTGTTAATTTCGTTTAGCATGATGGCCAGCAGCATCGGAATGGGCACGCAGAACAGCACCTGCAAAAGGTTGATCTCCAGCGTGTTGCGAATCACCTGCCACACTTCCGGGTCCGCAAACATGGCCTTGAACTGATTAAGCCCCACCCACGCGCTGGCGGCAATCCCTTTCAGGGGCTTGAACTGTTTGAAAGCGATGATGATCTTTGTCATCGGCAGGAAGCGGAACATCACGGCGAACACAAGCCCGGGAATCAGGAACAGGTACAGCTCATAATGCCCCTTCATGTATTCGATGAATTTTCTTCGCCTGGCGGATTTGGGTCCTTGCATGGTGGTCATGTTTTCGCCCCCTTGCGTAGCCTTGCCAAAGGGGGCGCCGCCGTGCTTCACAAGGCGGCGCCCGTTTCTGTTAGCCCGTTACTTATCCTGAAGCCATTCGTTGTAGAATGCGATCATTTTGTCGCCGCCGTTCGTGTTCCAGTATTCGCGCAGTTCCGCAAGCGCGCCGATATCCTTGGAGCCAGCGATAACGGCGATCAGCGTATCGCCCACGCGCGTTTCCAATGTGGATTTGTTATCGATGACCGTAACCGCCGGGGCCAGCGCAGTGGGGTTCGGTACGCCGCCATCCAGCAGCGATGCCTTGAACGCGTAGAAGATGGCCTGCAGGTCGGCGTTCTTGGTCAGGCGGGTTTCCCACATCTTGGGGTACACATCTTCGCGGTAGAAGCCGGAAACGAACACGTTGGAGTTGTTCTTCTCATCGTTGAACGCGGGCTGGATCAGGGTAATGTTGCCTTCCGCATCCATGTTGTAGTGCGTGCCTTCCACGCCCAGCACGATTTCGGTAAAGTTATCGATCTGGATCATGTTGTTGATCGCCTCGATCGTCTCCGCCGGGTGCTCCGATGTCACCGGGATGCCGCAGTATGAGCCCACACCGGTTTTCATCTCCGCGTGCACCTTGCCGTTTTCATCTTTCAGCAGCGGCAGCACGGTGTACGCCATATCGGGCTGCAGTTCGCGCAGCGCGCCGATGGGGGTTTCCGTGCCGGTCCAGCCGTTGTACATCATGACGGCGTTGCTGCTCGTCCACTTGGAGCGCATATCCGCGCCGGTGATGGCGGGCATTTCGGCATCCAGCAGACCGCGCGCGTACAAATCCGCCATGTATGTAATGTAGGCTTCCAGGTTCGGGTCATCGGTGACGTGGGTGATTTCGCCATCTACCAGCTCATATTGGCCGGTGATGCCAAACGCGCTGGCGATGTTGGCTACCAGCCAGGTCTGCGTGGCGGTCATCGGCACCATGTCCGGATAGGCGGCCTTTAAGTCTTCAAGCATCTTGGTGAAGCCGTCCAGCGTATCCGGCAGCACTTCATAGCCGATGGCATCCAGCAGATCCTTGCGGGCAATCAGCGAGGTGTTGAGGCTGTCGGGCTGCGCGACGGTCGCCGGGATGGCGTAGATGCGGTCATCCACCGTGGTGGATGGCCACAGCGTGGTGATCGCCTCCAGAATGTTCGGGCCCTGTTCGGCCAGCAGGTCGGTGATATCCATTAGCGCGCCTTCGGTCATCATCAGGTTGTAGTTGGTGGCGTTCAGGTACACATAGTCGTACGGCTCGCCGGATGCGATGATCAGCATCAGTTGCTCGGTGCCGTTGAGCACCTCAAAGTCAATCTTGTACCCGGCAACGCGCTGGCAAACTTCCCAGCCGATGTCGCTGTTCAGGTCAAAGAAACTGGAACTGATCAGGAATTTCAGGGTAACATCTTCATTCGCCGCCGTAGCGGGGAGGATGCATGCGCCAAGTGTCAGCGCCAGCATCAGCAACAGGGCCAGTAACCGCTTCATAGGGATGCTCCTTTCTTTTCTGGCGCGAATTTTCAAATTCGCCTCCAATGCCAATGGGTTTTATATCGAAGCGCAACCCGTCTTGCGCTACCGATTCCGTCATGCCGTCAGGATCGCGCCGTGCGCAAGCAGAATTTCCCGGATTTCCCGCACATCCGCCTTGGCTGGCTGAATCCCCTGTTTCACGCACAGCGCCGCCGCCACGCCGATGCCTTCCGCGGCGGCCATCAGGGGGCCCATCACGCGCGCCGCGGCGAACACCGTGCTATCCACCGACAGTGTGCGCCCGGCCAGGAACAGGTTTTCCACATCTCTTGCCACAAAGCAGCCGTAGGGCAGGCCGAACGCCTTTTCCAGCCGCGACAGGTCGATATGGTCGCCCGTGCCCGCGTGGATATCCACATTGTAGCCGCACAGCGCGATGGTATCATCGCCCTGGCGGTAGGCGAACATCTCGTCCTTGGTCAGGCGGCGGATGCCCTCGAAGTGGCGCGTCTCCCGAATGCCAAGCGTTGGGGAGATGTCCGCCACGGCCACATGCTCAAAGCCGGGCACATATCCACGCATAAACCGCACCAGCTCGTGGATCTGCAAATACCCTTCCTCCAGCCCATGTGAGAGCTGGAACGGGTCGCTCGCGTCGATGTTGATGATGCGGCTGGTGTTGATGGCCAGCAGCGATTCGACGGCGGTCTTGATGTAGATAAACTGGTTGCGCGGGAGCGAGAAATCCCCGGCCGCTCGTGCCTTCTTGATCGTATCCGACAGCCCGATCAGGCAGTGGCCGGGCGTGGTGCGGAAGAACTTGAGGTCGTACCCCTCGGCGTAGTCCTCCTTGATGCCCACCTCGTCCGGATGGTCCTCCACCCAGGCGAAGAACTTTTCCAAGTCAAAGTTCGCCAGCGTGAACATCAGCGTGGAGGGTTGCATAACGCCGGTGCCATCCTGCCCGGCGGTGAAGCGGCACCCGGCCAGGTAGGCCATATCGCCGTCGCCGGTGCCGTCCACGAACACGCGGCCTTCGATCATGATGTCCGTGCACTTGCCGTACACCGTCACCGCCTCGATGCGGCCATTCACCGTCCGCACATCGGTCACATCGCAGTTGAACAGGATGTCCACGCCCGCCTCCCGGCACATTTCCACCGCGAGGATCTTGAACATGTGCGCGGAAATGGGCGAGATGGAGTTGTGCACCGGGCAGCGGAAGTGGCCCATGGCCCCGCCCATCTCTTGAAGGCGCTCCTGGATTTCCTGCGCGATGCCGCCGAGCACCGTTTGCCCGCGCCGGTCCAGGTAGCCCAGAATGCTCAGCCCCGACGAGGCGCAGCCACCGAGCACGCCTGTGCGCTCCACCAGGATTGTTTTTGCGCCTTGCCGCGCCGCGGATATGGCCACGCACACGCCGGCCGAGCCGCCGCCGATCACCACCACGTCATATGCCAGCGTCCGAAGCGAATGCATCGTGTTTCAGCCCCCTTCACAGAATTTCAAACGAGAACACGTGCGCCAAGCCGCTGCCGTATGTCTCGGTCAGGCGGTCGGTGGCGTACGTGGCCAGCGGGATGAACCGCACCGCGCGCGTCTTGATGCCGATTGCGCCGCGGATGAACCGCTGGTGGTTGTCGCGCGCTTCGTACACGGTTTCCCACGCGCCGTCCTTGTCCAGCGCCTCGATCTTGAAATGCCGGACCATGCAGCGCGGGAAGCCGAACGATGTGCCGCCATGATCCAGGCGGCGGCAGGCCACCATAGGGATAGTCAGCAGGTCCGGATTGCCGTCGATGTGCTCGCGATCCAGATCGCTGTCGAGTACTAGACGGAACGACGAAACGAATTGTTCTTCCCCAAACGTATACGTGATTGCCTGGTTAACGCGGCCCCAGTAGCCGTTGTCGTTGCCCCAGATTTTCCTGTCGATGCCACTGCGCAGCGCGGAGCAGTCGCCGTAGTCACATGTCAGGTTGGCTTCGCGGCTGAGCGACGCGATTTCGCGGCGGAAGTGCGGCAGGAAGCAATCGTCGTCCATCAGGATACGCTGAATCTCCCGGATTTTTTGTTTGCACGCCTCCCGGGGCGTCAGGCCATTGCGCAGCGCCACGTACGCCGCTGTGCCCGCTGCCTGTCCCATGGTGCCGATGGTACCCATGACCCGCGTGGAACTGAAGGCCACATGCGAGGCGCTGATGTTCCTACCCGCGAACAGCAGGTTCGACACGTTTTTGGAGTACAGGCACCGGAGCGGAATGCCGTATGGCTCGGACAGGCGGTGCTTCTGCAGGTGCGCCCCGTCCTTGCCGTCCATGAAAAAGCCGCCCGGCAGATGGTTGTCGATCTGCCAGCCGCCGTACGCCACCTCGTCGTCAAACGCCGCCGCGCTCTCCACATCCTGCTGGGTGAGCACATAGTCCCCGACATAACGGCGGCTCTCGCGCTTCCCGGGCAAAAAGCCGATCCATTCCAGATCCCAATTGTCCGCGCCGTGGTCGCCCCAGTTTTTCATGTGATCCCAGACGCCAAACGCGATTTTCAACAGCTCGTCGCGGATCTCCTCGGTGTCGTGGATGGTGTCCATCTCGCCGCCCAGTTCTATCCAGTAGAAGTTCGTGTTCAGCGCGGTCAGGCACTGGTGTGGCTTGTTGTACATTTCATCGTCCGTCTTGAACGTATACGCCCACGGGGGCGGAATGAACGCGCACCGATGATCCGTTTCGCGGCAGTGGAGCAGAAGGCTCGTGCCCATAGTTTTGCGGTCGGCCACATCCAACCCGAACGGTTCGCCAAACTCCGCTTTCGCCTCCCGGCCGGTGCGGTATTCCGCCCCGCACAAGGGCGCCAGGATGCTGTCCCCGGAGCAATCGGCGAACAGCGCCGCCTCGACTGTGTGCCACGTGTACGTCGTCATCTGGAATCCCCGGACGCTTTTGATCGCGTCGCCGCGCATGGTGAGTTCGCAGCAGACGCAATTGAGCATCAAGTCGATATTCGGTTCAAAGCGGATCTTTTCATAAAGAATGCTGTCCCAGACGGTATAGTTGCGCGTGGGGTTGCGGTGCATATTGGTCAGCAGGATTTCCTCCATGATGCCGGTCTCCTGCAAATTGCGCACCCTTGTGCCCGCGCCACAGACATGCATGCGGATCTCGGAAGACGCGTTACCGCCCAGCATGGGCCGGTCGTGCATCAGCACCACCTTGACACCGTGGCGCGCCGCCGCCAGTGCGGTCAGCATCCCCCCGATTCCGCCCCCAATCACGCACAGCTCCGCCTGATGGGTTACATGCCGCAATGCCTCCATACACAAAGTCCTCCCGTATTGCCATTTGCAAACGCATCTGCTAAAATCCATTATACGCATCAAAAAATCGGAACTCTATCTCATGTGTGACGGAGTATTTCGCATTTTGTGATCTACTCGCTGCAATAAAGAGGGGGGCAAGCGCGTGATTTTGCGATCCTACCGCGTCACCATGTTTGAGCGATCTCCGGTGAACTGGCGCGAGCACGCCGTTGGGGACAACATGATTTACTCGTACCGCAGCACGGAATACGACTCCGCCACCTTCCCAGAGAGCCTGCATTTTCATGACTATTACGAAATTGTTATTGTGATGAAAGGGAATATTCGGTACATCTGCGAGGGGGATTCCGTGGTGCCGGAGCATGGCGATATCATCATCATTCCGCCCGGTAGGCTGCACACCTCCATGATAACCACCGGCAGCACGGAGTACACGCGCCATGTGTTCTATCTGTTTCCCAGCGCGTTTGACAGCTTTGGCGGTGCGTCGTTGCTGGCGTTCCTAAAGCGCAGCGAGCAGGAGAGGTTCTACACCAGCCTGAGGCCCAGCCGTCGGCAGGAGATGATCGCCCTGCTGGAGCGCATTGAACGCGCGCTGACGGCCGAAACCCCCGACCATCACGCACTCGCCATCGGTTACATTTTGCAATTGTTTTTTCTGCTGAACCATCCCGTGAATCTTGACGTGCGGCAGGACGCGTACTTCCCCCCGAACATCATCCAGATCAAATCCTATATGGATGAACACTTTACGGAGATCGAGTCCATATCCGAGGTGGCGGACCACTTTTTCTACAGCCGGGAGTATGTCTCCCGCCTGTTCAAGCGGTATTTTAACACCACGATTCACGATTACCTGCTGCAACGGCGCGTCAGCTACTGTCGAGAATTGATGGAGGGCAGCATGCCGCTGAGTGACATTTGCTTTCACGCGGGCTTTGGCAGCCCATCCACGTTCATCCGCGCGTTCCGTGCCGTCACGGGCATGGTGCCATCGGAGTACCGGCGGGAGAATGTGGGGGCGAGGTAAGGGGAGAAGGAGGATTGTTCCGCCATATCCCTCATCTGTTTGCCTGTCAGGTTTCCGTTTGCGTCGTATATTCGCGGTCTCGGCTCCAATATCCTTTTGGTTTCCTGCCTTTATTCAGTCCTTATTACTTTTGAAACACGCCTTAGGGCATGTTTCAAAAATGGAAATCGTGCAGGCCGGAGTGGATTTTTCGGCAGATCAAGGAGTTGGAGCGAGGCGTAGCTGCGCTACGCTGAGCGGAAAGCGACGCAGAGATGCCGGAAAAGACCCCGGTCTGCATGATTTAGCTTTTTGAAACAGCCCCTAAGCAAAGTGAAAACAAAAAATCCGAAGTGTAAAGCTCCACGAACTTATGTCATAAGGGTTTGGAGCTTTGTGCACATATTACCGCAGCTACTGGCGCGGACGGGGCTATCGGCGCGACCGGACCTACCGGCGCGGATGGCGCTACGGGTGCCACCGGCGCGACCGGCGCGGACGGAGCCATCGGCGCGACAGAGCCGATCATTTTTAGTCACACCCCTCAACCCTCCATGCCGTAAGGGTTTCCGAGTTCTCGCCTACTCGTCTTCCAACCCCTCATGCCTATCGTGCACCACGCGCGAACTGTGGCGCGCCAACCCGTTGCCGTTTGATCTGATTCACACGCCTCTACATGGACTGGAAAGCCGGAGACACCACGAAAGAGGATTATCACCGGCTCCGCGCAAAGACGGACGCGCAGGTGCAGCAATTATCGCGAATCATCGGTTCCCTGGCAACGGAACAGGCGCAACGGAACGAAGGCGTATCCACGAACGTCCCGCTGTTTGACGCGTTTCTTCAGAATCAAAGCATTTGGCAGCTCGATAGTGGCCCTTTGGCGGCGCTGATCGAAGTGATCTATGTACACGCGAACAAGGAAATCACCCTCGTGTTCAAGTCCTCGGGTCAGTTCGCGCGGGTGATGGCGTTCGCCGCGGCCACGCAAACCGCGCCCCGGTCCACACAATCCTAAACCGATTCTTATGGAATCATTATCCAACGCTTAGCGGATTCTCCTGAACCAAGGCGCGGGGCGTGGTATCCTTGCCTCATCAAAAAGAACAGGGGGATTACTTATGGGAATCATCGTATGGGTTGTGGCTGGTTTGGTGCTCGGCGTTCTCGCGAGCCTGCTGTTTGGCAAGCGCAATATGGTCTTGAATGGCATCGCCGGGGTCGTCGGCGCGGCGCTGACGGGCTGGATTGCCACGCTGTTTGGCATTGGCGCGTGGAACGTGTTCAGCTTTGTGAACCTGCTCATCGCGGCGGCCGGCGCGGCGATCGTACTGTTTGTCGCGGGCAAGCTGATGAAATACGAGGCGTAAGCAGATCGAATACCTCCTCCCCATGGCCCGGGCCGCGACAGGCGGTCTGGGCTTTTTCGCGCCCTCCGCCCCGCTCCCCTGCCGGATTTTACACTTCTGTGATGTTTTTTGCCGCGGGGATGCTATACTGGGGCGGGGGTGATGGCGTGGCGAAAATACTGGTAGTGGAAGACGAGGCGGCCATAGCGGACCTGATCCGCATGAACCTGCGCTTTGCCGGGCACGAGAGCACGCATGCCGCGCGCGGCGATGCAGTGATGGATGCGTTTCTTGCGGACAGGCCCGACCTCGTGCTGCTGGACGTGATGCTGCCCGGCCTGGATGGCTTTGGCGTGATGGAAAAGCTACGGCCCACCGGCGTTCCCGTGATTTTCCTGACCGCCAAGGACAGTCTGCGGGACAAGGTGCGCGGGTTGCAGCTCGGCGCGGACGACTATGTCGTCAAGCCCTTTGAGGCGCTGGAACTGCTGACGCGCATCGAGGCCGTGCTGCGCCGCACAGGGCCGCGCGCGGCCGAACCCGTGCGCCTGTGCGGGCTGGAAATCCGCCTGGAAGAGCGCACCGTGCGCAAGAACGGCGAGCCCGTGGACCTTACGGTCAAGGAATTTCAACTGCTGGAAGTGCTGCTGCGCAACCGCAACATCGCGCTGACGCGCGACCGGCTCATCGAGCTCGTCTGGGGGTACGATTATCTGGGCGAAACGCGGACGGTGGACGTTCACATCCAGCGCCTGCGGAGCAAGCTCTCGCTGGAATCAGCCATCAAGACCGTGCACAAGGTCGGCTACCGCCTGGAGGTGACGTGATGCGCTTCTGGCAAAAAGCCGCGCTGCTGCTGCTGGCCGTGTTCCTGCTGGCGATGGACGGCGTTTTGTACGCGTCCGTGCACCGTGGCTACCGCCTGAGCGAAAGCGTGCTTGTGCAGGCGGCGCTGGAAGAACAGCGGCTTGTGCACCACTCCCTGGAGGCCCGGCTGTCAACCGCTTTGCCCTACTATTCCTCCTTCAACGAAAACAACCTGCGCCAGTACGCCGCGCCCTACGGCGAGTATTACCGGGCGCAGCGTACCTACCTTGCGCTGGTCGCAGACGGTGCGGTCCTTTATTCCAGCCTGCCGGAAGGCGCCGCCCCCGCACGCGGGGAAACGGGCAGTCCCGCTTTTCGCGCGCTGGACGGCCGCCTGTACCTAATGATCACGACGCCGCTGCTCACGGCAAACGATCAGGGGATACAAATGGTGTATTGCAAGGACGCCTCCGCGCTGGAAATCTACAAGCAGGACATGCTCCGCTTTTTTCTCTACGTGAGCCTCGCGGCGGCGGCGGTGCTTGGGATCGCCGTGGTGCTGCTCCTGCTCCGGCTGACCGCGCCGCTGCGCGCGCTAAACGCGGCGGCCGCCGAGATTGCCCTGGGCGACTTCGGCAAGCGCGTCTCCATCCAGAGCCGCGATGAAATCGGTGAGTTCGCCGGCACGTTCAACCGCATGGCGGATTCCGTGGAGACAAAGGTCGCGGCGCTGGAGGACATGTCGTCGGAACGGCAACGTTTTATTGATAACCTGTCGCACGAACTGCGCACGCCCATCACCGCCGTGCTGGGATACGGCGAGGTGCTGCGGTATGCCAACGCGTCGGACGGGGACAAGGCGCTGGCCGTGGACTACATCATCGAGCAAGGCCGGCGAATTCGGGGGCTTTCAGAAAAACTGCTGCACCTGACACGGCTTCAGCACGGCGCCGCGCTCGACATGCGGGCCGTCGCCCTGCTGGATGTGGTGGAAGCGGCGCGGCGGACGCTCGGCGGACAGCTCTCGGCGCGCGGCGTATCGCTCCGCGTGGAAGGCGGCGGCGCGACGGTGACGGGCGATCCCGCACTGCTGGAAATGCTCCTGGTCAACCTGCTGGAAAACGCGCTCCGGGCGTCGGAAGCGGGGCAGACGATCCGCGTCCGGGTGGCGCGGCGGGAGAGCGCCGCCGTGCTCTCCGTCCTCGACGAGGGCATCGGCATTCCGGCGGAAGCCCTCGCGCACATCCAGGAGCCGTTTTACCGCGTGGATGCCGCACGCTCGCGGGCCAGCGGCGGCGCGGGGCTCGGCCTCTCGCTGTGCCGGCAGATCTGCGCGCTGCACGGCGCGGCGCTGTCTTTTCTCTCTTCCCCCGGCAAGGGCACGGAAGCGCGGGTAGAGTTTACAACTCCGTGACATCCCTGTGAAGATTCCGTGTTCCCCGCGCGGTATGATGCGCTTGGTAGCAATCCCCACCAAAACGGACAAAGGAGAGAAAAGACATGTTCAAAAACAAAAAGGGTTCCCTTTCCCGGCTGGTCATCACCGCCGTGCTCGGCGCGGCGCTCATCGCGGGCAACGGCCTGGCGGCAACGGGGCTTCTCGCGGCCTCCCTGCGGCCGGACGCCGCGCCCTACGCCCTGGCGGATACAAACGCCGCGCCCGCGGATGTCGTCATCACCGGCGGCGACCGCGCGCAATCGGGCCAAGAAAGAGTAGCCACCACATCGGCGGAGAGCGAGGCGTGGAGCGCGCTCTTTGAGACGATGCAGGAAGAATTCGGCCCGATCGGCGATTGGTCCCTGGAGCATTACGCCGAGTTCTCCCGCCGCATCGCGGAGCTCGGGCTGCCGAACAACGGCATCGTGTACGGCGTGCCCACGGCGGACGACATCACGCAGGAAGAAGCCATCAAAATCTTCACGGATACGCTCGTCGCGGATTATGGCCTGACAAAGGAAACGCTGGCCAAGTTTGATCCGTACATGCAGGCGTTCAACGTTATCGACCCGGACAACCCCGAGTGGCGCCTCAGCCTGAACCCGAAGGACACGGCGGATTACGCGGACATTGGCGCGTACTTCTGCATCGTTAACGCGCGGACGGGCGAGATTCTGGAGCTCAAGACCGCGGCGGACGCCGTCGGCTGAGCAAAACACGCGGCGGTCCCAGGCATAGAACCTGGGGCCGCATTTTCTTTTTGGGCAAAGAGTTCCTTTTTAGGCATGGAACATTTTGCGTTTGGGCATTTCATTTTCACAGAAAACAACTATCATTTATGGAGGAAGAGATTTCTGGCGAAATCCCCTATGGCGCCCGATCGATCAAATCAGCGCCGCCATCATAGAATTGGGGTCTGACAGATGAGCGAAAAACTACTGGAAATGCGTGGGATCACCAAAATATTCCCGGGCATTCGCGCGCTGGACGACGTGCGGTTTGACCTGCTGCCGGGCGAAATTCACGGTCTGGTGGGCGAAAACGGCGCCGGAAAATCCACATTTATCAAGGTACTCGCGGGCGTTCACCAGCCCGACGGTGGCGAAATCACTCTGGGCGGCGAAAAGGTCGTCATGCGCGACCCGATCACGGCGGAAAAGAACGGCATCGCGACGATCCACCAGCACGCCGCGTCCTATCCCGACCTGAGCGTTGCGGAAAACATCTTCATCGGGCATGAATTCATGAAGTTCGGCTTTATCAACTGGCGGAGGGCCAACGAAGAGGCGAAAAAGCTGCTGGATTCCATCGGCGCGAACATCAACCCGGCGGATACCGTCGGCTCGCTCTCCGTGGCGCAGCAGCAGCTTGTGGAGATCGCCAAGGCGCTGAGCATGAAGGCCAAAATACTCATCATGGACGAGCCGACCGCCGCGCTGTCCAAGCGGGAAAGCGAGGACCTGTACGCCATCTCGCGCCGTCTGCGCGACCAAGGCACCGCCATCCTCCTGATTTCTCACCGGTTCGAGGACATCTTCGGTCTGGCCGACAGGGCGACGGTGCTGCGCGACGGCAAATACATCGGCACCTGGGACATCGGCGACCTGGACGCGGGCAAACTCGTCCACCACATGGTCGGGCGCGACATCACGCAGTTCTACCCAAAGAAAGAAGCGGCCGTGGGCAAGGAGCTGCTGCGGGCGGAAAAGCTGTCCCGCACCGGGTACTTCCGGGATGTGAGCTTCACCGTGCGCGCCGGGGAGATCGTGGGCCTGACGGGCTTGGTCGGCGCGGGGCGCACTGAGGTGGTCGAGGCGCTGTTCGGCGCGGAACGCCTGGACAGCGGTGAACTTTACATCGAGGGGAGCAAGACCGCCATCGCCAGCCCGTATGACGCGATGAGCAAGGGGCTGGGCCTGCTGCCCGAGGACCGCCAGCAGGAGGGGCTGCTGATGTCCTGGTCCATCAACCGCAACATTACGCTGCCGACCCTGAAAAAATGCAGCAACTCGCTATTTCTTTCCTCCAAGAAGGAGCATGACATATCGACCGCGCTGAAAGACCTTTTGAGCATCAAGGCAAACGATGTCGAAGCGACGGCCGACTCCCTGTCTGGCGGCAACCAGCAGAAGGTGGTCGTCGCCAAGCAGCTCGCCATCGATCCCAAGATCATCATCCTGGACGAGCCGACCAAGGGCGTGGATGTCGGCAGCAAAGCGGCGATTTACGAAATCATGTCGGACCTCGCGTCAAGGGGCATCGGCATCCTGATGATCTCGTCGGAAATGCCGGAGGTCATCCACATGTCCGACCGGATCTACGTCATGCGCGAGGGCAGGATCTCGGCTGAGTTTGACGCTACGGGCATCACGCAGGCGCAGATCCTGGAGGCGGCCATGCCGCTGGCGAAGGAATCCTGATTCATATTTCCCGAGAAAGGCGTGAAGCCCGCATGGAGAAACAAAAGAAAGGCAAGGATTCCTTGCGGAATCCTCTTATGGCGCCCGATTTTTCAAATCAGCGCCGCCAGCAAGGCAAGGATTCCTCGCGGAATCCTCTCATTGCGCCCGATTCTGCGAATCAGCGCCGCCATCAGGGGACGCCCCTGTACGTGCTGCTGATCAAGCACCGGGAAATTCCGCTGCTGGCGGTGCTCCTGCTGCTGACCATCGGCGTGAGCCTTCGCGTTCCCAATTACCTGCCCAACAACTACATGAACATCTTCAAAGGCGGCGCGATCAACACCGTCATGGCGTCGGGCATGCTGCTGGTGCTGCTGGTCGGGTCCATCGACATCTCCGTGGCGTCCACGCTGGCGTTTTCAGGCGCGGTAGCCGGCATGCTCATGCGCGACGGCTATGTGACCTCCATCGCGGGCATGTTCGTGGTGGGCATCGGCCTGGGCGCGCTGGCCGGCGCGCTGAGCGGCGTCCTGATGGCGTACGGCAAGGTGCTGCCGATCATCGTGACGCTGGGCATGAGCTACATCACCCGCGCCATGATACCAATGGACTGGCTGCTGGGCCTGAACAAAATCGCCCGGATCAACCTGACGGACAGCTTCAAGGTGTTCATGCTGGACAATAAGTTCCTTGGGTTCCCGCTGCTGGTCTGGATTGCCGTGATCGTCGTGTTCCTGGTAGGCTTTTTTCTCCGCTACACGCGGACCGGGCGCAACCTCTACGCGGTCGGCTCCAATGAGGAGGCGGCGGCGGTGCGCGGTGTCCACGCCAGCCGGATCAAGGTGCTGGCGCACACCATCTGCGGCGCGACGGCGGGCCTTGGCGGCATCATGTGGCTGGGCTACTATAATTCCGTGGAGAAAACCACGGCGGCGGGCGACGAAATGTACGTCATCGCGGCGTGCGTGCTGGGCGGTGTGGCCGTCACCGGCGGGTACGGAAAAATCACGGGGGTGGTGATTGGCGCGATCATGATTGCCCTCATCAACAACGCGATTCCGCAGCTTGGCATCGGCAACGCGATGATCACAGAGTTCGTCAAGGGGCTGCTGCTGCTGTCGGCGATCCTGCTCAACGTGGCGCTGCGGCGTATCGCCAGCCGCAAGGAACTGGCGGGGAGGAACATCTGATGCAGAACGCGCGTGTGAAAAAGATCCTGTCCTCCGTCTTTCGCTGGGAGCTCATGCTGGCCGTTGTCCTGGTGATCATGTGCCTAGTGTTCAACCGGCAGGACGCGGCGCGGCAGGCCGCCGGACTGTCGAAAAAGGACGTGTTCAACCTGGCGTCGGTCGTCAAGGGCCTTCGCCCGTACATGCTGTACAGCTTTATGACACTGGGCATGATGCTGATCCTGGCCATGGGCGACATCGACATCTCCACCGGCGCCACGGCCGCGCTGTCCGCGGCGGTGCTGGGCATCGTGTACCAGCGGCTCACGCTTGGCGGCATGAATCCGGGATTCGCCCTCGCGCTCGCACTCGCCTCCTGCCTGCTCAGCGGCGCGCTGTGCGGCGCGTTCAACGGCTTCCTCGTCACCCGGTTCAAGGAGCTGTTCCCCATGATTATCACGCTGTCCACGCAGCTATTCTACCGGGGCATCGGCTACCTGCTGCTGGGCGGCGGAACGCTGACGTTCAAGAACGACGCGACCTTCGATTCGCTCAAGAGCCTGTACAACACCCTCCAGATCGGCAGTGTCAGCTTCCCGGTCATGATGATCTGGTTCCTCGCGATGGCGGTCGTTTTCTACATCTGGGTACACCTGACGTCCGGCGGGCGGAAAATATTCGCGCTGGGCACGAACCGCAAGGCCACGCTCTTCAGCGGTGTGCGCACGGACCGCATCAAATTCTGGCTGTTCGCGCTGTGCGGGTTCATGTCCGCAATCACCGCGGTGTTCTTCATCGGCGCGACATCCAGCTCCATCCGGGCGGACTCCATGTCCGGGTATGAGATGTACGCGATCGCGGCGGCGGTGCTGGGCGGATTCTCCACCTCCGGCGGCAAGGGCAGCGTCCTCGGGGTGATCCTGTCGCTCATCATCTTCGGCGTGATGAAAATCGGCCTGGGCACGCTGTACAGCTTCGCGGACAGCATGGTTAACCTGTCCGTCGGCGTGATCCTGATCATCAGCACGCTGCTGCCCAACATCGCAAACTTTATCAGCAAGCAAATGCGCGTGCGCCAGCAACGCGCGCGGCACACACTGGAATCAAAGCGGGCGTGATGAGTTCCGTTTCCGCTTCGATAAAGCCTACGGGCGAAAAAAACAACAGGAGGTTTCCCCATGAAGAAAATCGTATCATTGTTCCTGGCAATGCTGCTCCTGCTCGGCATGACCACCGCGATGGCGGAGAGCGACGCGCTCGTCATCGGCGTTGTGTACAAGCAGTCCGGCAACGCGTACTTCCAGGCGGCTGTCACCGGCTTTGAGCAGGCGTCCAAGGAACTCGGCTTCACGTTCATGCACGACGGCCCGGACGACGGCTCGTCCGACGGCCAGATCCGTATCATCGAAAACTACATCAGCCAGGGCGTGGACGCGATCTGCGTTTCCGCCAACGACCCGGACGCGCTCGTCGGCATCCTGCAGGAAGCCATGGCCGAAGGCATCAAGGTCATCTCCTGGGACGCCATGGTTTCCGCCGAGGGCCGGAACCTGGACGTGGAACCCGCCAGCTCCAAGTCCATCGCGCTGACGCTCCTTGAGTCCATCTCTGAATCCATGGGCGGCGAAGGCCAGCTCGCCATCGTCTCCGCGACGGCGACCGCGCCCAACCAGAACCTGTGGATCAGCTTCATTGAAGAAGCGCTGGCGAACGACGCGGCCTACGCGAACATCGAATATGTGGGCACCGTGTACGGCGACGACGAGTACACCAAGTCCTATGACGAGACGCTCGGCCTCATCAACCTGTATCCGGACCTGAAGGGCATCATCGCCCCGACCACGGCGGGCGCGCCGGCTGTTTCCAAGTGCGTCATGGACGAGGGCAAGGCCATCAAGGTGACGGGCCTGACGCTGGCAAGCGACATGGCGGAGTATATCAAGGCGGGCATCTGCGACGCGACGTTCCTGTGGAATCCGATCGAACTGGGCTACGCCGCCTCCTACGCGGCGGTCGCGATGTGCAAGGGCGAGATCACCGGCGCCGTGGGCGATACGTATGACGTGCCCGAAGTCGGCACCCTGACCGTGGAAGAGTCCACCGCCGTCAACGACGCGGGCGAGCTGGTTCCGACCGGCGGCACGATCTCCTACCTGAACAAGCTGAACGCGTTCACGACCGAGACGGTTGACGCGTGGATCGACATTCTGTAAGACGTATGGACCACGGGATGGGCTTTGCGCGTGTGAAGCCCATCCTCTTTTTGTTATCTCTTTATTCTTTCGCAAAGATCGTATATAATAAACTCGTACAAGCGAACAAAAACCGCCAAAATCCGCGGCTCAACCGCCGCGTGTCAGGGAGAACATCCCCGGATGAGCATGAAAACATTCGCGTTCAAGTACCGCCTGTTTCTGATTTATTCCGTGGTGATATCGCTCGTCGTCATCCTGTTTACCGCCGTGCTGTACGTGACGACCACCGGCATGAACCGCCAGACCGAGCTGTATTACCAGACGGAGCTGTACAAAAAGAACCTGGGGCAGATTGAGAACATCCTCCGGCAGATGGACCGGCTCGCCTCGCAGGTCGTATCTAACAACGAAATTCTCGGCGTGTTCATTCCCCTGGCGTCCGATGGGAACCCGGGGAATTACTTCGACGAGCACCTGATCGACGGCATCCGCATCAACAGCCTGCTGTCCAGCATCAACGGCACGGACAAGTACGCGTCGCGCATCAGCGTCTTTAACCGGGGCGGCGACTATGTGAGCACCGGCACACTGTATGAGACGCCCGATGCCATCCAGGAGGCGCTGACGGGCGAGCATTACGACGCCGTAAAGGCCAAGGTGGTACGGGCCGGCAGCGAGAGCCTGGTGGTGGATTTTCACGCGGACACCTGGTCCCGGAGCCCCACGCTCCGGCTGATGTCGCTGTATCGGGCGCTGTCGTCCTACACCTCCACGGTGTACGGCCTGGTGGAAATCCAGGTGAGCGCGGACGCCTTTGAGGAGTACGCGTTCTGGCGGAACGGCGGCACGGAATACTTCCTGGTCAACCGGGCGGGCAACATTGTGTACCCCTTTGAGGATGCGGAGAACGCGGACCGGCTTTTTAGCGACCTGTCCGCCGCGTTTGACGCGGGCATGGGCGATGTGGTGATGCTGGAAAAGCGCATGGACCGGCGGGATTACATCCTGATGTGCGCGCGCGTGCTTCCGTCCGACTGGCTGTTCGTGCGCGTGCTGCCCGCCAGCGCGCTGTTGGCCCCGTCCGCCCAGAGCATCGCCTTCCTCATCGGGGCGTGCCTGGCGCTGCTCTGCTGCCTGATCGCGACAGTGTACTACCTCGCCAACCGCATCGCCAAGCCCCTGCAGTCGCTCTCCGCACAGATCGCGGGCGTCAATCTGCAGAACATGCAGCTCCAGGCCATAAGAACCAGCACGCCGTATTCCATCGCGGAGCTGGACGCGCTCAGCCGGTCGTTCCACGCCATGTTGACGCGGCTTGACAAGTCCATTATGATGGAGATACAGGCGCACATGCGCGCGCTGCAATCGCAAATGAACCCCCATTTCCTGTTCAACATGCTGTCGGTCATCATTGAGTCCAGCGAGGAAAAGGGGGATGACCGGACCGTGGCCATGTGCCTGAAGCTGTCGGCCATGCTGCGGTATATCGCCGATTACAACGGGGACAACGCGTCCTTCGCGGACGAGCTGCAACACACGAAAAACTACCTGGACCTGATGAAGGACCGGTACGAGGACCTGCTCGAATACGAGATCGTGACCCAGGGCGACCTCACAGGCATCACGATCCCCAAGATGATTATTCAGCCGCTGGTGGAAAATTGTTTCTCCCACGGCTTTCGGGATTGCAAGCCGCCGTGGCACGTGCGCGTGGAGGCGGCCGCGGACGGCGACCGCTGGACGCTGCGCATTGTGGACAACGGGTCCGGCATCACGGAAGAGACGATCCGGATGATTCACGAAAAAGTCGCGATCTACCGTTCCGATGTGGCGACAAACTACAAAACCCTGCGGCTTGGCGGCATGGGCCTGGTCAACACGCTGCTGCGCCTGTCGCTGTCCGCGAACGGCCAAATCGATTTCGCCATCGCGAACAGCCCGGATCGGGGCACGACCGTCGAAATAGGAGGCAGCATCCATGATCCGCGTGTGCATCGCTGAGGACGAGCCGCCGACCCTGCGCCGCATCAAGCGGATGATCGAGCAGGCCGACCCGGAGTTCACGGTCGCCATCACGGCCGCGGACGGTGAGGAGGCGCTTGCCGCGATGGAGGCATCGCCGTGCGACGTGCTGTTTACGGATATCCGCATGCCGGTGATCGACGGCCTGCAGCTCATGGACACGGTGCGCGCGCGCTACCCCGACTGCCAGATCGTGATTATTTCCGGCTACCAGGACTTCTCCTATGTCGCCCACGCCGTCCGGGCGAGCGCGGCGGATTATTTGCTCAAGCCCGTTTCGCAGGAGGACATGGACGCGCTGGTCGCGCGCCTGAAAGAGACCCACACCCGGCGGAAAAAGGAGCGCATGACCAAAAAGCTCTCCGCGACGATCAACCGCACGGAGGCCGGCGTGCTGGAGGAAAGCGCGGCGGAGCACGCCGGCACGGGGTTTTGCGTGTGCCTGTTCTGCGCGGGGCCCGTGCCGCTGGGCGACGCGGAGAACCCGCTGCTGGACAGCGCGGACCTGGACCGCCTCTCACCCGAGGACGCGCTGCACGGCATTCTGCCCGCGTATGGCGGGTTCACGTGGTCGTTCGTGGGGAACACGCAGGTGGAGCGCATCCTGATCTTCGAGCGGACCGACGGGCCGATCGGGGACGTGGCATCCCGGCTCCACACGCGGCTGCAGGGCGAGACAGATGTGCCGATCAGCTGTGCCTGCGCGGTGTACAGCGTGGCGCTGCCGGAGATCGGCAGGACCATCGCGCGGCTCCGGCGGCTGCTCCTGTCGTCGTCGGTCATCGGGCGGGGCATCTATGCCGAGATGACGCCGGACGATGTGGACGGCAAACCGCCCAGGCTCTACAACGATCACCCCACGGCAAGGGCGTTGGCGGAACTGCTGCAATCGGGCCGGTTTGCGGCGGATGGCGCGTTCTTCGGCGGGCTTTCCGCGCAAATGGCGCGGGAGAGCTGGACCGGGGAGCGCATCCACGCGCTGTTCGCCGGCGCGTTCGCGTACTTGGAGGCGGAAAAGGGCGCGACGGCAGAGCTGATGCAGGCCAGAAGCCTGGTGGCGGACGTGCTGAGCTCCGCGCTCTCCTTTGACGACTTCACCGCCGGACTGGCCGGCCTGACCTCCCTGTTCAGCGTGGCGGAGGAAACGGACGAGGCGCTGCAGCACACCGTGGCGGCCCGTGTGGAGCAGTACCTCGCGGAGCACTATGCCGAGCATATCAACAACCAGACGCTCGGCATGGAATTCGGCTATGTGCCCAGCTACATCAGCCTGCTGTTTCGCAGGGCCTACGGCACGTCGCCCGCCGAATACCTCATCAAGCTGCGCCTGGACACGGCGAAGCGGATGATGCGGGAAAGGCCGAAGATGCTCATCCGCGACATCGCCGAGCAGGTGGGGTTCAAAAGCCCGCACCACTTTTCCCGGATTTTCAAGAAATACGAGGGCGTATGGCCTACCGAATTCCCGCCGGACGGAGGTTGATGGGATGAAAAAACGCTTCATGCCGGGGCTGCTCTGCCTGCTCCTGCTGACGGGCTGCGCGGCCGCGCCGGTGAGCACCGCGCCCGCGGCGACGCCCGCGCCCGCGCGCAAGAGCACGTTCGCGCTGGTGGTGAAAAGCCTGGAAAACCCGTACATGACCACCATGTACGACGGCTTCCGCACGGCGTGCGAGGAGCTTGGCGCAACGCCCATGCTCACAGGGCCGGGGCCGAACGGCATGCCGGGCCAGACGAAGATCATCGAGGACCTGATCGACCAGCAAGTGGACGCCATCGCCATCACCGCCAACGATATGGACGAGGTCTCCCCCATGCTGCAGCGCGCGCGGGCGGCGGGCATCCCCGTCGTGTCGCTCGACTCCATGGTCAGACCGGGCGACCGCATCGTCCACATCCAGCAGACGTCGCCTGAGACCATCGGCCGGGTGCTGATCCAGGCGTGCGCGCAGATGATGGAGGAGAGCGGCGAATTCGCGATCCTGACGACGACGGACGCAACGCCCAACCAGGCGAGCTGGGTGGAATGGATGCATCGGGAGCTTTTGGACCACCCGGACCGGTACGCGAACATGACGCTGGTGGACACTGCCTATGGGCTGGACGAGGCGGACGCCTCCGCGCAGGAGACGCGGCGCCTGCTCGCATCGTACCCGAACCTGAAAGTCATCATCGCGCCGACGGTGGTGGGCATGCGCGCGGCGGCGGAGGAAATCACCCGCGCGGGGTCCCAGGTGAAGCTGACGGGGCTTGGCCTTCCGTCGGAAATGGAGACGTACATCACCAGCGGCGTCTGCCCGTGGATGTACCTCTGGAACCCCTCGGAGGTCGGATACCTGTCCGCCTGCGCGATGGACGCGCTGGTGAGCGGCGGCGTAACGGGCGCGACGGGCGAGGTGCTGACGGCGGGCAGCCTGGGTGAGCGGCTGATCGTTGCCAGCGCGGACGGCGGGCGCGAAATCGTGCTTGGCAACCCGAAGGTGTTTGACATGACGAACATCGCCGTGTGGGGCGAATTGTTTTAGGAGCGTGGCTTCATGATCAACGCAGAACTGCTCAGGAGTCTTGGCCGCATCACGGACGAGGAGCGCGCGATTCAACAGAGCGATGCGGTGGACAAGTCCTTGTACACGGACCACGGCGGCTTCACCATCGACAATAAAAAAATGCTCGACCGGGGCAAGCTGATCACGCTGCGCCCGCACACCCGGTTCATCGATTTTCCCAACCACAACCACAACTACATTGAGATCATGTACGTGTGCAGGGGGAGCGTCACGCATGTCCTGGGCGGCGCGAAAACCGTCGTTCTGCGGCAGGGCGAATTGCTGTTCATGAGCTGCCAGACATACCACAGCATCAAGAAGGCGGACGAGAACGATCTGGCGGTCAACTTCATCGTGCTGCCGCAGTTCTTTGACAAGGCATACGAGATGCTGGACCACGACAACATCCTCAGCCAGTTCATCGCGCAGAACCTTAGGGGCGGCGGCGGGCAGATCACGCATCTGCACTTCAAGGTGTCGGACGTGCTGCCCATTCAGAACCTGGTGGAAAACCTGATGATGGACATCCGGAGCGACCTGCCGAACCGCCGCAGCATCTGCTCCATCACGATGGGGCTGCTGTTCCTGCAACTGCTGAACCACACGGAGCGGATTGAGATCGCCGGCGCGCCGGACCACGACGCCAAGCTCGCCATCGCGGTCCTGCGCGAAATTGAGGAGAACTACCGCGGCGCGTCGCTGACCGCGCTGGCCGCGCGGTATAACCAGTCCGTGTATACGCTGTCCAAGCTCGTCAAGCAGATGACAGGCAAGACGTACAAGGAGACGCTGCAGGAGAAGCGATTCACCAAGGCCATGCAGCTCCTCACCGCCACGCGGCTGCCCGTCGCGGACATCTCCGTGTATGTCGGATACGAAAACACCAGCTATTTTCACCGCACGTTCCAGAAGCGGCTTGGCGTCAGCCCGGCGGCATACCGGGCGCGCGGCGATGGCAAATAAGGACGCTATTTTGTTCCAATAGCGTCCTTTCTTTTTCCCCCGGTTCCTATATACTGTTTTATATCTACCACCAGGAGGTAGGGATTCCTCTCGGAATCCCTTTATGGCGGCCGATTTTTCAAATCAGCGCCGCCGTCGAGGTAGGGATTCCTCTCGGAATCCCCCTATGGCGGCCGATTTTCCAAATCAGCGCCGCCGTCAATGAAAACCCATAGGAGGATGAGCCATGAACAGCTATTACGAGTTGGCGCGGGAAAAGTACGCGGGCATCGGCGTGGACACGGAGGCCGTGATCGGGCGGCTCGCCAAGGTGCCGATTTCCATCCACTGCTGGCAGGGAGACGATGTGACCGGGTTTGAAAACAGCGGCGAGGCGCTGTCCGGCGGCATCCAGGCCACGGGCAACTACCCCGGCAAGGCGCGCACGCCCGAGGAACTGATGGAGGACTTCACGAAGGCCACGTCGCTCATCCCGGGCAAACACCGCATCAACCTGCACGCCAGCTACGCCGTGTTTGACGGCGCGCCCGCAGAGCGCGACGCGCTGAAACCCGAGCACTTCGCCGCGTGGATCGACTACGCGAAAAAGCAGGGCATCGGCATCGACTTCAACCCGACCTTCTTCAGCCACCCGATGGTGAAGGAAAACCTCACGCTGTCCAGCCCGGACGAAACCGTCCGCGCGTACTGGGTGCGCCACGCCCTCGCCTGCCGCCGCATCGCCTCGGCAATCGCGAAGGAGCTTGGGTCGCCGGTGCTGAACAATGTGTGGATTCCGGACGGGTTCAAGGATGTCCCCGCCGACCGCATCGGGCCCCGGCTGCAACTGAAAAAAAGCCTGGACGAGATCTTCCAGGAGAAGCTTCCGGGCGTGATCGACTGCGTGGAGAGCAAGGTGTTCGGCATTGGCGTGGAGATGTGCACCGTGGGCAGCAGCGAGTTCTACCTCGCCTACGCCGCGAGCCACCCGGGCGTGTACAACCTGCTGGACAACGGCCACTACCACCCCATGGAGATGGTCAGCGACAAGATTCCCAGCCTGCTCGCGTTCTTTGACAAGCTGCCCCTGCACGTCACCCGCCCGGTGCGCTGGGATTCCGACCATGTGGTGCTGCTGGAGGACGAGCTGAAGGAAATCGCCAAGGAAATCGTGCGGAACGACGCGCTGAATAAGGTGCTGATCGGGCTGGATTTCTTCGACGCATCCATCAACCGCGTCGCCGCGTGGGTGGTGGGCACGCGCAACATGCAGAAGGCGCTGCTGCTGGCGCTGCTGACGCCGTGGGAGAAGCTCAAAGCCCTGCAGGACACGTACCAGTTCACCGACCTGATGGCCATGCAGGAGGCGCTGAAAACCTTCCCCTTCGGCGCGGTGTGGGAGGCTTTCTGCGAGCGCATGGGCGTGCCCAGCGACGCCGAGTGGCTGCCGCTCGTGAAGGAATACGAAAAAGACGTGCTGTCAAAGCGCGCGTGAGGGGGACGCCAAATGAGCATGCAATCGCTGGTGGAACTGTCAAACCGGTACGGGGCGGATGAAGCCTATGTCCTCGCGGGCGGCGGCAACACGTCCTTCAAGGAAAGCGGCGTCATGCGCGTGAAGGGCTCCGGCACGTCGCTGGCGACGATCACGGAAGCGCAATTTGTCGCGATGGATATGGCGAAGCTGACCGCGATGCTGGACAAGGAATACCCGCCGGACGACACCGCGCGCGAAAAGGAAGCCCTCGCGGACATGATGGCCACCCGCCTGCCGGGCGAGGAGGAAAAGCGCCCGAGCGTGGAGGCGATCCTGCACGCGCTGTTCCCCTACCAATACGTGCTGCACACGCACCCCGCGCTGGTCAATGGGCTGACATGCGGCCGGGACGGCGAGGCCGCCGCAAAGCGCATCCTGGGTGAGGGCGCCGTCTGGATTCCGCTGACCAAACCGGGCTACGTGCTGGCCGCCGCGTGCAAGACGGCGTTTGCCACGGCGCAACGCGCGACGGGCGCGTTCCCCAAGGTTGTGCTGCTGCAAAACCACGGGCTGATCGTCGCCGCCGATACGGTGGCGGAAATCGACGCGCGCATGGCGGAGATCATGGCGGCGCTCGCGGCGCGTGTCCAGACCGAGCCCGATTTCTCGGACACGCCGTTTGACACAGCCGCCGCGTGCGCGCTGGCCCCGGCGCTCCGCGCGCTGTACGCGGCGGGCGGCACAGCCATCGCCGTGTTCTGCGGGAACGCGCAGGCGCAGGCGTTCACAAAGAGCGCCGACGCGATGCGGCCACTGATGGCGCCGTTCACGCCGGATCACATCGTGTACTGCAAGCACAAGCCGCTGTTCCTCCAGCCGGACGCCGACCCGGCGTCGGCCTTTGCCGCGTACCGGGCCGAGCACGGCTTCGCGCCGAAGATCGTGGCCGTTCAGGGCCTCGGCTTCTTCGCGCTGGGCAAGAACAAGAAGGAGGCCGATGTCGCGCTGGCGCTGTTCCTGGACGCCATGAAGGTGGCCGTGTACGCGGACGCGTTCGGCGGCTATCTCCCGCTGACGGCGGACTTCACGGCCTTCATCCTGAACTGGGAAATCGAGAGCTACCGGCAGAAGGTCGCGCTGACCGGCGCGGGGCGCGGACGGATGGATGGCAAGGCCGTGCTGGTGACGGGCAGCGCGCAGGGCTTTGGCCGGGGCATTGCCGAGGCCATGGCCGGCGAGGGCGCGTACCTCATCATCGCGGACCTGAACGAGGCGGGCGCGCGGACGTGCGCCGCGGCGCTGGATGCGGCGCACGGCAAGGGCTGCGCGACCGCCGTCCGGGTCAACGTGGCGGACGAGGCGTCCGTGGAGGCGATGATCCAAGCGGCGGTCCTCTCCTACGGCGGGCTGGACACGCTGATCTCCAACGCGGGCATCGTCATCTCCGGCGGGTTGGAGGACATGACGCGCGACAAGTTCGACCTGGTGACGCAGGTGAACTACACCGGGTACTTCCTCTGTGCCAAGTACGCCGCGCGGCCCATGCGCATCCAGCGGCGGTACTCCCCGGACCAGTGGCTGGACATCATCGAGATCAATTCCAAATCCGGCCTCGAAGGCAGCAACCGCAACTTCGCCTATGCGGGCAGCAAGTTCGGCGGCATCGGGCTGACACAGAGCCTCGCGCTGGAACTGATCCCCGACGGCATCAAGGTGAACGCGGTGTGCCCCGGGAACCTGCTGGACGGCCCGCTGTGGTCCGACCCGGAGAAGGGGCTGTTCCGGCAATACCTGGACGCCGGGAAGGTGCCCGGTGCCCAGACGGTGGACGATGTACGCAGGTTTTACGAGACCAAGGTGCCGATGGGGCGCGGCTGCCAGATCGGCGACGTGGTGCGGGCGATTCTGTATGTGATCGAGCAGCAGTACGAGACGGGGCAGGCCGTGCCGGTCACGGGCGGGCAGGTTATGCTGAAATGATGAAAACAAAGGCGCTGCGGCTGTATGGCAAGGAGGATCTCCGGCTGGAAACCATCGATCTGCCGGAGATCGCGCCGGATGAGCTGCTGGTGAAAATCATGTCCGACAGCCTGTGCATGTCCAGCTACAAGGCGGCCATGCAGGGCGCGGACCATAAGCGCGTGCCGGATAACGCCGCGCAAAACCCCGTCATTCTGGGGCACGAGTTCTGCGGAGAAATCGTGGAAGTCGGCGCGAACCTGCGCAGCCGGTACGAGGCTGGCGCGCGGTTCGTGCTGCAGCCCGCGATGCGCGGCACATACAGCGCGGCGGGGTACTCCTTCCCCCACCTGGGCGGCGACGCGCAGTACGGGATCATCCCCAAGGAATACATCGACCAGGACTGCGTGCTGCCCTACCGCGGCGACGCGTGGTACGCGGGCTCGCTCGCGGAGCCGCTGTCCTGCGTGATCGGCGCGGCGCACGCCAACTACCACACCGAGGCGGGCAGTTACGTGCACAGCATGGGCATCAGGGCGGGCGGCAAGCTCGCGCTGCTGGCCGGCGTGGGGCCGATGGGCCTTGCGATGATCGATTATCTTCTGCACGGCGATGTGCGGCCCTCCCTGCTCGTCGTGACGGACATCGATGCCGGACGGCTCGCCCGGGCCGCCGAAATGCTCCCGCCCGGGGACGCGGCGAAGCACGGCGTCACGCTCGTGTACCTGAATACAAAGGAAGCGGCCGATCCCGCCGGGGCAATCCGCGCGGTTTCCGGCGGCGATGGATTTGACGACGTGTTCGTGTTCGCGCCAGTCGCCCCGGTGATCGAGCAGGCGGACGCGGTGCTCGCGCGCGACGGGTGCCTGAACTTCTTCGCGGGGCCGTCCGACCCGGCGTTCGCCGCCAGGCTCAACTTCTACAGCGTGCACTACAACGCCACGCACATCGTGGGCACGTCCGGCGGCAACACCGACGACATCCGGGAGGCGCTCGATTTGGCCGCCGCCGGGCGCGTGAACCCGGCCATCCTGGTGACGCACATCGGCGGGCTGGACGCGGCGAGGGACGCGACGCTGAACCTGCCGACCCTCCCGGGCGGCAAGAAGCTGATCTACACGCACATCCGCCTGCCGCTCATAGCGATTGCGGACCTTGAAATGCTCGGCGAGACGGACGCGCTGTGCGCGGCGCTCGCGGTTATCTGCGGGCGGCACGCCGGGCTGTGGAGCGCGGAGGCGGAGCGCTATCTTCTGGAACACGCAAAGTCCATCTGAGAGAGGAGAACGAGATGAAGCTGTTTTTGGATACCGCCAATATCGACGAAATCAAGGAAGGCGCGGCCTCCGGCCTCATCAGCGGGGTGACGACAAACCCGGCGCTGGCGGCCAAGGAGGGGCGGGCCTTTGGCGATCTTCTGAAAGAAATCCTCAGCATTACGGACGGCCCGGTCTTTGCCGAGGCCATCAGCCTGGATGTTCCCGGCATGGTGCGCGAGGGCAAGGCGCTGCACGCCGTCAGCCCCCGGATGGTCGTCAAAATTCCAGCGATCTGGACGGGGTTCCAGGCCGTGCGCCAGCTACACCAGGCGGGCATCACCACCTGCGTCACGCTGGTGTACTCCCCCGCGCAGGCGCTCATGGCCTCCGTGGCGGGCGCGGACTACGTGGCGCCGTTCCTGGGCCGCGCGAACGATGTGGGCATTGACGGTTTCGCGTCGCTGGAGCAGATCGCGGAGCAGTTCCACGCGCGGGACATCAAGACGCAAATCCTCGCCGCAAGCGTCCGCACCGCGCAGGACGGCTGGAACGCCGCGTACTATGGCGCGGACATCCTGACCCTGTCACTGAAGGTCATCAAGCAGATGGCGCACCACCCGCAGACCGAGGTGACGCTGAACGCGTTCCTTGGCGACTGGAAAAAGATTGCGGATCTATAAGGAATTATCGATTTCACGCGGAAGGGGAGACATGCCATGGCGAAAGCTGTGTTGATGCCCAAGGCGGGCATTTCCGTGGAAAGCTGCGTCATCACGGAATGGCGCAAGCGGCCCGGGGACGCTGTCCTGGTGGGCGATGTGCTGTTCAGCTACGAGACGGACAAGGCCAGCTTCGAGTGCGAGAGCACGGAGGCCGGCACGCTGCTGGAACGGTTTTACGAGAACGGCGACGAGGTGCCCGTGCTCGTCAACGTCTGTGCGATTGGTGCGCCCGGGGAGGACGCGTCCGCCCTGCGATCCGGCGAAACCGAAGCTGCCGGAGAAGCGCCGGCGGCTGCGGAAGCCGCTGCGGAACTCGTCCCCCAGGCGATTCAAACAACGAACACGGGCGACTTCTTCAAGATCTCCCCGCGCGCGCGACACCTGGCCGACAGCCGGGGTGTGGACGCGCGGCTGGCCACGCCCAGCGGTCCGTATGGCCGGGTGATGGAAAAGGATATCCGCGCGCTGCTGGAAAGCGGCACGGCGGCAACGCCCGCCGCGTATGGCGCGGTGCGCGCGGCCGAGCCTGCCGCCTACGCGGGCACGGGCATCGGCGGCAGGGTGTCGGTGCACGATCTGTCTGCCCCGCAGGCGACACCCGCGCAGACGATACCCGCACAGAGAGCCGAGACAGTGCCCGATTTTGAGGACATCGCCTTCACGAACATCCGCAAGGTGATCGCCGCCAGCATGGCGCATTCGCTGGCCACCATCCCCCAGCTCACGCACAATTTCTCCTTCAACGCGGCGGAAATCATGGCGTATCGCCAGAAGCTGAAGGGCATGGGCGACGGCTCCGGCCTGTCCGGCATCACGCTGGGCGATATGGTGCTGTACGCCGTGTCGCGCCTGCTGCTGAAATACCCGGCGCTGAACGCGCACATGCTGGAGGGCAACAGCATCCGCCAGTTCAAGGCCGTGCACCTGGGCTTCGCTTGCGACACGGAGCGCGGCCTGATGGTGCCGGTGATCCGAAACGCGAACCACAAGAGCCTGCTCGAAATCTCGCTGGAGGTCAAGGCGCTGGCGAAGCAGGCGCAGGCGGGCAGCCTCTCACCCGACGCGATGGCGGGCGGCACGTTCACCGTCAGCAACCTGGGTGCGGTCGCCGTGGAGAGCTTCACGCCCGTCATCAACCCGCCGCAAACCGGCATCCTGGGCGTGGACACGATCGTCCAGCGCCCGTATGAAACGGCGGACGGGCAGATCAAGCTGTACCCGGCCATGGGCCTCTCCCTGACATACGACCACCGCGCCATCGACGGTGCGCCCGCGTCCCGCTTCGTGAAGGAGCTGAGCGGCCTGCTGGAACGCTTCACCGTGCTGCTGGCGGAGTAAAACAGCCATGCATTCAACCATGGTGGCGGCGCGGATTCAAAGAATCGGGCGCCATAAAAGGATTCCGCTAGGAATCCTTACCTCAGAAAGGATGACACGACATGCCTAAGTCCCAGTTTATCAGCCCGAAGGACGTGCGGGGTTCCGGCGAGATTACCTTCCAGAGCATCCCGGTCAACGCGTACAACAAGACGATCCAGGAAGAAGGCGCAAACTACTCGGCGGGCGATTTCATGCGCGTGTTCCGCGACATGACGTTCCTGCGCGAGTTTGAAACCATGGTGTACCAGATCAAGACGCTCGGCAAGTACAACGGCATCGAGCGCACATACCCCGGCCCGAGCCACCTGTCCATGGGCCAGGAGGCGACGGCGGTCGGCCAGGCGTATCTGCTGGACAGGAACGACTTTACGTTCGGTTCGCACCGGAGCCACGGCGAGATCCTCGCCAAGGGGCTCTCCGCCATTGAGAAACTGCCGGACGACGAGCTGATGCGCATCATGCGGGATTTCCTCGGCGGGGAGACGCTGCGCATCGTGGAGGCGAACATCAAGGCCGACAACGTGAAGGAGCTGGCGATCTACTTCCTGCTCTACGGCGCGATTGCCGAGATTTTCGCCCGGAAAACCGGGTTCCACCTGGGGCTGGGCGGGTCCATGCACGCATTTTTCCTGCCGTTCGGCATTTACCCCAACAATGCCATCGTCGGCGGCTCCGCGCCAATCGCGACGGGCGCGGCGCTGTTTAAGAAGTGCAACCTCAAAGGCGGTGTCGTCGTGGCGAACGCGGGCGACGGCTCCGTCGGCTGCGGCCCGGTGTACGAGAGCATGAACTTCGCCGCCATGGACCAGCTACGGCTGCTGTGGGAAGAAGAGAAACGCGGCGGCCTGCCGATCCTGTACAACTTCAACAACAACGGCTACGGCATGGGCGGGCAGACGCGCGGCGAGACCATGGCCTATGATTTCCTGGCGCGGCTCGGCGCGGGCATCACGCCCAGCCAGATGCACGCGGAGCGCGTGGACGGCTTCAATCCGCTCGCCGTGATCGACGCGTACCGCCGCAAGCTCCCCTTGCTGCGGAGCGGCGAAGGCCCCGTGCTGCTGGATGTCGTGACCTACCGCTTTGGCGGTCACTCCACATCGGACGCCGACGCGTACCGCGACAAGGAAGAAATCGCCGCATGGCAGGCCGAGGACCCGCTGACCACGTACCGCGCCGCGCTAGTGGAGGCCGGCATCGCGAAGGATGATTCGTTTGACGCCATCTGGGAAACAACGCGCGCCATGATCACGAAGGTCACGGCCATGGCGGCGGACGACGCCATTTCGCCGTACATCAGCTTTGGGAGCGACCCGAAGGTCGTCGAGCGCCTGATGTTCTCAAACGGTCACGTGGCGAAGTTTGACGACCGGCAGCCCGAGGTGCTCGCGCCGAAGGAGGAATGCAGCCGCGTGAAGCAAATCGCGGGCAAGGAGCGGTTCGCGTTCAAGGACGGCAAGCCCGTGTCCAAGATCAAGGCGTTCAACTACCGGGACGCGCTCTTTGAGCCGATCCTGGACAAGTTCTATGAGGATCCGACGCTCATCGCCTACGGCGAGGACGTGCGCGAATGGGGCGGCGCGTTCGCCGTGTACCGCGGGCTGTCCGAGGTGATCCCGTACTCCCGCCTGTTCAACAGCCCGATTTCCGAGGCCGCGATCGTCGGCAGCGCCGTGGGCTACGGGCTTTCTGGCGGCCGCGTGCTGGCGGAACTGATGTACACGGACTTCATGGGCCGCGCGGGCGACGAAATTTTCAACCAGCTCGCCAAGTGGCAGTCCATGAGCGCGGGCATTTTGAAGATGCCGGTTGTGCTGCGGCTTTCGACTGGCTCCAAGTACGGCGCGCAGCATTCGCAGGACTGGGTGGCGTTCGCGGCGCACATTCCGGGGCTGAAGGTGTGCTTCCCGGCCACGCCGTGGGAGGCGAAGGGACTGATGCAAGCCGCGCTGAACGGCACGGACCCGGTGTGTTTCTTTGAGAGCCAGCGGCTGTACGACATCGGCGAAATGTTCCATGAGGGCGGCGTGCCCGTGGAACCGTATGAGATCGAAATCGGCGACGTGAACAAGGTGCGCGCGGGGTCGGACATTACGATTCTGACCATCGGTGCGACGCTGTACCGCGCGGTGGAGGCGGCGGATATGCTGAAGGACAAGTATGGCGTTTCCGCCGAGGTCATCAACCTGCACTCCATGGTGCCGCTGAAGTACGAAAAGATTCTTACGAGCGTGAAAAAGACCGGCAAGGTGGTGCTGGCGTCCGACGCCTGCTCGCGCGGCACGTTCCTTTCCGATGTGGCGCGTAACATCACGGAGCTGGCGTTCGATTCCCTGGACGCGCCGCCAGCCGTCGTGGGCGCGCAGAACTGGATCACGCCGCCGTTTGAGTTCGACGCGGACTTCTTCCCGCAGGCGAGCTGGATTCTGGACTGCATCCACGAGAAGATCATGCCGCTGCCGGGGCACGAGGAGACCGTGGGGAGCTACGTGCCCGGGGAGCAGATCAGGCGGGCCGCGGCGGGCGTGTGATCTGAAGGTTTGATGTAGAAAACAAGGGAACGCAAGGGGCTGTACCCCTTGCGTTCCCTTGTTTTTAGCGGTATCCGGCCCGGGCTCCATGCTCCAGGGCGCGGGATTTGAATTTTCAATTTACATTCTGTTAACTCTATGGTATGTGCCCTGGAAAACCCGCCCCGCGTGTGGTATCATTTTCCTTGAGAAGGAGGCGCTGTTTTGACCATAGAATTTACGCAATTTGTTCAGGGCATCCTGTCCAGTCCCACGCTGCTCATCATCTCGCTGCTCACCTTCGGGGTCATTCTCGTGAACGGGTGGACGGACGCGCCAAACGCCATCGCGACCTGCGTTTCCACGCGCTCCATGAGTCCGCGCGCCGCCATCTACATGGCCGTGGTGTTCAATTTCCTCGGCGTGTTCGTGATGACATCCGTCAACGCCACGGTGGTCCAGACGATCTACAACATGGTTGACTTTGGCACGAACGCGCGGGAGGCACTGCTCGCGCTGTGCGCCGCGCTGTTTGCCATTGTGCTGTGGGCCACAGCGGCATGGTGGTTTGGCATCCCCACCAGCGAAAGCCACGCGCTGATCGCGGGCCTGAGCGGCGCGGCCATCGCGGCGCACGGCAACCTCGGCGGCATCAACGGCGCGGAGTGGATCAAGGTCCTCTACGGCCTTTTGCTGTCCACGGGCCTGGGCTTTGGCATGGGTTTTGTGATCGTCCGCGCGACGGAGATGATCTGCAAAAAGATGGACCGCCGGCGGACGCTGCCGTTTTTCAAGGGCGCGCAAATTGGCGGAGGCGCGGCCATGGCCTTCATGCACGGCGCGCAGGACGGCCAGAAGTTCATGGGCGTGTTCATGCTCGGCATTTTTCTGGCGAACGGGCAGACGACCGTCACGGAGTTCGTCATCCCCGTCTGGCTGATGGTCCTCTGCTCGCTGGTGATGGCGCTTGGCACCTCCATCGGCGGCATGCGCATCATCAAGACCGTCGGCATGGACATGGTCAAGCTGGAGAAATACCAGGGCTTCTCCGCCGACGCGGCCGCCGCGGGGTGCCTGCTCGTCTCGTCGCTGACAGGGTTGCCCGTCAGCACGACGCATACCAAGACGACGGCCATCATGGGCGTCGGCGCGGCGAAGCGCGTTTCCTCGGTAAACTGGTCGGTGGTCAAGGACATGGCCTATGCCTGGATCCTGACGTTCCCGGGCTGCGGGCTGATCGGGTTCCTCATGGTCAAACTGTTTCTGTGGATTTTCTGATAGGGGGAGATAAAGATGGCGTATGTGCGCGGAAACGATTATTTCAAGAGGTTTGTGGATCTGATTGATTTTTCCGTCCAGGCGGCCAAGGAGCTTTGCGCCCTGCTGAAGGACTTCCGCGAGGCTGATCTTGGCACGCTGCTGGACTCGCTGCACCGCATTGAGCATGAGGCCGACGAGGCCAAGCACCGCGTGATGGAAGATTTGGCCAAGGAGTTCATCACGCCTATCGAGCGCGAGGACATCGTCCAGATCGTCCGGCAGATTGACGACATCACCGACGCGGTGGAAGATGTGCTGCTGAAGATTTACATGTACCATGTCACGTCGATCCGGCCGGAGGCGCTGGAGTTCGCGGACCTGGTGGTGCGCTGCTGCGAGGCGCTCAAGACCATGTTCCAGGAATTCCGTAACTTCAAGAAGTCCAAGTCCCTGCTGGACGCGATCATCGAGGTCAACCGCCTGGAGGAGGCCGGGGACAAGCTGTACGTGCAGGCCGTCCGCACCCTGTATGAGAAGGGCACCGACCCGATTGTCTGCATGGCCTGGACCGAGGTTCTGGGCCAGTTGGAGCACTGCTGCGACCTGTGCGAGGATACCGCCGATAACGTCGAGGAGATCATCATGAAGAATTCCTGAGCCGCGCGCGGGGAAACGCAATGCCGCAACGCCGCTTAGAAAAGGGCTGCCCGGACGGCGATGTCCGTGGCAGCCCCGCTTTGTTCCGGCCGGATCACTCGGCCAATGTGTACGGCACGCCGTTATCCTTTGCGTACTGCTCCGCGTAACTGCCCGCCGCGACGGTGAGGCTGAGGTCTGGACATCTGTCGAAGGCCCCAGACCCGATGGACGTGACGCTTTCGGGAATCGTGAGGGAAGTCAGCGCGGAGCAACGCTGAAAAGCGTTCTCGCCGATTGACTCCACGCCGTCCGGAATGCTGACGGAGGTCAGGCCGGAGCAACCGGCAAACGTGCGTGTGCCGATTGTGGTGACGCTGCCCGGGATATCGATCGAGGTCAGGCCGGAACAATCGACGAACGCAAGAAACTCAAGGGAGGCAACGCTGTCCGGGAGGGTGATCGAGGTTAGCCCGGAGCAGCCCTGAAACATTCTCTCATCGATGATGGTTATGCCGTCCGGGATGGCGATGCTGGTCAGCGCGGCACACTCCCTGAAAGCCTCCTTGCCAATTGTGGTGACACCGCTTGGGATATTGATCGAGGTTAGCGCGGAGCAGCCGGAGAACGCGCTTCCGCCTATGGATGTCACACCATCCGGAAGGACGATACCCGTCAGCCCGGAGCAACTCTGGAACATGCCGCTTTCGATGGCGGTCAGGCCGCTGGGCAGGGCAATGTCGGTCAGCCCGGAACAGACCCAGAACGCCGACGAGCCGATGGATGTGACGCTGTCCGGAATGGAGACGGATGTCAAACCCTCGCAAAAACTAAAGGTAAAGTCGCTGATGGAGGTTATTCCGTCCGGAATCGCAATGGAAGTCAGCCCGGAACAGCCGAAAAACATGCTGTCGCCCAGGGCGGCGTTTGACAGCGTCACGGCGGCCAGCTTGGGGCAGTCACGGAACGCGCCGCCTTCGATCGTTGTAACGCTGTCCGGAATCACGACGGTCGTCAGCTCTGGGCATTCCAGAAACGCGAAGAAACCAATGAATGTGACGCTGTCGGGGATGGTCATGGATGTCAGCGCCGGGTTGCCGGAAAACGCGTAGCTGCCAATGCTCCGCGTATCATCGGGGAAGGTGTATGTTTCCTTCGCCAGTCCCGAAGGATACACCATGAGTTTCTTCTCAGCCACGTCAAACAGCGCGCCGTCAATGATTGCGTAGGTTGGGTTGCCCGGCGGCAGGTCAATCTGCACAAGGTTCGCGCAGCCTGCGAACGCATCCCCCGCTATAGCGGTCACGCCGCCAGGAATGGTGATGCTGAGCAGCCCGGTGCAGTCGCGGAACAAAGAAGACGCAATGGATGTCACGCCGTCCGGAATGCGGATGGCGGTCAGGCCAGCGCAGCCTTTAAACGCGTTATAGTCGATGGAGGTGACGCTGTCCGGAATAACGATTTCCGACAGGCCCGCACAATCGGCAAACGCGTAACGGCCAATGGACGTGATGGTATCCGGGAGGGTAATGGCGGAAAGCGCGGTGCACTTGTTGAACATGGAATCACTGATGGAATCGATGCCGCTCGGCAGCGTGACGCCGGTCAGGCCGGTGCAGTTGGAAAAAATGCCCGCGTCTATCGCTGTAACGCTGTCCGGAAGCGTAACATTCACCAGCGCCGTGCAGCCTACGAACACGCCCCGGCCGATGGTGGTCACGCTATCCGGGATCCTGACATCGGCAAGCGCCGTGCAACCTTCGAACGCGTTGCGCCCGATGGTGGTCACGCTGTCTGGAATGCCGATGGCGACCAACATGGTGTTGCGGAGGAACGCGGCTTCGCCAATTTCCACGACCGGGTACTCGTCCAGCGCCTCCGGAATCGCCAACTCCGTGATTTTGCCGCTGTAGCCGGTAATGATGGCCTGGCCGTCCCGGACGGTATACGAGAAGCTACGCAGTTCCATCGTCGCACGCCTGGCCCACACATCCCCGATCCACATCTGGTCGTGGTACTCGTCATAGATCATCCACTCGGTTTCCTCATCATTATAGATGAGCGACAGAAACGGGCCATAGTGCGCGTACCGCATGTTCTCCGCGATAGGCTTGTCGGTCGCGGTCTCCACAATGCCCGCACGCCCATCTGGGTACAGAAAGATCGTTCGCCCGCCCGGTTCGTCGATCCAACCGCCGGCAATGCCCGGCACGCCCTTCGGCTCCTCTTCGGGCATCTCCAAACGGGTCAGCGTTTCGTCCTCAATCGTCAATCCCCCGCCCGTAAATACGCCCAGCAAAAGCGCCGGTTCATCGTCCGCGGACAGCGCCTGCAAAAGCACGCTGGAGCCACTCATGCGGTAGCTCATCCGGCGCTCGACAACCGTACTCCCGCCATCCTGATAAACGACGGTCGCCTCCCCGTCGTCCGCGAAGATGAACAGAGACATGTCCTCCGATAGCCACACCGTGCCCCGGAGCGGATCTTGATCGTCCGAAGATGCCATCGCGCCCGCGCACAGCAGCGCGCACAGCATCAGTAGCGCCGCGAACAAAACGCCCGTCTTGCCCTTCATCATTGGTGCCTCCCCCGTGATTTTTATACGAGTATAGCACACCTGAGGGAAAATATCCTACACTGCGAGCGAAGTTGCCGGGCGCGTTGAGGCGTTTTTTGTGTGGGTATTGTCTGGGATAAAGGCATGCGGCCACGGGCGCGGCGATATATTCCGACTCGGGCCCTGTTCAAACTTCTCCCTAAGCGCATGCCTCTTGCAACGGGCGTGAAGGTAGGAATATTGTTGCCCCGCAGGCCGTTGCAGAAGGTGGCCTTTGGGGGCAACTTTGAACAGCACCGCAGGGGCTATCGCACCTGCGACAGCCCCCACGTATCACCGCCGTTATTTCCGTCTATTGCTTACCGATTACTGCGCGTCTTCCTCCAAATCCAGGGAGACAAACACTTTGACCAGATCGTTCATACCCCACGTCTCCTCAGAGCTCTTGGGGCGGCCATCTCTCGGAGCGGATTCCATGGCCTTCAGTGCCGGTAGCAGTTCAGGTGTAACATAGAATCACCACCATCGCGAACGCCATGCCTTTCATTTGCCCTATTGCGCCTGATTTTTCAAATCAGTGCCGCTGTCGGAAAAGAAATGCCACTGCCCGTCAAAGGGGCGCATAGTCGGCCAGCTTGTCCGGTACAAGCAGCTCCACGAAGTTGCGGCCTGTGCGGATGATGCCCTCCTCACGTAGCCGGTGATACACGCGCGCCACCTGTACGCGCGATAGGCTGAGCGTGGACGCGACTTCATCTTGGCTCATGTTCAGGCGGCAGCCCGGCGAAGACCCGGCGGTCTCCGCGAAACGGCGGAGAAGCCCCGCCACCTGCGACACCGCGTCACCGCACGTTAGTTCCACCACGGCGCTGCACATGAACCGGAGCACGCTGCAGTAATGCTCCGCAAGGCAGCGCGCGAACGCCGGGTTTCGGGCCATGAGCGCGAACACATCTGCACAGGCCAGGGGATACGCGGTCACGGGCTCCGCCGCGCTGATCGTAACGATCGGCTCCGCCTTTTCCATTAGGCAATCCAGCGCGCACATCGCACCGGGCCCGTGAAATCCGTAGACGTGCTTTTTGCCTGTCGCGTGGATGCGCGATACGTTCACCGATCCTTCTTTAATATAGAAAACCTGATCCCCGCGTTCCGCCTGTCTGCTGAGTTCCTCACCGGGTCTGTAGGCAGCGGGATTTGCCATACACACAATTTCCGCCTCAAACGCGAGAAATTCCCCGCCAAACCAATATTCCTGCATATTCTTCTGTCTCCATCGGGTTTTTCGAAGTATTTGGGTGAATTGTACTGTGTATCCCAGGATATATACGAGATCGTTCAAGTATGTTAAATTCTTAGCAAAGTGCCTTTGGTCACCATCATTCTATCTTTTCTAAGGAGGAAACGCAAGTGTCAAAGCTATTTCCCACGCTGTTTTCCCCAGCAAAAATCGGCAACCTGGAGGTCAAAAACCGCATCATGAAGGCGCCGCAGTCCACGGGCATGAGCAACATGGACGGTTCGGTCAGCGAGCGTCTCGTCCGCTATTATGCGGACCAGGCGGCGGGCGGCACGGGGCTGATCATTGTGGAATACGCCTATGTGGACAACATCGCCAGCAAGTCGGCCCACTGCCAGCTCGGCATCTCCACGAACGATCACATTCCGGGGCTGGCCTGGCTGGCCGGCGTCATCCGTGATAAGGGTGCTGTCCCCGGCATTCAGATCGAGCACTGCGGCCGGCAGAAGTTCCTGGGCACACAGCCCATCGTCGCGCCCTCCGCCATCCCGTGGCCGAAGCTCTTCAATATGGTCGGCTACCAGGCGGTGCCCCATGAGCTCACCATCCCCGAGATTGTGGACATCGTGGAGTCGTTCGGCGACGCGGCGCTCCGCGCGAAGCTGGCCGGGTATGAGCTGGTCGAAATCCACGGCGCGCACGGCTATCTGCTGACGAACTTCTTCTCGCCGCACACCAACAAGCGCAACGACTGGTACGGCGGAAGCCTGGAGAACCGCAGCCGCATCTACCTGGACATCCTGCGCAACATCCGCAAGAAGGTCGGTCCCGACATGTGCGTCACCATCCGGCTGAGTGGCACGGACTACGAGCCGGACGGCTTCCCGATCGAGGACACGATCCAGCTCGCAAAGTGGCTGGAGGAAGAGGGCATTGACGGCATCGATGTCTCCGGTGGCGATCATCACCAGATGATCCACCAGGTGACGCCCATGTCGATTGAGGTGTGCCACAATGTCTGGGCCGCCGAGGCGATCAAGAAAGAGGTCTCCGTTCCGATCATCGCGTCCGGTTCCATCACGCTGCCGAAGTACGCCGAGGATATCATCGCGTCCGGCAAGGCCGATTTCGTTGCCCTGGGTCGCCCGCTGTGGGCTGACCCGCAGTGGAGCAACAAGGCGTGCGAGGATCGTCCCTTGGACATCCGCCCGTGCATCCGCTGCAATGAGGGCTGTCTGGAGCGCACGTTCTTCCGCTTCAACGCCATCACCTGCGCCGTAAACCCGATCATCAGCCGGGAGGGCGACCTGAAAATCGCGCCCGCGCCCGCTGGGAAGAGTGTGGCCGTGGTCGGCGGCGGCCCTGCCGGGCTTGAGGCCGCGCGCGTGCTGAAGCTGCGCGGACATGACGTGACGCTCTTTGAAAGAAACAAGTTGGGTGGCTCCCTGCACGAGGCGGCGGCGCCGGACTTCAAGAAGGACATCGTCCCGCTGATTGAGAACCTTGTCCATCAGGTGGAGCAGCTTGGCATCACGGTCGTCAGCAAGGACGCGTCGCTGGAGGACCTCGCGGGCAAGTTCGACGCGTATGTCGTCGCCTGCGGCGCGGATGAGGTCAAGCTCAGGCTGCCGGGCGCGGACAAGCCGCACGTGGTCAGCGTAATGGATGTCATCAACGGCCGCGCTGAGGCCAAGGGCAAAATCGCCATGATCGGCGGCGGGTTGGTCGGCACAGAATCCGCTATTGAGCTGAAAGAGGCAGGCAAGGACGTCTATGTCGTGGAGATGCTCGACCAGATCATGACCGGCTTGGCCACCACGGACCTGATTGCCTACGCCGAACGAATCGAAAAGATCGGCATGAAGTCGTACGTCAAGACGCGGTTGGAGGAGATCAAGGACAACACCATCGTCGTTAAGACGCCCAAGGGTATCCAGGAACTGCCCGCGGATACCGTCGTCATCGCGGTCGGCTTCACGCCCAGGGACGGGCTGTACAAGGCGCTGAAGGCGCAGAGCGCCTGCGCCGTCAACGTGGGCGACAGCATCCAGGCCAACAAGATCATGGACGCCATCCATACGGGTTATCGGGCGGGGTTGAGCATCTAGGGGATACGTCCACGCATTCGCGCAAAGGGTACGCGGATGACGACACTGACTTGTCAAATCGGGTGCCATACGGGGATTCCGCCAGGAATCCTTCCCTCGCGAAAAGTGGGCGGGCAATCAGTCCGTCCACTTTCGTTTGTACTGGCGTATGGTAATACTGCTGGCGTGTAGTATAATGGAAGCAGCCGGACAGGGATTGGAGGCGCGCGCGATGGAGTTCATCCCCGTGGAAATGGCGGGCTGGCCGAGAGCCGAACACTTTCACCATTACCTGCACGAGGTGCGCTGCACATACAGCGTGACCGTGCCCATCGATGTCGGCAGGCTCCGCGAAGAGGCACGCCGGCGAAGGCTGAAGGAATACCCCGCCCAGATTTATCTGCTTGCGCGGGCGGCGAACCGCTTCCCGGAGTTTCGCATGTCGCTGGACGCCGAAGGACGGCTGGGCTATTGGGATGTGGTTTCCCCGTCGTACACGGCCATGCGGCCCGGCGCGGAGACATTTTCCTGCGTTTGGACGGAATACGCCGATTCTTTCCAGGCGTTCTACCCGGCGTGCGTGCGGGACATCGCGGCGTATGCCACCGGCGCGTTTTCGCCCAAGCAGCCGGAGCCGCCGAATCTGTTCAACATATCCAGCGTGCCTTGGCTGGACTTCACCGCGTTCAACTTGAATGTGTACGCGGAGGGCACCTACCTGCTGCCCATTTTCACCATCGGCAAGTACGCTGAATCCGGCGGCACAACCACCATGCCGCTGGCAATCCAGGCGCACCATGCCGTGTGCGACGGGCTGCACCTGGGGCGTTTTGTAGAGGCAGTCCGCCAGATGATCCAGGACTGCCCGCGATGGATGGATCGATAGGCGCGCTCTTTCTTCCGTTTCCGTGCGCAGGTTAACATCAAGCCTCACCGTCAAACGGGCGTGATGCGTAAGTGGTCTGCATTGTCGCGCGCGTGGGGTAAAAATGCCCGCATAAAGTGCGGTTTGATGGGGATTTGTGCGGTTTCCAGAGCATAAATGGTTGGAGCTGTAGGTCCGGTGAGCACCGGCGCGGGGCATGAAAGCGGCAGGAAGGATCTCCGCGTTGAGCATCGAAACCAGAATGCTTTGCGTGCAAGGCTGCCCTCAGAAGAAACTTTGCATCCGTGCCAAAGGCAACCGCTGCTCGCGGGTTTCTAGGCCACTCCTTGCGCTGCGCCAAACTTGCCCTGGAACGGATTACTCGCCCGGAGGGTAAGCTGCTGCGCCTGAACCGCTCGATCCAATCCGAAGGCGCGTTCGGCGTGCTCAAATAGGATTACCGTGCTCCTCCGCTTTCTGCGAAGGAGCACGGTAAATGTATTCACCAAAATCCCCTTGTACGCTTTGGTGTATACTCTTGATAAGCCGCACAATAAGCTGATGCGGAATCAAAGCGGTTGCACGCTGCACACCCTGAGCTCCGCTTCACGATGGGGACAAGTGCATAGAGCTGCCAGATAAACGCGGATGCCTCAGAGCATTTGGCCGTTTGGCTCGTTTGCTGTATCCTCGTGCTACTTTTCCCCCGCATTTCCCGCTGTCTGATCGCGCCTGTTATAGATAGGGGGCTGCCGTCCTGGCTTGAACCCAGCACGGCAGCCCCCTGATAATAAGGCGAATGGACTCTGTATCCTTGCCGGCAGCCATGCCCCATCATGTCATGGTATAGGCGTCCAGCAAATAGTTGTTGCCGGCATTCCCCTCTTCTATTTCGTATATAACATAACTTTTATAGCACTTGTTCACGATGAACGGATCTTTCCGCACGTAGCTCTCCACTTCCGCGTATGTGCTCGCGTTCAGGATGAACATTCCCTGGTCCGCGCCCTTCAGCGGCCCGCACAAAAAGAGAATTCCCCTTGTGTCCAAGTCCCGCGCGTGGTCTACGTGGCGTCTTGTCAGCTCGTTCGCGGATTCCGGCGTATACGGGATATCGTAGTTCGGGTCCTGATAGAGGACGAGGAATTTGGACAGTTTCTGGTTTTCCATGCCGCGGCACCTCTTTTGTTTTTGCCCAGTATACACCCCATACCCTGACAACTGTATGTCATGTTAGGTTTCGCAAGTGTCATGACAAAGGCGTCCGCGCACATAGACCCGTTGCACCGTCCAGTTGTTGTCCATCAGCACAATGTCCGCGTCCTGCCCGGGCGCGAGGCTCCCTTTGCGCTTTTCCACGCCAGCAAGGCGCGCGGGTGTTCCGGCGCACATGCGGACCGCGTCCGCTTCCGGTACGCCGTATGCCATCGCGACGCGCAGCGCGCGGTCCATCGTCGCCACGCTGCCGGCGAAAAACGACCGGTCCGGCAGCTTCGCGACGCCGTCCTCCACCAACACGGGCATCCCTTCCTCGGCGCTGCCCAGAATGCTGCGCGTGTCGTCCGTCCCCGCGGCGCGGATCGCGTCGGTGATCAGCGCGATTCTGCCCGCGCCCTTGACCTTGTACGCCAGCATGAACGATTCGCGGGGTACATGGATGCCGTCCGCGATCATTTCCAGCGTGATGTCCTCCGCCAGCAGCGCGGCCTCCATCACCCCGGCCACGATGCGCTGGCCGAGCCTCCGCCGCTCGGTCATGGCGCAGAAAAAGTGCGTGATGTGCGCAAATCCCCAGGAGAACGCCGCCTCCGCTTCCTCGGCGGTCGCGTCGGTATGCGCGACGGAGGCTACTACCCCGTGCGCGGTCACCCGGCGGGCAAAGTCCCGCATGCCGGGGAGTTCCGGCGCGGCGTCCCAACGCCGGATGACATCCCCGCCCGCCGAAAGAACCCTTTCCACCGTCTCCGCGTCGGGGTGGCAGAGAAACCGCTCCGGCTGCGCGCCTTTTTTCGATGGCGCGAAGTACGGCCCCTCCAGGTGCACCCCGAGGAAGTCCGCGCTCCCCGTACCCTCCTTGGCAACGCCTCGATAGGTATCAAACATGGATTCCAGCGCCGGCCAGCCGGAGGCGAGCGTTGTGGGGAGCATCGCGGTGGTGCCGTGCGCACAGTGGACACGGGCAATCGCGCGCATCGCCTGCGGCGTGTTATCCATGAAATCATGCCCGCCGCCGCCATGCACATGCAGATCGATGAACCCCGGCAGGATGTAGCCGCCCTCCGCATCGACGCGCGCCGTGCCCTCCGGCGGCTCCACCGGCGCGCCCGCGTGGACGATGAGCCCCTGCCGGACCAGCACCGCGCCGTTCCGCTCCACCCGGTCCGGCAGAAACACGTGCCCACCATGCAGATATAGGCAGTCCGTCATAGCCCCTCCGCGATCGCTTCGGTGGTGACAAAGCGCACGGAAGAATGCCGCTGCAGCAGCGACGCGGGCACCCTGGCGGTGACAGGCCCGGTCAGAACCCGCGCGGCGATGCCGTGCTGCCACGCGCGGTTGAGCGCGATGTAAATCTCCCGGGCCTCCAGAATGGGCTTCATGCCCACGGTGACGCAAAACTCCGGCATGCCCTGGATGTCCCCGCGCCGGTAGCCGATCGCATTGACGGTGCGCGTTTCGCGCGATACGCGCAGCACGCGCGACGGAAGGGCGGCGAATGCCTCGACATCGTCGGGCTCGTCCGGCTCCGGCGGTTCGTTAAAGGCGATATGGCCGTTGATGCCCAGGCCGCCCAGGCAGAGATCCACCCCGCCGAGAGACGCGATGCGCGCGTCGAACGCGGCCTCCCGCCCAGGTTCCGGGAAAAATCGCTGCTCGCTGGGAATGTTCAGCGCCGGATCGACCCGGCTATAGAACTCCGCCTCCATGCGCGCGTAAAAGCTCATTGGGTGCGCGTGTGAAACCGCCGTATCCGGGGAAAGCAGATACTCGTCCATGTTGAAGAAAAACACGTCCCGCAGCGACAGCCGCATGCTGTTGACCAGCCGCGCCAGGATCGGATACTGCCCCGTCGGGCCCACCGGCACGATCATCACCGTGCGCCGCCCCTGCGCGTTGTTCCGCGCGATGGTATCGGCCATCGTGATCGCCATATCCAGGTATACGTCCGGCTCCTCCGGCAGCGTGAGCAGCCGGATGCTTCCAAATCGCTTCTCCGTGTTCATTCGCGCTCTACCTCCTCTTCTGGAAACGGCGCTTCCAGCCGCGCCCCGACACCGTCCATCCTCTTCCCCGTGCGGAGCGACTCGCCGATCAGGTGAATCAGCCGCATGGCCGTAAGGCTTTCCTCCGCCGGAATCGGGTTTTCTCCCTCGCCCTTTGCGGCCGCGCAGAATTCCGTAATCTCCCGAAGAAACGCCGCTTCCTGCGCGGAACCGCTTCCCGGCGCGGGCATTTCACCCGGCCGCGCCTCCCCGTTCGCGTACACGGTGAACAGGGTGTCGCTCGGGCTGCCCCGCTCAATGTTGAGCGGCGCGCGAAACCTGTACTCCGCCGTGCCATCCCGGCCGTCCAGGCGAAAATACGCGGTCATCGGGTAGCCCTTGGGCATCCGGTTGCTGGCGTCGATCTGAACGCCCACGCCGTTTCGGTACAGCAGCTTTGTGGAGATTTGCCGCCACGCGCCGCTCTTTTCCTGTATGCCCACGGCCCACAGGCTTTCGATGTCCGTGCCGAGCAGCGAAAGGACGTAATCCACATCGTGTACGTGCAGATCATATAACGCCCCGCCGCTCTCCCCCGCTTCCTGAAACCAGCCGCCCCGGGACGCGTGCAGCAGCCTTGCCGCCTGGATTTGTAGCGTCTCGCCCAGGCTTCCCTCGCGATGCAGCGCGGCCAGCGCCCGGTATTCCGGCCAGAACCGGAGCACCTGGCCAACCATCAGCAAGCGGCCCGCTTTCCGCGCGGCCAGCGCCATCCGCGCGCATTCCGCAAGGGAGAGGGCGAACGGCTTTTCCACCAGCACATGCGCACCACCGGCGATCGCAGCCAGGGCGATGGGCTGGTGGAGAAACGTCGGCACGCAGACGGACACCACGTCGGGGCGCTCCGCGCCCATCATCGCGCCGATGTCCGCGTACGCGCGCGCGCCGTAGGAGGCGGCCATCGCGCCGGCGCGCGCCGTATCCACATCGGCCACGGCGCACAGCGTGACGCCCGGCGCCGCCCGATACGACGCCGCGTGATAATCCGCGATAAAGCCCGCGCCCACAATCGCCGCCTTGGTCATCGCTCGTGCCCTCCCGGACGGCCGTCAATGCGCCACCCGTTTTCATGCAGCCATTGCGTGAGCGCGTCCCGCGCCCTCGCAATGTCCAGGCGCTGGGCATCGCCCGTGATCTCGCGCTCAATCGTCAGAAAGCGGTCATAGCCCGTCTGGCGCAGCTTCCGGAAAAACCTTGGGAAATCCACCACGCCCTCGCCCAGGGCGCATTCCGGGCCAAGCGCGTCGGCGGTTGTGGGCGGCATGCCGTCCTTGATGTGGATGTTGCGGACATACTGCCCATACGTGTACAGGGCGTCCACCGGGTTCGCGTACCCGTACATGACCGCGTTGCCCGTATCCAGGTTCACGTAGAGATTGCCCGTTCCCACGTCGCCGATCAGCCGCAGCAGCGTGACGGGGGACTCCGCACCGGTCTCAAACAGGATATTGACGCCCTGCGCCAGGGCCGCTGTGGCCAGCAGGCGCAGCGTGCAGACCAAATTCGCGTATTCGCCGTCGAACGGGTTATTCGGGACAAACCCCGCGTGGAGGATGAGGTCCGTGATGCCGAGCGCGCACACAAACGGAACGCCTTGCGTCAGATACTCGAGGCGCCTTGCCCGGAACATCGGCGCGGCCAGCCCGTTCACGCAGTAGCCGTGGCGAAGGTCGTATATCGTATAGGGATCGGGGTAGCCGATGAAATGCGCGGAAATTTCGATCCCGTGGCGGTCGGCCGCCGCCCGGATGCGCCCGGCATCCGCCGGGTCGAGCACCAGGGGCTTGTACGCCAACTGGCACGATGTCAGCCCGAGGTCCGCCACAATGCCGAACGCCTCGTCCAGCCGGTTCATGTCAGGCGTGCGCACCAGCGTACCCAGCTTCATTGCACCGCCTCCCCCGCGACGAGCATGCCTGCCTTTTCGGCAATCGCGTCCGCGGTCAGCCCGTAGTGCGCGAACAGATCGCGGGTCGTTCCGGAGCGGCCATAGCAATCCGGCATGCCGACGCGTAGCACCCGGGCGGGATGCCGCTCGCAGAGCAGCTCGCTGACCGCGCCGCCCAGGCCGCCGATCACGGAATGATCCTCCGCCACCACCAGGCCCCGGGTCTCCCGCGCGGCGCACAGCACCGCCGCCTCGTCCAGGGGTTTTACGGAGTACATGTCCAGCACGCGCGCGCGAATGCCCCGGGCGTCCAGCAGGTCCGCCGCCTCCAGCGCCTTTTCCACCATGCGCCCATGGGCGAGCAGCGCCACGTCGCCGCCCTGGCGGAGCAGCTTGCTGCCGCCCAGCGGGAAATCCTCCTCCGGCGCGTAGTGCTCGGCGTTCGCCTCCCGGCCAAGGCGCAGGTAAAAGACGCCGGGCGTTTCGGCCATCAGGCGGGTCAGCGCGGCGGTCTGGTTGGGGCTTGAGGGGACGAGTACCCGCATGTTGGGCAGGCTGCGCATGATGGCGATGTCCTCCACCGACTGATGGGTCGCGCCGTCCATGGCGGTCTCGATGCCCGCGTGAGAGCCGATGAACTTCACATTCAGATCGTACAGCGCCGCGCCGTTTCGCACCTGATCCAGCGCGCGCATGGACGTGAACACCGCGAACGAGCAGGCGAACGCCGTCAGGCCACAGGACGCCAACCCCACCGCCACCGAGCACATGCCCTGCTCCGCGATGCCACAGTTGAAATAGCGGCCGGGGAACCGCTTCCAAAAATCCTCATACCCGGCGGCGCGGCCAAAGTCGCTGTCCACCACCACAATGCGGGGGTCCTCCGCCGCCAGACGGGTCAGCGCGGCGCCGTAGGCGAAACGGTTGGCAATATTCATAGGACGCCTCCTTCCAGCTCGCGGGCGGCGGCGGCATACTCCTCGGGGCTGGGCGCTTTGCCGTGCCAGCGGTAATCCCCCTCCATGAAGGAAACGCCCTTGCCCTTGACGGTATGGGCCACGATGAAAAGGGGCCTCCCAGGATCGTTCCTCGCGTCCAGCGCATCCACCACCTGGGCCATGTCGTTGCCGTCGATTTCCAGAACCGTCCAGCCAAAGGCGCGCGCCTTGTCGGCAGGACTACCGATCGGCATGATTTCGTCGTTGACGCCGTTCATCTGCACGCCGTTGTTGTCCAGCAGGCACACCAGGTTGTCCAGGGCAAACCCGGGCGCTTCCATCATGCCCTCCCAGATCGCCCCCTCCTGCAGCTCGCCGTCGCCGATCACGGCATATGTCCGGAAGTCCTTCCCCTGCACCCGCGCCGCCAGCGCCATGCCGATCGCCGCGCACAGCCCCTGACCGAGCGGGCCGGAGGTCATGTCCACGCCAGGGGTTTTGAAGCTGGTCGCGCCCTGCAGAAAGGAATCGATCTGGCGAAGGCGGCTGAGCGCCTGGACGGGGAAAAACCCCCGCCGCGCCAGCGCCGCGTACAGGATCGGCGCGGCATGCCCCTTGCTGAGCACAAAGCGGTCCCTGTCCGGCCAGGCGGGGTCCGCGGGGTTTACCCGCAGCCTGTCAAAATACAGCGCCGCAACGATCTCCGCCAGGGAGAAGCTGCCGCCGATATGGCCGCTTTGCGAAGCGTACACCATATCCAGCACGTCCATCCGAAGGCGGGCGGCAGTCTTTTTCAGCATCACAAGGTCCGCCACGGGTACATCGCCTCCTTGACGGCGGCGCTGATTCGAAGAATCGGCCGCCATATGGGGATTTCGCAAGAAATCTCTTCCTCGGCGGCGGCGCTGATTTGCAAAATCGGCCGCCATAGAGGGATTCCGACAGGAGTCCCTACCTCTGGCCAATTACAGCGCCGCGCGGAAATCCTTCACCACGCCCATGAACGCCTTGACACGGGCGACATCCACCGCGTTTTCAAACACGCCGTTCACCTTGAAGGTGGTCGCCACCACGGCCCCGTCGGCAAAGGAAAGCTGCTCCGCGATGTTGTCGGCGCGGCAACCGGTGTTGCACAGCACCACGGTGCCGGGCACGGTGTCCTTGACGGTTTTGAGCACCTGCGAATCGGTGGGAACCCCGGCGGTCAGCCCGCTGACGCACAGCGCGTCGGGCTTGCAGTTGAACACGGTACTCTTGGCGATTTCGGCGATGCTCCGGTCGGTGACATAGCGGGCGGCCTCGGGCACGATGTTGAACAGGAGCCTCACATTTTCCGCGCCGATTTCCCGCTGGTGCCGCGCCATTTCGCCGACATTGGTGTTCCAGAGGCCAAAGTCTGACGCGTATACGCCGCTCATGATTTCCCGGAGGAATTTCGCGCCGGTGGCGGCGGCCAGATCCAGGCTGGCAATCGGGTCCCACAGGCAGTTGACGCCAAAGGGGACGGAAATCTCGCGCTTCAGCTCGCCGATGACGCACGCCATGGCCGCGACCGTTTCCGGCCGTACCTTTGTCAGGTAGGGCAGGGAAAACTCGTTGGAGAACATGACGGCGTCCACGCCGCCCTCCTGGAGCGCGTGCAGGTCATAGCGGGCGGCGTCCAGCACCTTGGGCATGCCGGCGGCCTTGTCGTAGTAGGGATCGCCGGGCAAGGGCTGCAAATGGCACATGGCGATGACAGCTTTTTCCGTTCCGATGGTCTCCGTAAGCCAACTCATTGTCGTACCCTCCGTCTTTCTTTGCGCGTTGCGTTGTTGCTTGATTAGTCATACCGGTTCAGGTTGAAATCCTTGCCAAGGCGGGCGGTCATGCCCGCGACCAAACGGCCCAGGTTTGCCACGTCCGACAGGGAGCAGACCTCCACCGGCGTATGGGTATAGCGGGCGGGGAACCCCAGATCCAGGCAGGCCACGCCTTCGCCCTCCATCTGCACATATGCGGAGTCGGTCAGAATGCCGAGCGACGCGAATCGCTGCACCGGGATGCCGTCCTCCCGGGCGGCGCGGTGCGCCAGCCGGGCGAGGCCCTCGTGCGGCAGCGTGCCGTTGAGCGTGCCCCGGCCGTGGAAGGAGTAGTAGTTGACCGTCGGCCCTTCGCCCACCCGGTTTTCGTAGCGGGACGCGAGATCGCGGGTATCGCCCGCCAGCACCACGTCCAGGCATAGGGAAATGTCCGGCGCGAGCGCCCGGGCGGCAAAGACCGCGCCGCGCAGGTTGAACTCCTCCCAGACGGTGCCGACAAAGTGAACCGTGCTCCGGGGTCTGGCTTCGTGCAGCATTTCCGCCGCCACCGCCATGGCGGCGAGGCCCCCCCGGTTGTCCAGCGCCGTGGCGCAGGCGATGTCATCCCCGAGCATTTCAAACGCGGGCCGGTAGATGGCCGGGCAGCCCACGTCAATGCCCTTTGCCAGCACCTCCGCCCGGCTCTTTGCGCCGATGTCCACATACAAGCTGGTGACGGGGTCCACCTTGTACTTTTCGTCCGCTCCGGTGGCGTGGTGCGCTTTGTTGCCGAACACGCCGGGGAGGAACGTCCCGTCCTCGGCGCGCAGGGAAAGGCGCAGCCCGGGCAGCACCTTTTCCGGTATGCCACCCAGCCGGTCCACCTGGAGGAAGCCTTCCGCCTCCACGCGGCGCACGACAAAGCCCAGCGTATCCATGTGGGCGAAGACCATCACGCGGGGCGCTATGGGGTCCGTGCCGGTCACGGTGCAGATCACGTTGCCGGTGCGGTCTATGCGGACGGCATCGGCAAAGGGCGTCATCATCTCCCGGAAAACATGGGCGCATTCCTTTTCGTACCCGGAAGGCGCGGGCGCCAGGCACAGCCTTTCCAGCGCGCTTTGAACGTCGATCATCAGCATCCCTCCACCTTTTTGACCAAGTCCCGCAGCGTTTTCGCGGGACTTGCGGACTGGAAAATTAGCCTCCCGAGCACACAACCCGCCGCGCCCGCACGCGCCAGCGCGACGACCTCCGCCCCGCCCAGGCCGCCGTCCACATGGACGGGAAACGGCAGCTTTTGCGCGGCTGACAGCGCCTTTTCATACGCGGCGGGGTGCAGCAGCTCCCCGTTTTCGTCCGGCTCCGCCGTCATGACGAGCAAGAAATCCATATCTCGGGCAAAGGGCGAGACGGCGTCCAGCGGGGTGGAGAAATTGATCGCCAGCCCGGCCCGCATGCCCAGCCGCTTCGCGCTGTTAAGAAAGCGCAGGGGATAGGGCAGCGCCTCCAGGTGCGCGCTGACGCTCGTGGCTTTCGCCCGCGCGGCGGCCGGCAGAAGTGAGAGGGGATCCCTCGCCATCATGTGCACGTCCATCGCGCGGGGCGCGGCATACGCGGCGGCGGCCAGCAATGTTTTCTGGCCGAACGTGATGTTCGGGGTAAAGTTCCCGTCCTCCATATCATAATGCAGATCGGGCCAGCCGTCCAGCCTGTCGATTTCCGCCGCGATGCGGAGCGGATCCGCCGAGGCCAGCGAAGGATAGAGCTTCACGGGTGTTCCTCCCCCTTTTCCCCGCCCAGCAGGGCGTGCAGAAAGCGCAGGCTGTGGCTGGCTTCCGCCTCGGTGCGCCGCCCGTGATGCTCCGCGCCGATCCAGCCGTCATAGCCCGCCGTGCGCAGCGCGCCGATCACCGCCGGAAAATCCACTTCCCCCTCGCCCAAGCGGCAGAATGCCTCCATGCCAGACTTGCCCCGGGAAAAATCTTTGATATGCACCCGGCGGATGGCACTGCCAAGCGTCTCTATCCATGCCACGGGATCGCCCTCCGGGTACACGTTCCCCGTATCCAGATAGACGCCCACGGAGGGCGATTGCACGCTCTCCACCAGCGCGCGCATTTCTCCGGCGCGCCGGAACATGCCGTTCCAGACCACTTCCACATTGACGCGCACGCCCAGCGGCCCGGCGTAGCGCGCCGCCGCCGAAACGCCCTTTTGCGCGCGCTCCATCGCGACGGGGACGGGAATTTCCTCGGAAGGTTGGATGAAGGCCGTTTTCGCGTATCCGGGCACGATCAGGAGGCTCTCCGCGCCCAAGAGCGCCGCCCCCTCGATCGCCCGCTCCATGGCCCGCTCCCCGTCAGCGCGCGTTCGCGCGCTGTCGCTGGTCATCGGCAGTGACCAGGTATAGCCGTTGGTGAGGCCCGTGATTTCCAGCCTGTTGTCCCGCGCCAGTGCCTTCACACGCGAAAAAAAGGCATCCGGCGTTGCAAGATTCAGCGCGGCGCCTTCCTTCATCGCCAGTTCCACGCCCTCGGCACCCAGCCGGGCCAGCAGCGGGAAAGCGATCTCGTACTCAAGGCCCACGCCGACGATCTCCACGTGCGCTCCGACTTTCATGGGCTGTGCTCCTTACCGTGATTGTAAATGGGGGGAGGGTCCGCAAAGCAAGGCGATTACTACATTTGGGCAGAGCCCACCCCAGAGAGCGCGAGAGGCCGCAGCCTTTCGCATGCAATCAGACCCGGCGGCATGCACGGTGGGTCTGTGATCCCAGAACTAGTCCCGCAGGACTGGTTCTGGGATCATTTCCGGCAGCCCCGGTGCCGCCCGGAACGTCCGCAGGCGTTCAGGCGCCGGGCCATAGCCAGGACGATTTCAAATGAAATCGCCCTGGCCCGCAAGGAACGCCCTCCCCCTGGACGGGCGGATTACTCGCCCCAGTAGTATTCGCGGACGACCTCCAGGTAGTGGTCGGCGTTCATTCTGGCCAACCCGTCCTGGAACGCCTTCCAATCGGCGTCGCTGGCAGGATCCTGCGTGCCAATGATGAACTTGACGCAGCTATTGAGGATGTAGTCCTGGAACGTGGTGGTCAGCTCCGCCTTTTCCGTGACCAGGTCAGGATCGCCGCACCAGGCGATCTGCGGGAACTCGGTCATCTTGGCGTAGGGCATATACGCCTGCTCCGCCAGACTGCCCGACAGCTCGTTATCCGAATACGTTCCGGAGGCCGCCTTGGCAAAGAACATATCCCGCGTGATGTAATACTGGGCAAACCAGGTGATGGTCCAATATACATCCTGGGGGGACTTCCATTCCACCAGAGACTTGACCGACTTCGCGTCCCCGCCAAAGGAGGGCTCGTCGCTCCAGGCCCAGTGTACGTCCTCCTGGCCCAGGTAGCTGGACCATGTGGAACCTTCCTTAGAGCACCAGTAATCCAGCCACTTGTAGGCAACCTCGGGGTTCTTGCACGCGGTGGTGATGAAGCCCCGCAGGTTTAGCTGGCTTTCGGCGCGGCGGGGGCTGACGCGGACGCCCTCGGGGCCGGCCACCGGCGGGATGGCGATATAGTCGCCGTAGGAAACCTTGTCCGGGTCCGGGTTGACATTGACGACGCGCATCGGGTTCATGCCGGACACGGCGCCCACGATGGCCTCGGACTTATAAACCGAGGTGATCTGCCGCATCTGGGTCAGGTTCTGGGTGAACGTGTCATCGGTGAGCAGGCCGTCCTTGTACAGCTTGTTGATGTACTTCAGACCCTCGCGGAAGCTGTCCTCCGTGCACGCCAGGGAGACATTATGCTCAGCGTCCGCCACCAGGAAATCGTTGGGGCAGTACAGGAAGGCGTTGAGCAGGTAGAAAAGGGGATCCGTGCCCTCGCCCACCAGCTGGCTGTTGCCCATCAGCGGGATTTCGTCGCCAGCGTCGCCGTTGCCGTTCATGTCGTTCGCCTTGTAATACGCGAGCAGATCGTAGAACTCTTCCGTTGTCTCGGGCATTGTGCCCTCGGCCTGCCCCTTGGCGGCATTGTACTGATACAGCCAGTCCTTCAGGGTCCATACCTTGTTGAACATGGAGTTCTGCACCAGGTACACGGAGGCCAGGAACGTGTAAATATGGCCGTCCGGCGCGGTGACCTGGTCGCGCATGCCAAGCTCGTCCAGCATCTGCGGATAGTAGTAGCCATACTCGTCCATCAGGTCGTCCAGCGCGAGCACCACGCCATCCTCCACGAGGTTAATCAGTTCGCCGCTGTCCACGGCATACAGGAAGATGTCGGGCAGGTTGTTGGGGTCGGATACCGCCAGGTTGAACAGCATGTCCATCTCATCGTAGGGGACGGAAAGCCATTCCACCTTGACGCCGGCGTACTCCTCATACCATTTGGACTGCGCCAAATCCTTGGGCTCCTCCGTCTGTGGCGTATGGGCCACCCAAACCTTCAGGGTGACAGGCTCGTCGGTGATGGGGTATTCGCCCTTCCCGGCAATCTCCGCCAGGGACAGCACGGGCAGCAAGCACAGGACCATCAGCATTGCGAGAGCTTTTTTCACGATTCTTCCTCCTTCATCATGTTAGGTTTCAGTGGAACGCGGCGGGGAAGAAGGGTCACCTCCTTTTGTCGTTCGATCAAGGCCGGGCTGTGCCGGCCATAGGCACAGGGAAATGGGGGATCAGCCTTTCACCGCGCCGATCATCACGCCCTTGACAAAATACTTCTGCACAAAGGGGTAGAGCGCCAGCACCGGCACGGAGGAAACGATGATCAGCGAGTACTTCATCACGTCCGCGCGCTTGGACAGCAGCGCCGCCGTGGCGGCGTCCATGCCGCTCTCGATGGTCGCGCTCATGTTCATGATCAAGACTTCCCTAAGGACATTGGGCAGGGGCAGCTTGCTTCTGGTTTGCAGGTAAATGAGCGGGTAGAAATACGAGTTCCAGAAAAAGACCGCCGAGTACAGCGTGATGACCGACAGAATCGGCCCGGACAGGGGCAGCACGATTTTCAGCAGGAAACGCCAGTAGCCGTAGCCGTCTATCTGCGCGGCCTCCAGCAGCTCCTCAGGAATCTGGGTGCGGAAATACGTGCGCATGACGATCATGTTGTACATGGAGATGGTGAACGGGAGCGTCACCGCCCAGAGGGTGTCCAGCATGCCGAGCTGCTTGATCCACAGATAGCAGGGGATCAGCCCGCCCTCAAAATACATGGCGAAAATGCACAGCGCCATGACCGGCTTGCCGCCGATGAAGTCGTCCCGCGACAGGGCATAGGCGCACAGTGTTTGCACTACCATCGCCTCCGCCGTGCCCAGCACGGTGTAGACGATCGAATTGACATAGCCGGACCAGACCATCTTGTATTCGAAGATCGCCCGGTAGCCTTCCAGCGTGAACTCCTTGGGGATCAGAGACAGGCCGGACTTGCCCAGCATCAGCCCGCCGCTGAAGGAGGCCGACACCACATACAAAAGCGGATAGAGAATGACGACGAACACCAGGCACGTGAACACGAAGTTCGCGCTCATGAACACCCGGTCCCCCGAGGACATGTGGATGCGGTTGCGCCGCGCGGGCTGGCGGCTGCCGCCCGTTCCCTGATCCGTCCGTGTTTCTTGCATTTTCATCACCTCTCCCCGCCCTACCACAGCGAGTTGCCGCTCAGCCTGCCGCTGATCCTGTTGACGATGAACAGCATGACCATGTTGACCACCGAGGTGAACAGGCTGATGGCCGCCGAGTAGGAATACTGGGGCGTTTTGGTCGCCAGGCCCACGTTATACGCGTAGGTGCTGATGACTTCGGATACCTCGGTGTTCACATTGTTTTGCAGCAGCAGCACTTTTTCATAGCCGATGGTCATCAGCCTGCCGCAGCTCAGGATCAACATGATGCAAAAAGTGGGCAGAATGCCAGGAATGTCCACGTGCCAGATGCGCTTGACAAGGCTCGCGCCGTCCACCGTGGCCGCCTCGTGCAGCTCGGGAGAGATGCCAGCCAGGGCGGAGATGAAAATGATGGAGTTGTACCCCAGTTCCTGCCAGATTCCGGACCACACATAAATGGAATAGAAGTATTCGGGCTTGGCCATCCAGTTGGCCGGCGTGACACCCAGCGCCGCGAGAACGGAGTTAATCATGCCGCCGCGCACCTTGGTGAACTCCAGAATCATGGAGCAAAGGACGACGGTGGAAATGAAGTGCGGCGCGTAGGACACCATCTGGACGGTTTTGCGAAAGCGGCGGAAGGGCAGGTAGTTGAGCATTAGCGCGAAAATGAGCGGCAGGGGAAATGTCACCAGCGTATACAGATTGATCAGCAGCGTGTTGCGCATCACCTGCCCGAATTGGTAGCTGTGGATGAACTTTTCGAAATATTGCAGCCCCACATACTGGCTGCCGGTGATGCCCCGCGCCGGCCGGTAATTGCGAAACGCGATCTGAATGCCCCACATGGGCACATAGCGGAAAAGAATAATGATAACCAGCGGCAAAAGCACCATGGAGTACAGCGCGCTGTGGTGCCTAAAATCCAGGCGCAATTTCTCCAGCAGCGTCTTTTTCTTGATTCCGGCGAATTCCATCTTCATCGTGCGGCCGCTCCTCTTGCTAGATTTCCCGCGTCGTTTGAGCAGTATGCCTTACTTCTCTATGAATATTATAGACGGATTATTTGCGCGCGAAAAGGTCCAAAAATCCGAAAAAGAGGGGACCAATTCTCCCGGAGGGGTGCATCATTCCCTATTTGAGCGGATAACCGCCTTTTGACAGTGCCAATACAGCACCAACATACTTGCGGATTCAATAGCGTTTCTGTACAATATTTCTTGTTACGGGGGAAGGGGGGGGGAGCGGCATGCGACGCGTGCGTTTGGGTGGGCGGGGGCGGAATACGCGCCTGCTGCGCTTCACCATGTCCTATTTGAGCCTACTGTTGGTGATTGTGCTGCTGGGCGGCAGCATGTTCGCCATGGCGGTTGGCGTGGTGGCCGGGCAGACGGCGGATATCAATGCCATGATGCTGGAGCAGGCGGCCGTCCGCCTGGAAAGCTCGCTCAGCGAGGCGGATAGTTTTACCTATACGGTCAACCGGCTGGGCACGCTGCGCAAGCTCATGCTGACCACCCGCCCCTTTAGCAGCGAGGAATCCTACGGCATCCGGGAGGCGACGGGCAGCCTCGCTTCCTTCGAGGACAGCGGCGCGCTTTTCGCGGGCTATCAGGTGTATCTGTCCGGCGGCGACTTCATCCTGGAACCGGGCAACTGCTGTCTGAACATCGATCTGCTGTACAACCGCGCCTTCGGCTACGGCGACCTGACCGTGGAGGCGTGGCGGGCGCAGGTGCTGGACACCGCCAGCGGCGCAAAGCTATACCCGGCGCAAAGCGCGCTGGTGGGCAGGAAAAGCGGGAACATGCTGCTATATGTCCGCAGCCTGACGTACCTGTTCCAGCAGGCGGGCAAGGCGATCTTCTATCTGGACGAGGCGCGGTTGCAGGCGCTGTTCGCGCCGCTGACGGAGCTTTCCGCCGGGTGCGTCCTGCTCATGTCCCGGGAGGGGGAGGTGCTCTCCGCCTCCGCAAAGCTGCCCGCCGGCTTTTCCCTGCTGGAATTGGCTGCGTTGGCGGCGGATTCCGGCAGCTATGCGGTATCCGGCGGAGACGGGCGCGCGCTGGTGTTCTACAAGCGGCTGGCGTCCTCCGGCTGCATGATTGCGGCCATCACGCCCTATTCGATGATTATCCGCCAGACCAGCGCCGTACTAAAACCCATGCTCGTCGGCGTCGCCCTGCTCGTGTTTGCCGGGCTGGCGCTGACGCTTTACAGCATCCATACCAACCGCAAGCCCCTGGTGAAAACGCTGGAACTTTTGTCCTCCGGCGACAACAACCTGGCCCGCCGGGGGCTATCCCAGCTGGATCAGGCGGTGCATCAGCTTGTTTCCTCCAACAACCTGCTCGCCAAGCGCCTGGAGGAGCAGCGCATGGAGCTGCGCACAGCCATCGCCGCCTCCCTCGAGTCCGGCGACACGCTGGACGACGGCGAGCTGGACATGCTGCTGTCGCACGTCAGCGTCCAGCCAGAGGGGGATCGCTTTCGCGGCGTATACCTGGTGCTTCACGGGGAAACGGAACTCGATACGGACGAGCTGGAGCGCGGCGATATGCGGCGCGCCCTGGTGATGGAATTGCTGGCCCCCTACGCGCCGCGCGTGTCCTTCCTCGCGCTGCGCAGCCTCACCTGCTTCATGCTGCTCTACGCGGAAACGGACGGCGAAAAAGAGGACCTGCACGCCTTCTTCGGCGCGCTCTACAATGCCTGCCGCAGCGTGGAGAACCTGGAACCCAGCTTTTACGTCGGCACGGAATGCAGCCGCCTGTGCTACCTGCCCCACTCGCTGCTGGCGGCCAGGCAGTTGATGCTGCGGGAGGAAAAGAGCGCGTTTTTGTCCGTCGCGCAGCCCGGGCAGTTTTTCAGCGAAACATATTTTTACACAGAGCAGCACGACAAGAAGCTGGTCTCCCTGGCCTCCCTGGGAAAGGAGGACGCGCTGTATGCCCTCCTGGACGAGCTATACGCGGAAAACGCGCGCCGTAACCTATCCCGCCTGCATTGCCAGATGCTCTTTTTCCGCATGGTGGGCACGCTCAGCGGCATGCTCGACGCCGCCGATCTGCCCGAGGAACTGACATTTTCCCCGCACAAGCTGGCCATGGACCAGTTTTTCTCGCTGATCCGGCAGAGCTACGCGCTCGTCTGCCGCCAGAGCCGGGAAAGGCGCACGGCGCACACCGAAAAGCTGCTCACCGACATGCTCACCTATCTGCAGGAGAACTGCGCGGACTGCATGCTGTCCCTGTCCAGCACGGCCATGCATTTTGGCATTACGGAAAAGTATCTGTCCGCCTTTATCCATGAGAAGGCCGCGATTAACTTCTCATCCTATGTGGAACAGCTTCGCATCCGCCGGGCGGACGAACTGCTTACCCAGACGGACCTGACGATAGAAGAAATCGCGCAGCGCGTGGGCTACGCGAATGTGAAGACCTTCCGCCGTGCATACGGGCGCGCCGTGGGTGTGGCGCCTTCCGAGACGCGGCGCATGAGGGCGGCGCAAGCCGGGAAGGCGTGAGCGGGGTTTGGGGTGTGCCGGGCAATGCTTGACGGTTCAGCGCCGGTGGGCATCGATGTTTTGATGCTTGAAGAAGTGAGCGAGCCTGCCTCCCGGTGCCCTTGGTCAGCGGGTAAATGACACCGGTCGGCTTCCCGCCCGTACTCTCCCTCAATCCAGTCCCAGCGCCTTGCACTTGCGCCACAGCGTGGTTTCAGGAATGTATCAACAAAATTGAATCCGGGGATGTATCCAACTTTCTACGCACGTTCAAATTCATTGAAGGAATAACACCGGAGCAGTACCGCGCACAGCGCCGCAAGGGTAGGCTCCATGCCTCCCGGCAGGGAATTCATCGCAACAGGTGCGGCATCAGCGGATCACCCGCTGTCATCTCCCTGTTTACCTGGCGACAAGTTTGTATGCTCATTCCGGCGCGGAAGGCGCGCCTCGTGTGCCAGTCACTCCGCGCGTTCCGCATGCGCTGGAGAACTGCCGCTTTTCGCGTGCCGTCCTTCACGGCGCCACCGCCCGAAACACCCGTTCTTCGCTGGATTCCCTGGCCCGCAGGCACGTTAACGCGCTAATCCACCCGTCGTACAGGTCCGGGTGCGGCGTGTTCTTCCCCTGCAGCACGTCCAGGAACGCCCGCGTCAGCCCGTCGTCACCGCCAAAATGACCCTCACCCTGTCGGAACTCGATCGTGTCCACCCGCTCCGCGCGGTGGTCGAACACGCGCAGCACGCCGGTGACAAAGTCAAACTCCAGCGTCGCGGCAAAGCCGATAATCCGTGTCAGCCGCTTGCCCGCGGCCTTTCGCGCCACGAAGTTCTGCGCGTACGACGCGTGCACGCCGTTTGTGTACAGCAGCAGCGCGCTGCCCGCGTCCTCGTTTCCCGTGTCCACGGCAAAAGAGCATGTTTTAGGCTGTTCCGGTTCGCCGTATACGCGCAGTGACGCGCCGCTCTCCGGACAGGTGCGGTATTCCGCGCAGGCCGGGCACGTTTGCCCCACCGGCATGCCCCCCGTGAAGATGCGCTTGGATTTCAGCGCGCAGACTGCCTCGGGCTCAAATCCGGTCAGGAAGCGCAGCAGATCTAGGTCGTGCGTGGCCTTCTGCAGGAACAGACCGCCCGTAACGCTCTCGTCCCGATACCACTTTTTGTAAAATCCCCGCCCATAGTTGACGTTGTTGACCGCCTGCACCTGTGAGATCTCCCCGAGCGTGCCCCGGTCGATGATCTCCTTGGCCGCGAGGGCAATGCGCGTCATCCGCAGCGGAAACGACACAACCACTGGCGCGCGCTGCGCTTCCATCGCGGCCTTCAGCCGCAGCATGTCCTCGTTTGACGTGAACACCGGCTTCTCCAGGAACAGCGGCAGACCGCGCGCCAGGACCGACAGCGCGTACCGCGTGTGCGTATCGCAGCGGGTGCCGATCATCACACCGTCCAGCTTTTCCGTATCCAGCATCGCCTCCGCGTCCGCATAGGCGGTCACGCCGCCCGCGCATCCGCCTGCCGACGCCAGCCGCGCGAGCGCCGCATCCGTGTCCTTGTCGGCCACGGCCACGATTTTCGCACCCTCATCCCACGTGAATAGGCTTTTGATCACATGGGACAGACGGTTTCCCAGCCCGATTACGCCAATTTTCGGCATGCTTCATTCCCCTCTTCCTGTATGTCTCCCGCCACTACGCGCCCGCGCGAGATGACATGCCGCACGTTCAGCGCCGTGTCAAGCACCACGATGTCCGCGTCCTTGCCCACGTCCAGTGAGCCCTTGCGCCCGTCCACGCCCAAGTGGCGCGCAGGGTTCATCGTCATCATCCGCAGCGCGTCGGTGAGCGGAATGCCGAACTCCAACGCCATGATCCGGAGGATCTCGTCGGACATGACGATGCTGCCGGCGTAGTACGACCGGTCAGGAAGTTTCGCCACGCCGTCTTCAATGATGACGCGGTTTTCCGGCAGCGGCTCCCCGAGGTAGCTTTCCGCGCAGTCCAGACCCGCCGCGCGCATGGCGTCCGAGATCAGCAGCGTCCTGCCCGCGCCCTTGAGTTTCAGCACCGTCCGTATCAGTTCCTTGGGCGCGTGGCGGCCGTCTCCGATCATTTCGACCGTCATGCCGTCCAGCAGATACGCGGCCTCGACGACGCCCGCATGCACGCGCTGGCCAATTTTGCGCACGCTGGGCGTGTTGGAATACAGGTGCGTGATGTGCGTGAAGCCCCAATCGAACGCCTCCAGTATCTGCTCGCACGTGGCGTCGCTGTGCGCCACGGACAGCGCGATGCCCCGTTCACGCATGCGCCGGGCCATATCGCGCACACCGGGAACCTCCGGCGCGGCGGAGCAGCGGGCAATGATCCCGTCCCCGCGCGTGAGCAGCGCATCCACCTCTCGCGCCGTGGCGGGGCGCACGTGCCGGGACGCCTGCGCGCCGCGCATGGCCTGCGACAGGAACGGCCCCTCCAGGTGGACGCCCAAGTATTCCAGCGGCTGCGGAGCGGCAACAGCCCCACGGTATGTGTCGAACAGCCGGCAGAGCGCGTCCTCCGGGCAGGCCGTCGTCGTCGGGGCGATGGCCGTCGTACCGTGGCGGGCCGCCGTCCGCGCGATGGTATCAAACGCCGCGGCCGTTCCATCCATGAAATCCGCGCCGCCGCAGCCATGCATGTGCGCGTCGATAAATCCGGGGATGATGTACCCGTCCCCGGCATCGATGTCGATTGCCCCGTCAGGCAGCGGCACATCCGCGCCGGCGGAAACAATCCTGCCGTCCACGGCGGCAACGGTCGCGCCGTACAGCCATTTTTCGCCCGCCAGCACCCTGCCGTTGCCAATCCGTATTGCGTGTGCCATGTTTCACCTGCTGTTGATGCGGATGGCGCGCGTGGGGTACGCAAGCGCCGCGCTGACCGCGTAAATTTTCGTATCCGAATGCTGTTGGAATAGCGAGCACGGCACCTTGCACGTAATGGGCCCGTGCAACACTTTCCTAAGCATCGCGCAGTTCCAGTCCCGGGGCATGCACAGGCGGATTTTCCGCGCGCTGAAGATTTCCTTCATGCCCACGGTGACGCAGTTCTCCGGAATGCCGTCCAGATCCGCGCCGCAGTTCATGTACGCGTTGATCGTGCGCGTCTCGCGCGCCAGCTTCAGCACGCGCGTGGGCAGCGCGAGGAACGCGTCGTCGTCCATGGTTTCGCCGGGCTCCGGCGGCTCGTTGAACGCCACATGGCCCGTGATGCCGACCCCGCCCCAGCACATGTCCAGACCGCCCTTTTTCTCAATCAGCGCCCAGATCTCCGCCTCATGCCCCGGTGCCGGGAACACGCGCCCTTCCGGGGGGACGTTCAGCGCCGGGTCAATCAGGCTGTAGAACGACCGCTCCATGCCGCCCCGGAACGACAGCGGATCATCCGCTTTAAGCCACCGGAACGAATCATCCAGGTACTCGTCCATGTTGATGAACGTGCATCCTATAAGGTTCAGGCGGTACTTGTTCACCAGCCAGGCCAGGCGGCTGTACGGGCCGACCGGGCCATACGGCACGATCATCACGGTCTCGCGCCCGGCCTCGTTGTTCGCCTTGATCGTATCAAAGACCTCGATGGCCATCTTCCAGTACAAGTCCTGCTCCGCCTCGCACACCTCCAGCGCGATGGGGGACCCTTTGCCCAGCGCCTCGGGGGGGATTTCGTTGTAATGCATGTCGTGCCTCCTTGTTGCCGCCGGATAGGGGAACTACACCCGGCTGGCTGATATAATATCCTTATATAAGTACGCCGGCGTCAGCCCTTCCCGCCCGTTATACGGCAGGCGCGGCTCCTCCAGCTCCTCAATCCGGCCGGTTTTTCCTTCCATATAGTCCCGCACACGGGCCATGGCGGTGTCCAGCCGCGCCAGCAGACCACCGTAGCGCAGGTCCAGCACCTCAAAGCCCACCGGCTTGTTCGTCGCCATCCAGAGCGCCCGGTGCGCTTCCCGTAGCGCGGACACGGCCCGTACCGCGTCCGGGATGCCCGCCTCCAACAGCGGGGCGAGCGCGGCGCGGCCCTCACGGTATGCCGCCGAAAGCCGGAGCCCCAGGTCGCACTTCTCGCGCAGCGCGGCGCAAGCGGCCGCGTAGAACGACAGCACGTCCGCAAAGGCCGGGTTTTCCGCCGCGTAGCGGGCGAAGTCCCCGCCAAGGCGCGCGTAGTGCCCGCGCCAGTCGTATGGCGGCATGTTCGCGTCCAAGAGGCCGAGCAACGGATCCTGCCACAGCAGCCAGCGGCTGGTATTCACCACGGCCAGGTTGCCGTCCGGCCCCATCAGCGCGGGAATCTCGTCCATCAGCTTCATGGCCTCAAACGCCTCCGGCGCGCACTTGGCGCAGAAGCGGAACCGGTCATACCACGCGCCCTGGTCCACCGTTTCGGCGTATCCGTGCTCCGCGTATAGCTGCAGCCCCAGCAGAATGGAAAAGAGGCTGCTCTCCGGGCAATTGTCGCCCCAGACGGTGGCGAACGTCTCGCGCACGCCGTGTCGCTTGGCGAGCGTCAGCCCATCGTTGATCGTGCGGACGGACTTCGTGTGAGAACACGCGAAACTCCGGTTGTTGCGCACGCAGCCAGCGTACACGATGTCGCGGCCGAGCTTCGCGTTCTGTCCGAACATGTGGTCCATCAGCGGCGCTTCGCTGTAATAGTCCCAATAGATGATCTGCATTTCTTCCGGGATGCTCGCGAGCAGCGCGGGCGGGAAGTTGAACTCGTCCATCGTGTAGTACCCGCCGTCCTTCGTGAGCGCGCGGAAAAACATATCGCCCCACATCATCGGCTGAAGGCCCAGTTCGCGAACAATCTCCATCACGCGCGGCAGGTGGCGGCTCATGATGTCATATTTCTCCTGATAGCCGTTCCGGCGCAGGTATTCGCCCAGGCCCAACCGCCACGCTTCGTCCATGCCCAGGTGGATGCGGCGGCTGCGGAACGGCGCGGAGGCGGCGGCGATCATGCGCCGGAGCAGTGCGTACGTCGCGTCCTCCCCCACCAGCAGCGTGCTTTCATCGTCGCGCACTTTCGCGTAGGCGTCCCAGCGGAGCGGGTCCGTCAGGTGCGCCAGCGCCTGCATGCACGGGATGACCTCGATGCCCAGCGCGTACGCGTAGTCGTCGATGGCGCGCAGATCCGCCTGGCTATAGCGCGGGCGCATGTAGCCGAAGTACGGCTCGCCCTCGACCTCGTAGCAGTCCTCCAGGTACAGCATGAACAGGTTCAGCCCCATCGCCGCCTGGATACGCAGAAAGCGAAACACCGTGGCGAGCGTCGGCAGCGCGCCCGCCTGACTGACATCCAGCATCGCGCCGTTCATGTCGAAATAGCAGTGCTCGCGGGTCTGGTAGCGCGGATCCGCCGCGTGCTCCAGCAGCAGCCCGGCCGCGCGAAAGACTTGCACCGGCTGGTGGCAGCGAAGGACGGCGGTATCGCCGTTCCGCTCGATTTCGAGGCCGTTTTCCGCCAGCGGCTCCACGGCGACCGAGAGGCCGCCCGGCAAGAGTTCAAACCCATATTCCTTGGCGAAATCCGCCATGCCCGGCGCAAGGCGCGGGTCGAGTCCGGAAAACATGATCCTGGTCACCGCTTCCGCCTCCTTCTTTGACGGCGGCGCTGATTTGAAAAATCGGGCGCCTTAAAGGGATTTCGTCAGAAATCCCCATCTTGTATGCGATGGGTGGGAAGGCGCGGCCCTCCCACCCGGTTTCCCGCAATCCGTCAGTCCACGGACGCCTCGTACCGCTCGCGCGCGGCCTGGTAGATGGCAAGGTACCCGGCGATGTCCATGTTCTCCACCTGCTTGACATACGCGTCCCAGTTGCTCAGCGGCTCGTCGCCCTTGACGAATTTCGCGGTCATGTTCTTGACATATGTCAGGAGATCCTCATACCCGCGCAGGGCTTCCGCTTCCTCCGTTGTGAAGGTGAACGGCAGCCAGCGCTCTTCCACCGGCAGGAAGTACGGCTCCATCTGGAGCGCCGCCGCGATGGCGTCCGGCTGGGTCTCGTAGCCCGAGAAGTACTTGGGCGAAACGACGGAGATGTACTCGCCGCCGGGGCGCGGTGAATATCGGGCCAGTGCGGTGTCCAGCGTCATGCCGTCGGGGTTATGCAGGATGTCGTCCACAAACGTCGGCACACCGTCCACATACGTGAAGGTCTCCCCCTCCACGCCCATGAACAGCAGCAGCATGCCGTCGTCGCCAAAGAAGTAATCCACCCATTTGGCCGTTTCCACAGGATATTTGTTATCCGCAGTGATGACGAACTGACCGCCGTGCGCGACGGCCGAGCCGACGTTTGTAAATATCTGGTCGCCATACGGACCTTTGAGCACCGGCACGCCGGTGTACGAATCCGGCAGGTTGACCACCGCGCCGGTGATGCTGTTCAGCGCGCCGTAGATGCCGGTGTTGCCCTTGGCCACGCGCGTCGGCGCGTCGATGGTGAAGATTTCCGGCTCGATCAGCCCTTCGGCATACATCTTGTGCAGGTATTCGAGAACCTCTTTATACTTGGCGTCCGTGCGGAAGAAGCGCAGCGCGCCGGTCGCCCTGTCGATGTCCACGTTCTCATGCTTCTCCCCGCGGTTCATCAGATCCCAGGAGCCCAGGAACGTCTTGACGAGCGCGGGCAGCAGGCCGCTGGACGCGGTGCCGAGCGGGATCTCGTTGTTCGGATCGCCGTCACCGTCGGCATCCTGTTCCTTGAACGCAACGAGCATCTCGTAGAACTCATCCGTGGTCGTCGGCATGGTCAGGCCCAGATTCTCCAGCCACGCGGGCTGCACGAAGAGTTTCAGCCCGGCCATCAGTGCCGGCGACTCCTCGTACAGGGACGGGAGCGAATAAATGTGGCCGTCCGGCATGGTGATCGCGGCGCGGATGGCCGGGTTTTCCTCCATGCGGCGGGTAAGGTTGGGCATGTGCTCCTCGATCAGATCCTCCAGCGGGATGAACAGCCCGTCCGCGCCGTAGATGGCCAGCTCGCCCGCCGTGAACTTGCAAGCCCAGTAGGCGTCCGGCAGCACGTCCGCCGCGAGCGAGAGGTTGCGCCGCTCAACGAAGTTCGTCATCGGCACGGCTTCCCAGTTGATCTTGATGTTGGTGCGGGCCGCGTACTCTTTCCAGACGAGCATTTCGTTCCATTCGCTGTGCGAGTTGAACATCTCGGACATAAAGTTCATCTCGATCGGCTCCTGGACGATCGGGAGCGCGTTCTCCTCCGCGAGCGCCAAAGGCATCAGCCCAAGCGACAGCACTAGCGCGAGGAACAGGGAAGTTCGCTTCTTCATGATGTGGAATCCTCCTTCTCTTTTTAGGTCGTCGTGGTTGGCTGTGAAAAACGCTCTTCACATACGCATCAATGGCCCACGCCATGGGAAACAAAGGAAAGCGGGGAGAAGGCGCACGAAACCAGACCGCACGAAAAGCACGGCAAACGCACGGCGATATGATTCTGGGATTTTGCCTATCCTTTGACCGCTCCCACCATCACGCCCTTGGCGAAGTACTTCTGCACAAAAGGATAGATCATCATGATCGGCACGCTTGACACCACAATGAGCGCGTACTTGATGCCCTCCGCCATCATCACCTGCTGGTCCGCCGCCGCGGCGGCGTCTCCGCCCATGATGTCCTGCATCTGGAACTGGACGAGTATTTCGCGCAGGATGAGCTGCAGCGGGTATTTTTTCGCGTCGGACAGGTAGATCAGCGCCGAGAAATACGCGTTCCAGTGCTGCACGCCGTAGTAGATCACCATGACCGCGAGAATCGGCATGGACAGCGGCAGCACGATGCGGAACAGCACCGCGATGTTGCCGCATCCATCGATGATACCGGCCTCCTGCAACTCCTTGGGGATGGATGTCTCAAAATAGGATCGCATGATAATGCAGTTGAACATGGAGATGGACGCGGGCAGCAGGATGGCCCACATCGTGTCGTACAGCCCCAGGCCGCGCACGACCAGATACAGCGGGATCATGCCGCCGGAGAAGAACATCGTGAACGTCAGAAGGCGGCCGATCACGACGCGGCCCGTGAAATCCTGGCGCGAGAGCGGGTAGGCCGTGGCGGTCGTCATCACCAGGTTGATCAGCGTGCCTAGAACCGTGTAGACGATCGTGTTCCGGTAGCCGGTCAGAACCTTCTGGTACGTGAACACCTTCCGGTACGCATCCAGGTTGCTGCCCTTGGGCCAGATACACACATTGCCGTGCATGACTTCCGCGGGCGCGGAGATGGACGCGACCAGCACATACCACAGCGGAAACGCGATCATCACCAGGACCACAAAGAGCAGCGCGTACACCACGCCCGTGAAGGCACGATCCCCGGCGGTCATCCGGATTGCGCCTGTGTTCGCTTTTCGCATCGTCACGCCCCCTACCAGATCCGGACATCGCTCACTTTGCGGGCGACGCGGTTGACAATCAGCATGAGCGTGAAGTTGATCATCGAGTTAAAGAGGCCCACCGCCGTGGAGAAAGAATACTGCGCGCCCATGATGCCCTTCCTGTACACGTAGGTCGATACCACCTCCGACGCGTCCATCGTCAGGTCGTTTTGCATCAGGTACACCTTCTCAAAGCCCACGTTCATCACCTTTCCCACCTCCAGGATGAACAGGATGATCGCCGTGGGGATGATGGACGGCAGATTGATGTGCAGGATCTGCTTCCAGCGGGACGCGCCGTCCATCGCGGCGGCCTCGTAGAGCTGTACGTCGATGCCGCTGAGCGCGGCCAGGTAGATGATCGAGCCCCACCCCGCGCCCTGCCAGATGCCGGAGGCGACATAGAGCGCCTTGAACCACGCGGGATCGGTCATATAGTAGTGGGGTGTGCCTCCCAGCGCGACGACCCAGTGATTGACGAGGCCGGTGGATGGCGACAGGAACGCCATCAGCATGGAAACGACGACGGTGATGGACAGGAAGTGCGGCGCGTAGGTGATCGTCTGCGCGATACGCCTGATACGGCTGCTTCGCACCTCGTTGAGCAGCAGGGCCAGCAGCAGCGGGGCCGGAAAGCCGAACACGAGCTGGTACAGGCTGATGAGCAGCGTGTTTTTCAGTATCACCGGGAAGTAATACGACGTGAACAGCGCCTCAAAGTGCTTGAACCCCACCCAATCGCTGGCAAACATGCCCCTGCGGAACGAGTAGTTTTTAAACGCGATCTGCAGGCCGAACATCGGCCCGTAATGGAAGATGAAAAAGAACGCGAGACCCGGGAGAATCAGCAAGTACAAATCCCAGTTGCGGCGCAGGCGGAGCCGCTTGGCGAGTGACTGCCTGGGGAGCCCATGAGAGGCGGAGAGCATCGCTTGACTTCCCTCCCTGGTTCATTTTTATCGTTTTCGATATAATAAGGCATATGCATAGGATTTGTCAATAGCTTTAGCCACTGTACACTAAATATTTGTATTTGATCGGTTTCACATCAGCCGGCGCATTATACGCCATCCCCGATGAACGCGTCGCCCCAAGTGCCGTATTCCTCGTGCATCATGAGGAATGCGGCGCCGATGGCGTCAAAAACATCGCCCTGGTTCGATGCCTCCAACTGCACGGCGCTGCTGGGTTCAATGGGGCAGCAGGCCCAGATTTCCTCGCGGACGCGCTCCAGGAAGCCGGGGATCATCATGATCTCGCCGGAAAAGATGATCTTCTGCGGATTGACCAGCACCACGGCGTGCACGATCGTATCGGCCAGCAGGTGGACCGCCTCATCGTAAATGGCGCGGGCGTCCGGGTCATCCATCTCCACGGCGGCGATAAAATCCGCGATGGTGAGTGCGCGCGCAGAGTCGGTCAGCTGCCGGCGAAAGAGCGGAAACCGCCCCGCCCCAAGGCCTTCCGACAGCTTAGCCGTGAGCGCCTGGTAGCTGATCTCGCTCTCCAGGCAGCCGGTGCGGCCGCAGCGGCAAAGTCTGCCGCCTTCGCGCAGGACCTTCAGGTGGCCGATCTCCCCGGCCGTATTGGTCTCGCCCGAAAAGATCTTGTTGCCTAGCAGCACCACCATGCCCACACCGCTTTTGACCAGCACATACAGCATGTTGGAGACGTTGGTGTTCTCCTTGCGCATCTTGTGCGCCAGCATGGTCACTTTCATCGTGTGATCCACGCGGACGGGCAGACCAAACTCCGCCTCCAACATTTGTTTGATCGGGATGTTCGTCATGCCCGTGATGCCCGCGTAGCGCACCAAAACGCCGCGTTGGCTGTCCACGACGCCCGGCGCGCCCACACCGATGCCGCAGATTTTCGCGCGCCTATCGCCCAGGGCCTCGATACGCTCCGCGATGGCGGTCAGCATGAGGTCGATGAGCTCCGGCGCGGTGACGCCGGACGCCAGCGGAACGCTCTGCTGGCCGACGCACTTGCCCGCAAAATCCAGTGCCACGGCACAAAGCATGATGCCGCTGAACTTCACGCCGATGAAGTATTGGCCCGATGGGTTGATGGACAGCCAGGTGGCCTTTCGCCCGACCGGCGCGCCGCCAGAGCCGGATTCATAGATCAGCCCGTCCCGCAGCAGTTTTTCGATGTTTTGCAGCACGGTCTCCATACTCAGGCCCGATAGCGTTTTCACGCTGGAGCGGGACATGTACGGCTCCATGCGAATGATGTCGAGAATGGTGTTGCGGTGCTGCTTTTTGCGTTCGCTTACGGTCCGTTTGTTCATGTGGAATCCCCTCCATTGATATGAATTATATCTTAACCGATTAAATTATGCAAGCGAAAAGCGCCACTCAAACGCAATGGGTGCCTGCGGGACCAATGTCATGAAGCCAATCCTTTTGCCCGGACATAAAACGACAAATATGTTGCCAATCCCTGGATATTTGCTATAATGTTCACATTCACATAGATATGGATAAAAGGGGTTGAGCGCCGGATGAAACGCATACTTTCCTCTCTCTGCGCTTTTTTTCTGTTCCTTGCGGTTTTTAGCCCGGCAGCGCTCGCTTCCGATGCCGGGAATGCGAAAGAAACCCTGCATTTCATTATTAATACCGATGAATCGACCGTGGTGGATCAACTCCTCTACCGCGCGTTGCAGCGCATCGGCTATAACATGACGATGGACGCCGCGCCGATGACATACGCCATCCAGATGGCCAACTCGGGCGAGCGCGACGCGTTGGCGTCCCAGGTGAAGGGCCTGGAGGCGAACTTCCCAAACCTCGTCATGGTCCCCGAGCAGCTATGCGACGTCAGCTTTCCGGCCTTTGTACGGGCGGACTCCGGGCTTACGATCAACGCGTGGGCGGACCTTTCCGGCCTCGTTGTTGGCCATCTGTATCAAAAAACCTTTATCATCAATCATTTGCCGCAGGATATTGCCGGCTCGATTCAGCGGGAAACATTTTATGATCTCAACCTTGCGCTTTCGGCGGGGGAATGCGATGTCATCATCACCAGCAGTACCCTTGGCCGCAAGCTGATCACGCTGGATGGCATTGTGCAGTCGGGCAGCCTTGACAATCTGCCTTCTTTTACGTATCTGAACAAAAAGCACGAGGCGCTGATCCCCGCCATCTCCGAAAGCCTTGCCGAAATGAAAGCCGACGGGACATACGACAGCATTGTGCGCGGGGAGTGGCAGGACCCGAACCACAAACCCAGCATCCTGCATATTTCATCCTACTATCCGGAGGATTTGTGGGATGCCAGAATCAAAGAGGGAATCCTGTCCGTGCTAAACGCGGAGGACGATATTTCATATTATAATATCCCGCTCTACGCGAACCGCTTCAGCTCGGAGTATGAACAGGCGAAAAACGCGTACTATTCCATCCGGACCATTGTGCTGTCAAACCCCCCGGATGTGCTGATTGTGTCGGATAACTACGCGCTTTCCTTTGTCTGTAACTACTACGCGGTCTTTTTCAGCGGCATCCCGGTCGTGCTGTGCGATATCAACGGTGAAATCGAGTACCTGTGGGAGCTTGGCAACAGCTACACCGGCATATGGGAAACCATTCCGGCGCGGGAAACCGCCGGGATGATCAAAACGCTTTTCCCGCAGACCACGGATATTTTCGTCATCAACGACTACACGGAAAATGGCGTTGCATGGCGGGGCGATATCGAGAAGGCGCTGGGCGGCTCTTTCGAGGGAATGCGCGTGTCGTACAGCGAAAATGTCCCGCACGCCGACTTGCTTGCCCACATTGCCGCGCTCCCCAAGAGCGCCGCCATTCTGCTCGGCGGCTACTCCACCGACGCGGACGGCGTGTATTTTTCCCGCACACAATTCGACGCCCTCGTTTGTTCGCGAACAGACCTGCCGGTGTTCGGGATGTCGTACGGTAGCGTTGGCAACGGGCAGGTCGGCGGGAAATATGTGGATCCGCTGTACCAAGGGGAAGCGGCGGCGCGCATGGCGGTTGATCTGAGCGCGGATGTGCGGGCCGGGAACGCCCTGACGCTGCCAGACCCAATCCGCGATACGGTCGGGAATACCCGCTGGATATTTGATGATGCCGTGCTGCTGTCCCGCTCGATCAACCGCGCGCTGATCCCATCCGGCGCCGAGCTGATCAACCACAAGCTCTCCGTGCGCGAAGCAAACCCGCAGGCGTTCGCCCTGATGATGATCGCTGGGGCGCTGGGCATCATTCTGATTGTGGGCCTCTCGATCTTCACGGTGGCGATGCAGCAAAAAAACCGCAATCTCTCCCAGACGCAGAAGAGCCTGCACACGGCCGAAGAGCTGAAAGAGGCCGCCGACTCCGCAAACAGGGCAAAGAGCTTGTTTTTGTCGAACATGAGCCATGAAATTCGCACGCCGCTCAACGCAATCATCGGCATGGCCAAAATCGCGAAGGATTCCGACGACCTTCTGAGAATTCGGAACTGCCTCTCCACGGTGGAGGGCTCCTCCATGCACCTGCTATCCCTTATCAACGATATTTTGGATATATCGAAAATAGAGTCCGGGAAGCTGGAACTGTTCAACGAACCGTTTGATCTGGAAAAGATGCTGCACACGCTGACCGACGTGGTCACTGTCCGCGGCAGGGAAAAACAGCAGGAGCTGCTGATATGGCTGGATGAAAACGTGCCGACGCGCCTGTACGGCGATTCGATGCGCCTTTCTCAGGTCATTATCAACCTGCTGACGAACGCGATAAAGTTCTCGGAGCAAGAAGCGAAAATCATCCTCTATGTCAGGCTGCTGAACCGCTCGGACAGCGAAGCGACCCTTCAGTTTGCCGTGGAGGACAACGGAATCGGCATGACACCCGACCAGGCGGCCACGGTGTTCCAGGCTTTCCAGCAAGCGGACAACAGCATCTCCAAGCGGTATGGCGGCACCGGGCTCGGCCTTGCTATCTCGCAAAAAATCGTTCAGATGATGGGCGGGGAAATTGTCGTGCAAAGCGAACCCGGCGTGGGGAGCCGCTTCACGCTGGATGTCCGGCTTGGCATTTCGGCGGATAGCGCGCGGGACGAGGACCCTTCGGCGTCCCGCGCCGCGTTTCCGCAGATGAACGTGCTGGTCGTTGACGACTACCCGCTCGTAAGGGAATACATTTCGTATCTGCTTGACGCGCGCGGCATACGAAACAGCAGCGCCGCGAATTATCAGGAAGCCGGCGCGATCCTGGACCGGGAAAAAGCGGCGGGCTCCCCGATCAACCTCATTCTGATGGACTATCGTATGCCGGAAGTTGACGGCATCGAAGGGGCCCGGCGCATTTGCGCCCAGGGCAAGCATTCCGCGGTCATTGTGCTGATGTCGATCCATGATGTGGAACCGGTTTGGGACAAGGCGGAAGCCGCCGGTATCCATCTTTTCATGCAGAAGCCTGTCTTGCCGAACGCATTGCGCGACACGCTGAGCGAGGCTTTCGGGCTGAAAACAAGGCGCGCCGCACACGAACAGGCGGACGCGATAGCCACCTATCCCGAAAAGTGCATTCTGCTCGTGGAAGATATTGAGATCAACCGCGAGATCGTCAAGGCGATCCTGGAGAGGTCACAGGTGAAAGTGATCGAAGCCCAGAACGGCAAGGAGGCCGTGGAGCTTTTTCAGGCGCACGCGGAAGACATCGACCTGATCTTTATGGACATACAAATGCCGGTGATGGACGGATATACCGCCACGAAGGCGATCCGGGAGAGCGTGCGGAACGGCGGAGCGGACGTTCCGATTATCGCCATGACGGCCAACGCGTTTCGCGAGGACATCGAGTTGGCGCTGCAATCCGGCATGAACGGACACATCAGCAAGCCGATCGATGAAAAGCGGCTATACGAGGAATTTAAAAAGCACTGGGGGCAGCGATAAGGAACGCCTTCCCCAAGATTGATCGCCTGTGCCCCGATGCGCTCGGCGAACAGTTCCTGTTTCTCCGGCGATGCCGGGTTCTTTCGATTTTTGATGGCGGCTCTAATTTGAAAAAACGGGCACCATGAGAGGCTTTCGCTAGAAATCCTTACTTCGGCATGATAAAAGCCTTCTGTGTTCTTTTTCTATCACAGAAGGCTTCCTTACAGAAAACTTGCGCAGGCGCCAGCGCCTACTTGCTACCCTTCCCTACGTTCCCTTCGCTCAAAAATACCGTTTCACCCTTCTCCAAAAACGCCGTGTCAAACGCCATGCCCAGCCCAACGCCCTTGGGGATGTTCATGCGCCCGGCCTTCAGAACAAGCTCAGTCGTGAAGAAATCCTTTGTCTCCGCATAGCCAACCTTCAGCTCCTGGTACTTGCCCATGTTCGGCGTAAAAGACGCGAGCATCAGCACGTGCGCGTACTGAATGCCGCCCGAAATGTGCGGCGTGATCGGAATGCCGGCCAGCGCCGCCATTTTGGCCACCTTTGCCGCGCGGATAAACCCACCCATGTATTGCACATCCGGCTGCAGCACTTGCGCGGCGTCATTCTCAATCAGCCACTGGAAACGGCGCAGGCTCGTCTCCTGTTCGCCAAAGGCCAAGGGAATCTTTACCGCGTCGGCAACCTCTTTCGTCTCCCATAAATAGTCGAACCGGCACGGCTCCTCATAAAAATACGCGCCGATGTCCTCCAGCATTTCGCCGTAGGCAATCGCCTGCTCGGGCATGAACGACCCGTTGCCGTCCGCGTGGATGATCATGTCGTCGCCAAAATACTTGCGTGCCAGCACGATCAGCTCCTCGCTGCGCCCGGCCATGGAATCGGCGTCCCAACTCATGCGCCCGCCGATCTTGAACTTGACGGCTTTCGTGCCAATCTCGGCGATCCGCGCGGCCAGAATTTCGATTTCCTCCAGCGGCGTGGTGCCCCGGTTGCCGCTGGCGCAATAATACGCTACCGACTCGTTGACGCGCGGTCCGAACAGCTCGCCGACAAAAACACCCTTCGCCTTGCCCAGGATGTCCAGCACGCTGGCTTCAAGCCACGAGACGCAGCACCAGTACGCCAACCCCTGAATTTTGTAGTTCAGGTCGCGGACATAGACCGCCTCCAGCGTGTCCTCCAAATCCCGCGCGTCCGTGCCGATGAAAAACGGCGCGATCTTTTTTTGCAAGATGGGGTAGAAATACCGCCAATTGCCCCCGGCGATGGAGATGCCGGTCACCCCCGCATCCGTTTTCGTGATCAGCAGGCACTGGTCGCCGCACAGCCGCATCTCGATCGACAGAATCGTCAGCTTTCCGGGGATACCGGATACGTCGACCATCTTCGCGCGGATGATTCCTTGCAGCGCCTCGCCATCCACGGCCTTCCGCGCCGGGAAATCCGGGTGAACCTGATACGCCCGCTTCGACAGCGGCGCGGAAAAGTCCGGCTTCTTGCAGATTGCGGCCAGCAGACGGTCGAACGCCGACGGACCCACAATCGCCTCGGGATCGCGGCCCGCGAGCGTTTCCCCGCGCAGCGCCATGCCTGTCAGCGTGTCCTCGCGGCTGAAATACCGTTCGCAAGGGCGTGTTTCCGCCCGGTTCACCGCCGTCTCGCACAGCGCGTCCAAAAACGCGTCCAGACCGTTTTGGAGATCATAGTACGACGCCAGCCACGCGTTGATGTCCTCATACCCCGGCTTCGCGGTGTGCGTCTGGAGCTGTGCGCGGCGGAGCAGCGAGCGAACCACCTGCCGGATTTCAGCGGCCTTTGGCGCGGGCGCGCCTGTCTCATAGAACATGCCCAGCAACACATCCGCCTGAGCCGAAAGGCCGGTATCCGCCTTATGAATGCGCATCACACGCGCGCAGTGCTGGCCAAAGCGCATCGACGCAGCCTTCTCCGGCACGTCGTCTATGCCTTCCGCCTCTTTGATGCCGGCGGTTTGCAGGTCCCCATAGCGCGCGAGCGTGCCCGCGTACGCGTACTGCGGGAAACGCTCCACCGCCGCCTCGCCCATCAGCCGCGCCGCCAGCCGCACCGCGGCAATCTCCACGAAATAGCTTTGCATCGTCTCTTTCCTATCCACGCTACACCGCCAACCCTTCCGGGCTGAGCCGCCCAATGTCCAGCCGATCCCGAAGCCACGCCATGTCTGTCTTGTCGTCGCGCAGATAGTGCTCCGCCGAGAGGATATACTGCATCGACAGCGCGAGCGCGTGGGCGTAGCGACTTTCCGCCGGGGCGTTGACCGCGTCCGTCACGTCGCCGGACGAAAGCGTCTCACCGCTTCGGATCGCCCGCACGGCGGCGAGAATCGGGTCATTGTCGTCATACCAGTTGATGCCTTTGAGAAACGCCTGCTCGTTCTCCGGGTCAGGCTCGGCAATCGCGCGCCGGTAACGGCCCAAATCCACATAGAACTTCTGGGCGCGCTGGCAAAGCTCCTCAAACCGGGGTTGATCGTCCAGGGTGTCCGGCACCGTCTGGATGTTCAGCAGGTTCGCGGCGAACGATCCCTGCACCAGCATGTACGCCGTGTCCTGCGCAAAGCCCTTGGCGAAACCGTCCATCGCGTCCGGAAACAGCGCGAGCGTATACTCGGCATCCGCCTCGAAGTAGCGCCGGTACGCCTCCGCCTCGTGGTAGACCGAGCATTCATACGGGGAGATGTTCGGATCCACATCCGTCCCGCGCCCCTTGAACGCGGCCTCCTTCCAGATCACCTTCATCACGCGGTCGCATGCGCGGTGGCTGACCCAGCCGATGACAAACGCGGTTTTCGCGCCCAGGTATGGGTCCGCCATGCCCGCCTCTCGCTTGAATTGCTCCAGCAGCCGGTAGCTGAATGAATCGCCGGACACCGTCACACAGCCCAGCAGCGCAAAGCGGTGATACCGCGCGAGCAGCGCCTTCAGGGACGGCGCGACGCTGTCCATCCGCTCGATCAGCAACAGGCTGTCGTTCAAAATTGCCGAGTGTACCAAATGCTCCGACATAGCGGACCCTCCTTAGCGCCAGAACTAGAATTCGGGAATATCCGCGACAAACACGCCGGGGTTGCCGTATGCGTCCGTCGTGAAAATCGCTTGGTTCGTGCGGTAGGATACCGTCACGTGCGGGTGGTACATCGACATATTCGGCAGCCAGCTCATCTTCTGGTAGCATAGCACGCGCGCTTCGCCGGTTTCGAGCTTCACGATGTACATTTCGCCATCGCCGCGCTTGCTGTCGCAGAGGATATACCGATCATCCATCGTCACCGTGCCGTGCTCGTTATCCAGCTCGAACAGCGTCGTTTCCTTCTTCGTGTCCACGTCAAAGCGGGAGAAGAACACGCGGCCCTCGCGGCGCACGGTGAAGTAGGCGTTTTTGCCGGTGTTACCCCAGAACTCATGCCCGGCCTGCTCATAATCGCCGTCGTCATGGTCGCGCACGCGGCGGTTGTTGCTGCCATCAGCCTGGATGAACCACATCCGCGCCTTGATCGTCGCCCAGTTGCCCTCGTGCGCGTACATGATCAGGTTGTGGTCGTTCGGGCAGAACTGGCAGTGACGCACCGGCTGCTCGCCGTGCACGATGATCTTTTCCTCGCCCGTCTCAAAGTTTTTGACGATCAGACCGAAGTCAGGGTCCGCCTCGTAGAAACACACCAGCTTTTTTCCGTCCCAGCTCGGGAACGCGCCGGAGCACTTGGTCACCTTCTCCCGGACCAGCTTTTGCGCGTCCACGATGACTTCTTCTTCCAGCGTTTTCAGGTCCACCGAGCGGACGCAGCCGTCGGCGCCAAAGAACACGCGTTTGCCATCCCGGGAGATGTAGCCGAAATAATCAAGCTGGCGGCCTTCGGTGAGCTGCGTCACTTCGCCGGTCGCAAGCTCCATGATGAACAGGTTCTTGCCGCCGTCCAGCGTAGATTCAAACACGACCTGCTTGTCGTCCGGCGTGAAGCTGCGATTGTGAAAATACAGATGGTTGCAGGTATACTCGGGATCGGTCAGCCGGGTCACGCGCGGGCTGATACCGCCCAGGTCAACGACCGACGGGTGAAATGTGTATTTTTTGCCCTTCATTTTGATAGGTCCTCCTTGATTTTTCAATGCATCGCTCTCTTGGCATGAAAGGAGGGGGATTCAATCCCCCCCTACTGATCCCGTTTGCCTTTGCTTTACCGGGCGAGGTACCGGTCCACGGCCGCTGTCTGCGCGTCAATCGCCTGCTGGATGCCCATCTTTTCGATGGTCTTGACATACTCGTCAAAGTTGTCCAGCGACTCGGTGCCCACGATGAACTTGACAATCATCGAATCCGTGTAGGTGTTGATGTCCGCCATCGCGCTGGTAACAATGCCGGACTCCTCATCCGTGTACGAGACGCGCGGGAACACGAACGAGTTCATGTCCTTATCCGTCCAGTTCTCCATCGCGATCTGTTGCTGTGGCAGCGAGTAGTAGTCCAGCATGTAGTCCGGGTCCTGCACCAGCATGGCCGGGCCCTTGACGGCGGTCAGCGCGTAGTTGGCCAGCGCCGTATCCACGGACTTGCCGTCGGGGTTCTTCAGAATCAGGTCGGTGTAGTGCTTCTCGCCCTTTTCATTGACCGTATAGCTCTCTCCCTCGATGCCCCAATTCAGGCGGACATTGCCTTCCTCGCTGTAGCCCCAGTCCAGCATCTGGATCGCCGCTTCAATGTTCTTGCAGCTCGTGGAGATGGCGCACTGGTCGTTCGCGGTTGCCTTGTACTCGGTCACGTACTTCACTTGCTCTCCCGCGTTCAGGGAAGGCTGGCGCACGCCGATGGTGGAGTAGGCCGGGTTGTCCTTGTTGGCGTTCATGAACGCGCCAATCTGGTTGCTGCCCGCGCCAAACGTCGAAAAGCCCAGACCCGCGCTCATCTTGCTGTCGCGCGTGGCGTCGTCCATGGACACGATGTCCGGATCGATCAGCCCGGCGGCAAACCAGTCGCGCATCTCCGCCAGGAAGTCCTTGAACTCCGGCTGCATCGGCGCGTACTTGGTTACGCCCGCGTCGTCCACGTACCACTTGCCCGCCGGGTCTTTCGTGGCGGAGGTCGAAGCGACGCCATAGGCAGGCGTGAACGCGCGGAACAGGTTATCCATCCGGCCCGTGAACGGGATCATGTCCGGATACTTCTCCTTCACGGCGGTCAGCAACGCCTTCCAGTCGGCAATGGTCTCAGGCATTTCCATGCCGAGATCACCGACGATGTCATCGCGCAGGATCGGGCCCTGGGTCGCGAGCAGGTATCCACCGCCCTTGGCAAACACGAAGCAGTAAATGCGGCCCGCGTCGTCCATCACTTCCTGCATGACATCGGGGTTGTCGTTCAGGTACTTCCAATAGTTCGGGGCGTACTCGGGCAGATAATCCGTCAGGTCCACGATGACGCCGTCGTCGTGCAGCTTTGTCAGGCCGCCCGCGAGCGAAACCATGTTGTAGACGATCACGTCCGCGTAGTCGCCGGAAGCGAGCATCAGGTTGAACTGTTCTTCTTCCATGCCGACCGGCGGGCATTGGAATGTCATGGTGACGCCCGTCGTCTTAAACCAATCCTGTACCACATCCAGTGCTTCCCAACCGGGATAGTCCTTGGCAACCTTGGAGTGCAGCTTGCCAAAGTACGTCAGGTTGATATTGCCGGGAATCGGGTAAACCGACTCGGCCAGCGCGGCGGTGCCCGCCAGGAGCATCACCAAGGCCACCAACAGGGAAACAAGCCTTTTGCGATTCATGGGAATCCTCCTTAACATGTGTTTCGCTTTATCTTCCCCCGCGTTTTGCGCGGGCGAATTACGTCAGATCCGGACAGATCGAAGGGCCGCGGCCCTTGCCGGCGGCGCTTCGGCCGTCCTATCCCTTCACCGCGCCGACCATAATGCCCTTGACGAAGTACCGCTGCAGGAACGGATACAGGCATAGAATCGGGATGGTCGCGACAACGATGGTCGCGTACTTGATGGTCTGGTCGATCAGCGCGTTGTCGTCCGCCGCGCCCGCCGTCGAGGTGGCGGCAGCGGTGTTTCGGATAATCATCTCGCGCAGCACGAGCTGCAGGGGGTACTTCGAACGCGTACGGATGTAAATGAGCGCGTTGAACCACGAGTTCCAGTGCGCCACGCCATAATAGAGCACAAGCACCGCGATGGTCGGCATGACAACGGGCACCATCACGCGCGCCAGGGTGGTCAACTGTGACGCACCGTCGATGCGCGCCGCCTCCTCCAGCGATTCCGGCACACCCTCAAAGGCGCTGCGCATAATGATCATATTGAACGTGTTGATCGCCACCGGAACGATCAAGGCGAGCAGCGAATCCATCATCCCGTAGTTTTTGACCATCAAAAACATGGGCACAATCCCGCCGTTAAAGTACATCGTGAACATCGTAATCAGCGACAGGGGGCGGCGGAGCATCAGACTCTTCCTGGAGAGCACATACCCGCCCACGATCGTCAGCGCCATGTTCAGCGCCACGCCCGTAATCACGATGACAATCGTGTTCCGATAGCCGTTCCAGATGTTGATGTCGGAAAACACCGCCTGGTACGATGCGAGGCTGAAGCCAAGCGGCCGCCAAAGCACCGAGCCGTGAAAGCGCATGTACTGCGCGGGTACGCTGAAGGAAACAAACAGCACGTACAGCAGCGGATACAGCGTGACAATGATCACAAGGAGCATCATCAGGATGTTGAAAATATCAAACGTTTTTTCGCCCCGGGTTCTGTGCATCATCTTGATTGCGTTCCTTTCCTCGACGGCGGCGCGGATTTGAAAAATCGGCTGCGGCGGGGATTCGTGAATCCACGCCATCAAAGGGATTCCGCAAGGAATCCCTACCTCACCATAATCCGCTGCCGGTGAGCCTCCGGCTGAGCGTATTGACGCCGATGACCAGCACAAAGTTAACCACCGAGTTGAACAGCCCGGCCGCCGTGCTGAAGCTCCAGTCCGTGCCCGCGATGCCGCGCCTGTACACGTAGGAGGAGATGATGTCCGCGGTGTCGTAAATGCCCGGGTTGTACAGCAGGATGGTCTTTTCCGCGCCGATGGACATCAGGCGGCCCGTGCGCATGATGAACATGATAACGATCGTCGGCAGGATGCTCGGCAGCGTCACATACAGCGTGCGCTTCCAGCGCCCCGCCCCGTCGATCTCCGCCGCTTCGTACAATTCACGGTCAACACTGGCCAGGGCCGAGAGGTAAATGATGCTGCCCCAGCCGGCTTCCTGCCAGATGCCGGAGATGACATAGATCGGCACATAGTAGCTTGGGTTGTTGAGCATGGTCTGTTTTTCAAACCCAACGTAGGACAAAAGCGCCGTGACCAGACCGGTCGACTGCGTGAACTCCCGGACCATGCCGCAAATAACGACCATGGACACAAAATGCGGCATATAGCTGATGGTCTGCACCGTGCGCGCGAAGCGCCGCGAACGAAGCTCGTTGATCAGCAGCGCGAGAATGATCGGAATCGGGAAGCCAAAGACCAGATTGGCGAGGCTAAGCACCAATGTATTCCGAAGCAGCGTGCCAAAGTAATAGCTGGAAAAAAAGCTATTGAAGTGCTTCATCCCCACCCACTGGCTGCCGCCGATGCCGAGCGCCGGCTTAAAATCCTTAAAGGCGATCACAGCGCCGTACATCGGCGCGTAATGAAACAGAACGTAAAACGCGAGTACGGGTATAAAGAGCAGATATAACTCGCGGTTGAAGGAAAGATCCCGCGAGAGCCGGCCGCGGTAAGAAGGGCGTTTTTGGAGCGCCGGAGTGTTCATGGCTACCTCCGTTCTGCCGTCCGAATTGGATTTTAATAATCTAAACGCGTTTTCAATTTGTAGATTTATCTTAGCACAACTGCATAGATCGCGCAATACTTTTTAATGTATCACCGCGCTGCTTGGCGCCGGGACCTTGGGGGATTTGGAGGCGGCGTCACGCCATTCCTTCCTTGTTATGATGATCCTTTTGCGTTGTCATTTCCACAGTCGCTCCCAACATTTTATACGTCATGTTATGGATAAATTCACTATATCGTTGATATTTCCAATAGCGGGACCTGGTCGTCTTGCGGTACGATATGCGCAAGTAAACCTTAGTTTCAGTTTCACATTGATGACATCAGGGGGGATAAGCCGGATGAATTCAGTCCAGCGTGGCCGCTTGTCACCGCCAAGGCGGCGCTCCTCGTTTGAGCGCCTGCTCCGGGAGAACTACCAGCTATACCTGATCCTGCTCATTCCACTCATCTGGCTGCTGCTGTTCAAGTACCAGCCGATGTACGGAGCGCAGATCGCCTTCCGCAAATACCGCGCGGTCGACGGCATCTGGGGTAGCCGCTGGGTGGGGTTTGACAACTTCCGCAAGCTGTTCGGCAACTACATGTTCCCGCGCACGCTGCGCAACACGCTGACCGTCAGCCTCTACCAACTGCTGGTGTCGTTCCCTTTCCCTATTATATTGGCGCTGGCGCTGAACACGACGAATCACGCGCGGCTGAAAAAGACCACCCAGATGGTCACGTACCTGCCTCACTTCATCTCCATGGTCGTGCTCGTGGGCATGATTGTCCAGTTCACGAACATCCACACCGGCATTTTCAACCGGGTAATCGTCGCGCTCGGCGGACAGGCAAAGGATTATATGGCGTCAGGCCCGGCGTTCTACCACATGTACGTCTGGTCAGAGGTGTGGCAGAACTGCGGCTGGGGCACGATCATCTACCTCGCCGCGCTGGCGGGCGTGGACATGGAACTGCACGAGGCCGCCATGATCGACGGCGCGAGCCGCTGGCAGCGCCTGCTGCACATTGACATCCCGTGCATTATCCCCACCGCCACGATCATTCTGATCATGAACACGGGCCGCATCATGGACCTCGGCTTTGAGAAGGCGTTCCTGATGCAGAACCTGATGAACATCGGCTCGTCGGAGATCATCGCGACCTACGCCTACAAGGTGGGCCTCGCCTCCGCATCGGCGGACTTCTCGTACTCCACAACCATCAGCTTCTTCAACTCCATCGTCAACCTGATTCTGATCGTCATCGTCAACCAAATCGCGTCCAAATGGGGGGAGACAAGCCTATGGTGAGCCAAGAGAGGGCGGACAGCCGGGCGGCGCGCGGGCCTTCCGGGCGGCGCATCCGGCACTCACGCGGGGATCGCGCGTTTTATCTGGCGATTGATGTTTTTCTGCTGCTGGCGTTGCTTGTCGTGCTGCTGCCCGTCCTCTACATCGTCAGCTCGTCGTTCAGCTCGCCCACCGCCGTCATGACCGGGCGCGTGCTGCTCTGGCCGGTCGATTTCTCGCTGGAGGGCTACAGGGCGGTGTTCCGCTATCCCGCCATCACGACCGGCTTTGCCAACAGCGTCTTTTACACCGTGGCCGGCAGCGCGATCAACATCCTGATGACCGTCCTGGCCGCGTACCCGCTGTCGCGCACCAAAATGGCCGGGCGGAACATCATCATGTTCCTGTTCACGTTCACCATGATTTTCAGCGGCGGCCTGATCCCCTCGTACCTGCTGGCGTCAAGCCTGCACCTGGTCAACACCCGTCTGGTCATGCTGTTGCCGGGCGCCATCGGCGTCTACAACCTGATCATCTGCCGCACGTTCTTCCAGAACAACATCCCGGCGGAGCTGTACGAGGCCGCGTCCATCGACGGCTGCAACCATATCCGATTCCTGCTGCGCGTGGTGCTGCCGCTGTCCAAGCCGATCATCGCGGTGCTGCTGCTGTACTACGCGGTCGGCCACTGGAACTCGTACTTCAACGCGTTCATCTACCTGTCGGACCGCAGCCTGTTCCCCTTGCAGATCACGCTGCGCGAAATCCTCGTGCAGAACACCGTGGATGCCTCCGCCGTGTTCGATCCGGAGCTGGACGCCGCGAAGCAGGGCCTTGCCGACCTGCTGAAGTACTCCCTGATCATCGTCTCCACCGTGCCGTTCATGATCGTATACCCGTTTGTGTCCAAGCACTTTGTCAAAGGCGCGCTCACCGGCGCGGTCAAGGGATAAATAGCGCGCTGCCACGCGGAGGGAGGCGGATACGGATCGTTACGCTCGCGAATCACCTCATCGAACCCAATATGCCTGTTCGGACCCCATCACCACAAAATAGCTAGGAGGTATCCCCGCAATGAAAAGGCTTTTGAAGGTCTCCTTCGCCATCCTGCTGGCCACGGCCATGCTGCTCGGCGGAAGCCTCGCCGCGCTCGCGGAGGTCGTGCTGCCGCTGACCACGGAACCCGTCACGCTGCGCGTGTTCTTCCAGCAGGAACCGCAGGTGCTGGACTACGTGGACAACAAGCTGACCAAACACCTGGAAGAGATGACCGGCGTCAAGATCGAATGGGATCTCGTGCTCTCCAAGGACAAGACGCAGAAGCTGAACCTGCTGCTCGCGACCGGCCAGGGTCTGCCGGATGTGTTCATGGGCGGCATGGATACGTCGACTTTGGTCGACTACGCGTCGCAGGGCATGTTCATCCCGCTGAACGACTACATTGAGAACGACGCCTACTATTTCCAGAAGGTGTTGGACGAGTTCCCGGACCTGAAGAAGATGATGACGGCGCCGGACGGCAACATCTACGCGCTGCCCAACATCAACATGTCCGAGCCGAACATGATGCCCAGCCGCCTGTGGATCAACCAGGAGTGGCTGGATAACCTCGGCCTTGCGGTCCCCACAACGACCGACGAGCTGAAAGCGGTCCTCACCGCGTTCAAAACGCAGGACCCCAACGGCAACGGCATCGCGGACGAAATCCCGCTGATGGGCGCCTCCTCCGGCTGGAGCGTGCTGGCCGATACGTTCATCATGAACGCCTTCCTGCAGTACCCGACGGACGCGGCCTACCCGAACAACCCCCGCCGCTACATCGTCACGGACGGGAAGATCGACCCGGTCTACAACAAGGACGCGTACAAAGCCGGTCTGACGTACATGAACGAGCTGATCACCGAGGGCTTGCTCGATCCGTCCACGTTCACCCAGGACGCCACGCAGCTCAAACAGCTCTTTGAGAACCCGGATATCGCCATTGTCGGCGCGCTGACCGCCGGCGGCCCGAACACGTTCGCCAACATGACCGGCAGCGACCGCTTCCGCGACTATGTCGCCGTGACGCCGATCGCGGGGCCGGAGGGCGTGCAGTACACCGCCTACAACCCGTTTGGCTACTTCAACGTGCCGAACTGCTGGGTCATTACGTCGAACTGCAAGAACCCGGACATCGCGTTCAAGTTAGCCGACCTGTTCTACTCCGAGGAGATCTCCATGTGGGGCCGCCTGGGCGAGCCGGGCGTCGACTACATCCAAAACCCTGAAGGGAAAAAGGCTGTGGACGGCGGCGACGCGCTGTTTGAGGCCATCCTGGTCTACGGAAGCGAGCAGAAGTCGCACTGGCAGAACCGCAACCCGTACTATAACTTCTTTGACAATAAGGGCGTTGCCAGCGACGATCCGTATGCCCTGCAGGATCTGCTCTGGAACACGACGATGGCGTACAAGCCATACGCGCCCGACCCGGCCACATGCCTCCCCCCGCTGATGTACACGGTGGAGGAAGCGCAGGAGCTGAACGAGATCAACACCGCGCTGCTGCAGTATGTGGACGAGACGCGCGTCGCGTTCATCACGGGCGGCAACATCGACGCGCAGTGGGATGCGTACCTGAAGGAGCTTTCCACGATCGGCATCGACCGCGTGGTGGAAATCATGCAGCAGGCGTACGACCGGTTTAGCGCCGCTGAATAAGCGAAAAGGCGAAAGGGGGATTGCGATCCCCCTTTCGGAATCCCCCGGGGAGGGACGGAGCCTAAAATTCTGCGGAATTTCCGGGCGGCTCCGAGTAAACGTACAGATTCCGCCACCAGTCCTACGGGACTGGTTCTGGAATCTGCGGCGGCCCACCGTACATGCCGCTGGGCCTGATTTCACTTGGAGGGCCTCACGGCCCTCCAAACCTCCCTTGGGGCTTGTGCTCCCTTCCTTGGCACACACTTGCATCCCTACATCCGGTTTGGTATGATCGATGCCGGAGGAATGAACGGTGAAGCGCAGACGCTCCCTTTTCTTTCGATATGTGGTCACCTACATGGCGGTGTGCGTTGTCACCATCGCCTTTTTTGCCGTTTTCCTCTACCAAAGCAATGTGAAAACCACCAACCGGGAGATTGCCGACCGCTTTACGGCGGCTTTGTCGCAAGCCGGCGCCATCCTGGACGACCGGATGCGCAACCTGTACGAACTGTCGGTCGTGCTGCAGGCAAGGCGGGCCACCGAAGAAATCCGCCGCCTGTCCGCGCCCGTCCCGGCGTCCGCCGTGACCAAAATCAACGAGTATTCGCGCGAGTTGCAGCCGTACAACTACTCCAACGCGTTCATCCACGAATTGATTCTGTATTTCAGCAAGAGCGGTATGTTCATCTCCTCCAACAGCGTCGGCCTGTATCCGGATGTCTACTTCCGCGTTGTGCTGAAGTACACGGACATCGGTTACGCGGCTTGGCGGGACGCGCTGCTCGCGCCACAGTTCATGAGCCACCGCCGCTTTACGGACGAGCGCACCGGCGAGCGGTTCGTTGATGTGCTGCAGGACCTCCCGCTCAGCGGCGGCAGCGACAAGGTTGTGATGATCGCGCGGGTCGCGGCGGAGGAGTTCGTGCCCGGCCTGCGCGACGCGATCGACGGCGGCGCGGAAGTGCTTCTGTACGACTACCGGGGGGAAACCGTCTACGCGACGAATCCGGCCCTCGTGCCGCCCCCTTCCCCCGCTTCGGACGAAGCCGTCCTGCTCGGCGGCGAACCGTACGTGCCCATTACGGTGTCCCTGGAAAGCACGGGCTGGACGTATACCATGTTGGTGCCGACGCGCACATTCCTGGCGGGACGGCAGCAGTTCCTGCGCACGCTGGCGCTGCTGATCCTGTCGGTACTGCTCACCGGCGCGCTGCTGAGCGTACTGCTATCGGTCTGGGGCATGGCGCCCATCCGGCGCCTGCTGGTCTCCCTCCGCAAGGCGGGCCATGGCGCGGCGTTATCCGGCGGCAACGAGCTTGTCCGCCTGGACGCGAACATACAAAGCCTCATCCAGAACAACCAGACCCTTCAGGCCGAGGTGACACGCTACCAGGCGCTGAACCGCGCAAACTTCCTGGACCGCCTGCTGGGCAGCGGCTTCGCCTCCGCGGAGGACCTGATGATCATCGCGCGCCACGCCGGCATTGTCATCGAGCACCGCTGCTACGTGCTGGCCGTGCTAGAATTGGCCGGGTACAACGATAACGCCCCGAACCCCGAGTTCATCCAGGAGATGGACACCGCAACCATCGTCGTCACGGACTTCCTGGCGCGGCAGGTTGCCGACAGCGTGATCGTGCATCGGGTGGATTTCAGCCACACGGCGCTCATTTTCTGCCTGGACACCCCAGCGCAAGCGAGCGCGGCACAGGAGGAGGCCGAGCGCCTTTCCCGGGCGGCGGCCGGCCGGCTGAACCTGATGCTGCGCTGCGCCGTCAGCGAGACGGTCGTGGACGCGAACCTGTTCGGCACGGTGTACCCGGCGCTCTGCCGCCGCCTGCGCGGGACAAACCTTCTGTCAGGCGAGGCCGCGCCCCCCGACGCGCCGGACGACGCCGGGGAGTACCGATATCCCATTGATCTGGAAACAAAGCTGCTGAACTACCTGCTCGCGGGCAACGAGAAGGACGCCCTGGCGCTGCTCGGCGCGCTCCGCCGCGATAACGAGGCCGGAAACGCCCTGACCGCGCAGGGTACGCTTCTGTTGCTATCCGCGGCGCGCGGCACATTGATCCGCGCGAACAACGAAATGGACGTCCAGGACAGCGCGGCCAAGGACCGCCTGCGCCGGATCACCCACCCGCCGCGCGGGTTGGCGGCGGACGCGCAGTGGGCACAGCTTCATGAGGCCGTGTCGCTGCTGTGCGGCGCTGTCGACAGGAAACGCAACGAGCGCAATACCGTGCTGATTGAGCGCGTCAACCACTTTATTGAGGCGAACTATGCCGACTGCCAGCTCGACCTGACGATGGTCGCGGGCGCGCTATCGCTGACGGGCAACTATTTGTCGTATTTCTATAAGAGCCAGACCGGCGAAAACATCTCCGCCATCATTGAGCGGACGCGCATGGCGCGGGCGGAAGCCCTGCTTCGCAAGGGCGGCCGGCCCATCAAGGACATCTGCGCGCAGGTGGGCTACACGAACCTGAACACATTCTACAAAGCTTTCCGCAGGATCTACGGCATGTCGCCCAAGGGGTATGCCGACCAGCACGGCGATCCGCACGGCGAGGCGGTGAACAAGACGGAGGAAAATGAATGAAGATCACCGGAATCAGAATCGACAGGATGCAAACCCGTTTCACACCCAAATACACCGGCGAGGCCCGGAGCGTCGGGCCGCTGGACATCTATGAGGAATACGCGCACGACAGCCGCGCGCGGAACATGCGCGCCGGCACCGACCACGCGCCGGACGTAACGACCGCGCTGTTTGTCGTCATCTCCACGGACGAGGGGATCGAAGGCCGCTACGGCCCGGTGGAGAACCGGAGCGAGCTGCTGACCATCGTGGACGGCATCGCCCCGCATTTGATCGGCCGCGATCCGCTGGAAAACCGCATGCTGTGGGACATCATCAGCCGGTTTGACCGCCACAGCCGCAGCGGCGTGATGATGATGGCGATCAGCGCGGTCGACATCGCGCTGTGGGACCTGAAGGGCAAAATCCTCGGCCAGCCGGTGTACAAGCTGCTCGGCGGCGGCAGAAACAGAGTCAGGCCGTACATCAGCATGCTCGGCTTCTCCATCGAACCGGAGGCTGTGCGCAGGCGCGCGCTGGAGGTAAAGGCCATGGGCGTGCGGGCGCAGAAGTGGTTCTTCCGCTATGGCCCGACGGACGGCGCCGAGGGCATCCGAAAGAACCTGGAAATGGCGTACACGCTGCGCGAGACACTCGGCGACGGCTACGAGCTGATGTTCGACTGCTGGATGGGCTGGACGATCGACTACGCGAAGAAGGTGTTCCGCGACCTGGAAGCGGTCGCGCCGGCCTGGGTGGAAGAAGTGCTCCGCCCGCACATGGTGGACGGCTACCGCCGCCTGCGCGAGGAAACGACCATCCCGCTGTCCGCCGGAGAGCATCTGTACACGCGCATGGAGGTCAGCGGCTACCTGCAGGAGCACATCTTCAGCGTCATGCAGTCCGATCCCGTCTGGTGCGGCGGCATCACCGAATCGGTCAAGATCGCCGACATGTGCGAGGTATTCGGTACAACGTTCATCCCGCACGGCCACTCGCTGATGCCCGCGCTGCACGTCATCGCCGCGATGCCGCCGGATGTCTGCCCGTACTGCGAGTATCTGCTGAACTTCATGGACAAAAAAACCGCGTTCTTCCGCGACAACCGGCTCGGGGAGGACGGCTGGCTGACGCTGAACGATACGCCCGGCCTCGGCGAGGAAATTGACGAGGACCGGCTGATCGGCGTGGAGACCGTGCGTTCCTTTGATTTTTAACGGAGGTAATCGGATGATGGACATGCTACAAGTACGAAACGGCAAGGTGGTGGGCGCCGCCGGGAAGCCGTTCTACCTGCGCGGCACGTGTGTCGGCGGCTGGATGAACATGGAGGACTTTATCAATGGGTATCCGGGCTCCGAGGGCAATATCAGGCGGCAGATCATCAAGGTGCTGGGCGAAAAGACCGGGCGGTACTTCTTTGAGCGCATGCTCGACGCCTTTTTTGACGAGGACGACATTCAGTTTATTGCTAGCCTCGGCGCCACATGCGTGCGCCTCGCGCTGAATTACCGGCACTTTGAGGACGACATGGAGCCGTTTGTCTATAAGGAAGAGGGGTTCCGTCGCCTGGACGAGGCCGTGCGCCTGTGCGAGAAGCATAACCTGTACGTCATTTTGGACATGCACGCCGTGCAGGGGTGGCAGAACAGCCACTGGCACAGCGACAACGAACGCGGCGCGTCGCTGTTCTGGACGCACAAGCAGTTTCAGGACCGGCTGGTCGGGCTGTGGCAGGAGTTCGCGCGGCGGTATCGCGGCAAAGCCGTCATCGCCGGGTATGAGCTGATGAACGAGCCGTCCAGCAACACGCCGTGCGGGGACCACGCGTTTGACTTCTTCGAGAATTTCCGCTCCGACTGGCTGGCGATGAACCGCGTGTACCGCCGCCTTGTGGAGGCGATTCGCGAGGTGGACCCGGAGCACATCATTTTCATTGAGGGCGACCGCTACGGCCACTACTTCGACGGCATGGATGATCCGTTCGCGCCGAACCTCGTCTACTCCATCCACAACTACACCGCACCGGGGTTCGGCCCGGGAAAATACCCCGGCCACTTTGGCCGCAGCGGGGCGGAGATTTACTGGGACCGCAACAAGCATGTGCGCGATTACGAAAACGACCAGGGCGTACTCTACGCGCGTAAGCACAACGTGCCGCTGTGGGTCGGCGAGTTCGGCTCGCAGTACCACGGCCCGGCGGAGGAGCTGCCCTACCGCCTGCGCAATATGGACGATCAGCTCTCCGTGTACAACGAATTCGGCGCGCACTGGACATCCTGGACATATAAGGACGCGGGTGTCATGGGCTGGGTGACGCTTGATCCGGAATCCGAGCTGATGCAAATCGTCAGGCCCGTGCAGCAGATGAAGCGAACCCTGGGCGCGGAGAACTTTGTCGCGCTGTACGAGCGCTGCCCCGGGCGCGAGAAATCAGCGGAGCTGGCGGACATGATTCTGGACGTATCCCAGGCGCCGTTTAACGCGCGTTCCAACGCGCTGGCGCTGAACTACGCGGCGCTGACCGGCTTCGCGGCGGCGACGCTGCAGCCCGTGTACGCGATGCGCTTTGGCGGCATGCGCGAGCGCGACATCGACCGGCTGATGGAGGCGTACCGCCTGAAGAACTGCGTGGTCAACCAGGGGTATGTCGAGATACTGAAAAAGCGGCTGACACAGCCGTGCGCGGACGCGTAAAACGCACTGAAACAGACAAGCAGAGGGGCGTCTCAACGCCCCTCTGCTTGTCTGTTTGCGACAGCCTTCGCCGAAAGGACAGGTGTTCTACAAGCGCGAACCCATTGTCGATCGATGCGACTTGTAAAGGTTGGAACGACGAGTCAGGCGGTTACGGGTGAGTTCGGAAAGAAGGTGTCGCCATTACCGTGGCGGAGTGGGGGCCTTAGGATACGCCAGAGCACCACCGCACAACTGAAAAAGAACACAAAGACGCGATAGAATGTAGGTACGTAAAAGCAGATCATACTGAGCGCGCTGACGGATGCATTAGCGCAGGCGAAAACGCGGAAGAAGGAATTCCCGTCGCAGATCGAGCGGGTCGTGCCACGGGACAGATGGCTCAAAACGATCGAACCGTATTGCTACAGGGGAACGCGTGGCACTTTGGCTATAAAGCGCACATCCGCGAGGTGTGTCTATAAATGATGGGGACTACAGGGCCTACCGGCGCGGACGGCGCCACCGGCGCCACCGGTGCCGACGGAGCCATCGGTGCGACAGGGCCTACAGGGGCCGCCACATATACACACCCTCGGGAAGCCGCATGAAATAAGGGTTTTTTCCATTTTGAAAAAAGGAAAACCTCCAAGATCACAGCTTGTGGCTTCCCGAGTCCCTGCTTTTCACCCCTCTCATTGCTTACTCATTCTCTGTATCTCCTCCCCGGTCAACCACCCAAATATCGCTAAAAGCCACCCCCGCCGTTGCAACATTTTCTTTTCCGTGTCACCGCCGAGTCTCACACTACGCCTTCGTTAGTATCCGCCATTCGGCAATTCACTGCTAGACATTTTCTCGGTTTACGTTGCGATTCTATTGTGGTAGAATAGATACTAAATCCATCCTACATCCTGAAAGAGGGCGCTATGCGTTTTTCCTGGGCGCTAATTTACTAGCAACCTTTCTTATGGTAAAATCCAAAGTGAAACGACAGTGCAAATGCGGTAGCCACTCATTATAAATGGTAGCAAAGGAGCCAAACAATGCGGAAAACCACCTTCAATTCCGTTAGCATGAAGCCTTATCCCGGCTTACCGGAAATGCTCAAGGAATATCACGTCTACACCCAGGATAGCGGTCATAGTTTATGCGCCATTCCGCTTTCTTTATTGGAGGATGCTCGCGCTGAACCATGGCAATTCGAGGTGCCTATCCCTGTAAAATATGTGCTCGAAAAAGGCTACACCTTCTTCTGCGATTACATTGTGGTCGATGTCCCTTACGATGAAGAACTCGGTGTGGTTGTGGATGAAAAGTACGAAGAGTATGAAGCTCCCGCTGCCGCATCGGAGTTTATCGTAACATCTGTTGGCGAAAAAATACCGCCTGTGTTGATGGGTTTCGATGAAGGTGCCCATCTCCTGGTTGATGGCAGCGGGAGCCTGATTCTGCTCATCATGTATTCAAGGCCAACCGAAAATGAAATCATGGATATGTCCTCAAAAAACAGATTCGAGTACGCATGCCTTATGAGGAACGGCGTTCTGGTTTTTCTTGCCAAGCCAGGCAAGCAGGAATGGATGGAAGCCTATTACAAGCCACCCTTTGGCGCACCTGCCCAACTGGCGACTACGATCACTGACGGCTTTGGCCTCAGTCTGTCCTTACTGCTCGTTGACAAAGCAACTGGCATCCTCAAAATCCAAAGAATGATCGGACTGGACCAAGCATTTTCGGCAAAGTTTGTCGAACTCGCGCGGGAATCCGATAAGATGATCGATACACCAGAAAAATGGCTGTCAGCCACCGGTCAAATGCAAAGCCGCTACACAACACACGACATGGTTGTATTGGCTGACGCGCGCGGTCAGATTCATGCGAATGGTTGACGCTGAAAATACCAATCGGGGGCGTGGTGTGGACAGAAAATGTCATGCCATGCCTCTATTCTTTTCATTGTGCAATAGGAGGTTTCACCATGACCCAGATCGCGAAAATCTACAGAATTGAAGCTACACAAGGTTGAAGTGTATCATGATTTTTTCGGTAAATTTTACAAGTGATTGATTTATGCCAACCATTTCGATACTCCATTCGTATAATTAGTGTCTGGAGTGCACGGCCAGTAAAAAGGGTGGTGAACGGGTGATAGACGAAACGACGTTTGTGGATCAAGTAAAGGCATATGAACGCATGCTATACCGCGTTGCTTATGGCATCCTGCGAGATGACCAGGATTGCCTGGATGCGGTGCAAAATGCCCTTACCAAAGCATGGGCGGCGCGGTCACGAACGAGGGAGGAAACCTTCAAAACGTGGCTCACCAGAATCGTTATCAACGAATGCTATGACACAAAGCGGAGGCAACGCCGAGAAATAGTTATGCCTGAGATTTCGGAAGATGGAAGCCACCAGCAAGTACCTGATCTACATCTGCACGAAATGATTTCGGGCCTTAACGAAAAGTTAAGGATAACCCTTCTGCTTCACTACCTGGAAGGATATCGCGTTCATGAGATAGCCAGTATGTTGCGCATTCCATCCGGCACCGTCAAATGGCGGCTATCAAGGGCGCGAAGGGAACTCAAAGAAGTTCTCGTACGAGAGGAGGCGATCCAGGGTGATAGAATTTGACAAGGCTTTCAAAGAAACGCCGCTGACGTTTTCTCAAGGGATTGATCGACATTTGGAACATTTGCAACAGGAGGATTTTGCTGTGAAAAGGAAAAGTTTATCGGTTATTCTAGTTGCTGCCCTGCTACTCGTATTGCTTACTGCATCCGCATTTGCTATCGCGAACAAAATCATAACCAGAGAAAACCCTGGCAAGATGGAGGCGTTAAGCGAATGGATACAAGGGTTTCGCGATACAACAGAAGGCATGGATTCTGAGCAAGTGAATGAAGCATATATTAAAGAGTACCAAGGGCTATACGATCAATTGGGTGATCCGCTAACATGGTCACTTGAAGAGCGTAAATACTTTGATGACTTCAAGGTTGAGCTTTTCGGAGAAAGTTCAAAGTTCAATTATGCTTTGCCAACAGAAGAGTGTATATCTCAAGAGGAAGCAATTGAAATCGCTGTAAAACAGGTGGCTGAAGTATACTCGATTAAAGATGAAGTCTTAGAAACATACCTCGTCAGCATATCCTTTGTGGAAGATTTGGAGAACCGCTCAGTATGGCAAATCGTTGTAATAGAACCAAGCCAAAATGAGGCACAAGACTACTATGACAGCACAAAGTATGTTGTCAAGATTGATGCCTCAACCGGGGCCGTAGTGAGCATTGTAGACGCCCCAACAATCAATGGATGAGAAGGCGTGTAATCGAAACGGAGGTTGGCATGAATGCCAACCTCCTCTGCGACCATTACACGTCGACCATTGTCTTCATGATAAAGCACCAAGCGTTTTGGAAATAGATGCGATACCACGTGTTGGAGTAGCTAATACTGTTTCGTAGGTTTACAGTTGTGCCGTCGTTAATTCGGCCAACAAATGTGCTCGAATCGACAATCGGCGCGTTGCGAATAATCACAGTGCCGCCGTCGGGGGTATCAACCACACCATAGAAGGAAGGGGAGTTGAAGTCCACATCGTTGTCGTAATACGCTAAAGCGGGGAGCGCGACAGCACATGTCATGACCGCCAGCAAAGCCAATACAAGAAACTTTTTCATTTTTTTCTCCTTTCATTTTATGCGCATGTGATTTCTCGTCACCGTGCGCGGGCGTTATGAGTAATCGAGAGACTATTCAGTTGTCGTTGTGTGAAGGTGTAAAATGTGATGATGCCCTGTGGAACTCATCCCCTCGGAGATGGCAGCGGCAAGCTGTGCATCTGGGCAATCATCATGTGTAACTAGCCCAACGGTATCACCCTCCTTCTCTTGCTTTCCCGAGAGGCTCCTGTCTGGCCGTTCGCCCCTTGCCTCTTGGCTTGACTATATTGTAAAGGAGAATGGGGTGTCTTGAAAATGAAGCTGCTCAGAAGAAGCACGGAAGAATCATCACTTTCATACAGAATGAAGCGGTCACATTCGTGACCGCCTACTGGAACTTATGCTCTTACTCGCTGAACAACGAGTCGATGAGTTTATCATCCTCCACTGAGAAGGCAATGATCTTCCTAAGTGCATTGCTTTGATACTGTGATAGTGTCCGCTCCGTGCGGATAAACTGGTGCCCCCAGCGTTCAGCGAACTCATAGGCAACCCTGGGCCAATCCAGCCCATCGATAACATGCTTTCGAATTACAAACCGCTCGTCTTCGTTCAGCAAAGCCAGCCACCCGTTCAGGATCGTAATCTTGAGTTCCAGCATTGCGATCCTTTTCTCATCGTCAAGACCGCCTTGGTCGTCCAGCTTTTTCCCTTGGATCTCAGCCATTGCTAAATACCCACCATACTTAGCAAAAGCTGATGTGATTAACTCCTGCTTGCACCTTAACATCGTACGCTCCTTTCTCCATCGTCAAGAAATTATACTGGTTTCGATAGCTATCTTCATCTCTGCACAATCAAGAGTCTGTACATCCAAACGCCTGAAAGATAACATCTGAGTAGCGAGTCGAAAACTCGTTAATCTTCTTTAGCGCGTTCCTTTGATATCGCCGAAGTGTGCTTTCAGCCTTTCCGTGAGTCATACCCCATTTCATCTCAAACGCTCGCACCACGCGCGCCCACTCTACTTCGTCTACAAGGTGGGTCGTTACGACAAATGTCTCGTCGCTGTTCAGCAGCGCAAACCATCCGCTGATGATCGCCAGCTTTATTTCCACGAGCTTCATAGCCCGCTCCTGTTCGGGGTCGGCGCATGCTTGCCTTGTGGCCTCACATATCGCGGCCTCCGCCCGGTACTCTTTGTAATGGGCAAGTGCAAACCTCACCAACTTCTCCACGCATCTCCCTCCTTCAATAAGTCGCTTGATTGAGCCAGTTTATCAACTCCTGTTCGTCTTCAAAGTCCTCGTTCAGGTGTGCGACGATCCGCCTCAACGCCATTGCTTCCAGTTTCATAAGGCTGTCATCGCCCGGCGTGTATCCGTAAACCTGGTTGATAAGTTGGGCTGCTTGCGGCAGGGCGCGCCCTTTCCCCAGGTGTTCCTGAATCACAATCATTTCATCTACCGGCAGCAGCGTGAACCATCCCTCAATGCTTGCGATTCTATTTGCGAGGATTCCGACGCGTTCGTTGTATTGCGCGCCACCACAATCCTCCGGTCCATTTTTTTCATCTTGCGTCAAGAACGCGGCAAACTCGCGGCGATATACCTGCCAGTTCATGATCTCATTGATAACCAACGCTTCCTGAATAGCCATTCCTAACCTCCTCTAGTCGGTCACAATCAAGTACGGTATCACCACATTCCCGAGCACACCGTAGGCGCTCACGACAATGCAGAACGGTTTTCTCGGGCGGATAGTGAAGTAAAGGTCATGTGATGATGGCTCCCGGCCAACCGTGATTACTTGCGGGCTGCCAAACGCAACCCAGTTGCCCCACCTGTTCACCACAAACATCTGTACGAACACCTCGGTGTCTGGCGCGTCGGAATAGGCGTTTGATATGTGAAGCTGCACGCGCCCATCTGTCTTCCCGGTAGCCTTGAACGCATATGTGTTGTTGATCTGGTCAAGCGGCGATAGGGTAAGTCTGCCACCTCTCGGGTAGTGTGCCGTCCGTGGCTTCGGCAGTGCAAATGCCGTCGCGGCGGTGAGCATCAGTGTGATGAGAAGCGCTATAGCTGTGATCCTTTTCATTTTCATTCCTTCCTTTCATGTCCGGTTTTGGGTATAGCAAAGCTCACGTTCGGAGTGCGGAACGATTCTGATTCATGCTATAGTTTTGTCTAGTCGGTACAGTTTCTTCATGTCATATGCTGGTCAGGATTGGCTCAATACCTTATGTCTCCGCTTGCCATCACCTCCTTCTTTGTCGTGGTTGTTGTTTCCCTCTTTCTGGTTATATTGTATAGCACGTGGCTTCATTTTGGAATGGCAAATACCATATCAAATCCCGAACAAAACCGATCAAATAGCGTTCATGTTACCATCACATAACTATCGGGTGCAAAAAGGCCGGCAGAGCTTTCGCTTGCCGGCCATTTCATGCTGCTATTCGTCCATCATCAACGCAACCATGTCATCGTGCTTTATCATGAACGCCTCAATGTGTAGTAGCGCGGTCTTCAAGTACCGCCGCAGCGTTTGCTCGGTTTTCCCGTATGCCGCACCCCAAATCTTGCAGTAGTCATCCGTAATCCGTCCCCAATCAATCCCGTCAATCAATCGGAGCTTCACCACATAGGCTTCATCGGTGCTCAACAAGATCATCCACCCGTCGAGCATGGCGATTTTTTGCTTCAGGAACGCAAGCCGCGCACAGGGACAGCTTGTCCGCTCCAATACTTTCTCCTCTGCGAGATAGTCCCTTTTCTTTATAATCTCCTTCTTTATTCTATCAGTCATCTTAGGCCCTCCAATCTGTCATCTGCTGAATCACTCCTCACTGCGCGCAAGTGGTTCTCAATCCGCTTGCGATATGCTATACTGTAATTGACCTTGTGGAACACACCCTTTAGCGGGGTGGCAGCGGCAAGCTAGTGATACAAGGCGGGGGTGCGTTGCTGCGCACCCCCTTCCTTTTCACTACTTTGTTATCTCGTTCGAGTACCGAGTGACGGAGTGGTTATTTGTCTGGAAGGTTGCTTGCAAGCGGTACGTCCCGCTGGGCAGGGAAAGGTGCGAGTAGTCCTTCTCGGCATAGTAGGTCATCCCATACGATGTCGTGCTTGGTGCGGTCAGCGAGCAGTAATACCCCCACGAGCCACCGGTTTTTACCTGGAGAGATACGCTGGAGACCTTAATCCAGTCCACCGCCACGTATGCGCCCGCGTTGAACTGCCCAAGAAGATTCCGTTGGAGTGTAACCGTCACACTGTAGAAAACCGGATCGGCTTTCCTGAGTTCCATATCCTCCGCAAACACAGTCGTAGCCGTAACCATGCAAATCGCAAGGATCGCAATGATAATGAACCGTTTCATTCCCCAGCCTCCTTTATGTTGTCGATAATTTTCAGCATTACCTCATTGTCAAGCGTGCCAATCAGCGCGGACGCTGTTTGTTCGGTTTTCCATGACGCAATGGTACTCCCAGTATTCTGCATCACGTATACCTTCGCGCCTCCAGGGGTTATGACGTTATCCCCATTCTCGTTTTGTTCATACGTGGAGCGCGCGATAAGTGAACTGTCATACCGGGTGTGCGAATAAATCAGGTATTCACCTCCTTCTTCCGGTATGTAGAATGCAGTGAAGTTGATCTGATTTGTTGCTCGAAGCGCTTCATAATGGTCAAGTTTCCACCCCTCCGGTAGCCACGTCGGCATCAGCGGCGAATAACCCAAGTACGTTGCAATCTCCGCGTAATCGTGGGAATGGATGGTTTCGCCCGCACCGTTCGCCGCAATCCCCGCTTTCCCCGGTGTCATGTCCTCAACTACATACTGCTGCTCATCCGGTGAAGCACCTGGCCTCAGTACGGTGCTGTTCAAGATCAGGTTCCCGGCAAACACCAGCATCAGTGCGATAGGGGTAACAATCGCGAGGCGCGCGGCCCATGTCCGCTTTGGTTTCTTCTCCATCTCAAGTATCTTCGCGCGGATGCTCTCGAAGGGAACCGTCTCCACCTGCTTTACATCAGGGAATTGCAACGCCGTAAGCTCCCATAGAATCTTCTCAAGCTCCAGGATGTTCCCGCTGCGTTTCCTCAGCGGTTTCCGCTCCTCCACCTCCAGAAGATAGAGCACTGTCCGTCGTGCGTCGTCGATGCTGCCAGACCCACTCTGGATCGCCTCCAGAATTTGCTCCCAACCCGTATCCTGCATGGCAGGCTCATCTCCTTTCACCTAAATAGTGCCGGTGAGCAGCAAAAAGATACCCCCCAAGAAAAAAATAGTGAAGAAATTTCTATGTTGCTGGAGCCGTTTCTTGATCTTCGCGAGCCGTGACTTCACGGCTTCTTCGGAAATGCCTTCACGGTCCGCGATTTCCCGAATCTGCATGTTTTCGATAAAGCGCGCGATGAAGATTTTTTGCTGTGAGGGGGTGAGGATGCTTTTGCACCTTTGTACAATGGATAGGAACGCTTCGCGGTCTAGCAATGATTCGATTGAGTCGGCGATGGGCTGGTCCATGGTCAGATTCTCCTCGAAGGTTGTCTCGCGTTTCGCCCTTCGGTTTCGCTTTCGCATCTCCGATCTGAGCCGTTTCTTGCATGTCTCCACAAGCCACCCTGGCACATTTTGATGCGTCGTCAGTTTTTCATAGTGGACTTGCGCCTTCAGGAAAGTCCACTGCACAGTCTCGGGCACCAGGTCGTCGCAATCAGTGCGAGGCCGCACCCAGGATATACACACATTGGTCAGGAAATCGCCGTAGTCCTTGTAGAGATCTTCAATAAAGACCCTTTCGGGATTCATAGGTATCCCTTCCCTCATCACGTAATAACGCGTTTACATAAGCATAAAACGTAATGAGAATTATGTCAATATACTGACATAATATTATATATTTCAGCATTATTCGTCATGATTCGACGCTTGTCCGACAATAGGAATCGTCATTACCCAAACCGTACAACTACCCATTGCCGCGCAATTCGCGCCGCACTTAACCTATGCAGTCGTGAAGAGTTTTGCGCTTTCTGATTTGGGTTTGCGCGCAAGTTAGCTACATGAAGTTCATCCCAATCCGCTTCAGCCGTGGCTGTCGCATCCCGCCGCTGCTCGTGTCCTCCATATAAACTGCGGTGCAGACTGGCAGCGGCGAAGCAAACCAAACAGCCGCCTCATGCCCCTTGGGTGTACTTTCCCCGAAGGGACTAACATCAGCAACCTTGAAGGGTGCCACTTTATCCCGCGTCACCCCGATAGTCAAATGCCCCTTGAAGCACAGCCTGCCGTCTTCAATCTGCCCGAGCACCAGGCTGTACACACCGTGACCCTTCTCAATGTACCCGCAGGCAATGAAGTCCTTGTCTTTCAGGTTCTTGAACTTCACCCAGTCCTTCGTTTCCTTCCCGTAATGGTACAGGCTGTCCCGCCGTTTTGCTACCACACCCTCTAGTCCCTCAGCGGTCGTCAGGCCGAATAATTTCACGCCCTGGTCCATCACGCGGGAAACCGCAATCCGTGGCGTGTCATCCACCGCCGCGCGAAGAATATCCTTCCGCTCCATCAGGGGCAGCTTGTCAAACTCATTCCCGTCGCGGTATAGAATGTCGTAAGCCACATACGCAGCCGGGATACGACCTGCGTCTATCTCAATTTTCGACGGGTTGGTGGTCATCACCCGGCTTTCAACCCTGCTGAAGTTCGGCTTACCATTCTCCAGCACAACAAGCTCCCCGTCCAGGATACACCGCCCCCGAACGGCAAGGTCAATCTCCCTAAGCTCTGGGAACAAGGAAATCAACGCGATGTTCCGCTTGTTGCGTAAATCCACGCCGCCCGTATCAACATACGCCAAGCAACGAATCCCATCCATTTTGAGCTCATAGATGAAATCCGGGGAATCAAACGCCGCCACCTCATCCTTGATGAGCATGGGTTTGAGCCCCTTCGCGTCAAATATATCCATCAGTGCATCATTCCTATAGCAGTTTTCTGCGACACCTGCTGCCCTTGCTCCCGCGCAAGCATTTGTTTCATGGCGTCCATCATGTCAATGATGTTGTTCTGCACCTCTGCCGGGGCAACAAACTCCTGCCCGGCTATCTTCGCCTGCACTGCCTCACGCATTCTCTCCGCCGTGGCATCGTGGTACGCTTCGGGCTTAAACTCGCTTACTTTGTCCCGCATCAGCGCCATTGCCATGTTGAGCTCATCGTCCGATATCTCTACCATCGCCGTTGATAGCGTAGTCGGAATAGCCTTGACCTCGTTCAGATAAAAGAGCGTCTGCGCCACCATGCCGTTTTCGATAGGAGAAAGCACAAGCGTCTGCTCAGTCTGTCCTATCACCGTGGTCGCAACTGCAACGACACCCAGCCGCTCCAAAGCCTCGCGAAGCAGCATGAACGGCTTGTTGCTCCCATTTGGCACGGCATAATACGCCTTGTCGTAAAACAAGGGGTTCACTGAGCCGCGCTGAACAAACTGCGTGATCGTCAGATTCCTATCCTTCTGCGGCGTCATCTGCTCCAGTTCGTCGTCGGTGAACACCACATACTTATCCTTCTCATACTGGTATCCCCTGACGATTTCATCGGACTTAACCTCCGCGCCTGTGTCTTCCCGTACTTTTTTGTAGCGAATCCGCGCGTGACCATCCTTGCTTAGTTGATTCAGTGAAACCTTTTCCTCGCTTACCGCCGTGTGCAACTTCACAGGAATGTACACGAGCCCCCAGTTTATCGCTCCGGTGTGCGCAGCCGCAGGCATAAAAAAACCACCCCCGGCTACTATTCCAACCGGGGGCGAAATCATGCCGCAGAAAAACTTCCATTGATGGCAAGATATATCTATCTTTCTTTACCGATAACGTTCCAATCAACGAAACCTGAATAAGCATATTTGAAATCGTCATCCATTTTCCGGCTCTGGCTGAGATAACACGATGATTTTCCCCTCGTTCTCTTCTCCGTCATTCTCAATCTCAAACCGCATCCCCTCTACGGCAGGCACGGGAAACACGGTGACATCAATATATCTGTCGCACCAGTCGCCTTCGCATTCCGCATGTCGTGTCCCATCCTCGTGTTCGTGGATCATCCTAATGTAATACACGGTGTCCTCCTAATTCTGTTGAAACCATTGATGCCGCGCTACTATATCCAATCAGACATGACATCAAAACAAGCTCAACTGCTCCGGCTGGTTTTCATCCGGCGCAAATACAACATCCGTAATCGCCTGACTCAGTACATTTTCCACGCTGCCATCCGGGGAAAGCCATTCCTCCTGCGCTGCCGCGCCAAGAATCACCGGCATCCTGTCGTGGATATGGGTGATATTGGTGGCAGGCGCGCGGGTAAGTATCGAAAACACGGGGACATTTACATCCCGCTCCTTGCGGTACACCGCTGCCATGCGCATCACATTGCTGTCCCTGAGCCAGATCTTTCTCTTCAGTTTTTGCTTACCAATGGGCTCCCATTCGTAATACCACGCCGCAGGAATGAGGCACCTGGTTTCACGTACTGGCTTCTGGTACATCTGTGTCGTGAAAATATCTTCAGACCGGGCGTTCCATGACAAGCCGCCGTTGAATCTCGTGAATCCAAAGCGCATCACGTCCAGCCCCGCGCGGGTTATCACCGGCGCAATGTTCGACATGGATATTTGCCCGCGCATTTTCATACGAAGATCAAGCTCTGTCTGCCCTTCGTTTTGGGTATTCTTCCTGACGCGGTTGAGGATTTCTATTAACTCATCCTCCGGGATTTCGTCTCCGGCAAAATAGTGCCCGCACATTGTCAGAACCTCCACAGCATTATGACTGACGCAAACCCTCGACTTGGCTTCTGGGGATGATCCAGTAAAGGTCATCCAAGTACAGCTTGATAATGCTCGATTCCACCCGGCATCTGTAGCATACACCCTGGCCGCCAACTTCAGGGTCTGACTCGAAGCCCGCACCCAGGAACTCATCAATCCTATAGTCTCGGTCTTCCACCCAAAAATGTATCGGGTATAGTTTACCATCTTCCTGATTGTCGTACAACACCTCCGCCCGAACTCGCTGCGGATGGTTTCGGTAAGGCCAAAACCAATCGACCGGCAGCGTACTGTCAAGGCGCAGCTCCACCTCCGATGCGGTTGCCCCACGCAAGGAACACTGATATACTTTTCCCCTTTTGCCAATCTTCCGCGTGTCGGCCATGTCTATGGCAAGGATTTCATCAATGATCACAGTTTCATGCCCTTCCTGATAGCGTATCGGCTTCAGTACGCCATCCCGTTTGTGATTGACCACCACCCGGACAGTCTTTTCCGGCTTGTCAGGATAAGCCGCCGTCCATCGCCAAACGCACACCGTGTTCTTTGCGGCTTCTTTCGCGCGCCAGTCTTGATATATCATTGACAGCACTCTCCTCAGCCAGAATAGAAAGGCACGGGATGGATGTCGTGTTCCCTGGGATTGATTTGCATGAAAGCGGGATCGGTCAGCGTCACACCCCTCATAAGCGCGCGCCGACCAAACCTGCGGTATAGGTCATCCGCTGTGTATTCTAGTTGCAACTCTCGCTCTCTCCGCTCGTTATCGCTGAAAAGGTCAAGCTGCTGGGGATTGGAGTTCGGCACCAACGAGCTGCCGCTCAAGCCAAGACTGCGGTAGGGTTCGCCTCTGCTATACCGTTCTTTGTAGAGATACATACCCCATTCCGCTATCTCCCTCGTCAGGCTTGTCGGCGTCTTGAAAGTCTTCTGGTGCGATGTCGAAAACAACTTCGTATCCCTTGCCGACACTGTGATGCACGTACAACGGAGGTCAATCTGACGCAGCCTTGCGCCGACGCTCTCTGCAAGCATGTAAAGCAGGCATTTCGCGTCGTCGATGTTGCGAATGTCGTGTGGCGCGGTCGATGAGTTACCAACGCTCAGTACCGGCTCACCCTCGTCACATGGCTTCACCGGCGACGGATCTAGCCCCATCGCGCTTACCTTCAGGACAAGTCCAACGATACCAAGTTTCATTCTAAGGATTTCTTCATGTGTCTGCGCCAGGTCTCCTATCGTCCGAATGTTGCTTGCCCTCAGCTTTGCCGCCGTTGCACGGCCGACAAACAGCAATTCCGAAACAGGAAGAGGCCACACCCGCTGCGCATAATCTGCTTGGTACAGAGTGGTCGTAGCGTCGGGCTTCTTCATGTCGCTCCCGAGCTTGGCGTATATCTTGTTGTCCGCAACACCTACGGATGCAGTTAGGCCAAGCTCCTTGCGCGATCGGCGGCGTATCTCGTCCGCAATGCGGGTGCCTTCCTCCATCGTCATCTTAGGTCCCGACAGATCGACGAAGGCTTCATCCAGGCCGTAACTCTCAACTTTGTCTGAGTATTCCTTCAGCAAGTCTTTGAACATCGTCGAAAACCGCTTGTACAGCGCATACTCCGGCTTCGTGCAGACCAGGCCGGGGCATTTCTGTTTCGCCATCCAGATCGCTTCGCCAGTCTGTATCCCGAATCTTTTCGCTTTATCGTTTTTCGTGAGTATTATGCCGTGCCGAGCCTCCGGGTCTCCCGCAACCACAAGCGGCAAATCCCGTAGGGCAGGTTCGTACAGCTCCTCAACCGCTGCGTAATAATGATTCAGATCGGCGTGCAGCACGACGCGAGACATAGCTCCGCCCTCCATTAGAACATATGTTCGTATTTACGACTGAATGATACCAGCAAAAAGAATCTCTGTCAACAGGGTAAAAATGGCAGAGGCTGTCGAACCGCCTATTTAATGATATGCACTTATAATTAGTAACAAGCCGTCTACACTCTGTCTTGTGGATCGGAACACGCGTGCGCCTAATTGTTGTGGATGCAGGAAATATTACTGAAATCTCCGGTTGATGCGAGATTATTTTGGCTGCTTATTGGCATTCTACGAAATTGGCATTGATTGGAATGAAAAACACCATATAGGGCATCATCATTATTGACAAACAGCTTGAATGCACTTACGCTGTGTTCAAGAGAAAACCGAGAGGATGATTCGATGCCCCGTGGTAAAAAGGCCGCGCCGAGCACAGCCCCAGCGGCAGTGTCAAAGGCAGCACCGAAGCCCGTGTCAAAGAGAGCGCCTAAAGCAGCGCCTCCGCCGCCCGTTCAGGAAGCGAAGACGCGTAAACCCCGCACGACCGATCCTGATGAGCGCATCGCTTTGGTGGATAAGCGTATTGAGGAACTGAACAAGACAATTGCCGACCGCCGTGAACTCATCGCTAAAACGGAAGTAACGCAAAACCAACGGCGTGACGCGCTGCAAAAGAACGAGGAGATGTTGTCCGACGCCCAAGCGAAACGCGCAAGGATCGTCGCCAGTAAGGAGGCCGGTGGCACAAAGGCACTAAACCGGCAGACGAAAGCCGAAGAGAAGGCAAAAATGGCGGCGTTGCTCGAAGCAATCAAAGCATCCGGCAAGTCCCTGGATGATGTGCTCGCTGAGTTTGCCGGCGACGAGGGGTGAAGAAAGGGCGGCAAATGCCGCCCTTTCTTTTGGCTATTTCACGGGCTTAATTGTAACAGGAGGTTCATCCTCCCAGTCCACATTGACGGGGATAGGGGGTAGCCACCGGATACGAATCTCTTGCGCTTCATCGCGCGGTCCTGTCCAGTAACTATGCCAGTGAGCGCGTCTCACATGCGGGCGCGGACGGGCATGCTGCGCATTCTCTCCGGTGTTACCACCTTCGGCCTCCACCTCATCACGTTGGCCGGTTGCCGCTTTCCGCATCGCAGCGCCGATTCGCACGCCGACATTCCAAACAGACGGCTCCTTTGGCGAGTCTACCGCGCCGCTCATCCTCATTCTTTTTCTCGGGTGTTCAATGGGCGGCATGTCCGGCCTGTCACTGCAAAGATAGAGCAAGAGTTGTATCATGCTCACCAGCGACCTCTTCATCTCTGGTGTCGCCTTTTGCGTGTTCATAGGCGTCGGCGCATACGTTTTCTGCGCTGCCTCATCATACGCTTCAAGCTGTCCAATAATTTCCGCGATGCTTCCTTCCTCCCATGGTAGCGCAAATGCTCTCGGCAGCATGTCACCACGGGCGAAAAACAAGAACTGCAACTCATCTTGGTTGTCTTGGAGGTTGTAGTCCAGATGAGCAATGAAGCCGTCTATCTCCTTTTTGTCGAATATCATGTTGGGTGTCTCAATGTATACAGCCCACTCAGGCAGTCTATGCAGCAGCGACACAGGGATGTCGCCGTCCATTGGCTGGTTAATTAGCGCGCTGTACAACTCATCGGAAAAGCGATAAACCCCTTTACTCGACCTCCAAAGGTACATGCTTGAGACGCAGTTAAGCCATCCCATTTCAGGAAGCAACGCCTCGCGTGTTACCTTACCACTATTGTTTGCGTAAGACAAAGGGGCGAGCATCATCGGCATCTGGCACCATGCGGGCCATGCCTGTTGCCGCCTGAACTCATCCCTGGTTTTTCGCACGGCCTGCCACACGTCCGGCCAGTTGCGCGCGATTGTGGTCAGCAGCTTTGCAGGTGGCAGTGGCATTTCTGTTGCCCTGTCCGGGCTAACCAATGGCTGTAGCTGATGCGGCGATAGCAAAGCCCATGCCAGGCATATTGACAAGCCAGCCGTATCAGCCAAAAGGGGTACAGCATTAGGGTGCGGCACATCCAGCCGGTCGGCGATATAGGGCGCTTCGGGCGGGTGCCCTGCGTCTGTGGCAAGCGGCAGAAACGGTTGACGGTGCATCAGCCGCCAAAGCTCGTCATTGCGCTGCCTCGTTCCGCCTGTTGTCAATATCGGGCAGGGCTTGCCGTCCACATCAATATATACCGTGCCAACATATCCTTCAGGCGTAACCGTCAGTTTTAGCCGCGCGTAATCAAGTACCTGCGCACCTTCGGCTGTCTGTGCGTCGCGAATGATGGACATCATCGGGAGGTATAAGCCACCTTCCACGTCATCGGGGTATGTCTTTCGGCTGTGACCGGTGTTGAGTGTGATATGGTTAATGTACTCTAAGTCCCGCATGGTGTCCTCCGTGTTTTATGTCTGATGTGTATTATACCACATTTTCTGTGTTTTTCGTGTTTTTTGAAATAAGTATGAAGGGGCTGATTATCTCAGCCCCAACCTGTTCATTCGTTTTTCATGTATGGGAACACTGTCAATATGCACCAACTCAAGTACCTGACAAACTGAATACATGGGCACCCGATGCCGTTGGTCAGGAATGGGCACGCGCGGCACCGGTCCGCAATCTCTATCTTGGGGCAAAAGGTCTTTCGCATCTCCTCCAGCAACTCGTTGGCTTTTTCGAGAATAGCATACGCCGCCACATCCGGCGCCATATCTGCCCCGCGCTGCCCAACCAACCCAGCCATCTCTTTGATTTCGTCGTCGTGGATGCACATGGTTTCCCTTCCCTTTGCAAGGCGTTCGCGATACTCCGCCGCCAAATCCTCCAAAGGGGATTCTTCATCGCCGAACAGCAGGGTTAGCATCGCCTCCAGCATCTTGTAGTTGTTGTGCCCCTTCTTGATTTCGCCAATCCATCTGTTGCATTCTTTGTACGTCATTTTGAGCATGCGCGCCAGCTCATACTGGTTGCCCTTACAGCGATCAACCAGCAGGTAATCCAGAATGAACTCCGAGATCCTTGCGACATGTTTGACATCCTTGACTTTTTCGACTTTTTTCCGCATCTTTTGCATCCTCCTCTAGTATTTTGGCAGGAAATCCATGGTAATTATATAACTTTTCTTATTTTACGAAAATGATATTTGTGGTCTACCGGGGCACGGCGATGTGTGCTATGCTTTTCGCAAAGAAAAGGGAGGCAACGATTCAATGCAAGCAGTACCCTCAACGGTCTACTTCACAGCGGCGTTCAATATTGCAGGCACAGCAGGCGGAAACACCTATGGTGATGTAATTAAATTCGTTTATGAGTACGTATGCGATATGTTTGATTCCCCAATTGCTTATGATGCTTTTCAGAAACAAGGCGCTTTCTCCACCTTTGAGCAAACGATTAAGGCAAATGTCATGAGCCTTTCAGACGATACCGGGTGCAGCCAGAAATGGGCCTTATCGTTGCGTATGTTCGATCCCGACATTAGGCGCAGGCAGTGGACCATCGACATCGGCATCCAACAATCAGAGGTGGATACTCTGACGCTGGGCTACATAGAGCAGTACGCCGACTACACGGTCGGCTCGCTCACACCTTTCCCATCGCCCCAGGCGGAGACGCCCATCTTCGTACAGCAAATACTTCAGGTACAGTCTTTTTCATGTACGGTTTGCTCACAGAAAATGCCGACTCACCCCATTGAGCTTACACCGGAAACCGTCCATTCATTTGTGGACCTGATGTATGATGAGACTCGGAGTATTCCATTGCTCGTCGTCACAAACCCGGAACTAATCAATCCAAGCGCGCTTGCCTATACCACCCTTGGCAATGCCGCCGTATACTATACTTGGGACATTCAGGGGCTCAACGCGCTGGTGCGCCCGGAAGACAGTATTCCGGTGAACGCATTTCACATCATCTATCCCTGGCGCAACGATAGAATTGGGCATTACACCTACATGGCCGATACATTGCAGCGATTAGGAGGTAAGGTCCTATCCGCTGTGCGGCGCGCGTTCTGCGAAAGCCTTTCGTCGGCGCGGAAGAAAGCGCTTCTGTCAGTGGATGATATTGTCCGCGAGCGAAACAGCCTACGGCTCACGGATCTCACAGAACAAGCGCAGACATCCGCCGCGACCATAAGCCAGCTTGAGGCAATGGTTGCCGAGCGAGATGAACAGTTCAAGCAACTCACCCAGCAGCTTGAAGATTGTCAGGCTAGGGTGAACCGCGATCTGGAAAGCGAAGTGCAGCAGTTTATGGCGCTCGCGGAAGAAGGCATGGCTCAGATGGACCTGGCACGGGAACAGTTAAAGGAGATTACCGGTTCACTTTATCAAGGATTTTGCGGCCGTCCCGTGCTTGATGGGCTACCAGTTTGGCCTGAAATTGCCCACCTGTGCCAAGCCGCCGGGTATCTTCAGGCAAGGACAGCATCAAACCATGCTAAGAATGCCGGATAACATGTAGCGCGCGCATTTTGTCTAGCGTCATAAAGCACTTTGTGCTATACTGTGTCTATGAACACAGCAGAATGGATAAAGGAACACCGCGAGCAAAACGCGCTCTCGCAGCAGCAGCTTGCAGATGCGTTGCATTGCAGTACCGCCAGCGTGCGTGTGTGGGAGTGCGGGGAACGAGAGCCATCGTCCGCGATGATGATGCGGCTCCTGCCGCTCCTCGACATGCCAGACCAATTGGAAATCATGAATCTGTTGGTTTCCAAGCATAGCATTCCGGGGACCGACAAGCATCTCCTTGGCATTGAACACGCCATTGATCCCGAGGTATATGCCAGGGAGCAATGGAATAACCGGCACCCTGACAGGCCAGTTTATAGGTAAGATAGAGCTATAGAAAAAAGAGAGCCCAGTGTCGGCTCTCTTTTTCAAGTTATCCCTTCCTTGTGGGTGAAATCATTTCACTCACAAACGTCATCGTTATTCCACGTCTGGTTCTTTTCCGCCTTCAGTTCGGCAGTCCGTGCGGCGTCAACGAGATGGGTAGCGTACCATTTTTCAATATCCGGGTTGCCGCTCTTGCTGAATCGCAAGGTGATGACTGGCTTATGGCCTTGCCCGGTGGGCTTTTTGACAGCCCATTGCTTATAATAACAAAAGGATGGTTTCAGTTCGTTCTTCCGCGCGTATACCCGCATCTCATTCATAATGAGGGATAGCTTCCGCAAATCAACCGTGCATACGGCTTCCAGATATGAGACGCGGCCAAGCCGCCAGTCCTCACACTTTTGCTTCGGCAACGCGCCAATGTCCATCAGCACATCAACAGGCGCAGCATATCCGCGCTTTTGACACTGATGGTAGATGGAAGAACGCACTTTGCTGATAAGCTCCCCGTCGTTCACAGACCCACGCCCCCCTCAAAGCATACCACAGTATATCACGCTCCAGCCTTCATTTCCATACGAAGCAGAATAAGCGAGGGTTGCAGACAGCAATAAAATTACCTGCTGGATAACAAAAAATCGGGGAGCCGCGTAAAGCGACTCCCCGTCCGTCACCCCTCCTCCCGGAGTGGCATCCCCAATATCCGCTGATAAACATCCGTCATTTCCCCGTTTGCCCCCAGCCCATGGTACGCCCTGTAAGACCGCGTGGCATTGTGCCGGTCCTCCTGCGTCGCGTACCCCCGCGCACTGCACCTGTAGTAGATGTCCATCAGCGCCGCCGATAGCAGCGCCACCAACCCCGCGCCCACGGCTTCCTCCCGCACCCGGTTCTCCTTGCGCATTTTCAGCACCGTGCGGAAAAGCCATGCGATGCCCGCCGCGCAAGTCCCGCACAGAAACGGCACAAACCACTTCGCCGCCTACTCATATATCACTTTCCATTCCACGCCCGCCACCTCACGCGAGGGGCGGGGTACCCGCTTCCCGTTCCTTCTCCGCAGCCTTCAGCCCATTCACGGTCGCCTCGATCATCGTTTCGATCCACACATCCAGGTCGCCGTACACCTCAATCAACAGTTCCCGGACATCCTCGTTCAGCAGCGTCAGTACATACGCCTTCGCCCGCGCGAACGCTTCCTGCTGCGCCTCCGGCGTGAACTTGCCGTGCTTTTTCAGCGTGTCCACAAACGTCTGCGCCACGGTCGCGACGGCTTTGAACACAATATCCGCCGCCTCCGCAAGCGTCGCTTCAATCTGGTCGTTGTCAATCTTCTGAATCAGCGCCACGATCTTGCCCCGCAGGAACGCAATCCCGTAGTACACCAGCACCGGCACCGCTGCCGTCACCGCCGCCACCTAAAGGTTGTTCAAAATCTCCCGCATGTCCAATTACCTCCTCATCCCTGCGCGTCGTCATCGTCTGCCGAGGCATACACGGACGACTTTATTTTTTGGAAATTCTCAATGCCGCTCTTGCCGAAGTACCCAACAAAAATCGCGACGTACACGGGTGACACCGCTTGCATCTAGGATACCGTTGCCGCTGCGCTCACCGGCTGCAACGCGATTACAAGCAATGTCACCACGATGTGCATCGCAACAATCCATTCGCAGCGCACCACAATCTGTTTGCTGAACTCCATGTGCGCCGTGCCGGGCGAGCGTGCCATCTGCGCCCGCTTCTCAGCCATTCGTTCCGCGCGGCCCATTACTGCACCTTGGCGGACTTTAGCAGCGCCAGCACCTTCTCCGCCTCCGCTGCGCTCCCGCACGGAATCACCAGAGACTTCGCGCCGTCAGGGGAGGGGGAATCCGCCTCGCCGGACACCATGGTCATATACCGCGCCATCGCGTATCCCGTCTTACCGCCGTAGGCGATTTTCCACCATACGCCGTCGCCGGTATCCAGTACGTCCACCGTCGCGCCTTTCGGAATTTGCATCAACCGCACGGCCTTTTCATTCTTGTCCTCGCGCATGTTCAGCGCGCCGCTGGCCGTCGTTACCTTCGCCTGCTTGCCCATTGGTTCTTCACCCCTCGTATCAGAATAGTCGATACCCTTCACGCGTCCCGCATGCGTCCAGCCAGCAACAGGCGATTGCACCACGCCGTACTGCGTGCCCTTCGCCTCAATGACCATCCCGTCTCCGGCATATACACCAACATGGTGGAAATTGCCCTCGCCGTCCGGCTTGAACTTGTCGGGTTCGCTCCGGTCGTTTTTCCATCGGAACACAGCCATACCCGGCACCAACTCAATCTCGCCAATCTTGCCTTTTGCCGTCAGGTACTGCCGCCAAATCGTGTTGCTCCCGTGGTAAATCTTCAGGCCATACTTTGCCATGGCGTACACAAAAGCGCCCGAACAATCCACGCAGCCCTGCTTCGCCGCGCCCCATTCGTAGCGCCACCCAATCATTTTCCTGAACTCACCAACCTACTCCTGTGCCGTCATGTGGTTCGCCTCCTTGTCACCATACGCCGCCTTCAATGCGGTGCCGGGGTAATAAAACGCCAGCATCTCCCGGTAGCCGATGCCCAGTTTCGCCGCTTGCTTGATCCCCGTTTGGCTCATGCCCACGCCATGCCCGATTTTCTTGCCGCCAGTCGCCGCAAGGTCCCACGGATCGTCTTGCTCAATCAGGTAGGGCAGCGCGCCGCCCCAGCGCTCCGCGCTCGATGTCGTCCGCCCGCCGTTGCTGGCCGAGTAGCTGCACGTCGTCAGTACATACTTACCGAAAAACAGCACCTCACCCGCCGTCGCTTCCGTGCCTGCCCGCGCGTTGCCATACGCCGGGTCATCCATTCGAGAGGCGCGGAAAGCCTGCACGGACGAGTCATCCGGTATCGCCTGTCCCCGATGCACATAAGGCAGGGCAACCGTCCTCGCCGCTACCGCCTGTGCTGCGCACACCTCCACCGCCGAATTGCCCACCTCGCTGGCAACAACGCCGCGCACGTAGTCTTCCTAGTCCATCGCCACCAGCAGCCCTACCAGCGTCCCGTAGAACGCCGCGTTCTCCACGCCCAACTTCACCTTGATATGCATCCTTGCTATTCCTTTACAGTTCGATGATGATGTCCCGCAACTGATTTATCACGGCGGCGGATGGTGTATGTTCATCCATCGCCAGCCAACTCGGCTGTGTAATCCGGTGTGTCGTGCTCGCGGTATCCCATCCGTTGACAAGGTTGATGATGTCTTGTACCGCACCCCGCATCTCCAGCACGACCTCTTGCCACCTTGCCACTGTGGCCGATCCCGTATCCACATGCAAAGTCCATGTTTTCTCGGGTAAGCCATAGTAAGCCAGCACATCATTGATCGCTGCCCTCACTTGCGCGATGTGCCGGTTCGATATGCTTGTCTCGCGCGCAATAATTGCATCATCCGCAAAAGCCGTCTTATAGTACCCGTAGCTTACACCAGCGGATGTTAAGTTTCCGGTACTGTCCTTGACAAGCGCGTTCATCGAGTAAGTTGGGCTGAAATTTGGTAATGCTGTTGTCCGTCTCAGCACCACTTTTTTCCCAGTGGTAAGACCTGCCGTGCTGCTGGCTGTGTTCCCACCGGAAGCAAGTTCATGAACTGGACAGTTCAGCGTAATCAAACCTCGGGGTCTTGGGTTATATGTCAATCCACCCGTAACCGGCGCGTTGAATGTTGGGGCCACCAGGGGAGGCGCGACAGTTTTCACGCTGTTGGATACCGCATAGTCGCTGTACCTGCTACCTGAATCCTTTGCCCTGATCTGGTAGCGCGTGTACCCGCCAATGGCAGCGTTTACCTTGTTAGTTTTGTACGTACCGGACAGCACACTCATTGTCTTATACGTGATAGCTTGCCACGCCCCCCAGGCCGTGCCGTTTGCCGATGTCGCGTACTGAAATTCATACCCAGCCATCGACCCCGCGTTTGCTTTGGCGCCGCTCCAGGTAAGGGTCACGTCGCCGCTGGAGAACTCTGCCGGAGCCGCCGTGAACACCGTTGGCGCGGTCGGCGGGGGGTCGCCATACTGCACATAACCGTCCGCTTCTTTATACGCGGACGCGTTGTTCATAGAATCCACTGTTCTGACGCGGTATCGTGTGTAGCAGCCAAGTTTGATCTTATTGACCATGGCGCTTGTCTCTGTACCGTATGTGTTGGTAGTCCGAATCATCTCCGCACTGTTCCAGCCGTCCCAATCAAAGCGGCTATCGCTTGCCGACGAATACTGAATCTCATACTTCGCGATGGGGTAATCCCCGGCCACCGCACCGCTCCAGGTGAACGTCACGTACCCGCTTTTGTAAAACTTAGGGGCTACAGTAAAGACGGTTGGCGCCTGTGGTAAAGCCATGACTCATACCTCCAATCTCATAGCATTTCCAGCACATCCCATAGCTGCGTCATCACAACCCCGGCTGGCATGTGCTCATCAATCTGTATCCAGGCGGGCAAAGCGATCCGATGCACCGTGCTGGCTGTGTCCCATCCATTCACCTTTTTCACCACATCCTCAATCGCCAACCGCAGTTCGAGCACGATGCTCTGCCACCCGGCCATTTTCGTGCTGCCACTGGTGACGTTCACCGCCCATATCTTTTGTGCCAGCGTGTAATAAGCGCGAATGTTGTTGACCCATAGCCGCAGGTTCAGAATCTGCACAGCCAGCACCTTTTCACCGGGAATGCCGTGTGTCGCGCCAGAATGTTCAATATAGCCGATGCGAAAGCTCATCCCGGCAGCGGGCGTGATATTGCCGCTGGCGTCCGTCGCGGTTACGGATACAGTCTGGTTGCCAGACAGAGGGTCATTGCTTCGCAGAATGACCCTGCGTCCATTCGCCAGGTTTATTGCGCTGCTCGCCGTGTATCCGGCTGCGTTAATCGCGCTCGCTGTGCCGGTCACATTTACTAAAACTCGTGGCCTTGGGTTCAGAATGCTACAGCCCGCAGCGGGCGCGGCAATAATGGGCGCTACCGTTCTTACACTGTTCGATACCACATAGGCGCTTTTCACGCCGCTCGCCACCGCAAGTATCTGGTATTTGGTGTAGCCGTTGGGCGCGCTGCTTACCGTCGTGGTTGTTATGCTGCCGGATAGTAAGCTGTTTCGGATGGTTGTCAGGTTTGTCCATGGCCCCTAGGGCGCTCCATTCGCGGCTGTCGCATACTGAAACTCATAACCGGAAATCGGACCCGAAGTTGATGTACCTTGCGCTCCGCTCCATGCCAGTGTTATCTCGCCACCCGTGTACTCTGAAGGGGATGCCGTGAATGTTTTCGGTGGGTTGGGCGGGGCTGCCGCGACGCGCATAGGCGCACTTTCTTTTGTTGCGCTCCTTTCGGCATCACAATCGGATGATGCTGAAAACGCGGCAGGATCAGTTGGTTTTCCCATATATCACACCCCCGGCATGACTGGGGTAGGCGAACCGCACCTAAAGCTCAACCTCCCGCTCAGGGAAACACTCAGAAAACTCTTTCATCGTCCTGGCGAAAACATCCGCAATCTCCATTGTCTGAATGTCGCACGCCTCAATCACTAGCGTGCGCACCGAACCGCCGTTGGTCAGCAGGTTGAAGATGAACTCCTGGCACTCATCCGCGTACCGGACAAGCTCTGTACCCGCAAGCCTTATCTCGCCTATGCGGCCAAACCCGTCCCGGAATACTTGAAACACCGTCCCGGAAAGCTCACCGCTGTACAGCTTGTCGCGCATGTTCCCTCCCGTGACGACCAACTGCCTGGCCGCCTGGCCGTCAAAGCAAAAGCACCCGCTCCGCCGAAAGTGAATGTCGAGCCTGTTCCGCATGCTTACGCCTCCTCGCTTCTCATCTGTCATTACATCAACTCAACCCACACGCGCCCGCTTACAGGAATGCCATGCCAATTCGTTTCGGTCGGGATGCACGACACAACGCCCAGCACCCGGTCGGGGTAGAGGATGATTTCCCATCTCTGCATCCGCACAATCATGCCGTGCTTTCCGGCGCACACCGCGTCACCGACCCGCAGCTTCGCTTTGTCCTCGGCATGCACCAGCACGCGGCCAGACACCGCCACAGCTACGTCCTGTTCCGATGCTTTGCCGATAGCAATCCCATAGGTGTCCGTCACCACGCGCGCGCCCGCTGCTCGGTGCTTATTGCATTGCTTCACCTTGTCCGCGTCACCCACAGGAATGACAACCACGCCGGGACAAATCGCCTTGTCGCACGCCCGAAACTCCGCGTAGTCGTTCCACACCGCACCGTATAACCTGGTGGCGTACAGATACCCTTCGCAGTTGTAGCGCGTCGTGCCGGTTGGCATGGTGGCCGTCGTGTTGACCGGCAGGTAGTCGCCGCCACCGTCACTCAATTCTCCAATTGCCGTGTAGAGCGGTTCATCCAGGAAAGGCAACTCCGTAAACTTCTTCGTCCCGTCCCCGCACTTCATCCGTAGGGCACCGGCAGCCGTCTTTGCTAGGGCTAGTTCCCCGTCAAGCAACACCTAATCGTCCTTCTCCCAGTTCGCCGCCGTATCAATCTTTTGCCGAAACCGCGCGTCAACTTTGCGCTGCGCCATCCGCATCCTCCTTCAAAAGCAAAGAGGGCGACGCATCGCCGCCCCCGTGCTTCGTTTTCAGTTTCTCAGACTACCGTAGACGCCGTGCCCGCATAAAACACCAGCGTATCCGTCCCGTTCGCAATCAGGTCAGCCGGAATGCTAGTCACAGGCGTGGATGCCGTGATAAGCCCCTGCGCGTTGTGGGCGATGGAGTACAAACCTGTGGCCTGAGCCGTCACCACGTTGTCAATCCCCACCGTGATTTCGCCGCTGCCGGTAATCGGGGAACCCGTCACCGCGATGCCCGCGCCCGGGGTGATGCCTACGCTCGTTACCGTACCCGCGCCGCTCGCCTTGCTGTCGATTGTGTTCTTGAGCTTATTCAGCGCGTCGCCCAGGGTGTCCGTCGCTGCCATGTCACCGGTCTTCTCCGCATCCGGCGCGTAGCCGGTCAATTTCAGCGCGGCTACTTCCGTCTGCGTGGGGGTCGTGTGGTCGGAGATACCCGTCAGCACCTTGCCCGTATCGTTCGCCACGTCGGCAACCTGCGTGTCCTTGTCCGCAGTCCATTCCAACCCGGTTGCGCCAACCTTGAGCACCTGGCCTTCCGCGCCGTTTGCCAGCGGCGTCACGGTCTTGTTGCCGCCGCCCACCACCAACATGCCAGCCGTCAGGGGCGAAATGGCCGTCACCGCGCCGTCAATGTTGGTCTGCGCCGCCGTCCAGTCCGCGTCGCTTGCCTCTGTGCCGTCCGCGATGCAGATAACCAGGTCGCCAATCTCGCAGGCTTGGCCCGCATACGTCCCGGCTGTAGTAACCCGGTATGTCCAGCCAGCCTTGTGCGCGGCGGACAACGCCTCCGCCGTGCCGCCTTCGCCCAGCGTGCCCTTGAACACCATGGCGTCGTTCGCCACGAGCAAGCCGTCCACATACGCTTTTACGGCTTGCATGTTCGGCAACTGGACATTCTGCTCGGCAGTCGGCGCGGAGGGGATCGACGCGGCCACAGTCTTCGCGGCGGCATCACCCAGCAGCACATCTCCGCTCGCCGGTTCGGTGCCGATGGTGACATCATCCGCCACACCGGCATAGCCCACGCGCGTCACGGTGTCCGTGCATGTGGGGAGCGTCACGGTCTTTTTGTTCACCGCCGTCACATGGCCGTGCTCATCCTTGGTCACGCCGTCGATCACATCAAACGTCGCTCCGTGGGCAGGGGAGGCCGTGCTGGTCGTATCCGCGCCCACCGTTATGGCGGGATGCTGCGCGGCAATGGTCAGCTTATCGCCTGCCGCGTCCGCCGTCAGCGTGATGTTCGCGCCGGCAGCAATCTCCAGCGTATCGGTCTTGCTGTCCGCGTCCAGCGTCGTATCGCCAACCTTCACCACGCTGAAGGCATTCTGATTGACTTCGCCGCCGCCGCTCATGGCCGACCGGATGGCGTTCTCAATCTTGTTTAGTGCAATGCGTAACGTGTCCGTCGCCAGGATGTCGCCCGTCTTGGTTTCATCAAAGGCATACGTCGCCAGCACGCCGTCGATGAGGTTCTGGCCTTTTGCCCACTCGTACACATCGCCCGCGACGCTCTGGAGGTAGGGCAGTTCTGCCCATACGCTCGCGCCATCGCCAACCTTCATCAGGTAAGCGGTTTCCTCGCCAACCGCTTTGCGTTCAATGCCTATTTCGCCATCCTTCAGGACAATGGCGTCCTAATGGTTCCAACCTTCCGTGGTATCAATCTTTTGTCTGAACCGCGCGTCCGTAATGTGATCAGCCATCTTCATTCCGCCTTTCGTTTATCGCCGCTGGGCTGTCCCCGCGTGCAGAATCCATTCATCGCCAACCGGGGTCCGCAGCTTGGCAACGCTTACCGCATTGAGCGACATCACGCCCGTCTCGCCGTCCACAGCGATAGTATCCGTCGTGCCGGATGACCGCACCAGTCCCACCAGCGCGGCGGTCGCGATGGGAATCGCCTCGCCGGTTCCGGGTGCCATCGTGATCCATGTCAGCGCGCCCGCGTCATCCACGGAGAGCAGTTGCCCCGCTGCACCCACCGTAAAAGCCCCGAGTTTCCCGCCTTCCTTCGCTACAACCAACGCGCCGGGAACAGCATCGCCATCCAGCGTCGCGCCGCCAACAGGCACGGGCGGCTTGTAGTGTATCGGCATTGTTTACCGCCTCGCTTTCTTAGGCCATTCCTTCATACCGCATGATGCACGGTTCCACTACGGTCATGCTGTAGATCGCCATGCTGTCCAGTTCCACACAACCGCCCTCCGGCACCATCTACATGTACCGGGAGTTGTCGTTCAGGGTCACTTTCAAGTTTCCTTGCACGGCGTGCAAAGCCTAAGCGCTGACTGGCGTGTTACCCCGCAGAATGTAGTGCGCAAACCGTATCACCTGGCCCGCCGCAACCGCAATGTCGCCGTTTGAACTCACGAGAAACGAGTGCTCAATCGCCATGGAATCCCTCCTTTGGTTAATCTATCGGAAACCCGTGCTCTCCACACGGCTGGCCGATCCTGCCGTCACCATCCCAGCGCGATCCAATCTATCGTTCGGGGCGAGCTAAACGAACCGCCCACAATGATCTGCGCGGAAGTGGTGGTCTTGAAGTATATCTTGATCGCTCCGTTGTCCCCGGACCAGTTTGCCCCCGTCGTACAATAGGTCGCCACAACATAGGGCATGTACATGAACGCCGCGCTGCTGTAGTTGATGTAGGCGGCGTTGTTGCCGTCTATCGTCGCTGTCCCGTGCGCCAGCTTCAGCGAACTCTTGCTGTCAAGCTGCATCTGGATATTTCGCGTCACATCGCTGAGGTACCCAAGCTGCGCCGCCGTCACATTGGCCGTGGTCAGCGTCCCCGTCGCCGTGGTCATTACCGCGCGGCTCGCTGTCAGTGCGGATGTGCCTGTCCCGCCGCGCGCCACAGCCAGCACGCCCGCCGTAATGCTGTCCGCCGAATGATTGTGTACTGCCGGCGCCGCGCCAAGGTTGGTCAAGGCGCCCGCCGCCGTGGTTGCGCCGGTGCCGCCCTTTGTGATCGGTACGGTGCCGCCCGTCCCGCCGATTGCCGCCAGTACATCCGTGTCCCCATGGTACAGCTTCCAATCCTCGCTGATTTCCACCGCGTTGGGGCGCTTTCCGGCCTTCCCGAACGATACGTTCAGGCCACCCGTTGCCATGTGCATCGTATACTGCGCGGCGGCAACGTCGGCAGTCCGCGTGATACTTGCAAATTCGTCAATGGCAATGACATAAAACTCATACCGGTTTGCCCCCGTAAACCCGGCGTTGATGATCTTTTGTTCGCCGTTCACCAGGCTGACGGCAAGTGCCCACTCGTCCGTGCCTATCTGCCGGTACTGCACAGCCATCATCTGCTTGTTTTTTCCGTCCAGCGATGTGAATGTCGCGGCAACCCGCACCGCCAGATACCCGCCCGTCTCGCTCGCCGTCCCGTTTTCCTGGCAGCGGAACCCGTTCACAGAGGTTAGCGCGGGCGGCGCATACTCCATCACATGGATCGTCAGCGTCTTTGTCGCGGTGTTGTTGCGCGTGTCCGTCACCGTGGCGGTAAACGTCACATCGCCCGCCACGCTCAGAAACCCCGTCATGTAGCTGTTTTCACCCGATGAACTCCACGAATACCCGCCGCCGCTGAATTTGTAAGAAGATATGCTGCTGCCCAGCGAACCCGCCGCGCCGGTTATCGTCAGCATCACCTTGCTCTTGCCCTGCACATACACACCCCACCCGGCCGGCACATCGCCGTCCACGCGCGTGGCGGTAAACGACCCAATCGTCGGGGAAGCCGCGCCGGCCAGGGTGACGGTGAACGTGTAGTAGGTCGAGCCAATCTGCGTGCCCCAACTGTCCAGGGTGTGCAGCGTGGCATACGCCGTGGCGGTGGAGCCTGATATGGCGTTCGCCCAGGTCTCCGGGATGATGAAAGAACAGATGGAACCACCTGCCGGGATGGTGAACGGCGTGCTATATGACCCCAGCGACCACACCACCCGGTGCGATACCGTGCCGGACGAGGGATTGATCGTCAGCGAAATGCTGTCGCCAATGGCCGCCGTCGTTTTGCTCAGGGAACCGGTCGAACTGGTCGCGGTTTCCGCGTAGTGGACCGTGAGCGTCAGCACGCATGATTCTCTGAAGTTTAGCTGGTTCCCGGATGACGCCTGTGTCGTGTTCACGGTCAGGGAGATTGTCCCGCCCGAAAAGCTCAGGATGCTGGCCGCAACCGTCGCGCTAACCGTCGCGCTATGCACCGCTTCATTCTGCGCAAATGTGCCGGTTGATCCATACCCACCAAGGGTTAGGTAGGTTCCCTTCCCGGAGTAAGCCCGGAAGCTGGATACTGTCAGTGTCGCGCCGGTCACGCGCGCGCCGGATGGCGGGGCGTCGCCTTCCCGCGCGAAATACTCGTTGATTGTGGTGCCCGTCGCCTAGTCCCGGCTGGTTGTGCTTACATAGCATACATAGTCTACAGTCGGCATGTCATCCCCTCCATTTAAGCGCGAGTCCGGTCGCGGTCATCTACCACTCGAAGCACCCGTTATCATCCGCGCCAATCGTCAGCTTTTCAGTGATGCGTGCGGAAGTGATGTAAAGCCGGTTGTTCGAGATATACGCAATCTCCGTACCGTCTTGAAGAAACGACAGCTTGCTGTTGCCGAGCCGCGCCAGAAAAGGACTTCCCAATACGCCAAGCTCAAGCCCGTTGGCGTCAAACCGCTGGTAGGACTGGATTTGGTTGATATACTCCAAGATTTCGCCGGTCGCTGACACGGTGTAATTGGTGGCTTCGTTATAAACAAATGTGATATCCTTCGCAGTCTGCGTGATGAACGATTGCAGCGCGGATTCCAGCCCCGTCAGCGAGGAATCAAACTCCGTCTTCTGCTGTTCCACCGTCATCCGTATGGACGATTCCGACTGTTCAATGGCCGTCCGGTTCTTTTCAATGTTGGCGTAGATGTTCGCAAGCACATCGTCGCTCACGCTGCACTCTACCCACGCCGTCCCATCCCAGCGTTTCCAAGCGTCAGTCATTGTGTCCAGCCAAAGTTGATCCTGCTTCGGCGGTTCAGGCGCGAAAGGGGAGACAACTGGCGTATCCACCCCGTCCAAAATGCTCTGGGCAACCGAATCAACCATGCTCTCCACGACCATGTTGATGCTCACGTTGCTGGAGAGGTCGAGCGATTGCCCGACATCCGCCGCCAGCTTGTTGGCGGTGATCGTGTTGGCCTCAATGCGGTCGGCGGATAAGTAGCCTGTGATGATGGCATCGGCGCTGAACCCTTCGCCCGTTCCAAAGGTGCGCCAATCCCAGTGCCCGTCATCATCCTTGGCGCTCGCAATCTGGAACCCTTCGCCGCACAGCTTCATCGCGCTTCGCCCGTCCAGGGCTTCCTACATGATGTTGCCGTTTTCGTCCGTATGCCAATTGCTGACGCTGGAAAACAGCCGCGTCTTCAGCACATCAATCGTCCCCTGAAGCCGTTGCATCGGGATGGTGCCGTCTGGGGAGATTGCCTTCGCACGGTCATACAGCGCGTTTTTGCTGTTGACCGCCTCGGCCACCGTGGCAATCCGCCGCAGGATGCTTTCCTATGTCACCCCGCCAACGTGCATCGCTTCGTTGCTGATCGTAATACTCGTTTTCTCCGGCGCGTCCAGTTGCTCCACCAGCTTTGTCACGTAAGCGTAGTCGTTAAGCCGCAACGCCTCATCCCATATGCGTAGCGTCTGGTGCAGCCGGAAGCGCTCCATCTCGTACCCGGTCAGCATCGCCAGGTTTTGCACCGCCACCGTGTAGGAAACGGCAGGCCGCGATACCTCCGCCATGATGTCCAGCGCATCCAGGTATAAGTTCATCTCCTGCCCAGGGGCATACGACGTGTTGCTCCAGTACCCGTCGCGCAGCATGTCGCCCAGTGCCGCCGCCAGCGCGTTCTCCGCTTCCTGCTGCCGCCCTCTGTCCAGCGCGGCCACGGCATTTGCGTCGGCGACGGTGAAGGACAGGTCAATGGCCCGCGTCATCAGGCTGTACAGCCCTTCGGATTCCGCCGTTCCGTAGCGAAGATCCATAATCGCCATTTCCGTCGCGCCAATCTGCTCCCGCAGTTGCTCGCGCCGCGCCTCGCTCATCTCCTTTTCCCATTGCGTCCAGTGCTTTTGAAGCATCAGCTCCTTGGCCTCAATCGCGACCTCTTTCCCGCCGATCAGGCCGATGGCCTTGGGAATTAACTTCACCGCGTATCGGTCGCCCGGCAAAAACGCCGGATCGTCCACTGTCACTGTCCGGTACGCAATATCCCAGTTCGCCAGCACCACGGTCAGCACGTCCCCGGCTTGCGCAACAGTCTGCTCCGCTGTTACGCCGCCACCCGTTACCGTGCGGACAACTTCACCGCCCACCAGGGCATACGCCGCATAACCAACCTGCCCCCACAGGGTGCTCAGTTCCGTTTCCAGCTTCAGCGCCTCGGCGGCGTGCGCCATACCCTCGGCGTGAATCAACGCCATCTCCGCAAGGTAGATGTCCAGCGCGTCCTGATGCGCCTGCGTAAAGACGCCAATCTCCTTGTAGTAACCGAAGTCAATGAGAAAAGGCTACCCGGTCGGGTTGACGCTATCAATCCCGACATAGCCAAGATCGGCATACTCGCCCTCGACATAGAGCCGGGTCACGATGTTCTGGGTGTCTTCTTTCCTCACAATGCTGGTCAGGTTTTTCCCAAAGTTAAGTTCCAACTAGGCGTCGCGCCGGTTCAGGGAGTACACGTCCACCGTCCTGGAGTTACCATGAAAAACAGGGTATCCCTGAAACAACTCGCAGATGTCCGTAATCAGCATGTACGCGCCGCGCTTACCATCTGCTTTCAGGCTGCGCACCTTCTCGGTTTCACCGTCTCGCTCCAAGAACGTTTCGCACACGCCCTACGTCCAGCCCGTCCCGGCGAGCACCTTTCCCAACAGGTCTTGCGCCGTGCCGATGCCATTTTCATCATCAAAGTAAAGGTGTAGGTTTTTTTTCGTCAGTAACGATGACAGGTGGGAACAGGTCACGGTGCAGGTCAGCGCCAACCCCTTGTGTGATTGAGCCGGTGCGTCGAGGATGTACCAGTCCACCACATCATCCATGATGACCCGAACATAATACTCCCCGCGCAGGTAGTCCACCCGCCAGTTCGTTTCGCCTTCAATCATGTAAGGAACCGAAAAGGTCAGTTCCTTCCACCCGTTCATTTGGGATGTCAGGCCGATGTCATACGCCTGCCCGATGGAGGGTGTCTAAGAATCATAAAGCTCGCACAGTTTTACCAGAGCCGTGTTGAATATCGCCAAGTATATCCGGTTTGCCATGCGCATCACCCCATATCTTCTTTAGCTTGGTGCCTACAATCTGCGGTCGCACCCACTCACGTTGAAAACGCCGCCAGTCTGGATTCGTTTCGCCTTGCTCGTCGCGGTACAGCATCGCGTAGGGGAAGAACCCCGCCCGCATCGTGTCCTCAAGCCGCTTCGCCGCCGCGTCCATCGTATCGCCTGGGTATCCAATCAGCACATAGCAGCACAGGGTATGGCTTGCCACGGTGAACCCGGCATCCAACAGCATGCGCCCCGCGCACCGCAGAGGTTCATAATCGTCCGGCGTGTCGTAAGCCATGTACAACCGTTTGGTGCGTATGTCCTTCAGCCGCTTCGCCGCGTCGGGTGTGAGCAGCTTCGCTTCCAACCCGCCCGTGAACACCGGCTTTTCGTCTTGCCTCTTTAGCATCTCAAATACCTTGTCGATGTGCGCTGGAGAGCAAGCCAGCAGGTTGTCGTCCAGCACGTTCCATCCATCGGTCACTGGTAACTCCCGAAGGGCATACCCCTCCCGAGCAGGCACCGAGCAAAACCAGCAGCGGTTGTTGCACCCACGCGACGTGATGACATACCCACGCTTCAGGTACAGGCCGGGCGTAAAGTCTCCGCCTCGTTCCAGCATCGCAGGGCCTCCGATCATGACCGGAACGCCGACCGCTTCCCATGCACGCGCAAGCACCTCGGCCTTGGGCATATCCCAGGTAAAAGCGACGGATACATGCACAGCGTCTATCTGCGGCAGGCTCTATGGCGGCGGGCAGTTAGCGAATGCGAATGGGCCATCCGGCGTCGCCCTTGTCCTGCGCGGGAAAACTCTTGCTATCATCCGTCATCTCACCAAACCTTTCACCATACGCGTGGTGTGTACTCTACCTGGAGCTTGTCCAGACTAACGCCATCCCCGCGCAACCATATCTCGTTCATCGTCACCACCGGCGTCACGGTCGTTCCGGCAGTGAGCGCGCTTTCCAACAGAACCGCGTTGTCTGCGTCCTCCACCCGGTGGATCTTCCTCCACACGCCATCCAGGAAAACGAACTGCCCCGCCATGTGGGGCGCAAACATTCCCTCCGACGTGATGATTGGCGAATCCTTTTCATGCGCGACCCGCATCTCCCGCACGAACGGCAAACACGGCGCCAGCATGATGTAGCCGAGGTCATGGTAGTGAAACGCCAGCTTCTTTTCTTCGCCCTTTACCTGCAACACCTGGCCGGTTTCGCTGTTGATGTCCAGATAAGCCCCTTGCGGTATCTATCCCTCATGCAGCCCGGCAATCCGGCACACCTGCCCGGTCGTCGCGTTCTCTATGGTCAGCCCATCTCCAACCTCCCCGGCCAGCAGGATGCGCGTGTGCGCCCTCTCTGTCCCGCAGTTGTATAGATGGAATCGCTGGCTGGTTAGTTCCGGCGCGGGTGGCATCATGCCGACAGGCAGGATTCCGGTCGTAGCCAGTTCCTCCCTGTCAGGCATCCCCGTGTACGTGCTTCGCAGCATCATCCCGAAGGGGTCGTAGCACCTGAATGTGATGGTGAATGTACCGCTGTACTGCTTCCCGTCCGCTGCCCGGTACGTATACTGCCTTATTTCAACCGCTTTCACCGGGCGCACCCGGTACGACACTTGCTTGTCGTTGAATATAAGCAGACCGGATGTTTTTCGGTCGAGCCAGCGCAGCTAACCGGCCTTCATTTCCGTGGTAATGTCTTCCACGAAACAGTCCAAATTGAACTCGCGCGGCTTCACCGTGCTGCCGACGTAATATCCCCCGTCACGCCCGTCAACCTCAATGTCTTCAACGCTATAGGGCGGCATGTCACGTCCCTGCTCGGTGGCGGTGGGGGTGTAAAAACACCCGTACAGGCTGCTGTGAACGCCGTTGTAGGTGAACCCAAAAATGTCAATCACTCCTTGCCAACAATTGCGTTTTGGTGTACACTTCACTTCAAGAGTTTTGAGAGGGGGATTGGGGCATATGAAAAAAAGACGATTGCGCTATAAGATAATGAATTTTCAAAGAAGCATTCACTCGTGTTTCCCCCCGACAGATGCAAAGAAAAGATTATATAAAGAAGTTCAGCAATTAAAACTATTTCTTCAGGAACACCCTGATATAAGCGCCTTGTTCAACGCGAGAAAGCAATACATATTGTCTAAGCTGGACCCAGACGGCACTACAAAATTATCTTTGATTGAAAAGTTTGGCAATTTTTTATTTTCATGCTTAACCCGTACTTGGGATAGTGGAGATAGCAATATATCATTGGAAGAAGCCAATCGGATTAGCATAGAACAATATCGGATACCTTTAACACAGATCATCACATAAATCCTCTTGCGGTTCTGGTTTACCCCAACATCATATTGCAGGATACGCACCCATGTTTGAATGCGTACCCCACATGTTTTATCTGCCCAATCGGAAACCTCCGACAGGCGTCCCCCTGGATATTTCGTCCAGTATGTGTTCCCCAACGCGCTTCGCCATCACTTCATAGTCCGTGTCACGCTCTAAGCGTTCCACGTTTACCTGTATGGATTCGATGTGAAAAACACGATCCTTTGGCGGCTGCATTGCGGGCATCGCCGCTACCGCCGGCGTCTTCACCCGTATCTCATGGAGCGACGCAATCATATCCTCGAACAATTCCGTCTGGTATGGGCTCAGGATGCGCTCCGGCTTTTGTTTCGTGCCGTCAAGCCAAGCCAACCCGGTTGAAAAGTTCATGCCACCCTTGGCATACTTGACTATTTTGGCTGCCTGGATTGCCTTAATCCCTTCGCCATACATGCTGCTCCCGGTCGGTGCGTTCGCCTTTATCCTTTGTATCTCAAGCTCTTTCGCCATCTGCGCCTCAGCCAGGGTGGCGTAGGGGCCGTACACCCTGCCCAAAACTTCAAACTTGTACCGGCTCTTGCCTCCGCCACCGGAACCCCCGCTGCCGGAACCGCCGTCACCGCTCGGGGAGGGGATGGGCGCATAATCGTAGCTGTTAATCTCGTCGCGCACCTGCTTGTAAGCATTCCGCAGGTCCTCCAGCTTCTGCCGCCATTGGTCTACGAACGCTTCCGCTTGCAATCGGCCGGCCTCTTTGTACTCCTGGCTGTGTTCCTGTAGAAACGCAATGATAGCTTCGTCACCCTGGGCTATGATATCCTCAACCTCGTCCCAAAACGTTTGCGTGAAGCCCCGCATGTCATCGCACATTGCCTGCCAGCCGTTCACCGTATCCCGCCGCATGGCATCGCTCATGTTGGCGTAGTCACTATGGTTTTCAGTCAGCCAGGCGATGATTTCCTCATCGGTCTTCTGCATCAGCCAGGCCATTTCCTCAATCAGCTTACGCGGGTTCGCCAGCAACTCTTCGTAGTACGTATTGATGTACTCCAGGTACTCGTCAATGCTGTCTATCTGCTGCTGGAGCGCGTCCTTCTGCGCGTCCACCTCATCCTCGGCGGTCGCCCAGGCCATCTCTTTGCGGAGCTTCGCAATTTCCTCGCGCAGGGCCAGTTCCTCTTTGTGCCGGGTGGGGTCCATGGAGATGCGTGCGACCTGCTCCTCAAGCTGCCGCAGCTTCTTCAGCTTGTCCTCGCGGTCTTCCAGTTCCTTCCGCTTGGCAAGCTGTTCGTCCAGCAAGCGCATCTCGTCTTCCAGCGCCTTGCGTTTCAGGTCGGCAGTCTTGATGGCCTCATCCCGTTCGTGCTCATACCGCTTGGTCAGGATGTCGATGATTTCGTTTTCGATGTCTATGGTCCCCGAAAGCATGCGTTGGTTCAGCGCTTCCCGATCCTATATCGCGTCATGGATGGTGTTCCGAAGGTCAATCTCCATCTCGCGGATCGCGTCGTACTGCTCCTTAATCGCTTTCGTCAGCGACTCCATGTCCGTCTGGTTTTGCAATAACTCTTTGCTGTAGTCCTGATGCTGCTTTTGCAGTTCGTCCAGTTCCTTCGCCGCGTCCGCGTAGCCCTTGGCGCTGGTGCCCATAGCGGCAACCTCACGCCGCTTGATTTCGATCTCCCGCTCAAGCTGGCTCAGATAATCACACAGCGTCGCGCTGTTTTCCTGGACAATCGCCCGTTCTTTTTCCATGTAGTGAATCACGCCCTGAATCTCGCCCGTCGCCTCGTGGTAATCCTGTCCCATGCGTGCGAGCTCTCGCCGGTGATCCTCAATCTCCGTGGTCTGCCGCATCATCTCCAGCAGCTTTTCAACGGCCGACACCGTTTTCGCCGCGTCCTTGGAACCGCCGCCACCGCCGCCGCTCTTTCTCGCGGAAGGCGGGGTGTAGCTGCCGCCCGATCCCCATTTCACCTTCACGGTGTTCCCGTCCATGTACAGGGAGGAACCGGAAGCCTGTAACATCGTCTGGATAAGCCGCGCAAGGTTCGCAGTCGTCGCGTCAGATGATGCGGAGAGCGCGGCAAGCTGTGCCTGCCAGTTTGCTGCGCTGAACTGCACGCCCGCCGTCCTGAACAGCATATCCGCCAGGAACGACGCGCTGCCAGCCGCAATGTCACTGTCGCCCGCAATGGCCCACAGCGCTGGGTCCAGGTTGCTCCGCAGTTGCTCGGCGGAGACGCCCGTGTAGGTGGCAAGCACGTTGTATGCGTCCGCCAGGTCGCTCGCCTTTTTCTTCTCTTCGCTTTGAATAAATGCCAGCGCGCCGGACGCTTCCGTCAGGTCTTCCACCTTGCCGAGCACAGCGCCGTAGGATTTCGCGAACTCCCTGCCGCCTTTTTCCGCACTCTCAAACGCGCCGGTCAGCTCATCCCATGCCTTGCCGTCACGTTGCATTTTCTTCAGGTTCAGGCGGTCGATTTCCTTGCGCAGTCCTGCAATCGCCGCTCCCGCGCCCTCCGAACCTTCGTCGAATGCCTCAAAGAACTCTTGCAGCGCGGGGAACGCGTCGTACAGGGCCTTGCGCATTTCTTCGTCCATGGAACTGAACGCTTTTCCAAACGCCTCCACACCGTTGTCCTGATTCAACAGCGCCAGCAGGGAGGACAACGTTGCGATTTGTTCTTCTTCCGTGTCTAAGGCATTGCCGTTCGCCTCTGTCAGCGCCTCAATGGACGCCAGAAAATGCTCATATGTGCCCTGAATGTGCTCGTCCATCAGCAGCGTCGCGTCCGTCACGGCGACCGTGCCTGCTTCAGCCTCACCCAGCATGGCGATAATCTCGTTCAGCCAGGGGTGTTCGGCCATCAGCGCGCTTGTTATCGCCTCGCCAAACCCGGCCAGTGTGCCCATGAAGTCGCCGGATGTAAGCGCCTCGCGCAATGCTTTCAGTTGATCCTGAAACCCGGTTTCTTGAGCGTCATCGGCGGGCAACTTCGTCATGTACTCCGCCGCGCCCTCGGCCAGCGATTCCTTCAGCAGCTTTTCCTTCATCACTTCTGCCTTCGCAATCGCCCGGTCAAAGATGGCATCCACCACACCCGCGCTCCGCTTCACTGTTTCCACGGCCAGGTCAGCCACGGCATCATAATTCTCAAGGATGAACTTCTTTGCCGCGTCGTCCAACTTGTCCCATTCCGCGTGAAAGCCCTTGGTGCCATCCGCCATGTACGCCGCCTGGAGCTTCACCAGCGTGTCTTTGTAATAGCCCTTGCCCGACGCTACCAATTCTTTTTCCAGGGCGAGCTGGTCCCGCATTTCTTTCGTCGATTTTGCGGAGTTTATCGCCTGTGCGTTATACGCCTGGGAGAGGATGTCCGCCGCCTGCGCGGTGTTCAGCGTCCCGTCGGCAAGCTGATACAGCACGGTGTAGGTGGACATCAGGGAACCGTATAACTCCTCGTTCGTGCTCATGATGTCAAACAGCGCGTTCCGCATCGCTTCCGCACCGCCTGTTTTCAACGCCGCATCAAGGGTAGCCAATTGATCCTTGAACCCCGCATCCTTTGCCGCCGTCGCGTCCTCCGACTTTTTCTGCTTGATGCTGTCCTCGCCAAACGTTTTCCTGAAGTTAGTGAAGTCCATGTTTGCTGCCGCGTTCAGCGCGTTTTCGAGTATGACCGCGCCGTCGCCCGCTTCTCCCATCGCCGTGGCGAGTTTCGCCACCTCTGGATATAGGTCCGAAATATCCTGTTTCGCGGTGTCGCTCAGTTTATCCCATTGCGCAACGAAAGCGTCGTACCCGCTCTGTTGGTATGTGTCCCGTAGCTGGCCCAGCATGGTGAGGTAGTGTTCCTTTTGCCCCTCGGCCACTGCCTTTTCCGCCTCGGCTTCCTCCAGCAGCTTCGCCGTGCGCTCCTGAGATAGGGTAGTCGCGTGCCGCTCCATCCCCGCAAAGGCTTCCAACCCCTCGGCGTGGTCCATCTCGCCGTTTGCCAGCGTCTCCAGCGCCTCATATGTTTCCAACAGCCCGGTGCCCAGCGCGTCATTCGCACCGAAGATGCCGTTCAGCGTCTTGATAAAGGCCGTGCCGCTCTCATCCGTTGCCCAAGCATCTTTCAGCGCCTTTATCTCGTCGGCGTACAGGTTCTTTTCCGCTGCCTCGGCCTCCCGGCCTTTTCGGATTTTGGCAAACGCATCATTCATCGCTGCCGACAGCGTGGTCAGTTCCGCTTCCGCTTCCCGTAGCTTCTTCAGTTCGTCGTCCGTGAAGGTGGGGAACAGGTCTAGCTTGCGGGCATCGTCCGGCATCAGGGCATTCGCGGCTTCAATCCCCTTGTTGATCTCGCCGATCAGGGCGTTGTACTCCTCCAGCCCTTCGGGCTTTAGCGTGGGCAGCATCTCTTCCTGCTTTTCCATGAGCTTGGCGAGGTCTGGGTTGCCGGAGAATACTTTGAAAAGTTCCTCCATCCCGGCGTCAATCCGTACCGCCACGGCGAGTATGGCTTCCTCCGTCACCTTGCCTTCCTTGTCGATGCTGTCCACAATGCCCTTGAAAATCTGGTCCATCTGGCCCTGCCAGTAACCGCCCATCTCGTCGTACTGCGGGCCCCTGGCAAAGGGAAGCAGGTGCTTTTCAATCTCTTCCCACGCGCCGTCCAGGGTGGCCGCCGTGCTCTCTACTCCGCCCCTAACCGAGAGGTTATGTTTCATGAACCAACGGTCCACATCCTCGGAGTTGTATCCCGTCCAGGCGTTAAAGATTTCCCGCTGCATCTCATGTACCACATCTGCAATGCCGCCCCATTTTTCGGTGTCTGCCTTTGGGTCAGCCGCTTGCCGGTTCGCGTAGTAGATGAAGTTCTCGGAGCCAACGCCTTCGTTGGCCTTTCTCCAGATGTCAAACTCTTTGAGGGTGTCTTCAACCGCTTTCGCTTCTTTCACGGCTTTCTGCGCGTCCTTCAGGCTGCCCAAGTCTTTGAAAGCCTCAGTGGCTTGCAGGCGTTCCAGGTTGTTCAGCTTCTCGCCGGTATCCGCCAGGTATCCGTTCAGGGTCTTCACGGCTTCCGCCTGGTTCACAAATCCGCCCGTCGCGGTGGTCAGCGCGTCATGCAGCGTCTGTGAAGTGCCGGCCAACGTCTTCAGTATCTCGTTCATCCTGGCGCTCTCCGTTGCCGTCACTTTCTCCTTGGCGGCAAGCCCTGTGTATTCCTTCGCCATCTCGCTTACGGTGCCCTGGTGTTCGGAAAGCGAGGCAATCTGTTCGGAGTAGTCCACCGGTTCCAGCGCCTTTGCCATGGAGCCGGTGAGCATAGTAATCAGCGATATGGCGCCAGCGATGCCCGCGATAATCAAGCCGATGTTCCCACCCGATAGCGCGGCGGTAATTCCACCGGCTGCGGTGGTGGCTGCCTGTAGCGCGACAATAGCCGTCTTGAGCTTTATGACAATGGCCCACACAGCGCCAATCCCCGCGATGAGGATCGGTAGCTTCTAGTTCCACCCGTCCATAGCAGTGCTCCCCGCAACAAACAGATCCACCAGGATGGCGAGCCCGTCATATCCGTCCTTCATCCACTCAGCATTCACCATCCCGTACAGCCCTTCCATGGAGGCCGCAAGTCTGCCTTGCGCCGCCGCCACACTCTCCTGCCAGATGGCATATTTCTGGGATGCAGTGCCCGCCGCGTCCATGGCCCCCGCATATAGTTCATACGCGCGGCTGCCGCCCTCGGCCCCTTTTGCCATGTCGTTCATCAGGGCCAGGAAGATGTTTTGTTGTTTGGTGCCGGCAAGCGCAGTGGCCAAATACGCCTTTGTCTTGCCGTCCAGGGTGTCCCATTGCTCGGCAATCTGCTCGAAGATCAGACTCATGTCGTACCATTCGCCGGTTTCGTCATTGATGAGCTTCAGGGGTTTCCCCAGTTTGTCCAACGCTTTAGCAATGTCGTTGATCTGGGTGGAGTCTTCCTCACTGAACCCCTTTTGCTTGATGCTGTGGAGCCGTGCGGACTAGCTCGCAAAAGCGGTGCCAATGACTTCCGGGGCCATCCGTGTTTTTTCCGAGACCGTTGCGATCCACGCGCCCAGCCATTCAAAACTGACACCGAACTCCTTCGCGCCGGATGAAGCCTTCTGCATCGCCTTGCCGACCTCATCGGCTCCGCTGGCGCTGGCGTCCCCCAGGTACGCCCACACGTCCGCGACACGCTGGCCTGACACGGACATCGTATTCGTTGCGGCGGTCATTAACTGCGCGGCATCCTCAAACGCCATGGCTGAGATCTTCGCGTACTGCACCGTTGCGGTGAGCCGTTTGTTGACCTCAGCCTCTGGCAAGCCCTGCCGCCAAAACTCTACGGCGGCGGACGCGATTTCGGTGGACGACACGCTCATCGTCTGCGTAAGCCTGCGATACGTCGCGCCCAGGTCGTTCACCTGCATCTGCGTCATGCCGCTTACGATGCGGATTTCGTTTAGCTTGTCGTAATACTGCTGTGCATACTGTGTGGCTTCCCGCCAGAATGTCGTCAAGGCGCGGAGGGACACATACGTCGCTGCGATCTTCACCAGCCGCGTGCCCATGCTGTCCAGCAACTGGTTCACGCCGCCAATGTTTTTTCCCGTGTCCCTAAAGACATTCGCGTGCTGGGACTCCGCGTCGTGCGCCTTTTGCGTGATGTCCAGCAGTCGCTTGCGCGCACCTTCTTCCAGGTTCAGGGAACCGAGCTTTGCTTCGATAGCGCGGATCTCTTTCCCCGCGTCGTTCGCGTTCTGCGACCAGTACGCGCGTCCCGCTGTGTTCCCGGTCTTGGCCGCCGCGTTGTAGTTGCGGATGGCTTCGGAAAGCTGCTGATACGCCGCTCGGGTCCGGTCAATCTCCCGCGAACCCGTAAACGCTTGGGTCGCGGACTTGTCCGCCAGCGACCGCGACAACTGCGCCTCCTTGTCCGCCAGCTTCACCAACTGGGAGCGGCGCACCACCTGTTCATCAAGCAGCTTGATGGCTTCCCGCTGTTTCGCGATGTTGGCTTCCGCCTCGCCAATCCGTTCGTCCTGCCACTTCGCCTTGGGCGTGTTGTCCGGGATATTCAGGCGCTCGGCCTTGAGCCGGTTAAGCTGCTTGAGGGCGGAAAGCTGTTCCGCGTACAGCTTGTTGGCTTTCTCAATGGCCTCAGCCTGCGGGCCAATCTTGGTGATGGACCGGGCAGCAAGCTCTCCGCAACGGTAAACCTCTTTCACCTTCTGGTTGAACTTGTCAAACCCTTCGGTCAGCGTCGATACACTGCCATCCTTGCGAATCTGCTTGGTGATCTTCGTCAGGTTCCCCAGTTTCAGCGCAGTGTCCGATACGCTGGCGCCCATGTCGCTGGTTGCCTGCTTGGTTTCGGCGGACATTTTCTTGATCTCGTTGCGGAACGATGTCAGGAGCGAACGTACCTGCCGCTCGACCACCGCCGTCATGTCCAGGTTGACGCCGGTGCCGAGCTCCCTGAGCATCGCGTTGGTTTCGTTCACGTCTTTCCTGAGCCGCGTCAGGTCAAGATACTATGTGCCGACCAGCTTCTCGTCGGGCTTCGGCAATTCACTCACTCCATTCTGGCGTTTCTTTTTGCGTATGAAAATGGTACTATGTGCTTGACTTGCAGAACCATGATTCACTTACCGTTACCGGGGCCTTTAGGGAAGTACAGTCCAACGCAAAGTGGCGAACGGTTGTAATTGGCGAGTGCAGAAGATAGTATGCGTGATGAACGCCGAACAAAGGAGCCTCACGAACGTGAAGGCTCCTTCTTCATATCCCGCTTCAATTATAGCGTCACATCGGCATCAGCGAACGCACGCGCATCCAGATCACGGTGTGCAGCAACTACAGGTACAGGTGCTTCCACAGAAGGATTGAATTTTACTCGGGCAACTGCAACCCGATGCGGGCTGCGAGGGCGGATTGACGCTTGAGCCACCTGATGTATCGTACGGCGAATCCCAGATGTTGGGCAATAGGTCAACATATTCCACCGTAACGGTTTCGTCTTTCACGTCCTCCGCCTTTGGAACCTTGTTGCTCATTCGGCCTTGAACAAGTGTGATCGTGCCGATGGCGATTCCATGTTTGTCAAAAAAACCCTTCGTCTCGCCTGTGTTGTTCAGCAGAATCACGGCTTCGTCTGTGGAGAAAACCTGCTTAATGTTTGTTTCTATTGCCAACACGCTCGATGTTCCGCCCGCCGTAACCTTGCGGACAGCCCCCCCGATGATTAAGGCGCTCGCATCCCGTTCCAAGTACAGTGCGTCCAACTCCTCGCCCAGAATCACAGCAAACATACCATTGCCAATATACAGGCGCAAGTCCCCGTCGTTATCGCTGTATGCCCTGACGCCCTGCGGCAAGGCGGCACGAGTGGAATCATCATCGGCATTCCTCATTTTAAGAACCCCATCTACTATACAGTAGGATTCTTTGCCCTCATCGTTCCGGTCAAAAACCAAAATAGCCTTATTCAGTTCACATGAGCGCGCAATATCACGCCAGGTTGCGTCTGAAGGAAACACAGTTGCGCCATCTACCACTAAAGGAAGCAACGCTTTAACGGTTTGCATGAGCTGGTTGCCATCTTTTTTTGCCATAAACTCCTGATATGCCTGCAACCGCTGATTCTTATCAGTATCAGGCGGCAGGTAACTAGGTGCGCCTTGCATTATTTCGATTAACGCGTCATATGCCCCTTTGAATCGCTCATCCTCATACTCTTTGAGTTTCTCCTCCGTAGTAAGTGCCTGCGCAGCAGGGGCGAACATTGCGGTCAACGCAAGCACAAGGATAACCGAAACCAGCCGTCTCATACTCATAGCATTCTCCCTTCATCTGGCGTGGCAAGGGAGTTCCGCAATACCTCCTGCCTTTGGGGAGACTAGCGCGCGTTCACTTGCCGGTTCATTCTCAGCACCTAATATTCTACCAGATAATGACAAGAATACAATGCTGTTCAAAGCCTTTCCCGACATTTCTCTTGACCTTACGGATGCGAATTTCTCTGGAACGGAGGCTCCTTCTTCATATCCCGTTTCGCAAACGGAATCATCCCGGCCCTTGCCATCTGCCCCGGCGTCTGCGGCTTCTGCTGAAACGCGGCCAGCATGTCAATCATCCGGCTGTTGATGCCCTCCGCCTTTGCAACGGAAGTCATCAAGTCCTCGTCCCCGAGCAGACTGCCGAACGATTTCATCACCTTGTGCGCAAGCGAATGCTGCTTCTCAAACGTCGCCGCCGCCGCGTCCTTGATGTGCCTGTAGATTTTCTCCACCTGCCCAAGGTCAGGGGCCAGCATTCCGTATAGGGCGTCCAGCGCCCCGTGCGATTCCAGCAGGTCGTATAGCTGATACCAGCCCTCCTCACCCTCGAAGGTGGACAAGTCCAGGTCGGTGTAGTATTTCATCATCAGGACGACGAGCACCACTTCGTAGGTGTAGCCCTCGTACACAATCCCGGCATCCTCGTCAAACACCAGCGCGGCCTCCGCCAAGTCCAGCGCCATCCAGGTCTTCGCCTTGCACGGCAGCACGCGCCGGTAGTGTATCTCCGCGTCGCCCAAAGCGAGCACATCGCTTCTGTCGTAGTAGCCTTCCTTGGTTTTCATCGCTTCCATGTGTTACCCTCCCAGTATTTTGATGTCAGCGCCAGATAGGAAACCCGCAAGCCCTTTGTCCTTGCCGCCCTTTCCGTGCGCACCCTGCATGTTGAACGGGTTGCTTTCGGATATGAGCTCCCAACTCTTTTCCATGAACGAGTTCCCGGCGTAGTTGATAATGGCATCGTAGTGCAGCTTGTGCCCAAGCTCTGCCAGCACATCCTCGAAAAATACGAACGACATCCCGTTGATTTCATCCTCGTTTACCACGCCAAGGTGCGCGGCGATTAACGCGACGGCGCGGTCGAGGGTAATTCCCTGGCCGTCGCCAGCAGTTTTTTTTGATGGTCCTCTTTATCGGTAATCCTGTTGACTCTCTTGAAAATGGACAGCTACCGTTCAATGGTTTCGGTGTCCATCTCGTCGTAGCAGGCGCGGACAAACGGCTCATCATCCAGCACCGCGATGAGCCAGTCGAACACGGCCTTGTCGCCGTCTCGCTCGTCGTCCTCGCCAAACGCGCCGGCCTCCATCGCCAGCACATCGGTCAACGGGTAGATGTCCAGCAGCTTGTACAGCGTCGCGGTGCGGTTGCGCTGGTATTTCAGCTTGGTGGGTTTCACTTCCACCAAGGTATCGCCAATCATGATTGTGTTCTCCGGCGCGCCGCCCTTTGGCATCTTGCGTTGGCTCTGCTTTTCGGATGGCAGCTTTTTCTCTTTTCGTCCGTGGGCGGGAAGCGATAGGGCTTCTTCCGTTCCTTGGGGTATCGCCTTTTTTTCCATGCGGCGCCTCCTCGCGTCTTGTTATTATTTGGGAATCTCATCCACGCGCGATACGTCTTATTGGTATCACCCGAAGGAGGTGTTGAAATGAAAAAAGTATTTGCCGTTGGTATTGTGTTGGTGCTGATGGGGTCTCTGGCATTCAGTCCGGCCATGGCGTTTTCGTTGGAATCGCAGGTGCCGGAACTCTCTGTGACTGCCGATGGGATTATCCTCCCGTCCACGATGGGGCTGAACATATGGAACGGAGCCATGGTAGACCGGGCGGATACGCTGGAAAGTCTTGCCAAGGGAACCGAAGAACTGCCGTATGTGCCGCTTGGTACGCCGATACATTTCACGTTTGATGGCGATGCACCTGACCGAATGGCCCTGACCGGCTATGTGCTCAATGAGGACGGGACACAAAAGTATTGGGTGGATGTCCCGCAGGACGAATTACCGTTCACTTTTGAAGATGGCGAGGGCAGTTTCCCTTTGCCCGGCAACTTTCTCACCATGCTCAGTTCTGACAGCCGCGACTATGAGGCCGGGCAATCCATTCAGGGGTTCAAGCTCACCTGCGCATGGGGTGAGAACGAGTGCGAGTACGCTTTTATGCTGCGCACGGATGCTGGCATTTGGGAAGACCCGGCGCAAGGGGTCGGCAAGATTTCATCTGATACGCCTGTCCGTATCACGGGCGCGATCCTGGACGCGACGATGAACACCATAAAAATCCGTGCGGAGGATGGGCGCACCCTGGCGTTCTCGACGGTTGATGCCGACAAAACCAAGTGCAAAGGTTTGATCCTGGGGTCCAGCGTCGATGTGTTCTACACCGGCGAAATCATTGACGAGGACACATCCGGGGCTGTGGTGACGGCCTTGGTTCAGTGAACCCACCCCGGCTTTGGAGAGGCGCGGTATTGCCCGCGCCTCTCTGTTTCATACCTTTCTTACCAGTCAGACGCACCCTGCGTCGGCGTGGTCACAATGTTGCCGCTGCCGTCCAGCGGCTCATACGTCAAGGCGTACATCTGGTCGTTCGCGGTCTTCGGGTCAACGGCGCTGAACGTAATGCTGTTCGTCGCAGCCGTTTTATACGAGGTATCAAAACCTGGGAATGCGGTCACGCGCACGCGCGGCAACTCCATGTGCAACCAGCCTTTGACGGAGCTCTGCGCGACATCGGAACCGTCGCTGTACACAGGCCAGTGGACGCACAGGCTGCCGGTCGCCGTCTTGTTGCTGGTCTGCACGGTCGTCACGCTCGCGCTCACCACCCTGCGGCGGTACGCCACGCGCATCATGTCGCCCTCTTTGCAGTCATCCGTGAAGAAGGTGATCGTGGTTTTGGCGGCGCCACCCGTACCCTGCGTCACGGTGAACTTCCCGGTTTCCGGCGTCTCTTCCGTCGCTTCCGTGAACCCCTTGATCTTGATGCTCCCTTCCTTGGTCTGGTAGGGGATCTCAATCGTCAGCCCAGCGCCCACCTGAAAGTTTCGGCTTTCGAGCGTGCTGGTGTCTTTCTTCGTGATCGGCACACCATGCGACATACTGAACAGGTCCATCGTGAATTTGGCGCTGCTGAAGGACATCTCCTATGTGGCGTCGGTCGGAATGTAGGCGAGCGGGTAGTTTCCTGTGCCTCCTGTAATCGTCAGCGTGTTGCTCGTCTCGGACATGTTCGCGGTGCTGACTTCGTAGTAGCTGAACACCTCACCGTCGCTCCGCGCGAAATCAAGATTCGGCACGTCGGCGATGTATCCGCCAATTTGCTCCACATAAATCATTTGGTTTCCTCCCTGTTAATACGTTTGCTTATAAGAAAAGACAGCGTGATACCGTCTGTATCCCACCGTCTTCGCCCCCAGGTGATAGTCATCTTCATAGGTGAACCGCAGGCAACACACATACGTACTGCCCGTCAATAGCTCCTTGAGCCGCTGGAATATCAGCTTGTCCCGCCGTTGCAGCCTGTCGTTCGTCGCTGTGTGCAGCACGTCGTTTCGGACATAGATGTCAAACTCCAGCTTCTTCTTCGTGATGTGCGGGTCGCCCAGCTTCGCGCCTTCCGTTTCGTAGTAGATGACCCTGACATCCTCATCCTTCACCAGTTCGTCCGGCAGCGCGTCTTCGATGAAATACCGGTCGATAAACGCCTTGATGTTCTCCCTGTCTTTCACGGGGATCAGCATCAGGTCTTTCAGGGCTGGGTCAGGGAATATCACGTCACGCAGCACATCGTTCCATCTGTCATGCCAAGTGATTTTCACGGCGGATTCACCCGCACCTTCTCCGTGAACACACGGCTCGGCAGGTACTCAAATGCCTTTACCAGCATCTCGCCGTACTCGGTTTCTGCCCGCCGCATCGCATTGCCGATAAAGAGATTGCCCTTTTGATTGAACTCGTCGGGGAGCTCTTGTGTGATTGTGGAGCCGGATGGATGCTTGCCCGTCAGGTCGTCATTCCACACATTGCGGCCTTCCGGCCCTTGCAGTATCTTTGTGCCGCCGCCCTCCGCCTTGTCGCCGGAGCCATAAGCGATGAGCATCGCCCGCACCTTGTCCGCCTCGTTTGATGGGCTGTATCCAAAGTCCATGGAGATGCCGTCCTCCGTCACTGCCGTCGCAACATGGCGCAGGTTCCGTTCCACCTCGTCCCGCCACGCGGGCTTGCCCGGTGCGCCACCGTGCGTCGTCATGTGAAGCTCCTGTGCCATCAAGTCGAGGAGCGTGTCGCCTTCCAGCTTCAGCGCCGATTCCGCACGCCGGGTCAAGTCGTCCATCTACGCGCCTGTGTCCAGTGAAATCCTGTTGCACCGCCCGTTCATTCGCGGTCCTCCCCGGCCGATTTTCTCGCCACCAAGTTTATCAATCCGTACACCTTGTCAATGTCCACTTCGCTCTCCATCAGGTGAACGATGTGATAGGTGCTGTGCATCAGCGTAAACTTGTCGTTGATGCGCAGATTCTTCGTCCTGTCGTTGTACTGCATCTGGCACGTCAGCAAGTGGTCAGGGAACACGCCCGGTGTGTTGTACGCCGTCGCGTAGTCTGGCCGCCCCGCGTACTCGGAGTAGGAGCACGGTATCATTGGCGCGATCACCTTGCTGTGCGCAGGTTCCAGCACATACCCGCGCGGGTCCAGCACCTCGTCCACATCGCGTGTGAACTCAACGAAAGCGTTGCACTGCACGGCCTGGCTGCTCTGGTTGTTGGGGTTGCGCTGCACAGCCCAGTTGAGCATCAGCATAAGGCCATCCTCGCGAATCAGGATATCGCCCTTGCGGATGTCCACCCGTGTGTGGGTTTTGAAGTTGCTGTTCACGTCTGAGTTATTGATTTTGCTTTTCCACGATATTGCGAAATACATAGCCCGTAAAAACTCCGCTTCGTAGTCAGCGGCCTCCCGCGCGTACCAGTCGCGAACCAGTTCAAAGGTGAAATTTGTCCCCGGCATGTCTGTCATAAGCCACTTTTCAAAGTCAGCCTGTATCGTCGCCGGTATCCGAAACGACTTTGTGGTAGCGGCGGGCTGGAACGCAGGCACCGCAAACGCGCCATCCGCGCCGTCAGGACGCCGATGCGTCGGGGTACGATCCATAGGCATCCCTCCATCAAAGCAGGCTGTACCGCGCCATCTTGTAGTAGATAATGCGCTGCTGGTTTTCAAGCTCCTGGATCGTCGCGGCCAGGTTGGCAAACGGTTTGTCCGCGTTTGTCACCGTCAGGGCGTCCGTGCTGTAGCCGAACGTGTTGTTCACATCGGTTTGGATTTTGCGGAAGAACGCAATCTCCGCCGTCACCAGCACGAACTCGGTTTCATCCGCCGCGAGGCTTCCGTCAAACCGGAACGGTACATCGTGCCGCCGCTTTATCATGCTGTCTCCAAACAGCGCGGCGCGCCCGGTCATCACGAACAGCCGCCGCAGTGCCGCTTCAATCATCCCGCAGTAGTCCTCATCGGCCAGCGCGTTCGGCGTCTGCTGCCACTCTGTCCGCTTCCTGAGCTCCGCCGCCAGCCGCCGTATGTTCTCCATCGCGCGCCCTCCTTACGACGGTTCCATCGTCTGCAACATCTCGCGGTCCGGCATTTTTTCTTGCAGCAGTTGCAGCTTGCTCGCCGGCAGATCCATCGTCATGGCGATGGCGTACACCTCGTCCAACAGGTACGGCGCCTGAACCGAATCCAGCCATGCCTTCGCCTGCTGCACACGCCCCGCAAGCTGTTTGCGGATTTCAGCCTCACCAAACAGCGGGCTGGCCGTATCCGCGATAAACCCAAGCTCCACAGCCAACGCCCGGTCTTCCAGCCGCAGTTGTCGCTCTCCGGTGAACAATTTGGGCGCGACACCGGCCAGATACTCTATCTCCTCAATGGGCAGCAGTACGAACGAATCGCGCTTCACCACCCGCTCCGTGCCGTTGGAGAGGGTGAGGCCGATGTCATACCGCCTGCCGTTCAATACCTTGATCTTGTCCATGGGACACCTCCTTGAAAAGCTCCCGCATCCTTGAACAAGGCGGGCGCTCGTAGTATCATAGTGAAAACAAATGATGGGGGTAGACTTAGATGAACAGCACCTTAACCGCTATCGCGGAACGGTTTTCCTGCCGCGCGTTCACGGAGCAAGTGCCGTCAGACACCGACCTTCAGGCCATCGCGCAAGCGGCGATTCAGTCGCCAAGCGGCATGAACCGCCAGAACTGGCACATCATCGTCGTCAAAAACAAGGCGATCATTGATGAGATGGATGAAGCCGGAATGAGCAGACTGTCCGCCATGCCGGACAAGTCAATGTATGAGCGCATCCAGTCCAGGGGTGGCAGGCTCTATTACAACGCTCCCTGCATGATGGTCGTCGCCATCAAGCAGTCCACGCCGCCCGGCGCGGAACTCATCGATTGCGGCATCGTGGCGCAGAACATCGTCCTTGCAGCAACGTCGCTCGGTATCGCGAACTTGCACTGTGGCTTTGTAGGTTTCGCTTTTGCCGGGGACCGCGCGCAGGAGTTCAAAAAGAAACTTCAGTTCCCCGAAGGGTATGAGTGCGGCATGGGCGTGCTGCTCGGCTACGCTAAAGAACCCGCGTCCCCGCATGCGCCCGACCAACAGAAAATCACCTGGATCGAATAACGCAATCACCGCAAACGAGGAGAGGAGCCGACATAATGCCGGCCCCTCTCTTTCATATACCGTTTACATCGAATCGTCAACGTAAACGCTCAGGCTCGGCGTCTTGCCGATGATGATGCCCGCGCCGAAGAACTGGTCAAGCCGCACTTCGTAGGCCAGGTCATCAATATGCGTAGACTCCATGCTCATCACGTCGCCCTCGAACACAACCTTCAGCGGGCGCAGGTCAACGCTGGCCGCAGCGGGCAGCACGTACAGGTGGCCGATGTCCAATACCGGCGTCACATTGTCGTGCCGGTATGGGTTAATCATCCGAACCACGTTCGCGCCGTAGTACATGCCGATCATGCCCGTGCGGTTCATCTCGTCGATAACGGTCGGGGAGAACTGCTGCGTGCCCGTGCCAGCGGTAAAGCCGGTCATTTCGGCCAGCTTGCTCACCACGCTGATGTCGCCCATCAGGGCCACGCCGCCCGTCCGCATCCAGTGCTGGATCATCGGGTTCAGCACGGACTTCACCACGCCCGTGCCGGTGCCATAGAACGGGTTCGCCCAGGTCGTGGCGGCGCCGTGCAACACACCCTGAATGTACTCAAGCTGGAGCAACTGCATCTCATAGGCCGCGTCCTTCACCAAATCGGCCATCTGCACTCTGCCCGTTTTGAGTTCGTACATGTTAATCATCGGGCGCGCGGAAATGGCGATGGTGTCCATCGTCACCTGCCTGTACGCGACTTTGCTGCGCGTGGTCGTCGCGCCCTTTGCCTGAATGAAAGCGCGGATACCCTCCTGCCGCACCTGGAAGGTGGCTTTCTCGCCGTAGCCCACATTCTTCACGTCCGCCACATGCGTCAGCCAGTCGCTCGTGGGCTTCACCATATCGTTGACGGTGAACCCGACAAGCTGCGCAATCTGATACTTGTTGTGCGGGGTTGGCTCGCTCGCCAGGTCCGCAATGAGCTTCGCCGCCTGCTCCGTCTGGTCGCTGTCGATCCGCTCGCCCTTAGCCTGCGCGGAGATCTACTTAACCAGCTTCATGTCCTTTTGGATCATAATCTCACTCATGGTTCATTCCTCCTTATACCGCTACCGCGACGGTGCCACCAGCGGCGGGCGTCACCACATTGCCAACGGCCAGCGCGCCGAACAGCGCGTCGTCAACCGTCATGATAACCTGCTCACCCGGCAGCAGCCTTTTCATGCGCACATGCTGGCCCACCGGCAGCGTGTTGTCCACGTCGTTCCATTCCACCTCATAGTGGTTCGGGCTTTCGTTTTCGACGTAATACACCTCGTCCGCGCCCACGCTGACCACATCCAGCACCACGGCGGGCAGGCCCCACAGCGCGGTTTTCTCGTGTACCCGCATCTTCATGTCCTTCGCCGCAGTCGTGAGCTTCACAGTGCCCGCCGCCGTAATCTCCGCGAACACGCCATTCTTCAGCGGTTCGGCTGCCGTGTGGGCACCGTCGTATACATGCCCCTGGAGCTTCGTCACATATCCAGCCATCGTTTCGTCCTCCTCTTTTTCGTGTTTATCAGGCGCGCGCAAGCAGACCGCCGTAGGCTTCCGTCTGGATGCCGCTGGCCGATAGGGTGTAGGAAGCCATCTGCGCCTTCAGCGGTTCCTTCGCCGCCGCCGTGCTTTCCGCCATCAGCGCCGCATAGTCCACATTCGCAATCGCGTTTGCGACGGCTTCGCTCTCCACGTCCAGACCGTGCGTCTCGGCGAACCTGCGCATCTCCTGCCGCTTGGCCTCCTGCTCTGCTTCCGTCTTTTCAGCGCGAAGCGTCTCCGCTTCTGTGCGCAGGGTGGCAAGCTCCGTTTCCTGTTGTTCGGCCTCCTGCTTCACCTGTTCCATGGCCGCGTCCTGTTCCGCAATGCGGGCATCCTTGGTGGCAATCTCGCCCTTCAGGGTTTCGATTTCCTTCTGCGCGGCTTGTAGCTGCACATCCATGTTCTGGTTCGTCTCACTCATTTGGGTCACATCTCCTTCTTGGTTGGTAGGCGGCGTGCTTTCCTTGCGCTGGTAGACCACCTCATACACGTCCGTGATGAGGAGGCCGCCGTCGCCGGTGGCAAACTCCACCTTTAGCGTCTGGGCTGTAGTGATGCCGTACAAAACGGCGAAGTCGGCGCCCAGCCGCTCAATCCGGTAGTCCCATAGCGCCTCGCCCAGTGAAGCGTGAAGCGCATCGAAAAACCAACATCGGATTGTCTCAAAATCAGTTTCGGCCATCTCCATCGCCGTGTGCATGAGCATGGCACACTCCCGGTTGTCACCTTCGGCGTCAGCCACCAGTGCCAGCGCCTTGGCTTCCGGGTACGCCGGAAAGCTCACCACCGCCATGCCGATCAGTTCGTTGTGCTCACCCGCATCAATCACCGTCACGCCGTCCTTTTCGGATATCTCGCTCGCCAGAATCTCAAACGAGAAATTCAGGTCGCCCGCGTCGAACAGTTCCAATATCGCCGCGCACACTTTTTCGTTGCGCTTCGCGATCCTCGCCTCGCCGATCAGGCTCACGCCGAACTCATCCTCGACTTTGGTGAACGTGGAAAACGCACCGATTTGCTCCGATAGGAACGTCCCGGTGCGCTGATCCAGCATATGGCCCATGCGTTTGTGGTCGCCGTCTTTCAGCTTTTGCGTGTCCGCGCAAAGGGGGATGCAGACATACTTATCCGCATCCCCCACAATTTTGCCTATGAACGCTTCCGTCACCGCCACGCCGTTTCGGTTCGCGCGGGTCGAAAGCATACGCATTGTTACCGAGAGATAAATGTCGTTCGGCTGGGCATCGCTGATAACAATCCGCGATGCGGAAACCGTCTACCGTCTTTCTGTCATACACGCCTTCCTTTATACTTCAATGATTGGGTCTTTCAAACTGCCCTCAACATCCACATAGTATTGCTTGATGTCATAGGGGTCAAGCCATACTTTCACTTTCCCGCCCTTCAGCAGCGTTTGCGGGTTATACCGCAGGTACTTGCTTTTGAACATGTAGGTCTGGCCGTCCGTGTGCCGGTAGGTGCAGCGCAGGACGCTCGGCGAGCGACCGTTATAGTGCATGTTGTAGTTCGGCGAGATATCCACGACATCCGCCCATACGCTGTTGCCCGCGCTCATGAGCTTGTCCGCAAGCATACGCGCCCTGCGGAACCGGGTCGCGATGAACAGGCCAACGAAAAAGATAATCGATCCCGTACCGCCAAACACGCCCAGGAAAACATACCGGAAAATCTGTTCATCCTCCAGGGTCTCGAACGTGCCCCTGGCAAAGACAAACGCTGCGACACCAACACCAATAAAGACCAAGCCAAACAATACAAGAAACCAGACAACCCAGGTCATGTTCCATGTTATCCTTTTCATCGCGTGCGCCTCCAGTCTGCCGCGTATCATAGCACAACCGCATGCGCCTCGCAATACTGGGGATGATGCTCCGGGATTTTGGTAATGCTATCCAGTAAGCGACTTGTCAGGATGGAGGGCTTAAATGAACGTAGAAATCATGGACGGCTGCATCAAGTGTAGTCTGTGCGCCGGTGTCTGCCCCGAGGTGTTTCGCATGACGGGGAGTGGCTACGCGGAGGTGTACCAAGGGCCAACAGAAGCCGAGGAAGACGCGGTTCGAGAGGCAGTGGAAAGTTGCCCGGTCAGCGTCATCCAGGTGGATGAATAGCGGGGAGGGCTGTCGTCTCAACGGCAGCCCTCATGCTTTGTTTCTATATACACTCCCGCAAGAAATCCACAACCTGCGCCAGCTTGTCCACATCAACCAAGTTGAGGGTGTCGTTCGGTGTGTGAAGAACAGATTCCATCAGTAAAAAGATGTTGCTTGCAGTGATCGCGATTGCAGGCACCCCGCACATTGCGAACATCATGTGGTCGCCCATCGGCCAGGGATCAATCCGTTCAATGCCGTCTTTCGTGCTGGCATACCTTTCAACACGCTGTTGTAGTTCTTCCGGGCATTCGTAGAATGAGTAAGATAGGTCGCTCCTTTTCAGTCCAACGCCGTCTACATTGAAGGCGCACACATACTTCCCCGGCGTTTGCAGATGGGATTGCATGAAGGCAGTTTCGCCCGGCGTGGAGTAGTAGTCCTCGCCGTTGAAAAGTGTAAACTCTACCTGGTATGGATAGCGCCCGCTCGCGATCTGTGACGCAAGGGCCAGCAAAACCGCCACGCCGCCGCCATTGTCCAATGCACCCTGGGTATTGGCCTTGGTATCAATATGCGCGGTGAACGATACCTTTGTGTCACCTTCCCCACATACCGCAATAACGTTCGCCGCAGTCGAGGGGCGCCGCTCCGCTTTAATCCGCAGGATCGCTTCCTCTTTGCTTTGCAGGAGTGTGTCCAGCAACTTGCCCTTAACCGCAACGCATGGCACATTAAAATCCCCGTCCTGGATTACGGAAACCGGTATGTCCGGCAAAAAACTGACGGCAATCACAGCCACCGGGCTCTTTGCCTCAAGCTCCTGGACAATCGCTTTATGCTCATCCGGGTTCCAGAACACCATCGCCTTTGGCATCAGCGGTTCTTTGCAGAGCTCGCCGTGCATCACGCAAATCTTGCCTTCCAGGTTCGCCGCCTTCAGTTCATCAATGTTCCCGACGCACACGAGTTCCCCGGCCACATCACAGGGCAGCGAATATTCGGCTGCGACAGCATCCATGGTCTTACCGTCAACTACCAACTCCGCTCCTGCGTTTTCCCAGTCCATACAGGGAAACTCCTCCAAGTTGACATCGTAGCCCATGTCCCGAAATGTCTTCGCAGCGTATTGAACCGCCTTCCTGTTCGCGTCCGATCCAGTGGGGCGTGCGCCGATTCCTTCGCACAGTTCCGTTAAGTGCCGTGTGAGCAAGCCCTTGATCGCGTCCATTTGTTCGCCCTCCCTCAATTTTGTGTCTTCAGTATAGGGGGTGAAGCAGGCGTGTTCTTGACTTCCATTGCGAAATGCCATTTCAGGTCAAGACATTTTGTGCCGTCCCGTGTATACTTGCTTTGAGGTGATCGGATGAGTTGCATGGAACACGCGGATGCCGTGACACGGATGCAAGAGTACATCGAATCGCGGTTGGAGGAGGAGATCACGCTGCACGAACTGGCCGGACAAGCCGGTTATTCTCCCTGGTATTGCGCCAGGATGTTCAAGGAGTATACAGGGAAAGCGCCATTCGATTACATTCGCTCCCTTCGGTTGTCAAAGGCTGCGCTGTCGCTGCGAGATGAAAAGCGAAAGATCGTAGACGTTGCAATGGACTTTGTTTTTGATTCCCACGAGGGCTTTACCCGTGCGTTTCACAAGCAGTTTGGTTTGCACCCCAAAGCGTACCGGCAACATACGCCGCCGATTCCGCTCTTTAACCCATATCCGGTACGCGCTTATCATTTGTTACAAGAGGAAAGAGATGACTTGCTACCGCTCACAAACAGATTCCACACCAGCCTTCTTGAGTTTCCCAATCGCAAGATGATTCTTCGTCGCGCACGTCTCGGGATGGATTACTTTGAGTACGTCAGCGAAGTGGGCTGTGATGTTTGGGGCATGCTCGTCAGCGTGAAGGAAGCGTTGTATGAGCCGGTTGGTATGTGGCTGCCTGAAGAACTCCGCCCGGACGGAACCTCCCTCTACGCCCAGGGCGTGGAGGTTCCCGCCGATTACGCAGGCGTGGTTCCCGCTGGGTATGAAGTTATGGACCTTCCCGCCTGCACGATGATGCTATTTCAAACTGATCCGTATGACGAGGATAGGTTCGACGAAACCATTGCCTGGTTGTCCAAGGCTATTGATGAATACGACCCCTTGAGGCATGGCTGTGCTTGGGCGGATGACCTTGCACCTCGTATCCAGCTTGACCCACAGGGGTATCGCGGATACATTGAAGCCAGGCCAGTTAAGATCGTGCCATAAACATAGATTGCGGATCGGGCATCCTTACGCGGAATGCTTATAGGCTTCCCTCGGGCCGTGATGGCTTCGGCTGTTTGCCAGTCTGCGCCTTCCCCTTATCGCTCGTCCGCTCCGTGTCATCCATCTCCGGCCTGCCGGGGCGTTTCGCGTCACCGTCAGGCGGCATCCCAGCGTCCTTCTCAGGCGGCGATAAGGTATCCGAAACCCCGCTCCGCGCCTCCGCCTTCTTCCGTTCAGCTTCCTGCTCAATATCGTACCCGTGCGTCTGTAGCATCGTCTGCGTGGAGAGCACGCCACCCTGCCACAGCTTGTAGCACGTTTCCGCGAACTTCGCGCTCCCGGATAAATCCACGGGCGGGTACACGAACCTCGGCACATTGCTCGGAAGGCTGTGCGTGATGCCGCTGTGCACGCCGTTGAGCCGCGCGTTGATCTTGTTCATCATCTCGCTGAAGTTATCCAACGCCTGACTGATCCGCATCGCCGCAGTCTGCATGGATACCTGCGCGCTTGCGAAGTTGCTCCCGTCTTCGGCTCTGCCGGACACGATGATTCCGCTGATGCCGCCAGCCGCCAGGATCTCCGCGTTCACCTCGCGGAACTTCTCCCGGTCAAACATGTCCTTGGTATCCGGCTGAATCACCCGCGCCTCGCATAGCTGGTTGGTTGTCGCGAGCGCGCCTCCTGTCATAGCCTTCCGAAACAGGGTGTTGACCTGGTTAAGTTGTACGATGTCCGGCAATATGTCGTGTTTCGTATCCCCGTAGGATACATGCACAAACGACCGGATGCCCATATTCAGCAGCGACGCCTCATACTTGCTGATGAGCGCTTTCCGCGAGAACGCGCTAAGGCAGGTGGCGACCATGGGCACGGCGTACCGCGTCCAGTCTTCCTTGACATCCTGAAGCACAAAGGTGTTTTCCGGGTTCATCTGCACCCAGTCCGCGCCGTTCCGTATGGCCTCGGCCACCTCGGGCGGGAACCCGTCAAGCCGAACCTCTAGCTTTTCATCGTCCAGGAAGTCCTTCTTTGCTTTCGTGCCCTGCTGTTTCATGTCGTCGCGAACGGACTTGCAGTTGAACTCAATCACCGGTTCGCCGCCAACCATGACATTGGCGATGCGCACCAGATGCACGGGCAGGGTGATGAGATTGCCGTCCGTCATCAAGTACACGAACACGTTCGAGTATTTGAAATACTGGTAAAAGATCGAGCGCATCCGATCATGCAGATGGATGCGCTCATAGTATTCAGCATATTTTTCCTTTACCCGTTCGTTGCTGCCCACCAACCGGTAGGGGGTGTTCAAAGCAAAAGGCGCGTATACCCCTTTGATGATGCCGCGATAGATCGGGTCGGCATCCACGAAATAGTCGGACAACTCGAATAGCTTGATGATGTTCCGCTGCTTGTCCCGCAGGATGCCGTCATAGTCGTAGCTCCCCAGGTCGCCGGTGAAGGTGATACCCTTGTCGTTGTAGGTCATCACGGCATCGCCGTTTGTCGCGCCGACTTCGATGGTCATTGCCGGTCGGTCATGGGACGGTCCTTCACGGCTTCGTCCCTACAGGCTGCTCATCCATCCCATGGCATTACCCCCTCCGCAAAACGAAAGGCCGCATTGCTGCGGCCCCGAATCTATATGTTATTCTTTGTTTTCTTCGTCCGTCTCCACCTTGATCTTGTGCCCGGTCGCATACGCGAGCGCCCCGGCAATCGCCGTCACGTATGGCGCGATTACTGTCACGCCTGCCGCGATGGGCGCGCCGACGTTCAGCACGGTTTGGCTCTCCCCGTCCTCGCCGCCCTTTTCCACGATGATGCGGGTCTTGCTCGCCTTCTTGATGAAGGATTCCGCTTTCTGCCTGAACTCTTCCGCGTGATCCTGGTAGGTATCGGCACGGCGATCCTGCCGGTTGCCGTCATGGGGCTGGCTGTATACGCGGCCCTGCTTCTCCAGCGCCACGAGCACGCGCATCACGTCGCCGTTGTTCTCCTCCAGCAGGCGCATCGCTTCGTCATAGGTCACATTTGCCTTTTCACGTAGGTACTCGATCTTCTCCAGCGTCTCATTTTGCATTATGGCCGCTTCCTTTCAATCCCGTTCATCTCGTTCGACAGGCAGATCATACCACGCTTTAGTATGGCCTGCTTGTGAAGATGATAAGCGGCTGATTAGAAGAAGATGAAATACCAAGCGTCATGCAGGCACGATGTCGTCAAACACCACCGGCACCTTCTCCCTGAACCCCGCCAACATCATGCCCGCCAGTTCACGCATCTGCGGGTGCGCCAGCTTGTCCGCCCGCAACTTGAAAAAATGCCGCCACTGCCGCAGGTTGGCCGTCATCACAAGCTCGGTCTTCAGGCTGTTCGGCAGTACGGCGCGCGCTTCCTCCGGCTTGGCCCCCATCCGTATGAGGTCCAGGTATGCCCGCTCCGCCGCCGCCATTGCGACAAGCCATCGCATGTATTCCTCGGAATCCTCTTCAAAATAGCAGGGCTCAATGAACGTCAGCGATTCCGCGTGCCCATAGTTGCAATACCGGGTGCTCTCCTGGCTGTAGCTCGCCAGCCGGTGCCGCACGATTTCGTGCGAGATGCCCCGGTCACACACAATCCGCACCGTGATTTTCTCATGCTCCAGCACGGATTCATGGCCGCGCCGAATGATGCGGGCAATGAAGTCGGCGGCAGTCTCGTCGCCGATCCTGTCCCCGCTCTTGTAGCACGTCCGTCCGTACCGCTCAAGGTTCGTGAGGATGGCCGAGCCGTCCTATGTTTCCTCAAATGTGAAACCTGCCTGTTCGATTCTCATCTTGTACCTCTCTTGGTGTGTTATCTGGGGAACGATCCGCCAACTGGGTTCGTCTATTGCAATATATGGTATCACTGGAAAAGCGGATTACGAAGGAAATGAGGCGTATCCATGAAACTGAAACGCACCAGCATCACTGCCGTTCTCTTGAGTTTGCTCATGTTCGTGTCCACTGTCGGCAGCGGCTTCGCTTCTGCGGAAGGTGTGCCGGACGATGTTTTGCATGACGCCATACTGACTTTGGCGCATCCTTACGGTGAGTTCTTAGCAGAAGGCCATGTCGTTGTGGCGACAGAGGAAACAGATCAAACGGCCATCGTCTATGCTTCGGCCTATTGCGAGAACTTCGGCTTCATGGCTGGTATCTTCACCGAGATAGGGGGTGGCTTCAGCTATGCGGTTAAGTTGACTTTTGACAAGTCAGCAAACGGATACACACTGCGGGAAGCACAAATCCCCGAAGAGATCGAAGATGGCACACGATACTGGGCCTCTGTCGAAGAGATGATGCCCAAGGCGTATGCCGAACAGCTTCGGAGTCACGTGGAGGATTACCAGGCCCAGATGATACAGCAAACACATGAACAGGCGCAGCGCTATGTGGAAAGCCTCGGCCGGACGGAACGAGTCGGGGATTACCGCGATTTGAACCTGCAATATCCGAATATCCTCGACATCACTTCCTACCTGAGAATTAACTTCTATCCATCCTATCCGCTTGAAATCACGGAACACGAGCGCGTAGAAAATGGCGTGCGTTATATCTATTCGCGCACCTGGGAGCCGGACGGTGCTACAGGGGATTCGCAAACATACCCGATGCCAGGTGGCGGCCAGTTGCTTTGCAATGGTACAACGGGAACCGAAACGCTGACCAAAACCAGCAGTGAGGACAATGCGGTGGTGGAACGCATCACGGTTCGCGCCGAACTGTATGACTTGTACATCACCTTCGCGGACGAACATGGCACCAAAGACTACCACTATCAGTTTGACGGTGAAACCTATCATCAGCCCACCGTCACGGAAACCGGGTCATGCCAGGTTTCATATCCTGGCTTTGATATGCAGAATGAGCAACTACCCCAATAGGATGTCGGTCGCTACCTTTGTGGTTTATAAAATGGGGCAGATGCCTCACATCTTCGTCACCACCCCAATACAAGCCCCAAACCTGCCCGAGAGCCTGCGCTTTCGGGCATCTTCCTATTCCGCCACATACCGCACCGCCATCGCCAGCGCGCTGTACCGGTCCTTATGCTGGTTCGACCGCGCGCAGTCATACGTGTACGTCCCCGCCGCGCTCACCTTCATCACGATGTTGCCCATCTCAATCTCCAGCGCGTCGGCTTCCAGATAGATCGCCTTCTCCTGTGAGGTCAAAGCCCGCGAGCTGCCGCCGTCATCATCGGCATCATCATCGCCAATGCTCGGCAGCTTCCCGTCCACAATGTTCCGAGAACTAACCGGCATTTCCAAGGAACGCTGCTCCAGCGCCACCCGCATGCAGGATACCATTTGCTGGTTCACGCTGGCGTTCGCTTTTACCGACCGCAGGATGGGCATGGCGTTGTGAATCATGCTCCGCTCATCGTCAAGAATCCATGGCACGTACTCCTTGCCTTCCGGGCTCGTCCACGGTTGGCTCAAAAACTGCGGAAAAGCGTCGCCCAGGCCGTTGTGGTCGAAAACAATCTTTGTGATTTTAGGAAATCTCACATAGGTCAGCCGTACTTCATCCGCCAGCGCGTCAAGCCTTTTGCCATGATAGGAGCGCAGGTACACCAGGCGCTTCGAGTACCCGCCATCCGCGTGTTCAATCAGCTTAATGACCACAATCACCGCGTTGTCCGCTATCTTCTCGCCCGATGTCGCCAGGTCAACGCCCATCACGTATTCGGACGTGGAGCCTTTGGGCATGGCATATTCCACCGTTCGCAGCGTCCGGCAGGTTTCCGTCAGGTCGTATGGAAACACGCTGTTGCTTTCCGCGCCGACAAAGATGCTGCCGTACTCCATGGCGTATTTGCTTTCTGGCATCTTCTTCCGCTCGGAATCAAAGAAGCTCATGTCAGTAATACCCACCCGCGCGGCGGATCGGTAGTCCAGCGCGCACGCAAAAGCGGACGCGCTTCCGTGAACAAAGTCGCGTAACGCACCCATGAACATGCTGTAGAAGTAGTTGCTTTTAAGGCAAGCGGATGTTATCGAGACGGACTTGGAGGGGAAATCGTCAATACCGAGGCTGTGGCAAATGGCGCGCTTAGTATTTTTCACAGGTGCTATGATGGCGTCAAGATCGTCGTTCTTAACTTCGGGACTTTCGTCAATCACCACGATCTTCGCCCGGTTGCCGCGCATCGTACCAATGGAAAAGCTCTCAATCTTGGAGCCGTTCTTGAGCGAGCAAACGCCTTTGTTGCGTGATAATTGCACTGGCCGATGCCCGTCCTGGTGAATCTCGCGCAGGACCTCGGCGTTCTGGATGAAGAAATCGTTGATCTTCTTCACGATTAAAGTCGCCTGTTCTGCTGTCCCCGATACCACCGCAATGTGGGTGCCAGGGTACAGGATGCCCATGGCAAGGCAGCAGATACTGACCTACCACGTCTTCCCATAACCCCGCGATTTTACCACCATCTACGTGTCCGCATTCCCAAACTGCCGCGCGACCACGCGCTGCGTATCCTTCAGGTTCACACCGAGGTAATCCACGATGAAGGCGTCAAGGTGCGTCCGCCAGTAGAGGATCTGTTTAGCCCATGCTTCCACATTCCGCTATTCTCTGGTTTGTTTGATTGCCACTGTATCACCTCGGCTCTTGATATGTAGCTGCCTGAAGCCGGACTGAAGCGAATTCACTGGCGGCATACTCTTTTCCACACCAGTTCATAGCCTGTTCCAATTCCGATACGGCAGACTTTCCGTTTCTGAACACTGGCTTGAGCATCCATTCTAGCCGAGGTATCTCAATGTCAATGAACTCAACCGAGCTACAGTCAACTAGCACCAATGGCATCTGAAGCCGCAGCGCCGCTTCTATTCGATGACACCCCTCGAACAGCAGAAAAGCGTCGATATCGTCGTCAAGCACACCGCGAAGCTCAATAGAATCATAGCCCTTGGCATCATCAATCACTTTTTGTAAATGATCGTCCCTGTACTCATGAATTGCTATGATACGCATAAATGCCCCTCCAATGTACTGCTTGCTCCAGTTTACCATTTTGATATCGGACAATCAAGATTGCATTCAGTGATGGGCAAGCGTACCCGCTTTCGCAATCCCGCGCGTCGCATATGGGAATCCGCCGAAGAAAACGAAAAATGAAGCGTCATGTACGCGGGCTCGCAACTCACCCTAAGTTATCCAGCCCAACAGCCGCTACCGTATGCCGGAAGTCCTCAATAATCCGGTCAATATCATCCTTCGGGAAATTTACCTTCGTAGTCTGTAGCACGCCCGTCCCCTCAATCTTCTGAATAATCTACCCGAGCGCCCCAAGCCCCGCGTTCGCGCCGGGTTTTCTTTTGCATGCCGCAAAGTTGGCGCTCTTGCTCAGGTTATCAAAAATCCCCTGCGCCTCTTTCCAGTTGGTGATAGTCGTCTGCCCGTGCCGCATCTTGTTGTAGGCCAAATCCGCGTCCAGTGACGCCTTTGATACCTTCCGGGCATAATCCCTTATGCTCTCGTTATCAAGCTCAAAATCCTCAGCCAGTTGGTCGTAATACCCGTTCAGGTAGTCGATTTCCCGCTGCGTGAACATGCCGTTCCACGTCCGGTCAAAGATCAGCGTGGAACCTTCGCCGTTGGTTTCCTCCGTCGCCTCATCCCGTATACCGGGGTACTCAACCATCCCGCTGTCGTCCGATATGTTGTTCGCGTAGATGTAAAAGTTCGGCAAATTCATCAGCGAAAAATAGAATCGGCACGCGGTCTTGGCCTCCAGCTTCGCGCGCCGCTCAGGGCTCTCGGCGGCTTTCAGGTAGTCCGCGTTGTTCGTCAGCGTGTACCGCGCCTTTTTCATCGCGGCGTCGTACTGCTGATTCGTATAGGTGCGGTTGTTGTAGTAGCAGTATTCCCGCAGCGAATCGGGACCGGTGCAGAACGCCCCGGCGCACTCCTTGCACCACGCGTCGCAGAAGGATTGTGTCGTCCAATCCTTGTTAGGGTAAAATGCGTTGATCGGGAGCACCCGCCCGCACTTCACGCAGACCTTGCTCATTTCCTTTTTGCCTCGTTTCACAGGCGGCATCGTCTCACTCCCATATAACAAATCCCCTCCGGCGCCGCCGAAGGGGTATGTGAACTTCATTATTTTCTGTCGTGTCTTTACCGTTTCATGTCTGACGTAAGCCGAAAGGCTCGTCCGATCCCGAAGCATCCCTCCTTGTTCTTCACTTCCACTTGGCAGTCCAGCGCTTCATCCATCAGCATCCCTCCGCTTCAGATCCTTTCGATGGTATGATTGTACCGCTGCTTTATGAACCCAATATGATCCCGGCGTTAGAATATCGTGAAGAAATTATGAATGGCGGCTTGGCGGAGCCTGTTGGGTCTTACGTCAAACTCCGCCATAGCCCGTGAACCGCCGCACGCGCCGTCAGCTCGGCCCCGGCTTCTTTGGATAGATACAATACTTCAATGTCTCTCGGATAGTGACGCTCCAGTTTGCATTTGGGGAAGTTGCCTCATCGTATGGCTTTTCTTCTTGATATGGTTGTGATAAAATGTGAGAAAAAAAGCTCAATGACGGCAGCACGAATGGAGTTTTGAAATGAGCATCAACGTATATTATGAAAACGGCGTTCTTGTCTCCCTTGCCATAAATGAAAAAGAGTATTTTCTTGAAAACGAAGAAAATATCGTAATTCCAATTTCCGAACTAAAAGAGGAATCAATTGATGAACTCCCTATTGGCATTACACTTGAAATATGTGATACGTATACAGATGACATGATCATGCTACACAACGTCCCAACACATATCTGCCAGATCTCCAAGGGCAAGTTTTTGGCAAGCTTTGATGAAACGATTACTCGAAAGTATTGGGATGCTCCGGTTGGTCTAAAACTATGGATGGAAACCAAGCGAGATATAATATCAGAACGCGAAAGTGAGTTACATGATGTTAAAGTAGAGAATTACGATGACGATGGAGCCTATATAAGTTTGAATTATTCCGGAATTATAAAGGCTCAATCGTTCGCAGAGTTGTTTCTATTCTTGGATACATTATATGGCGAGATCGAAGGTGCTACAGATATTGCCCTTGGCTCACCATTTGAGAGAATTGAAAACTGTAAACACGAAAGTGATTTTACTATAAAGGTGTTATTGCCTTTACTACGAAAACTCGGGTTTTCGAACGTCAAATACAACCACGGCAACAAGGAATACGGGAAAGACATAACTTTTGCGCGCCGTACTGAGTTTGATGATTATGAGTTCTACGGCGTACAAGTCAAGTTTGGGGATGTTTCTGGAGGTGCAACTGGAGAGATAAACGGTCTCATATCGCAAGTAAATGACGCCTTCAGTATGCCTTTCTACGATATATATACTCGCAATCAAGTCAGAGTATCGAAAGTTGCCATTGTAATTTCTGGCAAATTCACCAATAACGCTATGGAGAAAATCGTTAGTGGAATTACTGATTACCCCATGAAAAACAACACGATCTTCATCGATGGAGATAAGATCAATACACTTATCGAGCGATACAGGAGACATTGACAACAAATGTAAATCTATGGACAAATCGCTTTTACAAACAGAAAAGCCACATCTGATCACACCCCCACCGGATACACGCACCTTCGCCCATACCCGCGCTCCATCACCATCACCAGCGCCCCCGGCTTCCCCCCAAACCCCAGCCGCTGCGCATACCGGTCAGCCCCGCAGACGCTCGGCACCCGCACCACCAGCGCGCTCCCGCTGTCTGTATACCCGCTTATGGCTTCGGCCTCCCTGTGCTTGTGCCCGCACACCATGAAGTCTACTTTCTCGCCGTACAGTAGCATCGCTTGCTTCGCCGCCGCCTCCATCGTCTTGGTGTCCGTGTCGTGCGATAGCAAAAAAGAGAACCCCTGCACATCCAGCACCTTCATCGCTTTCGTCGGCATGTCGATGGTCACAGCCGGGGTATCCCGGAACCGCTCCGCCAGATACCAGGTGATTATTCGCTCCATGTTTTCGTTCTCAAACTCGCCCCGCTTGCTCCCCAGGGGCCGCACTTCCGTATGGTTCCCGTCCACGGAATACACCCGCACGCTCGCCATCTCCCCAAGCCGCGCAATCCACTGTGCCATATACTCCGCATAGCGCATCGCGCTCTCGACAATACCCCAGCGCAGCTTCATAAGTTGGCTTGCCCGCAGCATCCCATCAAGCGAATCCCCGCACAATAGCAGCGTCACATTCCAGATGTCTTCCCGCTCCATGATGCGCAGCACCTCGGCCAGCAGCGTTTCCATCCGCTGCTCGAACACCTCCGGGCTGTAGGCGTTGACAATCTCGTCATGCAGGCCGGTGATGGCCCACTCCGCGCCGTAGTGGCAGTCAGCTACGCAGACCACCAGCGACTTGTCTGCCGGATCGCACAGGCACATGGCCGGTTCCACCACCATGGGGGGTAGGGCCTGGATGGATTGCGCTATCGTCTCCCGCAGCGCCTCGCTCCGGGCGTCGGCGCGGTATGCGGCGTTTATCTCCGTGCGCAGGTCGCGCAGTTTTTGCACCTCAAACCGTTCTGCCGTGGGCAAGTCGGTGGCGTCCGCGCCGGGGTTCAGCATCCCGGCCTCGTGCGCCAAGCGTATGCCCGCGCCCATCTTGCGGAGCTGATCGGGATGGATGCCCAGACCGCTTTTCTCCGCAAGCTCTATCCAGTCCAGGTCGGAAAGGCCGGTAACTTTCGCGTGCAGTGCGGATACCTACTCTTGTTGTGTCATCATAGATCACCTCCGCGTATAAATTGATATGGTTATGAGGCGGTGCTTGATTCGTATGCGCTTCACACCGTCTCCATTTATCGACATATAATGAGAGATAACGATAGGTCCTTTTCGCCGGGGAGGTTTCCAAATGCTTGGACGGAATCGCTGCAACGGAATATCGCCAGCATGCCATTCGCTGTATGGGCCAGTCAATTGGATTGATCGGCCATCCTCAACATGCCCACCGGGACCGCAAGGTCCCCCCGGTCCACAGGGCGTTCCGGGTCCCCAAGGTATTACCGGAACCACTGGCCCACAAGGCCAACCAGGCTCCGCAGGCACCACAGGTCCGCAGGGAGTGCCGGGGTTGCAAGGAGCCCAAGGGGCGCAGGGCATAACGGGTCCGACTGGCACTGAAGGTTTACAAGGTGTGCCTGGTGCTCAAGGCCCAACAGGGACAGTAGCCATGGCATTTGGCGGGTTGTTCAGCAATCCCCTCAGCCTGCCGTTTGGCGCGGCCGGAGGTTTCCAGGTGCCACTTGCCAATCAGTTTTCAAGCATGATAAACGTAGGCAGTTTCATACCGGGCAACCTGATTACGCAGCATGAAGGCCAATGGCTGGTCACGTTCCAGGTATCAGGCACCGCAAGTGTGACATCTTCAATCAACGCACGTGTGCTGTTCAATGGCGATCCGATAAGCGCTCTTCAAATGACTCTGACCGCGACGGGCGGGGGACCGCCTGTGTATCTTAGTGCTACGAATGTGATGTTTTTGCCGCTGGGTGCTGTGCTTGGGCTTTGGCTGTATTCCAGCACAACCACGACCTTTACGCTTTCATCGGGCGCGGGCGCAAACATTTCGCTTGTTCAGGTTGGTTAATCATGTGATTAACTCGTTTCAGGGTATAAAAAACCGCCATCGCTGGCGGGTCATCATTGCTGTTTCCTTTTCTCTCTGAAGTCAAGCAAATCACCAGGCTCTAGCTCGAAATAATCTGCCAAACGAAACAGAACATCAAGCGAAAAAGATCGAACAACACTCGGGGATTCGATGAAGCTGATGTACGACCGGCTAATGCCTATATCGTCGGCCAACTGCTCCTGCGTAACGCCTTTCAACTTGCGATAGTAGGCGACGTTAAGCCCAAGCATGATGAACCGATCTCTGTTCTTGAAGGAAATCTTCGCTGCTTTCGCCATATCTCATCACCAAAGTAATTCTACCGAAAAATGGAACACAGGAAAACTTACACCGTGTAGCGTATTGACTACAAAGAGTAGTCATCATATAATCATCAGTAGGCAAACTCCTACTGAAACTGTGGTCGGTAGAAAAGCAGAGTTCAACAGGCGAGGTGTGCAACATGAAATCCTGCCTAGTCTACGGCCACAGCACCGAAGCCCTCAGCGCCGACTTGCTTGTGGCATACAGGCAGCAGGTCGGCACACTCGCGGGCATGGTCCTCGGCCACGGCTTCCTTAGCGTCTTCTTTGATCCCTCGGATGAGGTCGGCCATTGGTTCGCCCAGTCCGTCAGCATCAAAAACCAGTTGGGGGGAAGACTGCCCGCCCGCCTGTTTCGGTATCGCTGTACAGGGTTCCCGGATTGGGAGGACATCCATTTTCCCGAAACCCACACCCTGACCCTCGGCAGCGGGTCGTTGTCACTCATGCAAAAGAACCTTCGCCTCACAGCGCATGACATCGTTGCGCTCACGGCAACGACCAGAAACTATATCGACATGTGGGCTACCCTAGAGTAACCCGCTGTTTATATCTTTTATGGATAGTCTTTGGTGCTCTACTGTATTCATCGCTCGTGCGCCGGAACCGTAGCGGGGCTGATGTGATTTGTCTGGGAGGGTGGCGAAGTATGATGTGTGGTATCAGGATTTGTTCAATCGGCTGGATGCGCCGCTATACCGCTATGCCCGTGCGTAACTGGGTAAAAGCTGCCTCGGATTGTCCCGGGGGTATGAGGAAATCGTACAGGGTGCGTCTGCGGCCAGCCCGCAACTCCCCGTATCGCGGTGCAGAGTGCAAAGAAAAACCGCCATGTTACTGGCGGTGCTATTCGCGAAACTCAAAGAGTTTGGTTTCTTTCACGTCCAATGCCTTGGCGATTCGGAAAATGATTTCGAGCGAGAATGATCGCATAACGTTTGGTGCTTCAATGGAACTGATATACGTCCTGCTGATGTCAATCATGGCCGCTAACTCTTCTTGAGTAAGGCCAGCCCGCTTTCTGTAGTAGGCGATATTCAAGCCAAGCTGTATGTATTTTTCTCTGAACTCAGGAGAAATCATGATTTGCTTCGGCATAAATACACCCCACCAAACGTTGTGCGTCTATTGTAACGATTTTTCATGTTTTCATAAACAAACAACATATTATCTATTGACGTTATGTTGTTTGCATTCTATAATTTATCGTGATCGTTACCTGTCGATCCGGGAGACGTTTCCTCACCGTCAGGGGCGTATTCAGACAAACGGAGCCGACCAAGTGTTTTTCCAGTGATGGGCTTCCTTATTTGGCCCGCCGCGTTCCAAAATAACGAACTCTCCGTGGCGCTCTACTGTACTCATCGCTCGTGCGCCGGGAACGTAGCGGGAGTGAAGCATATTGTCCGGGAGGGAACCTGACGATGAGGCATGGTACGCGGATTTGTTTGCGCGGTTGTATACGCCGCTCTGTCGCTATGCCCATGCTCAACTGGGCAAGAGCAACCTGGGAGTGTCCGGCGGATATGAGGAAATCGTGCAGGATGCGTTCGCGGCCCTGTGGCAGAATCGCGCGCGCCTTTATGGGCACCCCAGCGTGCGCGCGTGGCTGTACCGGACGGTGTACAACAAAGCGGTTGATCGCTTCCGCAGTGATAAAGTGCGTGCCGACACCGCTGACCATAGCTTGGATGATGACCGTGTACCTGAACCGGACATCGCGGGGAACGAAACGGAGGCGCAGGTCCTACTCAAGGAACAGCGCCGCGCGATTGTGGAAGCCATAGGCCAGGAGAACTATCTGTTTCTGCTGGACTATTTCGATAAAACCGTATCCAGGGATGAGCTCGCTGGGAGGTTCGGCATAAGCAAGGCAAGCCTCCGCTCCCGCGCGCACCGGATCATCGCCCCGCTGCGCAATAGTCATCTTTCAATTTTCTTGGCACTTCTTCGGTGCGTTTAAGCGCCGTCGTCCGATGAACCTATTGGAGGTGCATCTTGGGACCGGAGAATCGCGATTCTGGCACCCGTCCCGAAAACCCGGAACTGATCCTCACCCTCGCCATGGTCAGAGCGATTCTTGAATTTGAAATCCGCAGGCCGCTCAGGCAGATGAACACCGATGTGATTGATCTCTGTACCCAGGCCCTGAGCTATGGCAAGCTGGATGTCGCGGGGGTGGACTTGGACAAGGCGTGGTCGGCGCTGACAGTCCGAAACGAAGCTGCGGACCGAAGGAAAGCCGCCGTTCAACAGCGCAGGCGGGTCGCCCTGCTTGCTGTGCTCTTGCTCGTTCTGCTCGCGGCAGTTTGCATCGCCACCGGCATCATTCCGTGGCTCCAGCATGTGCTGTGGGATAACGACCGCTACTATGCGGATATCGGAATCGCCGCCGCCGTGCTGGGTGCGGATGCGCCGGTTGATTACGGCGAAGCCCTCGGTGAGGCTTTCACCGACGCGCTGGATGAGCAAGGCATGTCCGTGCGGCTTCCGGGCTGGTTGCCGGCGGGCTTCGCACTGGAGGATGTCAGCGTTTCCGAGTTGCAGGATACTTGGGTCAAGGTGTTTGCGGTGTACAGGGGCGAAGCGGGCGTGTTCACCGTCACGGTCAATTGGGTCACGAATGAAGATGGCCTGCTGACCCTTGATGTGGAGAAGGACGACGCTACCCTGGAGCTTTACACCTCGCGCGGCCGGCAGGTATCCATCTTTGAAAACCTGGGCCGTCTCTGTGCGCTGTATATCGAACAGCCCTACACCGTCGTCATTATGGGCGATGTGAGCAGGGATGACCTAAAGAAGATGATTGATTCAGTTGAGGAGGAACCAAAGTGAAAAAGTTTATCGCGTATATAGTCTGCTTCGCCCTCTGTCTTGCGGCGTTCCCCGTTGCCGGGCTCGTGGAAGATGCCCCGCCTGCGGAAGATGTTTTCCCCGTGGTGGAAACCCTGCCCGTGGATGAAGCGCCTAATGACAACGGCGAAACGCCGGACGCCGGCATTCCAGCACCCGAGGCATTCGGTTACGAGCCGGAACCTGAACCGGATGTCCCCGGCGAAGCTGAAGTGTTCATCCCCGTCGAGTTTGCCGAACCCGGCACACTGGTGATTGGCGGCATTACCTTGAAGGACGCAAGCACGTTCATCGTCAGCCTCGACACCCTCACCACGCCGCTCGCCGGGGGCACCATCAACGCGTCAGTGTCCCTTAACTGCATGGAGCGTTGCAGTTCTCTTGGATTCACGAGCTTCGTGATCCAGGAGAACAACGGCGGCTGGAAGACAGTCGCGTCCACGTACAACCGCTTCACCTCAAACGCGTATACGTATGGCATTACGCTATCGTATTCCGGCGCGGTGGCGGGGCGGCAGTACCGGTGTGTTGCCAATGCGTCGGCCACGTTCAACGGCACAACGGAAACGCGGTATAAAGAATCAGCAGGCGTGTACGCCAAGTAACTGACCAACCGGGGGTGCCCTTCGGGGTGCCCCCAACCCACAAAGGAGGAGCGGTATGACCGACGAACGCGATGCCACGGTAGCCATTTTGTCCACGTCATCCAAAAATGCGTTGGCGCATGACATCCTAACTTCAAGCGTGCAACTACTCAGCCTCGCGCAAGGCGCCTGTTGTGTCGTGGACCGCCAGATCACGCAGGGCAAGCGTATCTTCATCCTGCGCCCCAGTACATTCGTCAACATGCTTGCGGCGTACTTCATCATCGGCCTGCGGGATCAGTATCCCCAAGAGGCACTGGAGCTTCACTGCGCGCTGGATGCGCCTCACGCCGTTGACCGTCTCGCACCGTACCGCCTCGATGTATGGTCACGCGCGAACCGGCGCGTGTTCGCTACCGTCCCCGAAATCATTCAGCAATCATCCGTTATCATCACCGTCAGCGATTCCGCTTCGTGCTCCGACTCCATCCAAACCGCCGCAATACCCGGCAGCACGTTTTACCACCATACGCCGCAGCAGCTTATGCACTTGGGCGCGGAGGCGCTGACACAGGCAGACTGTGTGGCGGAAGCCATAGACCGCTTCTCCTCGGCTTTCGATAGGGGATTCGGCCAGCTACTGGATTGCGATCAGGAATCGGCAAACGACATTTAGGAGGGATGCTGTCATGGATTACCGGGCCATGGGACTGCGCATCCGCAAGGCACGCCAGCGAATGAACATCACTCAAGTCGATCTGGCTCGGGAACTCAGCGTCTCGCGCGAGCATCTGGCCGGTGTTGAAAGGGGCCTCATCGTTCCTGACTTCGATTTCCTGTGCGCAATCTCGCTGCGCCTAAGCGCGTCCCTTGACCATATCATCGCCGGAGTGGCACCGGCAAAGAACGTTCATGAACGGGCGATAAACGACATTGTAGCGGTGCTGGAGGAGCATCGGTTATGGCAAGACTGAGTGGACATGACACAAATGCAATCCACGGCGCGCCAGATACTTTGCAATCTGTGATAGTGAGGGTACGCGTGTATGAAGACACAGAAAATCCGGCAGCCTGTGAAGAAACGCACGGTAGTCGTATCCGGTCCATCCGCCGATGAACTGCACCGGATCTTCCGCGATGCCGAAGGGTGCTGGCACCGCTTCGAGGAAGGGTATGTCGATAAGGTCGAGGATCTGATCGAGGAAGGCATGCGCTACTTCTGCTGCGACCTCTCCACCAAGACCGGCTGCGAAATTGCGCGATACCTCAAAACGCTCGAACACGACCGCTACGATGGCAAGGGCAAACGAACGGAGCTCATCTGCTCTCTGCGTTCCGAGGATCTGCTTCCGCTCCTGACCTATGACGATCACTGTGTTTGGATCGCGGCGATGTCCCGTGTCATTGGCGGACATGATACCCTCGTTGATAATGCTGCCTGCGTTCTGTCGTTCGATCAGTACCCGGATGATGTTCCTGCGATTCAGCGCGCGCGCAGCCTGGGCGTGCCGGTGTATCACTATGATCCCCAAATGCTGGCCCAGGACATGAGCGACAAAAGATATGCGGGCGGTGATGACGATGAGTAATGCGGCGAAGCTCAAGCAGGATAGATGCCTGCTGCTCGGCCATACGGAGCAGGAATACGCCGTGCGCTACTGGAAAGGTGGCGTTGAACTGCTCTGGCGGTACCAGCGTTTTCTCAACAGTGTCATAGACGACCAGATAAACAAAGGCGCACGCACCTTTTTTGCCCTGTCTCAGTCCGGCGCGCCGCTGTGGATGGCAACCCATGTCATCAACAGAAGGGCACAGGAACCGGATCGTGAACTGAAACTGTTCGTCTACAAATCGAACCTGTTTCCGCCACCCCCATATGCCGGACAAGACGACCTTGAGGAGCAGGCGGACGATGTGGCCGTCGTGGATGCCGAAGATGAGTTCATGCTTCGCGACGTTCCGCTTCGGCTGGCCGGTAGGGCGGTCATCGTGGAAGCATGTCCTGATTCATGCTTGGATCAGATCCAAGCGGAGCATCACGGAGCGACGCCTTTTGTGTTCAGCCTCCCGGCAATCATGCTGGCACTGTCACCGCGCGCCAAACTTCGCTGACTACCCCGGCCAGGAATATCCAGTCATTGTACGGCATATATGCAAACTGTTTGTGACCCGCATGAACAGGTCGCAGGCATGAACGTCAAAAGATGCGTAGGTGATGATGATGAAAACCCTCAATGCTGATACGCCAAAATCCTGTGTCATTTTCGGCCATACGGAAGGCCAGTACAACGCCCTGTTCGGTGGCGACGCCCAAACCCTCGGGCGGTACAAGCGTTTCCTCCAACGCGCCGTAGACGCACAGATTGACGCGGGCTTCCGCACCTTCTACGTCCTGCTACAGAGCGGCGCGCCGTACTGGATGGCGAAGCACGTCGCCGCAAGGCGCAGCATGGACCGCCAGCTTGGCTTGCGCCTCGTCGTCGTCAGGCCGAAGCATGCTGACCTGCCGCAGGACGACCGCCACGCGGATCTTCTCCGCCAGATGGATGAAGCGATGGAAGTACAGGCGAAGGACGACTTCGCGCTCCGTGATGCCGCCCTTCGCGCGTCGGACCTGCTCCTGATGATTGAGCACTGCCCCGGCGCCAGCATGGAGCCGATCCAGGCAGCCTTCCGCAATGTCCCCGTCGTCCGTCATAGCCTTGAGGAGTTCAACCAACTCCAGTTGTAGGACGCGACGATCATCCCGGTGCTCTCCTGTATCGACCGTGTAGATTCCTCAACGCCAAACGCGTTCATAGGCGGGGCTGTCAAGTGCGTAGCCCCGCCGCTTTGCCGTGCCGGCGTTCACCCGCGTCATGCGTACTGAATGTCACTCCGGTCAATGGGCCGCATGGCTTGGTCGTAGAAGTGCAGCACGCCCTCCGCGTCGCTGACCACCACAACCGTGTCCATGTCGTATAGCAAGCCCTCTTTGGTTTCCTTCGGCTGGTACGCCGCTACCCATTCGTCAATCACGTACCACACGCCGTCGTGTTCAAACCGGTTCGTGGTGTCCACCCGGCAGTGAGCAAATGTACAGCCCGGATATGCCTCGCGGACGCGCTCCGTGCGCTGGAATTTCGTCTCTACCCTCGGCTTCTTCTTCGGCTTTGGTATGCCCAGCGTCGCTTCGCGCGCGTCCAGCTTCTCCAGCATCTGCGTGAACCGCGACTCCTCGCTCTCATCGTCCTCGGCGTGGCCGCCGCTGATCGTCTCATCAATGCAAGCGGGGCAGGAGGACACGGGTATCTCGTGGCTACCAACAACGATTTCCTTGTAGTGAGATAGCGTGCCCTCGGGGTTGTCCCGCAGGAGGATGTAGGCGCAATTGTCGAGAAAGATTTTCACCCTCGCCTCGGTGGGGAACGCGCCGCCGTCGTCCCGCAGCCAGTTCTTCTCGCAGAAGACCTCCCACGGGTCAAGCAGCAACTGCCGTACCAACTCCGCCTTGTCTTGATCCGGGCGGAAGTAGACTGATTTCCGAAGCCCGTTCGGAAGCAGTACGTCCTATCTCGTCGCCATAAAAACATCCCTCCCTAAAACTAGATTCCAAAGAAAATTGTTTCTCCAGACAACTGGAGGACGCCGAAAAAATGTCTCTCCCTAAAACTAAATCCCAAGAAAAGTCACCCGCACAGACACACAGGCTGGCATCCGTAGGAGGCGGACCAAAGCTCGTTGTTCCTGTGCGTGATCTTTGTCACCGCCCGCCGGAATTACACGTCCACGGTTTGCTGTGCGCACCCCTGCGCCACCGCGATGTCCGTCAGTGTGTGCCCGGTCATCAGGTCATCCACGATTCGCCTTTGCCCGTCCGACAACCCGCACGTTTCAATCAGCCGGTCAAGGTCCAGGTACGTGCAGTACACCGGCTCGTACATCGTCGGAATCCCCGCCGTACCCAACAGCGTCGGCGCTTCCATCAGCGACTGGAACGCCCCGTCCAGCCTGCTGCGGTTCACGATCAGGCGCGTCACCGTCTTCGCCTCGCCCAGGCTCAGGTACGCCCATTCCGCCAACCCGCGCCCCTCGTTCCGTGTCTGCATCGCCACAGCGCCCATGTGTCACGCCCCTCTCATCTCGCTTCGCCCTGTCTCATCTCCCGCGCCACAGAACAACCGCCCCCCCTGGCGCATCACAGCGAGCCACCAGCCGCCGTTCCTTGCGCACGTTCTGCGTGTCTGCACGCCTCAAGCAATGCCCCTCGCGTCTTCACGTAGTCGCCCCATTCAGCACGCTGCCTCCACTCACACCGCTTTGCCCGCCACTCTCATACCGAACACGCACAGCCGCGCACCGCCGCCAGCACAGCCCCAAGCACCCAAGCGCCACCTGCCGCCAGTCCACGCATCCCAGCCCCTCCTCGCCGCTCCTCAAGCCCTCCCACATCACACGCGCCCGTAGCGCACCCGCCGCACCCCGCCGCACGCAGCGAATCGCGTTATCCTCCTACCCATAACAGGCGTCTTTCAGATGCCCGTTGGAACACACTCCCGAAAATTTTCCGACGGATATTTTTTTCGACCAAGCAGGAGTTTACCCCCGCACGGAGTACGAGAGTATATATTTAATATATAGACCTTTAGCTCGACTAACAGAGAACCGTATTACTCCAAAGTCCATAAAAGAGTTCACTATAGATCTCTAGCTCAAAAGTTAATTAACCAATATCCCTAGAGAGTATTCTAAACCTGTATACCGTCTAACCAATTCACTAGAGACCGTATAACCTGTATGTCGTCTAACCAGTATACTACAGACCTCTTTCTCCAAAGTCCATAAAGAATACCCAAAAGAACTCTAGCTCAAAAATAATTATTGATATATCCCTAGAGAATACTCTTAACCTGTATGTCGTATAACTAATTTACTAGGGACCGTATAACTCGAATGTCGTCTAGCAGTATACTCAAAAGCCGTATAGCTTTCTAGCAATACGGCTTTTGAGTAAATCAGAGAAATACATCTCTGTGTATTTTAATTCATCCGTGATTCACCTGCTTCGACGTTGCTTTGTGCGCTCTGCCGCATCCAGCCCCTCATCGGGCAATCGCACTGACTTGTTATAGAATCAACGTCATATTAGCGTAATATATGGAATTTGACGAATCCCAGTTTTCGCTACACAAGGCATGCTCATCATCGGAAAGCAGCATCATGTAAACACGAATTTTGAAGGTTAAGCACACCATAACGTAGGAATTGCTATGATTCACCCGATGCATCTCCGATGAAAACCGGCAATTTCGTTGCATTGGAACACGGAAATTAACGTGATGACAATAGAAATAAATAGTGGCTTCGCAGAATAAATATTTAGATATAAAGCAGAAGCATAATGCGTTGTTCGCCTGAACATGAATTTCGGAGAATTGCAAGGGATATGGAGAGTTTGAATGTTGAATGATGGGCATTGAGCGGTTGCGCCGCCTCGTGCTTTTGAGACGTAAAACTAACCTAATGGCGAATTATGTTAGATTCATTTTCCCCTTGCTTTGCTTCTTTTATTGACGATAATAACTTATAAATCACTAAAGATGTATGTTATAATAATATATGAAAAATCGCCCGCTCTATGTTGTGTGTTTTAATCCTACATCAATAACTCCCCTTTACAAATATTGCCTTATATGGAAGCAACGCATTGTAACAAATTCGTAAAAATACTTAACACAAATGACATTGACAAACCCATTATCCGCCTTTACAATAGCGTCAATGGCTGGTGATACACCAGACAAACGAACCTTGACAATCACATAGGCCCCCTTAACCTGCATGGCGCTTCACGGTTCCATGTTGGTGTATGCGGATTAAGACGGCGCATGAATATGCACGTGCGAAGAAGCGTATGAAAAGAGGCGTGAAAGATGGAACGCGAAGAAGGCGGCAACGCAAGAGCGGGTACATTTAAGCGATACGCTACTGGATGCAATGAACGGTTACGCGTGATACTGCATCGCAGGACACATACAAGGGGGGCGACGTTGAACCATGTCACCATGAAACGGCGCAACGGCGAACAACGGCAAATTGCCTTTTGTTCTTAATGTCGGCCGATACACGCATAGCGTTCATAAGGCAGCGGCTTATTAGTGATGCCATGAAGTAAACAGGATACAAAATCATCTTGCAACGTCCGCACGCCAAAGGGCACGCGGTAACATGTGCTTTTTGTCGTGCGGATGCACCATTGAAAATAAACAGGAGGAAAACCACATGAAAAAGCAAGCGACGGCAAACAAGGAACCGAACACGACAGCGGCCCAGCTTGACGCGCTGGAAGTCCTTCCCGACATTCTCAATACGACGGAAAAACAGGAGGGGAAAATCGTTATGAACAATGTGGTTTCTATCCCCATGGCTGACAAGTTGGAAGAGCTACGGCAAAATGCGGCAACGGCGAAACATGCCTTGTCCGTCGCGGCTCAGACGGATAGCATGAAAGCGGTTGCGGATGCGAAGAAGGACGCGGATAAAGCAGCGACGGCCTATAATGACTTTGTACTTGAAAGACTCTTTGATTCCTTCCTTACGCAAGATATGCCTATGCAAGCGGCTATTCACCAAGGTTTTTACAAGAAGATGACAATAACCGTTCAAGAAACAAAAGAAGGACAGTCTGCCAATATCAAAATGACGGATACTGTTATCAGCATTCCGCGCTTCCTTCGCTATGCTGGCACGCGTCAGATTGCGGCGGCTTCGGATTGGTTGGAACAATTGGAAACCGTTACGTTTCAATTCGCAATCAGAGCTACGCAAGACATAGGCGGCGACGTGTCCGCCATGCTTGCGGATTATGACTTGTCCGAAAAGGCACGCGGTATCGTCAACAAGGAAGTCAAGCCGCGCGCAAGTAGTCCAATCAGCAATACTACTTTGATAGCCAAGTTGCAAGCCGTCCTTGACGCGCTTATTCCCGAAAACACGTTGAAGCTCACTTCCCATGATTTGATGTACTTCCTTTATACATCCTTCCGCAAGGGGAAAACGCGGGGTCAGGTTGCCATGCCGCGCCTTCAGACCATGGTTGAACGGATGACCGAAGTCGCTCACGTCAGAATGCATAACCTGAAATACAGCGCGGAATACAAAACAATTGAACGCAAGGAGGCAGCCGCCGCCTAATCACACCATAGGAACCCATGTCAAGGGGCCGCCATGCGCGGCCTCTTTTTTGTGCTGCCGTAACACAACTGCCGCCATGCGGCACCGGTCACAAGTCCGGGTAAATGTGGAGTGAGGCGCGGACGTTGCAAGAAATATATGGCCCTTTTCATTTGTGCTGATACCTGCTATACTTTTGGTAACAACACAATGTGAGAGGGCAGTATGGCACCCACGAAAAAAACAGAGAGTGATTACAGGAGTTCCATAAAAATCTACACACGCGAATCTGTGAAGGTTCGTCGGGAATGGGAATTCCACGAACACGCCAAGAAAGCAGCACAGGCAGCGGGAAGCGACAGCACAAACGGATTTCTGATTCAAGCAATTGTGGAGGCTGCCACCTACCATGGTGTCACCTTTGATAAAGGCCCCTTCCTGAACATCGACAAATACACGCCGGAAGCCCGCTTCCTGCTTGTGGCAGAGGAAGTCAGCGGCAGTCAATCCACGCATTGGTTTACGACCGCCGACGAGCTACGGGTATACTGCGCCCAGCATGACGGTCTCAAGGTCATCACGGCGCGGGAAGTTTGCTGGTGCAGGGATGTAGACCTCAACCCTGACGCCGGTCAAACCGACGCCGCCGACATGGAGTAGCCAACAGCAGAATCATAACCATTGAGCGTCCGAGCAATCGGGCGCTTTTTGTGTACCAGAAATTGGCAGGACGGTAGCACCGCCACACCCTGACGCGACACTAATTGCGAAAGCACCACTGTTTTTACGGCGATGAAAGCCAATGCTGAGAAAAATCTGTCAACCAGTGTTACAAACGCCATCCAAATCACGCCTATTATTGATGGGGGGAGTTCTATGCTTATACGGTATTTCGCTGCGTCCCTGATCCTCAGCATCGCCTTGTCCACGGGCATGTGGAACGATGCGCACCTGTACCGCAACGGCCTGCTGCTCGTTGAGGTCGCTGATGTGACCATCACTGAGGATGAGGGCGACGGCAGGCTGGGCGGGTACGACGCCGCAAAGGGCTGGTACGCTGCCTACGACACGCAGGACGGCTACAATCTCGGCGACCGCGTGCTGTCAGTGTTCGTCTACAACCCGGCAACGAACCTGCTGGACGATGTGCTCTACAGGTACGATATTCCGATTAAGAAGTGAACTGAAATGGCAAACACCCCTCCAGAAATCGCCATCGTACAGAAAGACGGCAAGATTCTGTCCGTGTACTCAACGCAGCCAATGACACGCGTGTTCATCGTTGAACACGACAAACAGCGACCGACCAATGCTGACATTGAGCAACGGAATGAAGCCATACGGCGTATTGGGGACAAGGATATGTACGGGGTGTATTGATGCTACAGGAATTAAGCAATGCGGGAAAATTCCAAGAATGGAGGAGCAACATGCTCTACGATACTGTGATAACCAAGCTGGAAATGTCCGATGGCTACAAAGCACTGGATAATTTGGGTCTGCGGACAATCAGCAAAAATCTTGGTATTCGCGGACGGTTCGATATCAGCGCGAATGACATGCTCGACTTACTCGCGGGCATGATCTCAACCCTTGGCGCAGAGGACAGCGACAACTATTTGACTGCCTGGGTTTGGGAAGGAGTGGTTCATTTCAAGCTGATGTGGTATCTCAGGTTCCTGGGTGATGATGTGTTGATGGCACGCCAGAAAATTACCGTACCTGTCAGCTTGGTTGAACGCGCGCTCAATGGAGAAAAGATCACCCATGTCGATTTCAGGAAACCACCACTTGCAAAACTGGATTTCTCCCGTGCCGGGGATGCAATCAAACAGATCCAGGCAGACAAGCACCTGCGGCGTGCTTTCGTGAAAATCATAAAAGCCAGCCGCTGGCGCGGGAAGGATGTCAGATTCTATCGCGAAGGGGGGCGTTATGACTTCTTCTATAGAAACGCAGGTATCGGAGAAAAGTGTGGTGGAGTGTGCCTGGAGCAATTGCAAATGCACACTCGCTCAGGCATTTATCCCTATTGGCGATATGGCGTTCACACATAAGGGAGATCTATCAAAGATTGATTATTAAGTAGGAGGGGATTCCTTGTTACGCATGCTATACAACTATCTCAGGCAGTGCCGGTGTAACCACGATTTCGTGTTACTGGACTCGTATACGGTTCTGGGCGAATGGGACCGCCCGCGCAATTCCTAATATGTCTACCGCTGTCGGAACTGTGGATATGTCAGAAGGATCGGGGTGCGCGAAGTTATCGCCTCCTTCTTCATGCTCATCCAGCACGTTCTCACGGAAAACGGCCTCAAGCTGGCGGATGCTGGTTGATACAGGCGCACTACAAGCATCAGGAGGTGAACGCCCGTTGAAGGAACTGAAGCATGAATACCCAGGCGGATGGAAGCAGGCTGACGATAACCGCTACCAATACGTCCGCAAGGTCGGCCCCCTCGCGTATGAACTGATCGAGTACACCACACACGACCCGGAAACCGAGCTTTTCAACGTCATCACAGACACGATCTGTCTGACGGATGTCTCGAAAGAGAGCTTGGAATCGTGCCTTGGCTACTACCACTATGATGGGTATGTCGCCCTTGTCAAGGAGTATGGCGATATGGCGGGCCAAGTGGCGGCGGAATGCCTCTTTGAGTCCGACAACAACTACCGCGATAATGCGATCTGCGAAGCTGTCAGCGAGGATGAAGCCATCGAAGCCATCGAGCGGTACATCCTGGAACACAGTGAACCGGCTGCCCCCATCATCATCACGGTGGAAGCGTTGGCAGCCAAAGCGGCAAAACTCATTGTCGGCCACCAACTTACTTTCTACACCGAAGAAGACGGTGACGCATACGGCATCGCCCGCATCAAGCACTTTGACGCGGAAATGTTGATCCTGAACTACTACGGCGGCGGATGCCCCTACATTATCGACCTGGAATGGGCGCAGGATACCGACCTCATTCCAGCAATCCTCCATGGCCTCAAGGACTACTGCGAATACCACGCAATCGCCACCATCTACATGCACAAGGGGGTCTAATGCGTGCATACGTCCACGGAAGAAAGGGAGGCCACTCAATTTGAAAAGAAGAGCTTGTGGGAATGGATTTTGGATAGCAGGTGAAGAACCGCATCCAATGATAAGGGAGGATGTCGAAAAAGGCAGCTATATTCTGTTCGAGATTATCTTTATAGCTGATTATGTTATCGATGACGAAGCCCATGCTCGTGTTCATCGCTTTGAAGGACCTGTCAAGTACGTTCCCTGTCTGCATATTACCAAGTGGAAACCAACTGGCTTTGGCAGTTGTCTTTTCAATATGACCGACTCAGGCCCTTACATTCCGTTGGGCGAACCGGTTGTGCGCAAAGAAGTACGCATTTTGCAGGAAATAACTCATTCACTTACGCCAGCAAGATTGACCGAGTATCTTAATCAATCGATGCCAGAACCTGTCGTAAGGAGCGCCCGCAATCTTGCTCGCACTGCGGTAGAGCAAACAACACAGAAAGGACCAGAAACCATGCCACAAACCACACAGGAGGCGTACTGCCAGTATTTAAAGAGCTGGGCAGATTCTCATTCCGACATCGCCTTTGATGGCTGTACACCGGCATGCTTCGATGAATGGGCAACCAACGAACGCACTGAAATCCCCGAAGCGCTGCTCACAGCGTACACAATCCAGATTGCCTATGCGGGGCAAGAAACGCCCATCAACGATACTGCCGTGCTGTTTCTCCCCGATGCAGTCACGCCCGCCACCCTGCGCCGCGCAATCGACTTGGGCATGAATGAATGCACACATTATGAACCTGAAGACAACGCGGATGTTGTCACATCGACCGGCCAAATGCTCGATCAGCTTGCCGATAGGCTCGGCGGAAGCTGGAAATATGCCGACATTTTCGGAGCCATTGTGGTCGACGAATATAATGTCCGCAAGTTTTCATAAAGCGACATATAAGAAGAGAAGGGAGAACACACATGTTACACACTAACCTCAAGTATGATGACCCTGCCGGCGTATATGCGCTGGATAAAGACGGCAATAAGTGGTTCCTCCATTACCAACAGTGCCGTGGCGGCTCACTCCCGGACGGAGAAATCGTCCGGATAACAGGGTTTCGCTTTTTGCAAACCTCCGAGGTCGCGGGTGAAAACCTCTTGTACTATTACCGCGACGTAGACGATGCGTACCATCATGATGTCATGTACGGGAGCCACACCAAATGAACGAGATGTACAAAGTGCAGATCCAAGAAATCCTCACCCTGACCGTCGAAATTGAGGCAAAATCCCCTCAACAAGCCCTCGCCACCGTTTCCGAACAGCACCTCAACGGCAAGTATGAGGGCAAGATGATCGATGACGTTCAGTTCCATCTCCTGGGCAATGAGGAATCCGAGGGCGCAACTGAGCGAACCACAGAAGATCCGGCCAGTATATCCTTTCCGCTTTCCGGCGGCACGCGCATTGTAGCCCAACTGTGCGGCGATGCCGAGTGCCCCGGCATGGAAGCCGGCTGGTCCAGCATCGACATCGTTGCCGAGTATCCAAATGGCGGCTGTGAAAACTTGTGCTGCGTCGATGTTTCCCTGCCGTACATCATAACCCATGGTGCCGAATCAACAGGCTACAACAGGCTTCGTGTAATGGCGTTCCTTCCGGGGGAAGAAGACCCAGCAGTCACCCTCGAACCTCTGTCGCACCGCTCTATCTGGCCGTCTTTTGCCGATGGCACATACACCATCAATGTGCGGGACGAGGATCGCAATGTCGTCGTCCCGATTGAGGAATCCAACTTTCAGACACTGGAACAGGTGTCTCGAAAGATTCAGGAAATCTTCAATGAATCACCACACATCGTCTGGACAAAGCTCGCCCTAGCGGAAGCAAGCGGAAAGGAGCCGCCCCAATGAGCACCCCCAACCACTACATGTACCTCTATGGCCTGACTCCCATGAAGGCAGGCGCCGCCGCGAAGCAGTTGAACAAACTGATCCGGTACAACAACCGGGTATCGGACTACGCCGCGTACATCGCTTTTCGTATTCAGGAAGGGTCACTGCCACAGGCGAAGCGATTTGCAAACTACGGCAACAACAAAATCACCTACTGCCTGACGGAACCGGATGGCACTTACTACGTTATCAACAAAAACCAGTACGATTTCGCTGTCTATCTGCTGGGGCAGGGCGCTACCACGCCTGAGCGTCAAGCGGAGTTGATTGCCGAAGAAAACCAGCGCATCGCCGATGCCGCCGAAGCGGAAGCCAGAGCCAACAAAGAAAAAGAGGATGAAGCGACGCGGCGTCTGGCAGACCGAAAGGCTTTCAATGAGTGGCTGGATCGGGAAACCGCCGCCTACCCCGACAACTGGAAGAAGCAAATCATTGTGAATGAGTTTTCCAAACTGAAGTGCGGCTACTGCCTCCGCCATCTCAGTCTGGCCGTTCTCATCGACAACATTGACCACCCTGGGGTGCGCGATGAACTTATTTCCTGCCTTCACATCGGCAACCAAACATCCAAGCGCGCCTTTGGCCTCATCACAGGCATTCCGCTGCCATCCGCCAACCGCGACACCTTTGCGCTCCTTCGCAGTATCTCCTCTGCGGACTTCAAGCAGCCTCTGGCAAGGTGACTGCTGCTCAATATCTGCGGTTCATTTACTTATATCACACTAGGCGGTTTGCATTGCAGACCGCTGATATTTTGGAGGACAGAAATGAAGTTCGACATCCCCATCAAATACTCGGAACCCTACTTGCCGCCCCGGTGTAGGAAATATCGTTACCGCGAGGCCGAGGATATAATCTCCGTCGATGTGGAAGAGGCGCGCGAGACGGACGCACCCATCGCCTTTGAAGTTGATACCTATCGTGAAAAGGTCATCCTCCACCTCTACAAAGACAAGCTCTGGCGGGCAGTCATGTGGAACGAAATGTGTTGCGGCAAAGAAGGCTTATTCCCGCTCAACCAACTCCGGGACACACTCCGCTATCGTGTTTGCCCATCCCGCTATAGCAGGGAGGAAGTAGTCTCCAGTATCCAGGAGGCAGCGCAATGCTTCCTGCTTCTGGATGGAAAGGTGTACCGTCCCGGCAGCGAACCGCGTTACGTCGTTATGACTTTTGGCCTCGGTCATAACCATGGCGGCACGTCTCTCATGGTTGATTATTTCTACAACTCCAACATCAGCCACAAAGCCTACTTCACCGCACTCCAAAGGGATGAGGCCATTCAGGCCGCGAAAGAAACGGCGCTCCGCCGTGGCGACACGAACGACGCTGACAGTATCGGCACAGCCTACAACATCAGGGTGCTGCTGCCGGATCAGGTCAAGTGCAACCCCGCCGCCGAGCACGGTGACGGCGACCCCTTCCTGAACAAGCTCCACGCTTTGACCGAAATCGCCCCTAGCGTGGATATTGCGGCAGCCTTGGTGATTTGCGAAACCTTGAGCACCGACAGATGAAGCGCCAACCCCGAGTGCTCCAAACGAAATTACTAGGAGGACATACGCCATGGATAACCCCATCAACGAGGATGCCGCCCGCCGAGCCCACGCCGCCTACAGCATGCGCGAGTACCAGTCCGGTTCCGCCACCAGTGAGTTCAATGCCAGCATGGCCGAAGCCAAAGCCATTGCGGATCAGCAAAAGAAGCGTACCGATCCGCGCCATCACGCAAAGATTGACCGCCTTCTCGCTCGCTATTACTCCAAGATGGCTGAACACACCAACGCTGGCTTCGCCATCGAGAGTAGGTACCCGTCCGTGCTTCTCACCGGTGGCTCTGGCTTCTCCAACCGCAAGAAAGACAAGCAGAATGATAGGCGCAGCAATCATATGCAGCAATATGACGAAATTCAAGGGCTGCTGGATAAGATCCGCTCCACCGGCATGGGCGGCATCAACTCCGACGATGACGACGCCGTAGATCGCCTCAAGATCAACTTGGAGAAACGTACCGTGCTCCAGGAGAACATGAAGGCGGCCAACGCCTATTACCGCAAGCACAAAACCTGCCATGGCTGCCCCGTGTTTACCCCGGAAAACGCAGCAAAGATGGATAAGATGATCGAAGAATCTTCATGGGGTGAGAAGCAGCCCTACCCGTCTTTCACCACCACAAACAACGGCGCTGAGATTCGCCGCCTCAAGCAGCGTATCGCGACCCTTGAGAAAAAGGCCGGCACCGAGTACCACGGCTGGTCCTTCGCCGGCAGCCGCGTTGAGATCAACAAAGAGGCGAACCGCATCCGCATCTTCTTTGATGGCAAGATCTGCGATGCCGAGTACGCAACGCTGCGCCAAAACGCGTTCATTTGGGCCCCGTCCATCAAAGCGTTCCAGCGCAAGCTCACAAACAACGCCCTGTATGCAGCCCGCCGAATCGCGTTCATTCAGCCGGCGCGGGATGAACTGTGAAAGGAGTGAAGCAACAATGTACCCAGGTTACAGCGAACACATATCAGTACGGCTGGGCACTGAAACGTTCGTAATCGCGACAAACACTTATGCGGAGTATCCGTACATGGTGTATACAGTCTCCCGGGCACAAGGGGATAGCGAAGTGAACAAGGACTGTGTAGCCGGCGATGATTACCTTGACGTTTTCCACCTCTTTGTTACACGGCTCGCGATGCACTTGGAGTTCCTTGATGCGGAAAGTGCGCTACAGCAGAACGGTCATACCATGCTAACCGCTGCCGATTGCATACCCGATGGCCTGAAGCAGGACCTGAAAGGGGAGCTCATCGTTATCAAGCCGGAATGCTTGTTGCCGGAGTACCAAACCGCCCTCTATCAACTCCGCCTTGGCGTCGGAGGCTTCGGGTGCAACCCGGATGCCCGTGGCAGTGCCGTCATTTGCCAGAACCTCATCGACCGAGGTGTCAGCCGATTCGAGCGCAGCGACATTGCCGGCATCATCGACCCCGCCAAAACCCCACAGTGGGCTTTGGACAAGCTGTCTGCCCGCCAACCCAGCGATACCACTCAAGACTGACCTATTCAAAATCAAGATAGCGGCGGCCATGCTCCATGCTGGCCGCCGTATTCGCGAAAGGCGGTGTCCCCATGTTCAATAATTATGTTTCTCCCGAAGTCCACCAGGAGCTTACAGCGAAGTGCCAGGAAAACATCTGGCTCATGCACGGCGGCGTCATGTTTGAGGATGACCCGTGGGCCGAGGACGACTATGATTACTCATTCCCCATCGCAGAGGACATTCCCCAGATGGAAGCCTTCTTCGCTCATGGCAACTGGGCCATCCGCCAAGGTGTTGTCTACGGCAACTTGGCGTTCATCAACCAGGTCAACGGCGGCGATGAGTGGTGGACGCTCAAGAAATTCGATAGTGGCTGGCTTGCCTTTGAAAGCATGACCATGCGCCTCATTATACGGGATGGCGAGTTCAGCGACACCATCGGAAAGCTCATGCGCGCGACCTACGAGCAGTGCGAAACCCTAACGTATGCGCAAAAAGATAAACCTGAGTGACCGACAGACCAATCTACTCGCAATAGGAGGCACGCCCCATGAGCAAAGAACCTATCTTTCCTCCATATGACACGGTGGGCAATGAAACCATCTACCGCACTGCTGCCGATGTGGAGCTCCATGCATACGGCGGCGGATACTTCGCGGACATCAATGCCCACATCCACGTCTTCAACGATTCCATCACCATCACCGACCTCGTGAACGCACTCGTGCCCGGTCAATTCTGTGCCTACATCAATGTGACGGCACCCCATAACCGCCCCGCAACCGACCTGTTCTCGGGCCTCAAAACCTTCGCGGATCTGTACCAGCGGTACTATGTCGAGCGTTCCGCTTCGGATGATTGGACCATCAACGCTTATACCCATAAGAGCAGCCGCGTCTTCACGCCCTTCAAGGCGATCAAGCCCATCTCTACCCCGGAAAAATGGACGCTCACCCATGTTTGGAAAGCAATCCTGTCCGGGCAAGTGTTCGTTGGCACCATCACCCGGGAGCTATCCGATGACTACGCTTTTGACGCCTCAGCCAACTTCTTCCGGGGCAAGGAGTTCAACTTACCATCACTCGCCAGGTCGCTGGTCGAAGAACCGGGCGGTTGGCAAGTCTCCCTCCGCGACCAACCGGATGGCTTCATGCGGCTTGATGTAAGCTGCCATCATCATGAGCAAAGATTCGTGTTCTTCGACGAGATGTGTGACTGGGGTGTATCCATCCTCCGGCGCGAAGCCAGGGAGAGGGAGCGCTGCGCCTTCAACGCCGACCAGCTTGCCAAGGTAATCCCGGTCGCCGGCATCACACCCTCGGAAGAAGCCTGCTACGACATCCAATACTTGGACATGGATAGCAACACCGGTCGGTACGTCACTAAATCAGCGCTTGTCCCAGGCAACTATGTGATCGAAGGCCAATACCTCTGCTGCCCAATTATCGCGCTTGAGCAACACATGATCCAAATCGACAGTCTGTACTCCGTAGCCAGCTCCCAGCACCACTACTCGCCGGAGAACGACATGGACGGCAGCTTCATTGCTTTGGATAATAAGACGGTCTATGTCACCGGTTTTGCCCTCCGCGAACTCCTCGCGGATCGATACCCGCTTCCCACCCTTCGCGCTGTAACCATCACCATGGCGCAGTTGTATACCACCATCAATGACTTCCAAACCGGGCGTTTGCGTACCATGTGCAGCGCGAACTACGACTACCACCGCACCATGATCCGCTGGCAACACGAAATGCTTCGGCTGAAGGTCGCAAAGGAAAACGTGCCGTGCCATGGCGATGGGACCAACACCGGAAAGGAGCAATGAGCCATGGATTTCCCCATCACTATGTACTTCATCGAAGACTATCTCCCGTCCAAGCGCCACCGGAAACCATCACAGCGGGAGAAAACCAAGCAGGTCACGGTCACTGTCCCGACTGTTACCGAACTGGAAGCACCCGTCGCCTACACGGTTCATACTTCCGAAACACTCAAGCGGCTGCGCTGGTACCGCGATTGTCTCTGGGAACCGGTCAGCACTTCCATGTATGTGGAAGGTGTTTACACCACCAGCGATATGCGGGCGGAAAAACTCCCTGCGGAATGCGATGCCGCCGCGAATGATGCACGCCAGTACCAGCGCGAAAAGACAGCTGACGAACGATTGCAGAAATTCGTGGCAAAACATATCGTCATTGATGACACCGTGTATGACAAGACCAGCGAACCCATGTACAGGGTGCAGTACGGTACATACGTTTACCTCAGCGTCGAGCATTATTATGACCGTGCTTCCTCCGGCATCACATTTAACGCCCTGGAGTTTGATGCTGCCGCCGCTTTTATCGAACGGGCAAACCGGGGTCGAAAGGACGCGCCTCCCGCCGTTCAAAAGATCATCGTCCACATGCCGGAGCAGGTCCGTCTCAACCCCCTTCAGGATCTGAGGTCCTACCTGCGCAAAGACATTGCCAAGTATATCAAAACCACCTTCCCACGCATCGCGGCGCTGGTTCCGCTTTCCGTTTACGTGCAGATTGAATCGGAAGTTATGAGCGAAAAGACCATCCTTCGCCGCCACTATAACGACGGCGACATTGTGCGAGCCTTCGAGAACATCATTGCCCAGACATTCCAAATCGACATCGCTCCGCCCGCCGCAGAGAATGACGAGGCATAACAGAAAGGAGAACCACCATGGAAGAAGCCCTTATGCGGCTCACGGAATGGGGCCTGCACAGCGAACCCGTCAAGCGTATCGCAGATCACTTCAAAAGGAACATGACCCCGGCAATTTCCAAAGGCGTAATGAAGGAAGGCAAAACAGCGGAACGGCTTTGGAATTACGTCATGTCAAAGGCATACGAAGCCTTGAAAACCCATGGCTTCCTCCACGACGAAACCGTTTACGCCTATGCTATCGAGTACCTTGAAATGGACGGAATCTACACAGGTAAAATGCCAACCGTTCCTGTGTCTGCCAACAAGCCAGCGATTCCGCCGCAGGTCGGCACTTCACCGGCGAAACAACCCCCAAAGCCCACACAGGCACAGCCGAAAGGCAAGCAGCCCACGCCCAAACGCACCGGCGCGATCGCCAAACCCACTCCACCAAACCCCAAACCATCTCCGGCAAAAACCCCGCCTACGCCTCATTCACCGAAGCCCAAACCCACCACCCAACTCACGTTCGATATGCTGTAGGTACACCATGAACAAGAGAATAATACGAGAAATCCCTGTCCGCATTGCGAGCGATGAGGACGTGGAACACGCCGCCCTGTCTGACGCACGCATCGTCTATGTACATGCCGGGCTGCACAGCCCCGATCTGCTTGTTCTTTCGGTGTATGAGGCAGAAAAGCTACGCACCGGAGAACGTTCCCCAGTGCTATGCACTTACCTGGAAAGGAACGACCATATCACCTGTGCGTTCTCCAATGAAAGCCGCAGCTTTGTTTGGCGGGAAAGCAAGCTCTCCTCAACCCTGATGAACAGACCGGTTGTCATGTTGCTGGGCGGTGAGTCCCTGAGCGCTTTGCGGCAATACTACGCAGACCCAAACGCCAGTCTCAAAAGCGTCCATCGGCACCAAGACGCCATTGGCGCGGTACGTCTCGCCAACTCACATCAGCGTATCATAGACGCTATAGACAGGCAAATGGCGCTCGTGCCGCCGCTGCCGGACGATTATGATGCGTTCATCCAACGCGATGTTTTCCCCGCCCGCTACCTGTTCTACGATTACTCCCGACGCAAGTGTCAGCTCGCGTTCTGCACAGAGTGCAGGAAAGAAGTTGCCATCAGCAATCCAAAGAACAACACCGTCATGCGTTGTCCCTCCTGTGGCGCTTCTGTCCTTGCGAAGAGCAACGGCAGGTGCAAGGGTGAGATCCGCGAGACACATAACTTCATGGTGCCGCAAAAAACCACCGAAGGTTTCGTATTCCGGTACTTCGCCGCCTCCAGAACGGAGAAATCAGACGGAGCACGACATGTTACATACTTTGAACAGTACAGGGTTCTTGCCTCCGGTAACAAAATGGTGAGCTATGCCTACCGCAAGTTCCTTTCATCCGACAAAGTGCGGTGGGGGCACTTCCCCAACCAGGATTTGTTCTTCAACGACGGCGTGTGTCGCTATCCCGCAAACCTACGGGTAATCCTAGCGGGTACCACGTGGCAGTTCTCCGCAGCCGACATGTACAAAAGCAAGGGAACGCAAAACCTCCATTGGTATCTGCATCAGTACAGGAAGCATCCTTTCCTGGAAAGCCTTCTCAAGGTTGGCATGACAAACTTCGCTGCCGAAGTTGTTGAGAGAGCTGCGTATTGCGATTTGGATTGGAATGCAAAGCGCCTGCATCGTCTGCTCGGGGTATCAAAAAACGCACTCCGTGCCCTGATTGCAGAAAACGGAGATAGCAAAATGGTATTGCTTGTGCGCTTGTTTGAGTCACTACGCCTGCGCATCGATATGGCCTTGATCGCCCAAGTCCAAAGCATTTGGGGCAGAAGAAGCGAAGACTTCATCCGAAGCGTGCTACCGTACATCGGTATGCAAAGAGCCATGCGGTACGGTGAAACACTGGGCGAGACAGAGCGTGAAGATTGGCTTGATTATCTGCACATGGCAAAAGACCTCGGGTACGATCTCAGGCGTGAACACGCCCTGTTTCCCCGACACCTCAAAGAAGCCCACGATACGGTCACACTCTTGCACAGGGAAAAGGTGGCCAGTAAAACCGAAGAAGCCTTCGCAGCCATTGTCCCCGGCCTCATGCGTTTTGCTTGGCAGCCGGAGGGTGAGGAAATGATGGTTGTTGCACCGGATAAGTCCATTGACATCGTGCATGAAGGCCATGCCCTCAACCATTGCGTTCATTCCTATATATGGCGCGTCGTCTCGGGAGATAGCGCTATCCTGTTCCTGCGTAACAGAGCATCGCCGGATAAACCGTTCGTCACCCTTCATGTGCGAGGTAACAGCGTTGTGCAGGCCCGTGCGTTTGATAACAAGGAGCTCACCGATGACGCATCCACCTTTCTTGACAAGTATCGCACCCATCTCACCAAGCTCACCGCATAATCAGGATCGACCAAAATACAACTAGGAGGCCACCCCATGAACAACCAGCAATGGCAACAGGTTGAGGACCAGCTTCCCGAAGGCTCACGAATCATACGGACCTATACCGCATCAGAAAACGGCGAGCTCCGGGTGATCGTCATGCTCCCCGCCGCGCAGCATGAAACCCGTTATGTTGTCCACTTCGAGGGTGAGAGCGCAACGGTAAAGCACAAGCCCTGAGTCTCACATCTAGCGGACCCCTAATGCGCAAGAGACTGCGCGATCATTTGCTTCAAGGAGGAATCTATGAGCGATCTTACGTCAATCCCACCGGAGAAAGCTGCTGCGTTCAAATACGGCCATGTCTTCATGACCATCAGCATCGCACGGGATCAGCACGAAAATGGGGTGTTCAGGCGTGAAATGGAACGGTGTGTCACCCGCTTCCAACACCATGACTGGGGCGATATTGACAAGAATGCCGTCCTAGACAACGAACGCGCAATCCGGGACGGTCTTCCCATCATCGCCGTCTACCGAACCAGTAACGGCGAAATAAACATCATCACCGAAGCCGACCGCAGCCGCACCACAATCCTCTACGCATCAGAGGCTTAATGACACGCCCGCTCAAACTCATGCGCCGGATGCGTTCATGTTACAAGTTCAAGCAATGGCTGGCGAAAACCGCACAATCTAAAGCGGCGTAATCATACTGCAAGGAGTGAAGGAAATGAAAATGATCATCAACAGAAAAATGTACAACACCGATACCGCTCAGAAAAAAGGATGCTGGGGAAACGAACTCTCCATCACAGAACTCGGTCACTGCACAGAAATTCTCTATCAAAAGAAAACCGGCGAATTCTTCCTCTTTGGCGAAGGCGGTCCACTATCCAAGTATGCCAAGCCGTCAGGCAACAGCTCGTGGCGCAGCGGGAGCGACATCACCCCACTGACAATCGAAGACGCCAAGGAATGGGCCGAGGGGCACTTGACAGCGGACGCATATGAAGAACTGTTTGGTTCCGTTGCCGAATAATTCGGCAGCAACCAAGAATCACACAACACATCGCCTGTGAACACAAAACACATAACTAAATCGTAAAGCGCCGGGTTATCCGGCGCTTTTTTATCACAGAAAGGAAGGCAAACCATGAACGTATTTGAGAAAGTCACCGCCCGCATCCTCCAGCAACTCCAGGAAGGTACAGTCCCGTGGCACAAGCCTTGGTCCGGTATCGGCAGCGGCGCGTACAGCCACACCACCGGCAAACCGTACAGCCTCCTGAACCAACTGCTCCTGGGCAAGCCCGGCGAGTACATCACCTACACACAGTGCCTCAAGGAGGGCGGCTATGTCCGCAAAGGTGAAAAGGGCAGCTTCGTCGCCTGGTACAAAAAGCTCGAACGCACCCAAACCAACGAAGACGGCGAAGATGAGCCATACTCTGTCCCGCACTTGGTCTATCACACCGTCTTCCACATCGACCAATGCGAGGGCATTGAGCAGAAGTATAGCCCCGAGTCCTTGCCAGCAGTCACCGCCGATGAGGACACCGAGTATCTTGTCGCTTCATTCTTCGACCGCACTGGCTGTACGCTCGTCCAGGAAAACCAGCCCCGGGCGTCCTATAACCGCATCCTTGACAGGGTGCTCATGCCTCTGCGCGACCAGTTCGTCTCGCCCCCGGCTTATTACGGCACCATGTTTCACGAAATGGCGCACGCCACGGGCCACGAAAGCCGCCTGAACCGGGATTTTGGCACCAAGTTCGGCAACGATGACTATAGCCGCGAAGAATTGGTCGCAGAGATTACCGCCGCCGCCGCCCTTGCCACCATCGGCATGGAAACCGGCGCTACCGTCGAGAACAGCGCGGCTTACATCCAAAGCTGGCTGACTGCCCTGCGCAACGACCCGCAGATGATCGTTTGGGCGGCATCCAGGGCGCAAAAGGCCCTCAGCATCGTCCTGAACATGGATGAGGAAGAAGTAACGCAGACGGACGATACGATTCAAGCGCGGATCGTACAGCAGCCGAAAGATACCCGGCAGCCCCCCGCAACCGCCTCTAACCCGCTAACCAACAGCCTCAAGTTCTATGCCGCCCGCTTTGCCGCTGACTGCAAGAAGAGGAATGCCAAAGAAATGCCCGTCTATTCAGGCTCGTTCGTCCGTGATGGCCGGCAGTACATTTGCGACGGGCATATCGCCGTCGCTTATGACGAACCGTTCGCCGGCCTGACGGCTTTGCCGGATAGTGTTGAGGGAATAGATGTGGAACGCCTCATGCAGAGCGCCCGTGTCGGAAAGATCGTCGCGTTGCCGTCGCTCGCTGAAATGCGCGAGCAGTATCGCGCCGCCAAGGGCAAAGCCACCCGCTTTACGCAGTACACGGCGCTTGGAGACATGTATGTCAACACCGCCTACCTCATCCGCGCCATGGAACTGACCGGCATCCAATCGGGCGAAGCCCGTATGGTATCCGGCAATAAACCACTTCATTTCGTTGGTGAAGGTTGCGAAGCTGTTGTACTGCCCGTCCTCGATGTGGACGGTTCCAGCGAACCCGTCTGGGTGCCAACGCTATCCGCATGAATCGCTCTATAAAATGACTGTTCCGCGCGCGCTGTTCGTGGTATGATTATACATGGGGAGGTGGACTGGTATGGAGCCCAAGAATGGACGTGTACGCGCTTCCGCAATGGCGTGGATTGCCTTCGCCTTGTTGGTTGCCGTGCTACTGATCCCCGTCTGGAACAGCGTGATGATCTCATTCAAGGACTACAAGGTGATGTTGGGCATCAATGGAAGCCCGTGGGTTGGGTCGCGCAACTACACAAACTTTCTCCAGAGCCCCTATGCCTCTCGACTGTTGGGCAACAGCCTGACACTTGGCACATTGGGCATCGTTGGCGCACTGGCGCTCGGCATTGTGGCTGCGTGGTTTGTGCCACGCTTGGAAAACCGAGGGTTCCGGCATTTCGCCATGGTTATTCTGCTGCTACCTGTTTTCGTACCTTCCATATGCTGGACAGTCGGCATTGCGCCTAGGCTTACGGATTCCCCTACAGCCGGACGCATGTATTATCTTCTGTGTGCAAGCCTGTCCGGTGGGGGCTTGATCGGTTTCATGGGTACAGTGTTTGCGGCGGCTTTCCCGCGCCAAGGTTTCTGGCGGGGTGTAGGCTGGTCGGCGCTGCTATCGTCGTTCCTGCTCGTACAGCCGAACGCGGAACTGCTACGGCTTCTCTACAACCCATCATCATACGAAACCATGGACGTGCTGGATACATACGTTTACCGCTCGGGCTTAATGCAGATGGATTTCGGCACCTCAGCGGCGGTGTACGTCCTTCGGGCGGCGGGTGGCTTTCTGCTGGGGTTGCTGGTGTGCGCAGTGGCATACATCGTGCTGCACATTCGCAAGGGTGATGTAACTATGATGGAACTGCCAGAAAAGGACAATCATAGCGTTCCCTTCCCTGTTTGGGTCGCGGCTATAGCGCTGGCCGGTGTTGCGGTTCTTTGGTTCACAAGTCCATCGCTCGTGTTTGGCGTGTTACCCAGCGTCGGGCAGAGTCTGTTCAGCCAATTGATTTGTGCGTTGCTCTCCGGCCTTTGGGGCTTGATAATCGCATGGGTAATGATCAGCGCGCTGCGCTCGGCCGGCTTTCTTTTATTCTGCGCTATCGGCGGAATCTTGCTATCGTTCAATGGCGCGTTGATTGGCTCATACATTGCGTTCAGAAGCCTCGGCTCGATTAACACAGTTTATCCAATTATCCTGTTGTCAGCGTTCACCCCTGCCGGACTATTGCTCACGCTGCTCTGTGCGAGACTGGCGCAGGCGGACCCGCTGCGCGGGAAACCGGTCTGGATGCTTGCACTCCTGCCCGCTTGCTTCGCCGCAGCACAGGCGTGGGCCGGAATCGACGCGCCGGTCATCTTCCTGAATAACGCATCCATGTTCCCACATAGCGTAATGCTTCGGGAGCAAATGTTCCAACGTTCTACGGCGAACGGGGGTCTGTACTTGCTGGCACTGCTGCCCGCACTGGCCTTGTGTGCGCTGGGTGCGTGGTTTGTAGTGCGCGCTGTGGACGGTGAGCGGCAGGATGAACTTGCCTCTCCCGGCACAAAGTCCTAATGGGTCTGTCAGGCAGGCCGCGAAAGTAAATATTCCGTATCATTGCAACAGGGTGCCGTACACGCGGCATCCTGTTTCTGTTCATCCATGTATACGAAAGGAGACCCACCATGACCAAACGCAAGCCATACAAACCCTGCCCCGACTGCGGCGCCAATCTCGACCCACAAGAGCGCTGCGACTGCCAGACCTCGGAACCTACCAGCAAACCAGCATCAGACGGCAATGCCGCATAGGAGGACATATGGAAAACCTCATAGATGTCTACCTTTCCTTCCTCCGGCAGCTCAAGGAGGACGAGACTAATGCCTATTCACCCGTTACGTTCGTAAACTACCGCGAAAAGCTCACCACTTTCCAGACGTTCATCGCGGCGAACAGCGGCCTGTCGCTGTCAGCCCAGCATATCAGCCAGGTCACGGCGGATTCTGTGGATGCATTCCGTAAATACCAGCGGGAACGCATGCTCATGCCCGCCACCCGTGACAACTACGCAGCCATCCTCAAGGGCTTTTTCGCGTTCCTAGTGCATCAGAAGATCATCCAGACAAACCCCGCCGCGCATCTGCGGCGCGTTGTCACACGGTATAACCCAACCCCGCCACCGGCCATCGACGACCGCTACTTCACCGTGGATGAAATTGAGCTTATCCACGGGCACTTCAAGGGCGCAACCAAGTGCATTGACCTGCGCGACTACGCCATGATGGTCATCATGGTGTACACCGGCCTGCGCATCTCAGAAGTCTGCGGCGTCAACATGAACATGACAAAACCCATCCTGCTCGGTGGCTATTTGCAGGTGCTGTCCAAGGGCGGTAATTGGGATCGTGTCGAACTGCCACCGTTCGCCGTGGAGTGCGTCAAGAAATATCTCACGCTTCGCGGCCTCGCCCCGGATGACGCGCCCATGTTCATCAGCCTGCGCGGCAACCGCATGAGCCGCGTGTACGCATGGCAACGGTATGCGCTCCATCAGCGCGCCATCAATATCAGGACCGGCACACACAGGCTCCGCCACTCAAGCATCCATTATGCCATTAAAACGCTGGGCTTTGAGGCGGGTTTCGTACACTCCCGCCATCGCGACCGCCGCACCACCATGGTGTACGCCCATTATGAGGTTGAGGCGGCAAAGGCGCGAACCGCGTCGCTTCCCTTCGCGCCAAAGAACCGGCGTATAAAAGTGGAAAACATACGAACCACATAGACCAATCTGTTTTGATTTCCATAATTTGCATGTTCCATACACCATCCAAAAGACGCCTATATATAGTAGAGGGGTAAATGAGGTTGAAAGGCGCAAACCGATAAAAATGCCGGTGCTTGTTACAGATCGCAAAATGGTTTGAAAAAAAAGTTCCCCAAAAAACTGGTTTCGTGTTCCAAACACCATTCAGATGACGCCTATATAAAGTAGAGGGGTAAACAAGAAAGGGAGGGTAAGTATGGCAATCACAATCCGCAAGGCGCAGCGTCGCACCGCCTACCTGAAACTCGGCGTTGCCGGACCCGCAGGCAGCGGCAAAACGTAGGGGGCTTTGCTCCTGGGGAATGGCTTGGTACAGGCGGCACACCCCGATGACAAGCCCGACGATGTGTGGGGCCGCATCTGCCTCATTGACACGGAGAACAGGTCCGGCAGCCTGTATGCCGATTCCACGTTCGCCGGCACCCACATCGGCGAGTTTCTGACCATCGACCTGGAACCGCCGTTCACCCCGCAGCGGTACCTGGAAGCCATCCAAGCCGCACAGGAAAACGGCGTGGAGTATCTGGTCATCGACAGCCTCTCCCATGCTTGGTCTGGTGAGGGCGGCATGCTGGACATGCAGAGCAACATCGCAAAGCGTTCCGGCAACAGCTACACCGCCTGGAGGGATGTCACACCCCTGCACAATCGCCTCGTGGATCGAATCCTCCAGTGCGATATGCACGTTACCGTCGCCTTGCGTACCAAAACAGAGTACGTGGTCGAAGATAACGAGAAGGGCAGGAAGGCCCCGCGCAAGATTGGCACCACCCCTGTTTTCAGGGATGGCGTAGAGTACGAGTTGACTACGTTCTTCGATCTCGCCCAGGACCACACGGCCATGGTCACGAAGGATCGCACGGGTTTGTTTGACGGCAGAGCCTTCACTATCACGCCCGCGTCCGGTGCCCTCATCTATGACTGGCTCTCCAGCGCGAAGCCGGCAGATCCTCCGCAAGATAACGCTCCCCGTGAAAACACATCAGATGAAATCCCGCTGCTCACGCTCGTGGACAATGCCGTCAAGGCATACTGCGAGGGTCTTGACAAGCCGGAAAAGGAACGCGTCGCCCAGGAAATCAAGGACCTTACAGGTGGCAAGGCCAACTACCATGCCATCACTGACGAAGGCATCCTGCGCAAAATCTTAGAACGGTTTGGGGGTATGGCATGAGCCTGAACATAAGCATTGTGTACGGCCGGGTGGCAACCAGCCCTGTGCTCAAGGAGATCAATGGTTCTTCGGTTGCCAATTTTAACATCGCGTCCGATACCTTGAAGAAAGACGCGGATGGCAAGTACGTACCAATTTTTTACAGCGTATCCGCCTGGGGGAAGATTGGCGAGCGTGCGGCAAAGTACCTTACCAAGGGAAATCCGGTCGTAATCGTTGGAAATCTCTCTCAGCGGACCTACATCGATGAATCTGGGAAAGATCGGTTCCAGAACCAACTCGACGCCAAATACGTCGAATTCGTTGGCGGCGGGAAACAGGCACAGGAAACAAAGCCTGGATCATCGCCCGCCCCCGACCCTGGCGACGAGGATGAACTCCCGTTCTAACCCCCATTCACCGCCTCCTCTTGCCCGAGGAGGGCAGGAGGAGGCTAACGGATGCGCTCAGAGGAACACGTAACTGCTCTTTTGGAAAAACACAAGCGGTGGATCGTCAACGAAGTAAACCGCTTCATTGCGAAGAATCCTCAACTAAAAAATAATGGCTATAATTGGGATGACTGTTTCCAAGTCGCCATGATTTTTGTGTTGGAGCGGGTCAGCGAGGACGATGGCGCAACCCTAGTCACCAACCGTTGGAAGGACTTGCGACGTACACTCCGCGAGTGGGCGTCATGTTCGGCGCCGGTGGTGAATGTCCCTATCAAAGTGTACTATAAGAACACGGGTGCTTTCACTAGCATCGAATTCAAAGAGGAGAATGTCAGAGATACGGAGCCTGATTTTTCCGCTGATGTTGACTTTCGCGTCAGCACGGATGTTTACATGGCGTCCATGCCTGAGAATGAAGCGGCCGCGCTCCTCGGCAAGCTTTCCGGCGTGAGTTCAACGGAAATCGCGCAACTGCTTGACGCGAAAAGTAGGAGCCAGGTTTCCCGCTGGACCAGAGCGAAGTATCGGGGTCTTTACAACTTTCTTGGGTATGAAATACCTGTGAAAAAAGGAGGGCCTTATGGACGTTTTGGCCTTCGCAGAAAAACACCTGGCTCCGTTCAAGGTAAAGGACGATGAAATCGTCCCGGAGCTTTGCCCCATATGCCAAGGCGGCGAACACAGCGACAAGCACACGTTCGCCCTGAACATAAAGGAAGGCGTCTACGTATGTAAGCGCGGCTCATGCGGCGCGAAGGGCAGGTTCCGCGAGTTGGCCGCGACGTTCGGGGAAACAAACGACTCGTCGTTTCAAAAGGCGTTCGAGTTCATTTCAACCCGCAAGACCGGCAAACTGTTCTCTCTGCCCGATGTGGCGCTCGCCCCGCTTACTGAACCCATTGTCCAATACTTCATGACCCGCAAGATAAGCCGAAAAACCCTGGATGATTACGGAATAGCGTCGGATATGCACGGGAACATCATCTTTCCCTTCCGGCGCAACGGTATCTTGGAATATGTGAAGTATCGAAAACCGAGGAAACCCAGCCCCGGGGACCCCAAGGAATGGCAAGCCAAAGGCGCACGCCCCATCCTGTTCGGTATGGACCTGTGCGTTCACTCCAAGCCCCTGGTCATAACGGAAGGCCAGATTGACGCGATGGCCCTCCATGAAGTAGGCATCGTGAATGCGGTCTCCGTCCCAAGTGGGGCGGAAAACCTGGAGTGGATTGAGCAGTGCTGGGATTGGCTCGAAAGGTTCCCCAGCATCATCCTCTTTGGCGATTGTGACGAACCGGGCATACGAATGGTGCAGTCCGTGGTGCGCAGGCTTGGCGAGGCGCGGTGCATGGTCATTGACGACTATCCCGCTCGCCCGGACGGCAAGCAGTGCAAAGACGCGAATGAAATTCTCTACTTCGGCGGCGCGGAAGCGATCCTTCAAACACTCGCAGGCGCTCAAGCCGTACCCATCAAGGGCCTCATTGATCTTGGCGATGTCATCCCGATAGATTTCACGGCAATCCCACGCATCAGCACAATGATACCAACGCTCGACGCTGCCATCGGCGGCCTGATCGAGGGCGGCATGACTGTGTTCACAGGGCAGGCAGGGTACGGAAAAAGCACGCTCGCGGGGCAGATCATGCTCAGTGCTATGGAGCAGGGCCATAACGTCTGCGTTTATAGCGGCGAGCTTAACAAGGAGCGGTTCCAACACTGGATTCATTATCAGATCGCGGGCAGCGATTATATCAGCCTCAAGTACGATCCGGTCGGGCGCAAGGAAGTGCCCTTCGTCCCCTTCTCGGTACAGGAACGCCTCATCAAGTGGTACAAGGGCAGGATCTTCCTGTTTGATAACAAGGAACTCTTTGATGTGGACGAATGCGATGCCATCCTTCATGTGTTCGCAGCGGCGGCACGGCGCTACGGCTGCAACCTGTTTCTCGTCGATAACCTGATGACCGCGCTCTCGGATGCCGAGGACGAGCACAAGGGGCAGGGCAGGTTCGCCAACATGCTTCGCCGGTTCGCCAACCAGTATAACGTGCATGTGCTCCTTGTGGCGCACCCGCGCAAAACGCACCCCGGCGCGCCGGTGAAACAGGAAGACATCGCCGGCAACAGCGCCACCGGGCGCTTGGCCGATACCACCATCTGTGTGGAGAAGCCAAATCTCCGCATCCTCAAGAACCGCGAGTATGGTATCCTGTGCGCCATCGTCTGCTGCTACTGCCCGGATAGCAGGCGCATCTATCAGTCGGATAGCGGCGACCTCAACCGGTTCTCTTGGGACAGACAAGGGCTTTCGCCCCCGGCAATCCGGGCAAACTCCCTGCCGGAGTACGGCATCATGGTCGGCGATGTGGGCGATCCATTCTGACTCGTATTGATTAAGGAGTTAAACCATGAAACCTATTCCTCTTGCTACCAAATTACAGATCATCGACACGGTTGCGGCCAGTAGATATTATGAAAGACCCTTTCGGGAAATCTGGGAAATCCTTGACACATGCAGCGATGAGTTTTACCAGACCGGGGATGCCTTCATCATTCCCAGCGAGTTTTTCCTGTCGCTGCTTCGACCAACTGTCGTCTCGGAAGATGATGAGTTCATCCACTGCAAGGATGCGGCGGGTACGGAAATCACGCTCTTCAAACCAGCCACAATGTTTCTTACTGAGCGTGGCCTTCTTCGCCTCGGCATGCTGCTCGGCGGCTCTCCCGTGGCAAACCAATTAAAGGACGAACTGCTCGATTCTGTGCTGGGAGGTGTGTACTGATGTCCAATATGATGAACCTGAACGACGAATCTGTGTTCCTCGCCGACCCAGACCTCCGCGCCAGCATGATTGAGCATGTGGAAGTGCTGGAAAAAGTGCGCACGTTGCTCTTAGTTCCCGCGTTTAACATGGTTCATATCTCGCATGTTGCCAGTTTTTTTGATGTGGATCTTAGCACGATACAGCGCTGCTTCCAGAGAAACCGTGCGGAGATTGAGTCAGATGGCGTAACGCTCATGAGTGCCCTAAGTTTTCTAAATGAACAGTTTGTTCACTTAGAAAAGAAAGAAGCAGGGCGTTACCTTTTCACCATGCCCACAGGAGAAACACTTGCCCTGTCAAACAGGCCGTCCACTTTCTTCTCCGCTAATGCCGTTTTGCGTATTGCTATGCTCCTGGGGAGCAACAACGTGGCACAGGAAGTCCGAACCCAACTCATCCACCTGGTTCGCAATATCTCCCCGCAGGAGCGTGTCGTACATCTTAACCGCGAAAAGGAACTCGCGCTTGATGTCATGTTCGCGCCAGACCCGGCCAGCCGCGCTATGGCAATGGGCGAGTACAACACGTTCCAGCTAGAGATCCGCACGGCACTGGAGGCGAAGATCGAAGCCCTCGCGCAGTCCAACGCCGCGCTCAACCAAGAGAACGAAGCCTACTCCATCGACGAAATGCTCTGGGATGACCGCACCATCGTTGGAAAGCTTGTAAAATCCTACGGTGCGCGCGCCTACCCGAACTGTAACGCAACAAAGCAAGTCTGCTTTGCCTGGTCGCAGTTCTATCGCGAACTAAGCAATAGCTACGGCATTGCGCTGGATAAGCGAAAAGAAGCAAGCGCGAGAAAATGCGCGTACAAAAACGGCCTCCTGGATTATGTTAGGCCGGAAGAATGGGTGCTCCTGGTTCGCAAGGCTTTCGCGATGTGCAGACAAATCGGCTGCCACCTTCGCCAAAGCCTGGAGAACGACGTGGTGTACGCCCGGATTCTTCACTGCGCGGCAATAACTGCGAAGGATCTCCCTTCGGCAAATCTTGAAGAACCCCTCGGCTTGCCCGAATCGGTGTATCAATAATGCTGACGCCCGACATCAAGTGGTCATTCTCCAAGTTGACCACATTCGAGCAATGCCCATAGCTGTTCAAGTACCGCTACCTAGACGGGCATCCCGACCTCGGCAACGCCTTTGCGGAGTACGGCACGCTCTGCCATCAACTCCTGGAGGAATGGGCGCGCGGCGAGCTCATGCCGTTCGAGCTCCCCGGCGCGTACCAGACGCGGTACGATGCGGCGGTTCAGCATTACTTCCCGCCGTATCCGGTCGGCATGGCCGGTCGCTATTTCGACGCCGGGTTGTCCTACTTCGCCACATTTGAGGGGTTTGGCGATCAGTATGACATCCTGGCGGTCGAGGAGCGGTTCGAGATAACCGTCCAAGGGAACCCCTTTGTCGGCATTGCCGACCTTGTGCTTCGCGACAGGCACACCGGCGCGCTGGTGGTCATAGATCACAAGTCGAAATCGGCACAAACCATGCGCAAGCAGATGACCACCTACCGCCGCCAGCTATACCTTTACGCTTCCGCCGTTCAGTCCCTATACGGCCAGCCTCCGTCGCTTCTCCGGTTCAATCTCTTCCGGGAAGGCGTCATGGTGGATGAACCCTATAGCCCCGCGGAGCACACCGCTGTTTTGGCCTGGGCTGGTGACACCATTGTCCGAATCGGGCAGGAAACTGCATGGCCCGCACAGCCGCAGCCGTACTTTTGCCGTCACCTTTGCTCCTGCGCCGCGTTTTGTTCCGCAGTTTCCTTATAAAGGAGGGGTTCCGTGTACCAGAACTTCCACCGCCATTCCCATTTCTCCAATCCTGTCCTCACCGATAGCGTTGCGACCAATGAGGACTACTGTAAGCGGGCGGTGGAGCTCGGACACGGCATCATCTCAAGCTGCGAACACGGCACCCAGGGCAACTACCGGGAATGTGCTTTACTGGCGGAAAAGTACGGCCTCAAGTGGCGGTACGTTACCGAAGCCTACTGCGTCAAAGACCGGCACAAGAAGGATAACACCAACGCCCACATCATCTTGGCAGCGAAGACAGCCAAAGGCATAGGTGATCTAAACTTTGCCCTGTCCGAGGCGAACCTGACCGGATATTATTACAGGCCACGCCTGGACATGGAACTCCTGCTCTCCCTTGACCCGCGCGATGTGTTCGTCACAACGGCGTGCATCTCCGGCCTGTTCAAATACGGCCATGAGGATGCGGAACGCCTCATACTGAGGCTCCACGCCCACTATCGGGATAGCTTCATGCTGGAAGTCCAGTACCACGATACGGACAAACAGCGCGAGGTCAACAGATTCCTCCTGAAGCTGTACCGCCAACACGGCATTCCGCTGATTGCCGGTATGGACAGTCACTATATCCTGCCCGAACACGGCGCGCTGCGTGACCTCCGTCTGGAAGCGAACCACATCCGATACGACGACGAGGACGGCTGGTTCCTGGATTACTGCGCCGATGATGAAGCGGTTCGGCGCTTCCAGCGACAGGGCGTTCTATCCGATGCCCTTATCCGGGAGGCACTTGATAACACGAATGTTTTCCTGGATTTTGAAGACATAAACCTTGACAACTCCCGGAAAATCCCCACGCTGTACCCCGACCTTTCCATAGCGGAGCGGAACGAGAAGTACACCGCCCTCGTGTACAGCCAGTGGGCGCAGTATAAACAAGGCATGACTGACGAAGAAAAGCGTGTCCGCGAGGATGGTATCCGGTACGAGGTGGACACCATCACCACCGGCGAAATGGCCGATTATTTCCTCTTGGATTACGAAATTGTCAAGCGCGCCAAGGAAAACGGCGGCATCATCACCGCCACGGGGCGCGGCTCCGGCGTTTCCTACTTCACCAATACGCTGCTCGGCTTCTCCAGCGTAGACAGGTACGACATCCCGGTCGAAATGTTTCCCGACCGCTTCATTTCCGCCGACCGCCTACGCTCCGGCAGCCTGCCGGACCTGGACCTGAACGTCGCCAACGTCGAAGTGTTTGCCGATGCGCAGGCGGAGGTTTTGGGGGAATGGAGAAGCGCTCCCATGGTCGCGTTCGGCACGCTCAAGCGGTTGTCTGCCTGGAAAATGTACTGCCGCGCCAACAGCGTCCCTTTTGAAACTGCAAACACGGTGTCCGACCTGCTTAAAAAGTATGAACTGGACGCCAAGCACGCCGACGATGAATCCGCCGTCGATGTCCACGACTATGTGCCGGAAGAATGGCATGACCTGCTGGAAATGAGCGGCCAGTACCTTGGCATGGTCGAAAGCATATCTCCCCATCCGTGCGGCTACCTGCTGTGCTGTGAGGACATTCGCCGCGAGATTGGCATCATCCGAATCAACAGCAAGGGCGGGAAAAAGGAGACCGTCTACGCCGCATTCATCGACGGCGCGACGGCGGAAGCCTTCGGCTACCTGAAGAATGACCTGCTTTCCGTCGATGTTGTCAAGATCATCGCCGAGGTGTACCGAAGGATTGGTATCCCCGTCCCGAATGTGCGCGAGCTTCTTTCCATGACCCGAAACGACCCGGAGACATGGCGCATGTACGCGGACGGCCTGTGCATGGGGTTGAACCAGGTTGAGCGGGAACAAACCCGTGAAAAGGTCATGAGGTATAAGCCCCGCAACATCACCGAACTTGCCGCTTTTGTCGCGGCGGTGCGTCCGGGTTTCAAGTCCATGTTGCCCGTGTTCCTTGAACGCCAGCGTTTTAGCTATGGCATCCCGGCGTTTGATAAGCTCATTCAGACGCGGGAAATGACCTCCAGCTTCCTGCTCTTTCAGGAACAGGCGATGAAAACCATGCAATACGCTGGCTTCTCGGCGCCCAAGTCCTATGACGCCATCAAGGCAATCGGGAAAAAGCACCCGGAGAAAGTGCTGCCGCTCAAGGATCGCTTTTTGGATGGCTTCATCGCCCGAATCCTGGAGGATGACGCAAGGTGTCCCAGGGACAAAGCGCTCGCCCAAACACAGAAGATTTGGCAGATCATTGAGGACGCGACAAACTATAATTTCAATAGTAGCCACGCCGTTTGCGTCGCCCTTGATTCCCTGTACTGTGCGTATGCCAAAGCGCATCACTCGCTGGAATACTACACCACCCTGCTGTCCGTCTACGCGGCCAAAGGGGACAAGGACCGAATCGCGATGGTTAAGGAGGAAATGCGCAAAGGGTTCGGCATCCGCGTCACACCTTGCCGCTTCCGCCAGGACAACCGGGATTTTTACATCGACCGTGATAGCAAGACAATCTCCGACGCATTGTCATCCGTCAAGTACGTCGGCCAGCGCGTGGCAGTCGCGCTCCATGATCTTGGGGTCATTCATTTCTCCTGCTTTGTCGATGTGCTCTTTACCCTGGAAATGTCACCGTTCTTCGATTCGCGCAGCACCGAAATCCTTATCCGAATGGGCTATTTTGAGGAGTTCGGCAGCGCCGGCACACTGCTTCAGGTGTTCCATGAGTTCCGAAACGGTGACAGCCGCTTCTCCAAGGCGCATGTCGAGGCCACTCAGGAGAAGCGCCTGAATGCCCTCCGCGCCATCGAGTCCAAAATGCCCGATGCCGTCATTCCCATGGAGGAACAGGTGCGCTTTGAAATTGAGCACTACGGCACCGTGCTCTCTACCTTCCCGAGTGTCCGCGCGCAGTACGCGGTGCTGGATGTGGACGACCGCTACAGTCCCAAGCTCCGGCTCTACAACCTCGCAACCGGCAGCGTTGGCTTGATGAAAGTCAAGAAGGCAGACTACAAAGAACAGCCAGTCTTTGCGGGCAACATGGTACACCTGCTCCACTGGGAGCGACGCCCCGCCTATCAGTTCATCGGCGGAAAGCCAAAGAAAAAACCGGGGGTGACAGATCTCTGGCTACAGGAGTATGCGGTGCTCTGACCCGTACAAAAGCACGCGGGCCCCCGATTTTACTGGGTTTTCTTTACGTGGGGGCTTGGTGAAATGGCAGCCACGCTGCGCTCTAAACGCAGTGTGCCGCGAGGCACGTGCGGGTTCGACTCCCGCCGCCCCCACGATTTTTCGTTATGAGGTGATACATATGGCATATCAGGTGATACCCATCCGGTTCGTCCCCGTCGGGAGCGGCAACGCGGTCTGCGCCAACAGCGTCATAGCGATGCTCTCGCCGGACTCCGCCCCCAGCAGAAGGCGGCTCGCCAAGGCCCGCGATACGTGGCAATACGTGGATATGACGGGCGGTCACGCCGTGCGTTCGTTGCTCCTGATGGGCGAGGGACAGGTGGTTGGCTGCTCGGTTAGCCCCAAGACCATGCTCGCAAGGCTGAACACATCCGTTGACCAGGATGAAATAGACCCCGAGTGACGGACGCGCATCTGTTGGTTTGTGCTGACTGCGAGTGTGTGTTTGAATCGCCAGTGCCCGTCGTGGAGCGACACGGCTTGGATACCCCGCCCTATGAGGTGTACGATGCCTGCCCGCTGTGCTACGGCAGTTGCCTGGCGGAAGCCTTCGAGTGTGAAGGATGCGGGGAGATCGTCACCGGGCAGTATGTACAACTGGAGAGCGGTGAACGTTACTGCGATTGCTGCTTTACCATCCGCAACCTACTGGACTGAACAGGAGGAACGCTTGATGAACAAGGAAGCACTTCGGGAAATCCTGGGCACACAGCATGTGCAGTGCGTGCCCGACCGCCTGCTCCGCCATTTCCTCACCGATACTGCCGGTTCGCAATACTTCCGGCCGGACGAGAAGGACAAGCTCACTTGCATTGTTGGCGGCGTGCTGGACAATAACCAGACATCGCTCCCGCACTTCGAGGCCGAGGCGGACCCGGTTTACCGGCAGATCATACTTTGCGTCATCATCGAAGATGTCACAACCGGCAATCTCCTGATTACGCGCGAAAAGAACAAGCGTACCGGCCTGTATGAACCGTTCAGCCTCGGTCTTTATGAGCATGTGCCAGCCGGGGAGGACATTGAGGACACGAAGCAGCACATTCTCCAAAACCTTGCGCAGATTGTTTGCGATGACGTATTTCAGGATGATTTCTGCGGCTTCTTTTACAGCAATGAAAGCGCCTACGACAAAGCGCACATCGGCCTCATATTCCACATCGGCGTACTCGGCGCAAGTGAGGTGAAGCTGCAATCCAGCCATATCGGGGATTGGTTCCCGCTGGATAAGGTCGCCCGCCTTTACAAAACCGAGGCCCTGGAACCCTGGAGCCAGGTTCTCTTTGAGAAGGAAGTGCTCACGTATCTCGCGGACTCACGCGACGACTCCCTTCGCCATCAGGCAATCGAAAACCTCGCCGCCATCGCGGAACTGGAGAAGAACGGCTACTTATCCGTACACTGAGAGGAGGGATACGCCATGAAACATACCATCTAGGGGGTTGACCCGGATGCACCCGTCGTCACGAATGAGGCAGGGGGAAAGCAGTCCTCATCGCCTTACGCTTTCCACCTGCTCCCGCTACGGGCGGTATTTGCCGCCGCCAAGGTTGCCCGGTACGGCGCTGACCGCTACGGAGAGACATTTACCCAGCGCAACTACACCAAAATCCCACCAGAAGATCATATCAACCATGCAATTGCACATCTCTATGCAATCCTGAGCGGTGATACCAGCGACGACCATTGTGCACATGCAATTGTCCGCGCCATGTTTGCGTTTGAGTGCATGGCAGACCAACAAGTGAAGGAAGATGATGATAGCTCGTGATGTACGAACTGCGGCCATTCAGGCTGCTCGCAGCCGACTTATCCCTCCGGCGTCCGGCGTTCGCGGTGCTGGGGGTGGACCCCACAAGCCAGAAAATCCAAATAGTTGAGCTCTTGGACATCAATAACCGCCGAAAAAGCAACCCGCACGGCCATATGATGAACGAAATTCTTGATATGGTCGCGGATTTATGTATGAATGTGGACCTTTGCGTCCGGGAGTGCGCCTATATCGCACCGAACTCGGAGCGCACCATTTTTGAAGTCCAGGGGGTTGCAGAACTCGCGCTTTGGCGGGCGCGCCATTCCCGGTTCTTTGATATTGTCCCCGCCCAGGTCAAATTGTTGGTCGCGGGCAGGGAAAAAGCCAACAAGGCGCATGTCGCCCGCGCTCTGGAACGGTATGTAGGCCCCCGAACATACAGTTGCGACGGTCAAAGTGACGCGGTGGCGGTTGGCATCGCATGGCTGAAGCGGGGCGGCATCCTCACTGACACCGGTAATGGGTGGCGCATCAACCACATGCTTGACAGCCTTCATAAGGGCGTCACATGGGAGGCACGCGGGTTATACGAAAAACGAGAGGAGGCATGTGCCGTTGTTATCCATTAAAGAACGCGACGCGCCCTTCACAATCTTGGCTGCGGACTTCTCATTACGCCATCCTGGCTTCGCGGAGCTTTAGGTAGACCCACATTCGGGCAAAATCCAGATACTATCGCTCGTGGACGTTGATAACCGTCGCCACAAAGGCCCTCACGGCAGCCTTTTGGAGCGAATCTACAACGTCACCTTTGAACTGGCGTCACGCGCGGACATTTTGGTGCGGGAAAGAGGCTTTTCCCGTTTCAAGGCGGACACCCAGGCGCTTTTTAAGGTGGTTGGCATCAGCGACATGGCCGCATGGCGCGCAAAGGGCGCTATCTTCGAGGAAATTCCGCCCACCACGGTCAAAAAGCTCGTCACGGGCAAGGGTACGGCTTCCAAAGAGGAAGTCGCCGCTGCCTTGGAACGATTTGTAGGCCCTCAAACCTACGCCACCAATGATTTGAGCGATGCCGTGGCCGTAGGCGTCGCCTGGGCAATCCAGAACGGAATCTGCACGTAAGCATGGGATACGGACAAGCATGCATGTCCAATAAATCCCCATATCGAGGGAAGATTGTCATTCAATCACCCCAAACCGACATAGCTTGAGGATAGACACCGTGTTTCGCGGCGCGATTCGACACGGCTTGTCCCCTCACGCTTTATCGGGGCCACCCATAGGATGGGTTTAGTAGCGAATCTCCCTTGAAAGGGGTTGTGCATGCTGGACGCTTCGCGGTTGAATATTTTGCGTCAAACTAACATTGAGACGGTTGACAAAAGCGAGTTGGTTGATGCCAGCACGCTTCAGATTGATGCATTCGCGCCGCTCGATGTGCGTGCTAAGGCGTTCTTTGAACAGATCAAAAATCCTTACGCCTTTCGCGTTGGAAACACAGCCGTAAAGATTCAGTACCGTTCTACGGGCATCACACTATCCGATGCGCTGCTTTCATACTTAACGACCTTGCGCCAGGACACTTAGTGTCCCGGCTTTCTTTACTTTTGGGGTTATCCGTAATACACTATCCTCCTGTGATATTGGAGGGAAGGAGGTACAATGGCTAGGCGCAAAACCGTAGCGGACATTCAAAGAGAGCAAGAGGAGTTCTGGAAGATTGGGGGCTACGTTCGTCTTTCAAGGGAAGACGGGGAGGATGAGAGCCTAAGCGTAATCAACCAAAAGAGGATCATCACAGACTATATTGCCGAGAAATTCGATGGCCCCCATGTGGTGGTCGATTTCTACATTGATGATGGTCTGACCGGCACTGATTACGACCGGCCTGATTTCCAGCGGCTTATGCGGGACGTTGAGAGCAAGAGCGTCAACTGCGTGGTGTGCAAGACCTTATCCCGAGCCTTCCGTAACTACTCCGATCAGGGATATTTCCTTGAGAACTTCTTCCCCAAGCACCAAACCCGGTTTATCTCAATTGGCGGGCCACATGTTGATAGCTACTGCAACCCGGAAGCAATCACCGGCCTTGAGGTGCCGATTACAGGTTTGATGAACGACCGTTTTGCCGGGAAAACCTCGGAAGATATTCGCCGCACTTTCTACATGAAAAGGAAGAACGGGGATTTCATTGGGGCTTTTGCACCGTATGGATACGTGAAAGACCCGGACAATAAGAGCCGCTTTCTCATAGACGATGAAGCGGCGCAGGTTGTCCGTGACATCTTCAATTGGTTTGTGCATGATGGCATGAGCAAACATGGCATCAAAAGACGGTTAAATGAAATGGGAATCTTGAATCCAGCGGCCTATAAGCGGAGCAAGGGTTTGAAGTACAACAATCCGCAGATTAACATGAACGATGGCCTTTGGGATTCCACAACCGTAACCCGCACACTCAAGAACAAGATGTACCTGGGGCACATGGTGCAAGGGAAGCAGAAAATAATTAGCTACAAAGTGCATGATCGCGTATCAATGCCGGAAAACCAATGGTTCATCAAGGAAAACACGCATGAAGCGATCATCACGCAGGAGCTTTTTGATCAGGCTCAGGACTTGTCCCTGCGTGATACCCGCACACCTAACGGCGAGAAGTCTGTATGGCTGTTCTCCGGTTTTGTCAGATGCGCGGATTGCGGTAAAGCGATGCACCGCAAGAGTAACAAAAAGGGGCACTCGTATTATTTCTGCCGAACTTATGAGAAGGCAAGAGATAGATGCACAAAACATTCTATCAACGAGCAAGCTCTTAGCGATGCGGTCTTAACGGCTATTCGGTGTCAAATCATTGTCGTTGAGTCTCTTGCCCAGAAACTTGATGCGATGAACTCCGCTCCTGTTGTTCAGACTAGAACGAAGCGCATCGACGCTTTGCTCAATAACAGAAAGCAGGAGTATGACAAACTGCGAAGCGCTGCATCCGCTTTGTACCTGGACTGGAAAGGTGGGGACATCTCCAAGGATGATTACCGGTACATGAAAGAGAAGTTTGATGGGCAGTTGGAACAGTTGACAAAGATCGTCGCAACGTTAGAGGAAGAAAAGCGTCAGCTAAACGATGGTTTGACAACAAAAGAGAATCCATTGTTCACATACTTTCTCAAGCATCGGAACATCCAGAACCTTGATCGTTCGGTTATGTCCTCATTGCTTGACGTGGTTCTTGTTCACGAGGGAAAGGACATCACCGTTGTGTTCAAGTACACCGACCAGTGCGAACGATTGCTCGCACTCGTCGAAGAAGGAGCGGAAGAATCGGCAACGACCAACTAACCTTCTTTTTTTAGAACGATGTGTGTATAAGCGGCGGCGGCTACCGGCGCGGACGGTGCCACCGGCGCCACCGGTGCCGACGGAGCCATCGGTGCGACAGGACCTACCGGCGCGGATGGGGCGACCGGCGCCACGGGCGCCACGGGCGCCACAGGCGCGGACGCCGTGTCCGGCGCGATCATCCCCTTCTCTTCCGGCCTGCCGGTGGAACTCGCCAGCGTTTCCTTCGGCGCGGACGCCCTCGGCGTCTTCCTGGGCCAGGGCCAGAGTGCCCTCGCGCTCACGCTGTTCGGTTCCGATGTCAACCTCACCGGCCCGTCCGGCCTGATGCTGAACCTCGCGTTCTCGATCCCGCGCAACGGGTATGTCGAGTCCATCGCGCTGTATTTCAGCAACGTCGTGGCGCAGGTGCTCACGGACGCGAGCCTGACCGTTCGCGCGCATATCTTCATTTCGCACGCGCCCAGCACGCTGTTCGTTCCGCTCATCGGCGGCGTGGTGGAACTCCCGCCCATCACGGGCAACGTGGATATCGGCTCGAGCTACTCGGCCATCGCGGATAATCTGCACCTGCCGGTGCTCGCGGGTTCGCGCATGCTGGTAGTGCTCACGCTGCACGGCGAGGGCACGGGCATGTCGTTCATCAATACGCTGATTGGCTATGTGAGCGGCGGTATTGAGATTCTGTAACGCGAACTGTTAACGCTTATCGGCACAGCCGCTTGTCAAAGCGCGCTTCACAAAAAGCGGGTCCCGGCACTCTTGCCCGGGGCCCGCTTCTCGTCCGGCTTCTCCCCCTACGCTTCCCCCGTTCCGCCTTCCGCCGCCGCAATTTGCGCCGGAACGCCCGCCGCGCGCATGGTGCGGTCAAACAGCAGCACGCAGCCGGTCGCCAGCATCATCGCGCCCGTAATCACCAGCAGCAACTCCACACTGACCCGGTCGGCCAGCGGGCCAAAGATGACCATGCCCAGCGGCATGATGCTGCTGTTGATCATTGTCATCACGCTGAACACGCGGCCTAGGTACGCGGGGTCCACCCGCTCCTGCAGCATCACCGTGGCCGGCGTGTTGAAGAACGGCAGGCCCAGCCCCACCAGCGCCATGAACGCCAGGTACGGCCAGAACGGCACGCCCGCGCCCATCAGCGCCGTGAAGAGGCCCATAAACACCAGCGATACCGCGACCACCAGGGTACGGTTCTTGTTTTTCAGCCCGCCCCAGGCGGAGATGGACAGCCCGCCCACCAGCATGCCGATGGAAAACGCCATCTCAATGCCCGTCAGCCGCCAAACCTCCTCGCCATACGACCGCACCACCTGCAGCGGCGTCAGGAAGGCGATGGGCGCGACGGCGAGGTAGATCACCACGCTGAACGTGAACAGGCGGACCAGGTAGCCGTGCCGGCCAATATAGGCGATCCCTTGTTTCATCTCGGACAGATACCCCGCGTGCGCCTCGGCCGGGCGCTCCTTTTCGGGCACGCGCAGGAAGCGCAGCATCACGGCGATGGCAGCGGCGGCCGTCACGACATCGATAAAGAAGATGTACTCGATCGGGCAGAGCGTCAGCAGCGCGCCGGCCAGCGCGGGCGAGGCGAGCTGCAGCAGCGACTGCACGCTGCCGTTGATGCCGTTGACGCGTGTCAGGTGTTCCCCGGGCACAATGTCCGGCAGCATCGCGCCGATGGCGGGCGACTGCACCGCGCCGCCCCGCGCGCGGATGGACGACACGGCGAACAACAGCCAGATCGACTTGTAACCCATCAGGAAAATGATCGCGAGCAGCAGCGTGGACAAGGCGATGGCCCCGTCGGAAAACATGATGAGCTTCTTGCGGTCGTACCGGTCCGCCCACACGCCCGCGAACGGCGACAGAAACAGCGTGGGCAACAGGGCGCAGACGATCGAAATGGTCATGTACGCGCCGGATTTTGTGGTCAGCGTGATGTACCAGGTGATGGCGTATTGCACCAGCGCCGAGCCAAACAGCGATATGGCCTGGCTGGTCATAAAGACGGCGGTGTTTTTCTTCCAGCTTACGGGTTGCATACGTCCTTTCCGGGCCAGTGCCTTGGCACAAGGGCCCTAGTGTCCTGACACGGCTCGATTTTCGTTTCTGACCGGATCTTTTTTTGTCTGGCCGCGTCGTGCTGCACTTCGCAATTGTCGCGCTGTGCGCATCCGCGCCCATCGCTCTGTTGCTCAGCGCGCTTCCGGTTCGGCTACTGCGCCCGCTGGGCGCGCCTCACCTTCGCGCAGTCAGCGTAGCTGCCGGCTACGCTTCCTTCCGACTCCTTGCCACACGAAAAAATCCCACGGCCAGATTCCTAAAATCGTGCCATGCCAGGACACTTGCGAAAGCAGATGAGATTGCGGCCGAACTTCGCGAACGTTAGTATATCCCATGCCCCACGGCGATGGCAAGCAAACGGCGTGTTTTCTCACGCAATTCTTATCTCCCCCTAAGTTTGCCCGATGCCCGTCCTACGCGTTGCCATCCCCTTCGTCATCGCCCTCTACATACTCCAGAATATCCCCCGGCTGGCACTTGAGCGCTTTGCACAGCGCGTCGAGCGTGGAAAACCGAACGGCCCTGACCTTCCCCGTTTTTAAGTAAGACAGGTTGACGTTTGATATGCCGACCTTTGCCGCCAGATCGTTCAAACGCATTTTTCTGTCCGCAAGAACCCTATCAAGACGGATGATGATCATAAAGTGTGATCCGCCTCATCCTGCAAATGCACGCCATAGCGGATGATATACGCGGCAACGAGGAAAGCAACGCCCGGAATTAGGTCGTCGAAAAAGCTTTGCCCTGTCGATATGGAAAGCTGATTCGTGGTGCACTGGTTTACCAGCCAGCAGACGCCGACCTTGACCAGCGGGACGACGATCGCCGTCGCGCCTTGAAGCAGACCGTAATACAGCAGATAGCGGGCATTTTGCTCTGTAAAAATTACGCCATTGCCGATGTTGCGAAAGAGCTTGGCGAGAAACCAAAACCCAAACATCACGGGGGCCATTTGCACGACATACATGGCTGAAATTCCCACCTGCGTAATGAGATCGACCTTTTCATCCGCCGCCACACGGATGTCATCCCGTAGGCCGATCGTCGGCCCTCGCGTCCCCTTCCGGTCGTGGTCTTTTTCCGCGTATATTGCGTCGTCATACGTGTGTGTGCCGATACGCAGGATAAATGTCTGCCTGCCCATCAGGCTCAGAACTGTGCCGCACACAATGAAAGCAATCAGAAGATAGCAGATACACTGCATGAAGGCGGCCGCCATCGTTGCGGCCCGTTCACTGAGTAGCACATTTGCTTTTTTCATGTTCACACCTCGCAGACATTGTAGTCGGCAAGTATAAGCGTGTCAAGGAAAATTTAACGTTTATCATTAATAATCTCACGTTTATCGAGATATAAAAAAGATTCCATCCCATCTTGTTTCGCGCTTCCGCCCCCGAACCCTGCGGCCGCCTCCGGCATAGTCTGGCCAGTGAGGTGATTGAATGCAAGCGATCTCCGCGATTCTGCTGGGCATTGCGACAAACCTGGATAACCTGCTGCTGGGGGCGGTGTACGGCGCGCGCGGGAAGCGCATACCGGTCCTGTCGAATATCTGCATCGCGCTGGGGTCGGCGCTGGCTACTTACGCGTGTTGCGCGCTGGCTTCGCTGCTCCGGCCGTACGGACGGCTCTTTAACATATTTGGCGCGCTGATCCTGATCTGCATCGGCCTATACCCGCTGCTGCCCAAGCGCAAGAAAGCCGGGACCGGCGACACAGATTGCCCGGACCAGGGCCAGCCGGGCGGCACAATTTCCCGGAAGGAGACAATGCTGCTGTCCAGCGCGCTGGCGGTGAACTGTCTGGGCGCGTCGTTCGGTGCGGGCATGACGGGGATGGACGCTGGGCTATTGACGCTGCTGGTGGCCGGGTGCAGCTTTATCGCGGTGCTGATCGGCAATCGCGCCGGACGCATGGCAAAAAAGACCGTCAACGAGAACCTGCTGAACTGGGTCGCGTCCGGAACCATGGTGGTCATCGGGGTGATAGAGCTGCTCTTGTAGCGCAGAGGTAGGGATTTCTTGCGAAATCCCCTCATGGCGCCCGATTCTTGAATCCGCGCCGCCACCCACGAATAACCATCCACCGGCGTAGCCGGTGGTATTTCATAGGCGGGCCTAGCCCTAGGATACTAGCCACGCCTCACGTGGCGTTGGTACGGCCTGACATTTGCATAGGCTTGTTACTGGCCACCCGTTAACGGGTTTCTGTTAC
>JAVBOM010000012.1:0-70807 GCA_031550535.1 Eubacteriales bacterium
TTGAATGACCTCCTTTTGCTTTCGTTGCAGTTGTCAGGCCGCAACACTATTTTAGCAAAAGGAGTTTTTCTGTCGTCATCATCGGCAAAAGCCTTCTTTGGAACCACTGGCCTAGCCAGTGGTTTTCTGTATACAACGAAATAGGAGCGGATGATTTCATCCGCTCCATTCCTTTGTTCGGTCAACTTAGGAATTAGGATAGTGTCGGTGGTAACAGCATCATGGCGCCTTTGTACAGATGCCGGCATGGGCAACGCGTGCTCGCCACGTATGCGTCGTCGATTAGTTCGCAGCCAAACTCACACCCTGTCGCACTGTTTACAGCTTGAATGCAAAACCTCTCTTCAAGGCGTCGCATGCCCTTCATGACAGTTCTGGCCATTCCGGTTTTAGCGGCATTCATTGCCTTTGCGTTCTGCAGATCGTTCAAGCGCAATGCCATGTCATCAAGAATAAGCGTGCTCGTGCAGCGCAGCGCCCCCTGCTTCTCCTCCTCGACTTTCGGCTGTGTCTCAACCCATGTACGAAATTGACGCTTAGGCTCATCCAGACTCCAATCCATCTTCACGTACAGCATGAGTAGTTTCTCAAGCAGCGAATGGGAATACCCGCCCTTCTCAACGCGTGTGAGCTTTGTGTACATGTTTCTCATGCCAACAGCCTCCAACATTCTGCTCTTGCTTCCTCCGAAGTATTCCATCCGCGTGTAGCGCAAGAGGAAGTCCGTATAGCTTTTATACATACATATCACTGTCCCTGCATATTTCCCAGCCATTTCCACTAACCGTATCCGTTCAATCGGAACCGATTCGTACAAACAGCTACCTAGCGGATCCTACTCTGTTGTGATACTTTTTATGTGAAATGAGCTTGAAAGGGAGTTAGTATGGAATCTACCACACTACACTACAAAGCCCGCGTAACCATCCAATCCCGTCGCGCTGGTGAAGAACCTCTGTTTCAGCAAATACTCAGGGCAGTTTCCGCGCACTTCATTCACTCGGTTGGTTTTGAGGGAATGCCCGACTTCGAGCGCTTCTGCCTCGGAGGGCATTACATATCGGAAGATAAATCTGTGAAGATGGGCTGGGCCAGCCACCGTCAAGACTCGTTGATCCAATGGGGCGGGCGTCTCCGCGTTCGGGATCCAGAGTATGCGCGCCGTGACTGGACGGTAGACATCGCCATCCGCCAGCTTGATGAGAACTCGTATAAGCTTTATTTTGCGGAGCACACTTGCGATCATATGGTCGATTGCTTCATGGCGCCTCCCCCTCCCGAGAGTAACTTCATGCCTTTCCTTGAATTTTTGCTGAGGGACGACGATTTTGAGTGTGTGGACGCGAACTATCCCATACCGGCCACCGCGCTGGAGCTGGCGGCAAACCTCGGCACCTTCGTAAAAATCGTGAAGGATGAAACCCGCACGCTCCCCGTCATGCTGATCACCTGCACGGATCTGCTCAATCCCCACAGGGTTGAATGCCATACAACCGGCAACATGTTCGTGTTCTTTTCAAAAGATAAAGCGAGCCTTGACAACCTACGCACAATGCTGCCGGCAAAATTCTCGTTTGGAGTTGACGCGGTGAACATCTTTACACCTGGCTTCCCAACCACCAGAGTGATTCCGGCAGCGGAAGTGCATCGCTTGGGTGAGGAGAAACTTATAGAAATGTATGTCCAGGCATACTGCCGAAACCTGCGGAGGGAAGAGTTCAGGGACTTCATGTCATATGACGATATTGTGCGCCTACGGCATATGGAGAGACAATCCCTCACAGAAAGGGTGGTAGAGAACCTGCGAGATACACATGCCAGCTTACGTTCCAAGATCACTGAGCAGCAGAGCCAGATCGACGCGCTTGAAGCCAGGCTGCGCGCTGCAAGTGATAAGCTGGATAGGAATCTTGAAGAGGAGTTGCACGAGTACGAGAGGGTATTATCCGAGTGCATGACGAGGAAAGACAACCGCGACCGCCTGCTTGATGCAATCACGGACAGCCTGTATGATCCAACACACCGTATCGCACCGCTGCACAGCGGCGATGAAGCCATAGAAAAACTGATCTTTGCTATTGGTCTCAGGTTGGCATCCTCCTATTTCCTGGTGGAAAACAAAAAAAGCCGTACCCCGGCATAACCGAACTCAGCCTTTTCAAATGGAAATCATAGGATAACCACTTGTTTCATTAATATAACTATTAACTTATAATTTGTTCAAGATTTCTGACGTAATCTGCACCATCAGTGCTAATAAACAAAAAAAGGGGAGCCGCCCGCAAGCGACTCCCCACACATCTTCAACCATCCTCCCGGATCGGCATGGCAATGATTTTGTTGTATATATCCGTGATTTCCCCGTTAGCCCCCAGCCCATGATAAGCCTTGTATGCCCGTGACGCGTTGTGCCGATCCTCCTGCGTCGTGTGTCCGCGCACACTGCACTGGTAGTAGATGTCCATCAGCGCGGCGGCCAGCAGAGCGATCAGGCCGTCATTGACCGACTTGTCCTGTGTGGCGTGCTTCCGCTGCATCCGAACCACCGAACGCAGCAGCCACGCAACACCGGTCACACAAGACCCGCACAGGAAAGGCACCTACCACCGCAAGACCTGCTCCATGATCAACTCATAGTTCATGCCGCCACCCTTACGCCGAAGCCTGTGGATCGCCCGCACGCGCCTTCTCCGCCGCCTTTACGCTCGACACCGTCGCCTCGATCATCGTCTCCAGCCACACATCCAGGTTGCCATAGATCTCCGTCAGCAGCTCCCTGACCTCCGCACTCATCAGGGTCAGGACGTATGCCTTGGCGCGATCAAACGCCTCACGCTGCGCTTCCGGCGTGAACTGACCGTGCTGCTTGAGCGTATCCACGAACGTCTGGGAGACGGCAAGGACCGCGTTCATCACGATCTCCATTGCTTTTTCCAGCGTCGTCTCCACCAGATCGTTGTCGATCCGCTGGATCAGTTCCACCACCTTGCCCCGGATGAATGCCACACCGTAATACACCAGCACCGGCACCGCGGCCGTTACGACCGCCACCTACAGATTGTTCAAAATCTCCTGCATAGTAACCCTCCTTATCCTTGTGCATCATCCGAGTCCGCCGAAGCATAAACGGATGACTTTATTTTCTGATAGTTTTCAAGTCCCGATTTTCCAAAATAGCCCACAAACACAGCCACATACACAGGGCAAACCGCCTGCATCAGCGCCACGGTCGCCTGTGCGCTCTCCGGCTGCAGTGCAACCACCACCAGCGTCACCACGATGTGCAGCGCCACGATCCACTCGCACCGGATGACGATCTGTTTCGAGAATTCCATGTGTGCGGCGTCGGGGGATAGCATTTTCGCGCGCGTCGCCGCCATCTTCTCCACGCGTCCCATTACTCCACCTTCGCGGCCTTGAGCAAGGCCAGCAACCGTTCCGCTTCCGAAGAGTCAATGCAGTGAATCGCAATGGAAACAGCGCCGCCTGGAACGGTATCGGTATCAGCGGGGGAAGGCTCGCCCGAAACCGGCGTCAAGAACTGCTTCATCGCATAGCCCGTCTTGCCAGTGTACGAAATGCGCCACCATGCCGCGTCGCTGGTATCTAACACCGCCACCAGCGACCCCTTCGGGATTTTCGTCACCAGAGCCGCCCCGGTCGCTCTGTCCGCCCGCATGTTTAGCGCGCCGCTGTCCGTCGTTACCTTCGCCTGCTTCACCATAGCGCCATCACCTCCATTGATTCTGTAGTCGATACCCTTCACCTTGCCCGCGTGCGTCCACCCAATGATGGATGAATACACCACGCCAAGAAAAATGAACTGTCCCACCATCCCTGGGGTGAACAGCCCTTCGGGTGATGTCAGAATCGAAGAGTCCTTCTCAAACATGACGCGCAACTCCCGCACCAGTGGCGATCCGGGCGCCAGAATAATGTAGCCACGGTCATGATACTGGTACGCCAGTTCCTTTTCTTCGCCCATCACTTGCAATACCTGGCCCGTCTCGCTGTTTATATCCAGGTACGCGCCGGGGGGAATGTATCCCTCTCGCAATCCCGTGATCTTGCACACCTGCCCGGTTGTCGTGTTTTCGATTTCAAGGCCGTTCCCAACGTCCCCGGCCAACAGTATGCGCGTGTGCGCCCGCTCTGAGCCTGGGTTATATAGAAGAAACTGCCTGTCTGTTTGCTTTGGCGCGGGCGGCATCATGGTGGTGGGCAGTATCCCCGTGGCAATCAGCTCCCCGGCATCCGGCGTACCGGTGTACGCGCTGTGCAACATCCTGCCGAAAGGGCTATAACACCGAAAGGCGATGCTGAATGTCCCACTTATGGTGTTGCCCCCGCGGTCTTTGTGCGTGTACTTTTTTATCTCAATCCGTTTGACAGGCCGAACGGCATACGCCACGTACGGCTTGTGGTCGAATATCAGGTCCCCGGCCGTGTTCCGGTCCAGCCACCGCAGCATCCGCTGCTGCGTCTCCTCCGTGATGCCCTCCACATAGCAATCCAGTATAAAATCCCTGGGTTTAACCCTGTTCCCGATATAGTACCCGCCGTCCAGGCCGTCCGCGTCCTACTCCTCCACCGCGTACGCGGGCATCTCGCTGCCCTGTTCAAGCGGCGTGGGAATGTAGTGGCAGCCGAACGCACGGCAGTGAACTCCGCAATACATGAATCCCGTGGCAAAATCACCCGCCTTGTCATCGTGTAAGATTTGGTGTATACTTTTAGTAATATTACTCGTGGAGGATATGCCGTTGTTTTTTCGCACCATCTTCTCCTGTTTCCCGCCGACCGAGCGGAAGAAGCGGGAGTACAAATTACGTATGATGCGACAGACCTTTATTGAAGAAATACATGACCTTGCTGTCTGGCTGATTAACTGCGGGTACGACCTACAAACGCTGGATAAAGCAAGCTATGATGATGACAGCGGGCTGGACTTGCTCGCCCTCCGCTTCAAAAAATGGATGACCCGCGGTTGGGACAGGGGCATCGGCGAAGAACTCCCTGCCAGCGAGCGTGCGAGAATCCTGAATCTCCGCCAAGGAGAAATGGTTTCCATGCCCGCCAAGAGGCAATAGGAAAGGGTGCGCCACCCGAAGGAAGCGTACCCCGCGGTTCATCTTCTGCCCAGCCTGAATCCGCCCACCGGCGTGCCACGCGCAATCTCGTCGTAGAGATGCTCGCCGACCTTCTGCGCCAGCTCCTCATAGTCCGTCTCGGAATCCAGCTTTGCCACATGCACCTGAATGCTCTCGATATGGAACACCCGGTCCGGCGCAGGCTGCATCTTCGGCACCGCGGCAATCGCCGGCGTCTTGATGCGGATGTCGTGCAGCGTTGAGATCATGTCTTCAAACAGCACCGTCTGGTACGGCGAGAGGATTCGTTCAGGTTTTGCCTTGCTGCCGTCCACCCAGGCGGGACCTGTGTAATCCGCCACGCCGCCCTTAGCATACTTAACGATCTTGGCAGATAGAATCGCCTGAATGGCCTGCCCATACATGCTCGATCCGTTGGGCGCAATCGCCTTGATTCTCTGCGCTTCCAGTTCCCGCGCCATCTGTGCTTCCGCCATGGTCGAGTACGGACCGTACACCCTCCCAAATACCTCAAACTTGTATCGCTTCCCGCCTCCGCCTCCCGATCCTCCGCTGCCAGACCCACCGTCGCCGGAGGGTGGCTGGATCGGTGCGTAGTCGTATGAGTTTATCTCGTCCCACACCTTCTTGTATGCGCTCCGCAGATCCTCCAGCTTCTGCTTCCATTGATCGACGTACGCTTGCGCTTGCAAGTGACCGGCTTCCTTGTACTCCGCGCTGTGCTCTTTCAAGAAGGCTATGATCGCGTCATCGCCGCCGGCAATGATCCGCTCAACCTCGTCCCAATAAGTTTCCGTGTACCCGCGCATGTCGTCCAGCATGGACTCCCAGCCCTTGACAGTATCCGTGCGCATGGCGTCGGACATGTTTGCGTACTCGGAATGGTTCGCTTTCAGCCATTCGACGATCTCCTCGTTGGTCGATTGCATCAGCCAGGCCATTTCCTCGATCAGCTTGCGCGGGTTTTCCAGAAGCTCCTCATAGTAGTTATTGACATACTCAAGGTATTCATCGATTGAGTCAATCTGCTTCTGCAGCGCGTCTTTTTGCGCGTTGACCTCGTCCTCCGCCGCCGACCAAGCCATCTCTTTCCTGAGCTTGGCGATCTGCTCGCGTAGTGACAATTCTTCCTTTCGGCGGGTGGGGTCCATGGAAATCCGGGCGACCTGCTCCTCCTACTTTTTGAGCTGCTTGAGTTTGTCCTCCTTCTCCTCAAGCTCCTTGCGCTTTGCAAGCTGCTCGTCGAGCAACCGCATCTCTTCCTCAAGCGCTGCCCGTTTCAAGTCCGCGGTCTTGATAGCCTCGTCGCGCTCCAACTCGTAGCGTTTCGTCAAGATGTCGATGATCTCATTCTCAACAGAGATCGTGCCCTTGCGCATTCGCTCGTTGAGCGCTTCTCTGTCCGCGATCGCATCGCGGATGGTTTCCCTGAGATCGATTTCCATATCGCGGATTGCGTCATATTGGTCCTGGATGGCCTTGGCCAGCTTCTCCGCGTCAGCGGCGTTCTTAAGCAGCTCCTTGGAGTAGTCCCGATGCGCCTGCTGCAAAGATTCCAATTCCTTGGCCGCCTGCTCGGAGGTACTATGTACCAATCAGCTTGTCTTCGGGTTTTGGCATGCCGTCACTCCCTCGCCATGATAAAGCTCGCAAGCGATGGTATAAAAATCACTTAGCGGCGGATAATACGGGGGCATTTCATGGATGCATCTCACCGAAAAAGGAACCTTTACGAGAGCGGAGGCTCCTTTTTCACGTTGCGTTTCGCGAACGGAATGATTCCCTGCTTCGCCATCTGGCTAGGCGAGTGATTCCGCTCCCGGAACGCGTCCATCATTTTGATCATCAGGCTGTTCACGCTCTCGGCTCTAGCCATGGTGGTCATGATGTCCTCCGATCCAAGCAGGCTGCCAAAGGATTTCTGTACCAGATAGTCCAGCGAGTGCCGCTTCTCGAACGTTTTCGTGGCAGCGCCCCTGATATGCCGGTATACCTTCAGCATCTTGTCCAAGTCCTCGCCGATGACGGCGTAGAGGTGATCCAGCGCGCCGTGCGATTCCAGGATGTCGTAGATCTGATACCAGCCTTCCTCATCCTCGTACGGCGACAGGTCAAGATCCGTGTAGTATTTCATTGTTAGGATCGTCAGCACCAGTTCATACGTGTAGCTCTCATACACCGTGCCGCTGTCCTCGTCGAAGACCAGAGCGGCTTCCGCCAGATCGAGCGCGAGCCACGTTCTCGCTTTCCGGGGGAGCGAAGCCCTGAAGTGTACCTCAGTTTCGCCCAACATGAAAACAGCATCCCGGTCAAAGAAACCATCCCTGGATTTAAGCGGCTCCATAATTTATCCTCCCATGATCTTGATGTCGGCGGTATCGAAAAAGCTCGCAAGGCCGGCAGCCGTTCTGCCGCCGCCCGCGCGCGCGTCCTGCACGTTGAATGGGTTGTTCTCCGCGATGAGCTGCCAGCTCTTTTCAAAGAAACTGTTCCCGGCGTAGTTGACCACGGCGTCGAAGTTCAGCTTGTGCCCAAGCTCGGTCAATACACTCTCGAAGAAAACAAAGGACATGCTGTTGATCTGCTCTTCGTTCACCACGCCAAGGTGCGCGGCGATCAGCGCGACGGCACGGTCGAGAGTGATTCCGCCGTCGCCAGCAGTTTTTTTTGAGTGACTTCCTTTTCATCGATCTTGTTGACGCGCTTGAATATCGAAAGCAGCCGCTCGATGGTCTCGGTGGTCATCTCGTCGTAGTGGGTGCGGACAAGATTCTCGTCATCCAGCACCGCGACCAGCCAGTCGAACACCGCTTTGTCCCCATCGCGCTCGTCCTCCTCGCCAAACGCGCCCGTTTCCATCGCCAGGATGTCCGGTAAGGGGTAGAGGTCCAGGAGCTTGTACAGGGTGGCGGTTCGGTTCCGCTGATAGCGGAGCTTCGTGGGCTTGACTTCAACCATCGTGTCGCCGATCGTAATCGTATTCTCAGGCATACCGTGCAAAGGAAGGCTGCGGTCCTTGCTTCCATAATCCGGGATGGCCTTGCCTTGCCGCGTATCGTCGGGCATTGACCGCATGGTCTTTCGGGTCTGGTTCGTGGGTTTGCTGGTCATACATCCTCCCGCAATTTCCATATCCTGCAATTGTTTTGCGCTCTCGCGCGTCTGATATATTGATGATGCACGGGTTCCCGTGGAATCCCAATCTGGCACACAGCCTTGACTGTGCGCCGCCATCATGGAGGATCCTCTATGCACAAAAGATTCCTGGTTATGGTGCTTCTGGCTGTCCTGGTTTCAGGTTCCGCTTCAGCGAACGGTCTCCTCCACAATACCTGCATCGTCGGAGACACAGGAGACTACACGTTGATGGATGCTGTCTTTCTGAACGATCGCGAGCTTCTTCTGGTTGGCTACCACTTGGATGCATCGGGGGATTATCAAAGTACAAAGCCATGGGCGGAAAAGATCGACCCCTGGACAGGTGATTTACTCTGGTCATACTCGCCGGAAGTCGGAGGCGGCTTATATTCGTTCTACATGACTGAAAAGTTTGGTGAAGGCTTTGTTGTATGCGCCCGTAGTTGGGATGGTGAGTTCTGCCTGATATTTGTGGACGCACAAGACAACATGAGTGACCCTGTACAGTTGGACGCCTATGCCGATGGTATCACTTCACTTGGGGACAATCTTGTCATTTGCGGTTACACAGACAAAGGCGCAGCCTTTGCAGACATGCTAAACAGCAATGGCGATTATTTGTGGCGTTATATTACCGAACCGACCGGCGAGGAACTGAGCAGGTTTAGCTGTGTAACCGTTGCCTCGGACGGGATACTTCTAGGAGGCAGTTCTCCTGGCGGCGCACTGCTAACAAAGCTAAGCATGGATGGCCACCCAATATGGACCAAGCAGGGCGGCGAGCTCGGCTCACTTCGCATTGCAGGCATTGCCGTCGATAAGGACAGGATCGTGCTGGCGAGCAATACTTACGAACCGTCGACAGGAATACTTGCTGGTGCCGCATCGTCCCTAACACTAGATGGGGAAATCCTGCACCACTCCGTGCTTTCGCTTCCTTACTTTGAGGAATGCGATAGTGAGTTCCGGGGTGTATACGTGCAAAAGAGTGGGCAAGGCTACACATATTTTGGTTCGCTTGAAAACTATGCCGCGAGAGCTGATGACGACCCTGTTGAAAACTTCCTTCTTGTAAATTTGGTTGATCGTGATTTGAATCATCGTAACGAATATTACCCACCGTTTGGGACGAACGCCAACGCGGTGAAGGTCTTGCGCAGTGCTGACGACACCGTTTGGGTTGTTGGTCACGGAAACTACGAGGAAAACATTTTCCGCTTTGCAGAGGTCGTTGGTGACGACAAACGAGTCTTTGTCGCGTACTTCAACTTCACGTTGCTTGACGCAAGCTGAACAAACGGTAATCCCCGTGGAGCGGCTGCCCCACGGGGATCCTTCATCTCACCTTACCACTCCGCCTGCCCGCTCGTTGGCGTCGTGATCACCTTGCCGTCAATGTCGAGCGGTTCATAGATCAAGGCGTACATTTTGTCGCCAGCGCCCTTCGGGTCAATGGCGCTGAACGTGACGCTCTGGGTGGCCGCCGACTTGTACGACACATCGAAGCCCGGCAGCGTGGTCACGCGCACGCGGGGAATCTCCAAGTGCAAGTAGCCCTTCAGCGCGGATTCATCGGCGTTCGTACCGGACGAATACACCGGCCAATGCGCGGCCAGGCTGCCCTTCGCGGTCCGGCTGTTGACCAGCACATTCGCAGTCTGCGCGCCGTTCACGCGGCGCCGGTACGCCACACGGATCGTCTCGCCCGCCTTCACATCGCCCGCGAAGAACGTGAGCTCCGTGGTATGGGTGGCATCGTCCACTTCCATCATGAACTCGCCCTTCGCCGCGGGCTCGGCTGCGACTTCCTTGAAACCGCGGATGCGCACCGAACCTGCCTTCACCTCATACGGGATGGTGACGGCCAGTTCCGAAGACACGCTGAACAGCTTCGACTCCAGCGTGCTGGTGTCGCCGCTCTCCAGCGGCACACCGTTCGCCATGCCAAACATCTCCGGCGTGAACTCACTCGATGCGAACGTGAACTCCAAAGCCCGATCCGTTTCGATGTACGCCAAGGGATAACTCCCCTGGCCACCAGTGATCGTCAGCATGTTGTTGGTCGCGTTCATGTTGGCGGTGCTGACTTCGTAGAACGAGTACACCTCGTCCGTGCCGTCCCTCTAAAAATCGATGTTCGGCGTGTCGGCGATGTACCCGCCAATTCGCTCAATGTACGTAGGCATTGTCATTCCTCCTATTAATACGTTTGCTTATACGAAAAGACCGCGTGGTATCTCCGGTACCCCACGGTTTTCGCGCCTAGGTGATAGTCGTCGACATTACCTCAACAATGCGCTTGAGGAGTGGCCCAGCGAAGAGTTCGATTACGTCATCGAAAGCCAGTTCCTTGATGAAATCAAACCATAACACACTTCATATAAGGAGGAACCCCCATGCTCCCACCCAGCCCACTCGCAGCGCACGTCCTGTGCAGCATCGTCCAGAACCTCAAGCAATCCGGCAGCATCGTCAGCGGCGCGCAAATCCTGGAAGCGTGCGGCAAGGACTTCACCACCTATCTTGACGTGACCTCCCGGCTCCAGGACAACGGCAATGGCACCTTCACCCTCGCCCGCCTGTACCCGAAAGACTGCGGCCAGCATGTTAAAGAGTACATGCAGGAAAGCCGCGCATGAAAGGAGCGCCGCCCATGTACGCCTATGATTGGCTGGTCGCCGTTTCCACCACTGACGAAGCCGAACAAGTCCGCATCAACTTTGATACCAAGTCCCTGTTCTACAATGGCCGGCCGATCATCGTCGGTAACACATACATGGCACCTGTTGCGTACGTCCATCAGGATCACGCGCGCATCGTCACGCTCGACGGGCTGATAGCCTTCAAAGGCGATCCATATGTGGAAATCGCGCGCCTGTATGATCGGTTCAAGCGCTCCATACCCAGCCCATGCGACCAGACGATGAACGAAAACTTCATGGCCTACTCAGGCGCTTTGCTGACCGATCATGAACGGCACACAGGCATCCCCCGGATTGCCGCAAGGCTCCAGCTTGAAGGCTTCATCCTGCTGGCGTCCTGCGCCGGCATTCTTCAATGGCGAAACCCCATGCAGCCAGTCTGGCAAGGCGTTGACCCGGATCTGATCCTCCGCCGCAAATGGATTGTGTAGGGAGGTACACATCACTGACTACAACGAAAGGGGGCATCTCTATGGAGACCTGCAGTGAATGCGAAAGCACAAGTGACGAACTTGTCGTAGTCAATAGCAGCTTCAGCGATGAGTTCCAAACATGCCGCATGTGCCACGATAGCATGCTCGCGAACTACGAGTACACGATGTGCGAATCCTGCGGTGTCTACTTCACCTATGACCACCTCATCCCGAACAAGGATTGCGAAGAAAAAACGACTGAGATTTGCCCGTACTGCGGCGAAATCTGGTGTGAGTGAACCGCCAACGAAAGGATCACGAATCAATGAATGACCAAATCGCGGACAACTTTTCCCGGCCTCCCGCCACGGAACACCCTGCTCAACCTACTGAAATCTCATTGCCGCTCACCGGCAGCACGCGTATCGTCGCGAGGCTCAATGGCGACGCAGAAAATCCCCGCCACAACGAAGGCTGGTCAAGCATTGACATCTATGCGGAGCACCCGAATGGTTGGTCCGAGCTGCTGTGCTGTGCTGAAATATCTTCTCTTGCCTGCGAAGGAAAAGGCTTCAACAGGTTCCGTGTCATGTCCTTTCAGCCAGACAAAGAAGAACCGTCCGTTATCTTGGAGCCGCTAGAGCACCGGTCCATCTGGCTTATACTCGAAGAGGGAACCTACGACATCGACGTGTGGAACGAGGACAGCGACGAGCGCGACCATACAATGGGAGAAAACCACATCCCATTTCTGGATGAGGTAACCAAGAAGATGGAGTCAATCATCGCGGAGAACCCGCAGATCGTCTGGACAATTCGGAATCCCAGAGCCTCCGCGTATTCTTGCAAGCTACTCACCTGCGTGTGCTGCGGTGTCCAAATTCTCGAGCACAGCGCGAACGAAGAAAGAGGCGCCATCTTGGAGTGTGCGGAATGCTGTAACCATTTCTGCACGCAGTGCTTCGTCGATCATCTCGGCACCCAAGCCTACAGAGACATGGTGAACTCCGAGGAAGCTACTCACGACAACAACTTCCTGTGTCCGCGCTGCTATTCTGCTGTATAGAGGTGAAAGCATTCTATGGCCGCAAGTTCCACAAGTGACACCCACCCCGGTTGGAAACTCTCCCGCGAGTGCATCTACGAAACAATCAATGCCAAGCGATCCGGTATCTTCAAACAATGTGGTACCATGGTTGCACTCGTCACCAGCACAATACAGGACCTCCGGGAAACACATCTTGCGCCCCACATCGAAACTAAACTGATCGCAAACCGCTACGCCGTCCGGCAAACACTGAAGACCATCCACAACACACAATGTGATTGCTGTAAGGAAGGCATTTTCGACCCGAAAATCTATGTCCGCCATGCGGATTCGCCCTATGTGGCAGCCCTTTGCGAGCATCGGTTTTCCCTGTGCCAGGTCTGCTTCGTATCATTGATAAGGAACGCTCATCACTCAAGTGGCAGCAATGAGGCGGTCGTCTACATTTCAGGCGGCCTTGTCAGGTGGCTGGCAGTGCCGAACACCGTGGTGCAGGGTTATCTCGTAGCGGACAAGGATGTCTTCAACTGCGCAGATGCGGATGAACTGCAATGGTTTTTCGAAGCGTTCATGGCGGCCTACAAACCCGGTATGACCCGAATATAGGAGGCGCACACAATGAAAACGAGCGTACCCTCGGAATGGATTCTCACCGATGAGGATACCTGCCGGTATTCACGGCAGTTGTCCGAGGACTCCTTTGAACTCATTGCGTTCGTAACCTACAGTCAGGTAAGAAACTTCACGGTCTACGCGGACACCGTCTGCCTCACCGATTACCCGCAGGATGAAACCTTGTTCATCCTGCAGTTCTATGGCTACTCATCCATCAACGAAGTCACCGCGGAACATGGCAGCGACAGCAATATGATCATCGCCGAGTGCATCTTTGAGCACTACGCCGACTTCGCAGTGGAGCCGATTGCCGATGTTCTCACGGAGGCAGAAGCACGAGCGATCATCCAAGACTATATTACTGACACGAAGGGAGCACCACTATGTCCAGATTCTTCAAAGGCCAGCGGGTAATCGAACGCATCAGCGGCCACGTCGGCACTGTCCTGCAGTACGTCGCCAAAGAATCCGTCGCTGTCGAGTTCGATCCCTTCTTCGGCGGTGAAGGCGGCACCTATTCTGTCGGTTCGGAAGAACTCATCGCCCTCACAAACAACAACACCTGCCTGCTCGTTCACGAAGAGGAGGGGGCGCCGCTTGTCGCTATCTTCAGGGTGGGCGAGCATATTGAGCCTCACCAAATCATTGCCACTTTCAACTATGCTCTCACTGCATATAAGGTTGGAGAATGCCCCGACCCAATCGTGCGCTTCGCATCTGACAAGGTATGCAAGCGGTTCAATGCGTGCGTAGATTTCTTTGAGGTGGCCTCCGTTGTAAGCATACCGCAAACCCTGACGGCTATGAAAGGCGCGCCTCCATGCAAATGACTTCATTCTTCATCGTCAAGGACGCGGAGCACGACCTGTATCCGCTGCTTGCCATCATTGAGCACGATTCTGATGTAATGCCCACGTCCATTGAAGCGTTGATGCAGAAGGCATATTCCGACGGCATTAATGTTCACGGCGATGGCATCTTCGAACACGTATCCGCTATCGTAATGCGAGAAACCGGTGCCACCGTCACGTACGTGGAAATCACGGGCAATGTGGATTTCTCCGGCGCAAGCTGGGGCCACTGATTCGCCGACACCCGGGAGCGCGACATCCCCCATTACTTCTGGAATCAAAGGAAGAAAGCGAGCTGATCCGCATGCCGTATACCTGGGTCGAGCCGGACGTGTACCTGAAGTACCGTGGCGTCACCATCTACTACGCTTATGACGAACTCTACAATAACCCCTACCACTATAACTACTCCATCGATTTCGCCGAGCGCGACATGTTCGACATCCGCGATCTGCCGGAATGCAAACCCGGCCTCACTCACAAACAGATCCTCCGCGCCGCCATCCGCAACAAAAGCCCGCTCCTCATCGCGCAGTACAAGGAAGCAGGCGCACATCTGGAAGCCAAGACGCTACCCAGTAAGTTCAAACGAAGGAGGCCAACACATGCCCAAACCCCACGAAAACCTATCCAAAGCGAACCGAGAGAAGCTCCTGCCCAAAGATGAACTGATCGCCTACCTGGACAAGTGGGGCGCGAACGACCGCGCACTCAGCGACATCCGGGAGCAGTACACGGAACTCCTGGGTGACGATCCTTTCTGGCGCTATCCCATCAGCGAGTGCGAACACGCCGGCGGCATCATCGTGCCGGTCAAGGAGGGCTTCCTTTGGTTGCCCTATAACGAGATGGACGAAGATGACTACGAGATCTATCTCACCAAAGACGCCCACCTGCTCGGCGCCGAAGCCTGCGAAGTTCTCGCCAAAGAGTTCCAGTCGTACGCAACCGCGCTCTGCGATGTTCTGCGGTTCATGGCAACCGAACTCGCCCAGGAAGGGGGGCAATGACATGTCGCATGGGTGTGTTTATCAACTGGAACCTGACCCGATCGACGATTCAACCTGCCTGACTGAGTGCGACGCGAACGACACGCCCTTCTCGGTCAACATCGCCAATTGGTATGTCCTGGTTGACAGCCGAGATAAGGCGGATCGGATCATCCGTGAATACTTCTCTAAGTACAGTACGGAAGAGCACCCACTCGTTCGTTTCGTACTCGATGAAGGCGGCGCCGTCACTTCCGTCATATTTGAAGAAGGTTTCCAGCAGGCTTTTTTTCATGATGGGTACATTGCCTTCCTATGCAGCCTGGAAGTGCTTCGCGCTAAGTTCAACGAGCTATCCTATGCTGATGGCTCGATTCATAAGGAACTGACCGACCTCACATGGGCATATGAGTTTCCCTTCGGCGACTACGTCTTCCACTGCGGTGAGTTCATTACTTTTGATGAGTTCGCTCGCCATCTCCAACCTGGAAAGCTTTACTATTTCGGTAACGTGCTGGACTATCACTACTGACCGCCCCGAATAATACAAAACGGAGGTGCATCCAACATGTCCTGCGATTACTCGGTCATCATCGGCTACGGCATCGAACTCCACGACATCAAGACATTACTCGACTACGAGAAAATCAACAAGCACATCAACAAGCGGTTCCACTGTGATGATTCTGACGCGGATGATCTCGTGTCCGCTAATTACATCCTGATGAATTGTGGCCTTAGCAGCGGGTTGGCGGAACTCATGGCGGATGCCGATCCTCACGGCAGGCTTCGGGGCATGACACCGGACAGTGAAAAGTATTACCTCATTTATCCGATGTCATATCCTTGGACTAGGCAACCCACCGACGCGAGGACTGAGGAAAAGGCGGTTGACATTCTGCTTCGCGCGATCCTACCGATCGTAAAGGACAATACAGCGCGAGAGCAGATCACCAAGCACTTTTATTACTTCAACCACGTCGAGTGACCTCTCTGTTTTTCCGCCGTCGGTTCAATCGCTGCCCGGCTTCATCTGCTTCACCATCTCCATCCAAAACGAGCGCACAGTCTCAATGTTGCGGATCGCGTCCTGTTCCTCAGTCTCCGCGTTATAAGCCTCAAACCGGCTGAACAGATGCCCACAGTGACGGAGGCTGTCTGCAACATAGCCGCCGCATACTCCGATCAGCCAATCGGTACCCTGGATTTCAGCCTTGAACCTAAAAATATAGTACGTCATATCCAGATACTCAAACGACTTGGTGCATTCGATAATTGCGGGCTCCTTACCAAGTTCTCTTGCATGCGAGAGCCACCCCGATATCTCCGCGATCGCCGCTTCCTGCTGTGCCATACGGTCCTCTCCTCTGTATAGTACATGCACCATAAGTATAGCAGACCGCCTCATACTTTGAAAGAGGGCCCCGTCTACTATTAGCACGTTGTTAGGCAACAGATAAGCATTAAACGAAAGGAATGTCACACATTGTCCAAGATTATTGGCTCGTTCGCTGACTTTACCAGCTCGTTCGATTCATTTCTTTTCTACAGGAACGAACTCCACCTTGAGCATTGTCTTCTGGTTAGCGTTCCGAGAGCTCTTCAGTTGGCGGAAGGGTATACCTATGACCAGCTAAACAGAGACATTCTCGCCAACAAAGACCTGTACGTGTGGGAAGCGGATAGCGACTTTTACTGGCCAAATGACAATATGTTCAGCCCAAACAATGCCGTACATGGTCTCTCCGGTTTTCGTGTTAGAGCAAGGGGAGGCGTTTGAACACTTTTTGTCACAGCATTTTAGCAGTCAGCATCTTTCGGGTTCACAATTATTTAGGGGGTGGTTCCTCTGAGGGACTTCGATAGCATAGCAAACCAGGACATCAAGGGAAAGTTCATCAGGCGTGAAGTGTTTGGCTGCTTCACCGCAGAAGTTGAGTACATCCTTTCTCGCCACGACGCCAACGACGCACCTTTCACATTCGATGATGTGGAACGCATTTATACCCCTTACTGCCGCGAGTGTGGGGAGGACTATACCAGATTCTCCAAGAGCAAGAACGATAATGGCATTTCCGCCTACACATGTGAAGATTGCGGGCACGAATATACCGAGGAAGAGTATAGCCTCCTTGATACGCAGCACCAGGAAATCTATGAATGGTGGGCGGTTTCCGGTTACCTTGCCAGCAAGCTCGCTTCGTACGGGGAGTGTATCATCGACGGCCCCTGCGTCTTCTACTGGGGCAGGTGTTGCACCGGTCAAACCATCCTGCTGGATTATATTATCTCAAAGATATGCGAAGATATGGGCATCTTGGATGGCCAGCCTAACTCTTGGGCCAAGCTGCCCGTATGAGGTGTTGCCGATGCCATATGTGAGAAAGACGGTTGACTGCTACTACTTCTACTGCAACTACGGCCAGGGCTGGGAGCATGAGATTACCGAGTACACGAGAAGCATGATGCGTGAAAACAAGCGTGCATACCTGGAGAACAGCCCTTACCCCCTTCGTATCGTCAAGTGCCGGGAACGGATCACCGACCTGAATCGGGAGTTCGTCGGGAAGTTCAACTCATAATCGGAGGTGTGTCCAGTCGGGCGCGCCTTTTACATTTGGAGGTAATATCTTGAAGAAGGATAACCAGAAAGATCTCAAAAAGCTGCTCATCGAAATGGGCTACAAACATGGGATCCATGAAGTGTTCGTTGATTTTCTGGAACTCTCCGCTCTCGCCATCGCAAACAAGTTCGATCTTACGCAGTTTGATGCCCGCGAAAAGCAGTATCTTGCATTGGCAAAGAGATACACGTCCGCAGATCTGTGCAAGTTTGCGGAAATGCTTTCATTATTAACCCTCTCATTGCTAGATGAAGCCGCTTGCGGGAAACTCCGGGATGTGTTAGGTATGATCTATCATGGCCTTGATTTGCACAACAAGTGGAAAGGTCAATTCTTCACGCCACAGAATGTCTGCGACATGATGGGGAGTATATTGCTGGGATCAACTCCCCCAAATGATAAACTCTCCATACTTGAGCCGTGCGTAGGCTCTGGAGCAATGGTCCTGGGGTTTGTCAACGCAATGATAGACATGAGGCTTCGCTATACCCGCGATCTCACTGTCTCTGCCATTGACACCGACCTCAAATGCGTTCACATGGCATTCCTGCAGTTCAGTTTGTACGGCATACCAGCCACAGTCATTCACGGGAACTCGTTGACGAATGAGCAATGGTCCGTTTGGCGGACACCGATGCTCTACATTAGGCTGTAAAGAACTACAACGACCACTCCAAGGCGGCGTAAACATCCCCCTCAATGACTTCGGAAACGCTATCACCCGCGCCGTCAAGGATGACGAGAGCAATGACCGATCCACCGTGCTTGAGGGTTGGCTACCATGCCGCCTCACGTGGCGCCGCATCAGTAACGCGAAGCCCATCGTTGCCATTGCCTGATCACTCGACACCAGGCATAGATGGAAAGTGCAGCAACCGAGTTCGAAACTCCTTCCGGTGGCTCTCCTGTAGAGCATTACGGACGAGCATCGGCCGGCCAATTGAGCACGTCGATGTCCGGCGCGCAATTCGTTTGGCCGTAGAAAGTGATCAGAATCCCATGCAGTAGCTTCGAGCCTCTGACTTCCAGCAAGTGCGCTATGACCGCGTCCTGGGACGTCCAGCTATAGCATATCGCCCGGTCGCTGTAACTGTCGGAATGGTTGTACTCAGACGGAACGTACCACTCGCCGTCCCCAAAGAAATCTGGCCCGAACGTATCCATCAACTCCTGCCCGACCACATCGTAATCCGCCACATAGTCGGCTATGTCAGCGTGCTCGGCATCGAACAGCACTTCCGCGTACGTCAGCCACCTTGTGACGGTATCTATCTCGTCATACACTGGTCCTTCAAACAGATAGATCAATGTGGCGTCGCGTCCGACGATCGATACACCGTCATAAGTGAGCATATAGTCGGCTCGTGATGTAGGCTCTTTGCCTTCGGCAGCGATTACCTGCTCCATTAACATGCCGCCCTGGATGCCGTTGCGGAACGAAAACGGCTGCGAATGCTCTTCGAAAGCCTGAGCAGCGTACTCAGTTACGGGGTAGGGGAACGGTGGGAGGGAATCGTCATCGTTATGGAACGTTTCGTACCATGGTGACCATGGCGAAAACCAAAGCGTTATCTTGTCGAAGTCGCCTTGGTTCATCCTGTCCCACCAATGAAGTGAGATCGACCCCTCCCGAAAATTCCAATCAACGCTCCGAATGGTCACTTGCGGGAAGTCTTTGGTCGGCTTCCCATATTCTGCGGTTAAGGCATCCATCAGGGCGTCGAAGGTTTGCCCTGGCTTCACGGCAGTTCCATCAGCTTCACCGTCGAAGGTAAACCGGCATTCGTAAAACGGTGCGACCTGTGACTTGCTCGCTACTGCCGATTTCGGTGGCAGTCCCCCGATGGCGATACCGCTAATGTCGAAGTCGCGCTGCCCGATGTCATCGGAATGAGACAAAGTCAGCCCGTTTTCCGCTGCCAGTTGCTGCACATCGGCGGATTCCGTAAGCCGAGTCACTGAATGCAAGAAATCCCATTCGTCCGCCATCGCAGCGGCCGAGACAAGGCACATGCTAAGGACGCAAAGTACCAAAACAACGATCTTCTTCATTGCAGTGGCTCCTCCCTGTGCGTTTACCACATTCTACCATGCTCCTCATGCCTGAGCAATAATTTGCATCGATTTCTGGAGGGCATTTATGATCCCAAAGCACGTCTTCATCTCCCGCGGCGTCGCCAAACTCGGCGCGGGTATCCCGTCCGTCAACCTCCCCGCAGGCATCACCTGCCGCCCGGACGCTCCCTGCCGCAAGCTTTGTTACGCGCGCCGTGGCAGGTTCGCCTATCCCGTATGCAAAACCCGCCACCAAACCAACCTGGACACCTGGAATACCGACCCCGTGCAGTACCGCCGCGACATCGTCATCGGCGCCTTTCAAAGCCGTTTCTTCCGCTGGCATTGCACAGGCGACATCCCGGACCCCGCATACCTCGCCATGATGGCAGATGTGGCGGACGCCCTGCCCGCAACCAACTTCCTTGCCTTCACCAAGCAGCATGAGATCGTCAACGAGTACCTGAACACCCATCGCCTACCTAATAACCTCAAGCTCGTCCTCAGCGTCTGGGGCGATTGCGTTCCGCTCATCCCGCACAGCCTGCCCATGGCGTTCATCCGTTTCAAGTCCGGCGCCGTCGCTCCGCCGCCCACAGCGCTCGCCTGCCGCGACTACTGCGGGGATTGTGTCATAACTGGCCAAAGTTGCTGGGACATGAATCCCGGTGATGCCGTCTGCTTCGAACAGCACTGAGGAGGAAGCATTGGGGCATGTTTTCCAGTAATACTGATTGACAGATATGTCTTCCTGCAATATACTACAGGTGGTAATGCGTCTACCAATATACGGTCTGGAGGGTAACGATGGACGATAAAATACCCTTGACGGAAGCAGAATGGAAAATCATGGCGGAGCTATGGCGCAATACGCCGCGGACGATCATGCAGTTGACGCGGATCCTGCAGCCGGAAACAGGCTGGACAAAACACACGGTGATTGCCCTGCTGCGCCGGATGGAGACCAAGGGTACCGTACGCGCGCAAGCGGAAGGAAGGGCAAAGGCTTTCTATCCAACCGTGTCACGCGAGCGTGTGGTCTTGCAGCAGACGAAAGATCTGCTTTCCCGCCTGTTTGACGGCAAGGTATCGCTGCTGGTGGCCGACCTGGTTGCCCAGGAGGCCATATCGCTCGAAGAGCTGGCGGCCATCCGCCGCGCAATCGACGACGCGGAGCAAAACGGAGGCGAGTAATATGGCGGCATGGCTACATCAACTGCTTATCACAAACCTGATGGCAAGCGTCTTGATTGCCTTGGTCTGTGTGCTTCGCCACTTTGGGCGGCGAACGCTGGGTAGCCGCTGGCTGTATAGCTGCTGGCTGCCCGTAGCGTTGCGGTTGTTGCTGCCGGTCACGGTGACCGTGCCGGAGAAGATGCAGGCGGTAATTGCGCCGCCGCTGGATTTGGTATCCGCCTATGTACCTGCAATACCGATGAATCAAGCGTTAGAGGCGCCAATCGAGGTGGGTGTAAAATCCGCATCGCTGTCGCCTGCCGTTGTACTCGGTGGGATTTGGCTAATTGTTTCCGCCACCATAGGCGTGATGATGGTACTGCGAAACGTCCGGTTCCGCAAAGCGCTTCACATGCGCGGGTTGACGGAGGGGGAAACGACGGAGTTGGCCGCTTGCGCAGCCCGGCATGACATGCGCCTCCCGTATACCTATACCTCTGCGCATATCCAGTCGCCGTGCCTTGTTGGCGGGATACGCCCCAGGCTCGTGGTGCCGCAGGGCATGTCCTTTTACGATGAAGATGCTGGCTTTGCCTTGCTGCATGAAGCGTGCCACGCGCGCGTCGGCGACACCCGTTGGGCTTGTCTGCGCGCGGCGCTCTGCTGCCTTCATTGGTTCAATCCGCTGGTATGGATTGCGGCCAGGTTGAGCGCCATTGACGCCGAACTGGCTTGCGATATGCGGGTAATGGCTCGGCTTCGCGACAACGACCGCTATGCCTATGCACGCGTCCTGGTCGACGCGGCACAGCGCCGCACCTTTTCGGTGCTCGGCGTATCCTTTGCGGAGAGGCCCCTGCAAACACGCATTACACAGATCTTGGAGGGAACGAAAGTGAAAAAAGCATGGATAGCGATGTCGGCGGTGCTGATGGTGATTGCCCTTGGCGCGAGCTTTGCCGTATCGGATCCCGACACCGCAGCACAGCAGAACACCAAGTACGATTGGTGGATTCCCGCCGGTAAGAAGGAAGGCACAGCATCCCACACGTCTATATCGGGAGCAATGCTCCATGAAGATCCGCAGAACAAAAATCTTAGCCTGCAGGAGATTTGGGATACATCCGAAACCTACCAGCAGAAAAATCTAAACTCAATTCTGGCCAAGGTGGTCGACAAGGAGACGGGCGATTGGCCTCAGATGTTCACAATCGATGTGGGTTCTGAAAATGGTATCGAAGTAAATATGGCCGTCGTTAATGTGGATGGTCTAATCGGTTATATCTATAAAGTAAATGATACTACTTCGCAGGTTATTTCGATCATCGACGACCGCGCTGGCGTCGCAGGAATCATCCAAAGTACGCGCGATCAGGGTATGATCAAGGGCACGCTTGCCTCTGATGATGAGTCAACCTGCCGTATGTATTACCTGCCGGTCGACATGTTGCCGCGTCCCGGCGACGTAGTGGTCACCAGCGGTATCGGCGCACCGTTTCCCAAGGGGATTAAGATCGGCGTCGTGCGCGAAAGCACCCGCTATATAGACGAAAACAAGCACTATGTGGTCATAGAGCCGGTGGTTGACTTTACGCTTCTGGAAGAAGTTATGGTGCTGCTTTAACCCAATGGCGACAGACTTGCTGCTGCAGACATGATACAAAACCGGGATCAGGGGATAGCACCTCTGATCCTTTTTTATGGGGAGGATGTATGCCAAACCGCAACCCCTACTACGACACCTGCCCCGATTGCGGCGCCAACCTCGACCCCGGCGAGCGCTGCGACTGCGACACTCCGGTACCCGTGCTCACCCTCGCAACATCACCCGCCGACGAACCAGCGGCGTAAGGAGGCGTACCGCATGGAAAACCCCATGGTCAACACAACCGACAACCCCATCCACGCCTACATCACCATGCTCGACACCACCGTCGTGGGCCATATGAAGCGCTACCAGGCAAACACCATCCTCTCCTACAGCAGCTTCCTCGGCCGGTTCGACCGCTGGCTGTTCGAGCACCATGGCTTCCGCGTCACCCCCGGCGAAGCCCACCACCTGACCCACGAAATCATCCAACTTTCTACGATCACCTGCTCCAGGAGAAACGCGCCTTCGCGACAATCGCCAACTACTTCGCCATCCTCAAGGGCTTCTTCGCCTATCTGCTGGACCTTCATATGATCCCGTCCGACCCCGGCACGGCGTTCTATAACCTCATCGAACCCGAGCGCGATAGGTCGGCTCCCATGCAGGCGCAGAAATACTACGAAGACGACCAGCTTCGCGCGATGATCGATTTCTTCGAAGCACGCTGGTCAAAAACAAAAGCCCGTGATAACGCGCTGATGGCTGTTATGCTTTGCACGGCTGGCAGAGTATCCGCCTCCTGCAGCCTCAACATCTCGGATTACAAGGACATGCTCAGGGAAAACGTCGTGCAGATCAAGATCAAGGGCGGGAAGGACCACTACTTCTACATCGACCCGTACGCCATCACCCAGATTGAACGGTACCTCGCCCTGCGCGGTCCGTGCAAAGACGGCGATCCGCTCTTCATCACCAACTGCGGCAACCGGGTAACCCGTAAGCGAGCGTACGAGCAGTTCAAAATCATGCAGAAACATCTGGCGTACGTCACCGGCACGCGCCCGTATCGCAACACAGTCATTACCGAAGTCGCATACAAGCAGGGCTTGGATCAGGCGCAGCTCATCGCTGGCCATGCCCGCCAAAAGACGACGCGCGGTTATGTCAAAACCAAGAAAAGCGAGGCAAGCAAAGCCGCTGGCATCATGGCCCATCTTTACCAAGATGCTGGAAAACCGAGCAAAATCAGGTGAAACGGCGCATTTGATCCAATTTAACCAGTTGATTTTGGCGTGCGTTTTTGTACAATGTATCCCATGAAGGCCATGTCCTTCCATGTAAATCACCCCAGCTAAAGCCCCGGTGTTCTCGGAAACCAAATCAAAAAAAGAAATATTCGAAAGGATGTATAAAAAAGGAGAAATCGTGACGATAGAGGGGCGAAAGAAATACACATGGAGGTGGACACATGTCTTTGTAGATTCAGAAGGCCAAACGCCAAGCCGCGTACCTGAAACTCGGCATCTCCGGTCCCGCTGGCAGAGGTGTTTCTCTAGTGTAAATGAAGAAATCTAATGAGCATGAACCTCATCACCGTCTGTGGCTGGTAGGTAGCCACACCCACCACCGCCGATGTCAACGGCATTCCCTGCACGGCTCGCGAAGGCTGCGATCAGCCCCAACCCCCTGCTGGAGTACAGGTTCTACGTCGGGGAAATCGATGATCCAAGACACTTGCATGGCTTCAGAGTTATCACCCAACAAAAACTTTTTTCAAAATACCTGTTAGAAATCGAAAAAACGGCGATGTAGGTATATGGGGGGAAGAAATAGGGAGGTGGACACATGTCCTTGTAGATTCATAAGGCCAAGCACCAAGCCGCGTACCTCAATCTTGGCATCTCCGGCCACGTCAGTAGCGGGTATCCCCCCAGTTTTCTGCCACTCGGGTATGGATGGGTGGAGGCAGCGCACTTCGGATATCTGTCGATCGGCGATAGGAAAAGATCCCCTGATCGACGCCGAGTGCCGCTCAGGTAGCTTGTATGTGGGTGCTGATAGCCGTGACGCCATGTCGACGGGTTCCACACGATCGACCCGCCACCCCCGTTCTCAGCCCGCCTAAATCGTTGAAACCCCCTACAAAACCAAACAATCCGCTCGCGAAGCATTTTGACCTCATGGTGGTGACCCGCTGCGCCAGCACGGATGCCATCGCCAAAGCCTCCGTCACAGAAGAGATCACAGCTATCATGGAGGCGCGCTAGGTTTTCGCTCAAGCGAGCATTAAGCTATCACCAGAAAGGAATGCTAGCATGAAAAAGATACCACTTGTCACAGAACTGAACATTATTGGAACAGTGGAGGTCAGTGAGTATTTCCAGGTGCCTATCGCTGAAATTGAGACTCTTCTTGAAACCAATATGGATGAGTTTATTAAGAATGAAGAAATCATGTTTATGGAGGATCATCTCTTCTTGCGGCTCTATGATCCCACCATTTTAGAAATGCATGATAATGTTACCGTATGCCGGGATTTTTACGGCAACCGGGCTGCATTGCCATGCCTTGATTGCACGTTCCTGACAAGCAAAGGAGTTATCCGCTTGATAATGCTACTCCAACATTCCCGCGTTGCGAATGAAATTAGGGGAGAGCTTTATCGTGCCATGTTTGATAGTCGGACAGATTGGCCGCTCTTGGACCTTCTAAAGGCGAATGCGCAAGGAATATAAGAGCAGTTGAACCGCAGTATGTCGGGGATTTCACCTATGAAAGCGACAACGGCAGCGATGCGGTGGCTGTTGGTGTAGCTTGGGTCATTGGAAAGGAGGTGGTCAGATGAGTAAGACGAAAATGGAGAAGATCATGCTCCAAAACAACACGGAGATTGAGTTCAACAACCTCGAAACGCTCGCCCGTTGCCTCTAGGTACCACTCACCGAGTTCTTCGAGAGTGATGCGGGAAAAGCGGAGTTCGAAGAATGGAAAAGCCAACGACAAGCAGTTGAATAATATGCCTGAAGCACTGGTGATTTATTGCCAGTGCTTTTGCCATAAGGAGGACAAGAAAGTGAGTTTCAAAGGCGTTATCTACGCGCGGTATTCATCGGATAACCAGCGCGAGGAATCTATCGAAGGGCAGATTCGCGACTGCATGGCGTACGCCGAGAAAGAGGGCATCACCTTGCTCTCCCCATATATCGATCGCGCGCTCTCCGCAAAGACTGATAACCGTCCTGCATTCCAGAAAATGATTAAGGACAGCGCGAAAGGTCTTTTTGATGTCGTGATCGTGTGGAAGCTGGACAGATTCGCCCGCAACAGATACGACTCGGCGCATTACAAAACTCTTTTACGTAAGAACGGTGTCCAGGTTTTCTCCGCGACGGAAAACATCTCTCAAAAGTCGGACGGTATACTCATGGAGGCGGTGCTTGAGGGCATGGCCGAGTATTACTCCGCCGAGCTCTCAGAAAAGGTTCGTCGCGGACATCGCGAGAACGCCATAAAAAACCAGTTCAACGGCGGCACGTACACTATGGGGCTTATCATCGATGGCGAGCAGCGCTACCAGATTGACCCGATCGTGGGTCCTCTCATCCTTGAGGCATTCACGATGTACGATCAGGGCCTGTTGGTCAACGACATCATCAAGCACATGAACAAAATGGGTGTGAAGTCATCAAGAGGCGGGAAGATCAGTGTGAACATCGCCTGCAGAATGCTGCGCAACAGAAAATATGCGGGCGATTATGTGTACGGAGACACGGTCAACGAAGACACCATCCCCGCTATCGTCCCGCGCGACCTCTTCAATAGGGTGCAAGAAAGACTGGACAAGAACATCAAAGCATCTGCGCGGTTCAAGGCCCCAGAGCACTACTTGCTCACCACGAAGCTACGGTGTGGTGAATGCGGGTCTACGATGGTTGGCGAAAGCGGAACAAGTCACACTTGCCGCATCTATAATTATTACAAGTGCTCAAACTACAAGAAAAAGAAAGGGTGTAAGAAAAAGTCCGTACAAAAGAGCTGGATAGAGCAGCTTGTCATTGAGAACACCAAGTCGATCATCCTGGAAGATGACGTGGTGAACTATATCGCGGACATCACCATGGAGTTGCAGTCACAGGAGAACGATCGCATCCCTTTCTACAAGCAGCAGATTGCTGAAACTGAACGAGCGATCGAGAATGTCCTGAACGCAATCCAACAGGGAATATTCAACGCCTCCACGAAAAAGAGGCTCGACGATCTTGAAGATAGAAAGAGTCAGCTCGAAGTCAACATCATTGAGGACGAACTGGCGCACCCCCAATTGACGAGAGAGCAAATCCTTTTCTGGATCATGAAGTTCCGTGAGTTGGACACGAAGGACGAGACCCAGTGCCAGCGGCTCATTGACAGCTTTGTGAACATGGTGTATGTTTACGAAGACAGGATTGTGCTGACGCTGAACTACAGAGACGGGACCAAGGAAATCACGATCAACGAGGTAAAAGGTTCGGATATAGTTGCGTCTGGCGCACCATGGGCCACCCTTTCGGCCCTTTTTGACACTTGTTTTGACCCCCACGCCTGCTAGCGTGGGGGTCGCTCAGTTTTTCCATGCCCCCGGCAGCGCCAAATCCTGCCCGAGCGCGTCCAGCAGCGCCGCATCACCGGCCCTCGCCCGCTCCAACAAGTACCGCCCCAGCCAGAAATACACCTGCACCGCGCCGCGCACGATGTAGCTTGGTGTCTTGCCGGTCTGTTTGCTAAGTTCGCCCACCATGGACGCCAAGTAATCGTCTAAAAAGACCTCCACCCGGTTTCCATACTGCTTCGGTTTCGCCACAAATACACCCCTTTTTCCGCGCCAAGTGTATACCCTACTCGTTCCCCTCGTCAAGTGCAAAAATCGATCCTATGGCATTTGCGGCCCTCTGGACGTGCATGTGATGGCTAACCCTACCCGAGCGCTTGGCGCGACCGATTTCACGAGCGAGACGACGCTGCGCCTGAACTTCGGCGATGGGGAGGTCGCGCGGGTTCTCTTCTGGACTATGGCGTCGCGTACATACATGCCCACCGACGGCACCGACAATGCTGTCGTGGATGTGGCAAGCCTGACGGCCGACGAATCACATGCGCTCGCCGAGGAGCTCCCGGGCGTTCTGATGCGGGCGCTGTTCGCAGCGGCGGCCTTGCTGCCGAAAAAAACCCTCGCGCTGCTATACGGCAGGGTTTGACACTACCGGACGCGGTTTTGCAAGGCGCGGGCGATGCCTTCTGCGCCTTTTCACGCCAATAATTACGCCAGCTCTTCCAGCGCCTCCAGCACCCATCGGAACCGCGCGTCGTCCACATCGAGCCAAATGGTGCAGTCCGCGCCGATGATCAGGCCCTCGTTGCCGCCGTACGCCGCCACATAATCCTCCACCGTTTTCTTGGCAAACGCCTTGATCTCTTCCTTGCTGCCGCTCTCATGTAGCAGGGTGCCGCGCCGGTTGTCAAAACCGCCGATGACCGTCCTGTCGCCGCCAAAGAACTTCCTGCCCTCGACCAAATCCATCTTGTCAATAAAGATGGCCCAGTTGAACGCGCGCGCCGGGTAATCGCGCCAGACCTCCAGGTTGTTCGGGTCGCCCGCCCAGCCGCACAGGTGGGCGATGTTGATTTCGCTCACCGCGTTGGCCGCGTTCAGCACGGCAAGGTCCGACGGCATAACGAGCCGCCTGTATTCCTCTCCGCTGAACCGGTTCTTCTCCGCGCCTTGCAGCGCCATGTAGATGCCGGTGCAACCGCCCTCCTCAATCAGCCCGCGCGCGAGCGTCGCCACATCCTCCGCGATAACGGAAAGGCCCTGCAGCGTGCTCGTTTCGTCCTCGCGCAGATGCGCCATCACCATCGCGTCCCCCGCCCAGCGCATGACCGAAAACGGCGCAAAGATATTGTAGAACGTCGGGCAATCGCCTTGCAGCGCATCGTTGACGCGCTTGGCGCGCTCCACCTGGCCCCGGTAGTATTCGCAGCCCTTGCCCATCGGCCGGATGTTCGCCCAGTCCGACGCCTTCCCGACGCCGTACTCTGTGGGACCGGCGAACCCGTCGCTCATGATCTTCACATAGTCGACGTTCGTGCGCGCGTAATACGCCATGTGCGCCCGCACGCAGCCCTCCCCCTGGGCGTCGTCGCCCGTGAAATGGTACCAGAAGCTGAACGGCACACGGTCGACCGGCTTGCCAAACATCGCGTTCCACACCCGTGTTTTCTTGTCCATTTCGCACCTCTTCCACCGTATTCTGGTTTGTATCTGATCCCCATAAAGCGAACGGGGCTGGCGCATCGGCGTATCACCGGCACGGCAGCCCCGTTTCTTTCCATGACGGCGGCGCGGATTCGAAGAATCGGGCGCCATAAGAGGATTTCGCCAGAAATCCTTACCTTCGCTTTGACTAAATCGCCCGGAAAAACTTCATGATCAGCAGCATCACCAGCCCTATGCCGATCAGAATCGGCACAAAGGTCACGAACCCCGCGATAATCAGCGCCAGCATGTCGCCTTTTTCCATGTCCATCTTTTCGTAATGCGCGTCAAGCTCCGCGCGGGTTTTCGTGCGCGGCAGTTTATGCACCTGATCGAAGAAGCGCATATGTGATCCCTCCTTGATTACTCTCTGGTCACAGGGAAGTGGCAGGCAACAAAGTGGCCCGGCTTGTACTCGCGCCACACGGGCACCTCCGCCTTGCACTGTTCGGTCGCGTAGCGGCAGCGCGTGTGGAACTTGCATCCGGACGGCGGGCGGATTGGGCTGGGAATATCACCCTCCAATACCTGCAGCTCCTTGTTGGACCCCTCTTCGGTCGTCGGGATCGCCTCCAACAGCGCGACCGTGTACGGATGCAGCGGATCGGCGTAGATGTCGTGCGATTCGCCCAACTCGATGATGTTGCCCAGGTACATCACGCCGACGCGGTCGCTGATGAACTTCACCGTGCTCAGGTCGTGCGAGATGAACATGTACGTCAGCTCGTTCCGATCCTTCAGGTCGATCAACAGGTTGATGATCTGGGACTGGATCGACACGTCCAGCGCCGAGACTGCCTCGTCGCACACCACGAACAGCGGTGACAGCGCGAGCGCGCGGGCGATGCCGATGCGCTGCCGCTGGCCGCCGGAAAACTGGTGCGGGTAGCGGTGCAGCATGTACTTCTGCAGGCCGCAGTCGTCCATCACCTTCAGCGTGTACTTCTCCAGCAGGTCGGAGCCCTTCTTGAATACGCCGTGCGCGACCAGCGCCTCGCTGATCAGGTTGCCGACCGTCAGCCTTGGGTTCAGCGACGAATACGGGTCCTGGAAAACGATCTGCAGATCGCGGCGGAGCTGGCGGTTCTCCTCGTTGGTAAGCTGCGAAAGGTCGATGCCGTCGCACCGGTGGGATTCGAGCAGCGCGTACCCTTCCCGCTCGGAAACGCTCTTGCGCTCCGCGTCAATCACCGCCTGTTGCGCCGCCGCCCGCGCGCGGCAGCTCGCCACGGCGTCCTCCAGCGCTTTGAGGTGGCGGGTATGCTTTTCGGTGCGCTCTGTGTCATTCAGCGCGCTCAGCATGAACTGGTACAGCGAAAGGTGGACCGCCGCCTTGTGCAACTGATCGATAATGTGGTAGCGGTGCATGAACTGGTCCTTCAGCGCGGACAGGTTTTTCGTCAGCAGCAGCCCCCCGGCGAGCCGCGCCGCGTCCGGGTTCTTGTCCAGCATTGCCTGCGCGCCAAGGCCCGCGAGCGATGGGAATTTCCGGATAACCTTCTTGACATACGCCGGGGCGTAATCGTCCAGCGTCACGCCATAGTAGAAAATCTTGCCGTCGGTCGGCTTATACAGCTGCAAAATCGCGCGGCCGAGCGTGGACTTCCCGCAACCGGACTCGCCGACGATGCCGAGCGTCTCGCCCTTGTAAATGTCCACCGTAACGCCGTCCACCGCGCGGACCGAAAGCTGCTCCCGCTGGAAAATGCTCTCCTTCTTGATCGGGAAGTGCATTTTGACATCCTGCAGTTGTAGCAGCACTTTGCGTTGTTTTTCAGCCATTGCTGCGCACCCCCTTTTGCGGATAGAAGCAGCGGATGCTCTGCTGCTCGCTGACCTGTACCATCTCGGGTTCTTCGTTCTTGCAGCGCTCGGTCGCGTATTTGCAGCGCGGCGCGAACTTGCACCCCTTCGGCAGGTCCAGCGGGTGCGGCACAGAGCCGGGAATCGCTTCCAGCCGCGTGCTCTTGTTGTCGCTCAAAAGCGGGATGGACATCAGCAACGCCTCGGTGTACGGGTGCGAGTAATTGGTCACCGGCTTAAAGATGTAGTCGACCGGCGCGATCTCGACCACTTGACCGCAGTACATAACCGCCACGTCGTCCGCCATCTGGTTGATGACGCCCAGGTCGTGCGTGATGAACATGATCGCGGTGGTGATTTCTTTTTTCAGCTCGTTCATCAGCCGCAGAATCTGCGCCTGGATCGTCACGTCCAGCGCCGTTGTCGGCTCGTCGGCGATCAAGAGCTTTGGCTTGCAGACCAACGCCATCGCGATCATCACGCGCTGCCGCATGCCGCCGGATAGCTGGTGCGGGTACTGCCGCGCCACGTTTTCGGGGTTCGGGATGCGCACCCTGGCCAGCATATCCACAGCGCGGCTGCCCGCCTCGGATTTCGAAAGCCCCTGGTGCAGCATAAACACCTCGGCAATCTGCCTGCGGACGGAGAACACGGGGTTCAGCGATGTCATCGGCTCCTGGAAGATCATGGAGATCGAGTTGCCGCGAATTTTGTACAGCTCGGTCCGCGTGTACTTTGAGATCTCTTTGCCGTCGAAGTGGATTTCGCCGCCGTAGATTTTCTGGTTGCTCTCAAAGAGCTGCAAAATGCTCAGCGCCGTTTGGCTTTTGCCGCTTCCCGACTCGCCGACGACGCCCAGCGTGCGCCCGACATCCAGCGAGAGGGAAACGCCGTTCACCGCCTTGACGAGCCCCTTGCGGGTTTCAAAATAGGTGTGCAGATCGTTGATTTCTAGTAGTTTCATCATCGTCACCCCCTTACCGCTCATTCCCGCGCGGATCCGTGGCCTCGCGCAGCGCGTCGCCGATCAGGTTGGCGGAAAGCGCCGCGAGCACAACGAACAGGCCGGGAATGAACCAACGCCACCAGTAATACTGGATGACCGTGGATTGCTGCGCGGAGGTGAGCATATTGCCCCAGGAAGGCGTGGGCTGCGCGACGCCAAAGTTCAGGAACGAGAGGCCCGCCTCGCTCAGGATCGAGCTGGCGTAGCCGAGCGTGATGTTGACGATCACCAAGTTGAACACGTTCGGCAGGATGTGCCGCCACATGATCTTGCCCTGCTTGATGCCGAGCGCGCGCGCGGCCAGCACGAAGTCCTTCTCGCGCTCGACCAGGAGCTGCGCGCGGATCATCCGCGCCAGGCCCATCCAGCCCAGCGCGCCCAGGATCACCATAATCAGGTACAGGCGCGCGGATTCGGAAATCATGTTGCCGATCGCGTAGGAGAGTGTGACGGCGATGGGATAGAACGGAATGGCGCTGAAGATGTCGGCGATGCGCATCAGCAGATGGTCGATCCAACCGCCGAAGTAGCCCGCGGTCAAGCCCACCACCAGGGCGATTGTGATCGAGATCACCATCGCGATCGCGCCGACGGTCAGGGAGACACGGCCGCCGTGGATCAGGCGGTTGAGCATGTCGCGGCCAAACTCGTCCGAACCCATGATGTAGCCCTTGTTGCCCCAGGCGTGGATGTTGCCGTTCACGTCAATGGCGTAATTCTGGAAATAATCGGTAAAAAGCGTCTGGACGGGCGGCATGTCCTTGGGCTGGTCGATCTGTTGGAGCTGATCCGCGCCCCACTGCACGACACTGCCGTCCTCCATCAGCACGGAGAAATGCTTGTAGCCCGCGCGGATCGCGGCCGCGTCGCCCGAAAGCTTCGGCACATGATTCAGCGTGTCCATGCTGCTGCCCCAGGAGTAAATGTCGCCCTGGTCGTCCAGCGCGATCACGTTGCGGTTGGTCGCCGCGATGTCCACGACCGTCTTGGTGCCGTCCAGCAGCTCGGCCGGCGCGTTTGCAGAAAATTCAGACGACCGGTCGCCGATGATGGAGATGGTGCCGTCGTCCAGCAGCAGAACCATGTTGTTATCGCCCGCGGCGACCCGCTCCACGTGGCCGCGCATGGCGCGCGTCAGCTTGAAGTTCATCGTCGACTGCGAGGAACCCCAGATGTAGAGGTTCTTGTCGGACGTGACGATCGCGCTCCACATGGTCGCGGCGTAAATCTGGTCGACGGTGGCGTTATTCGTTTCCATTTCCGTTAGGACGTCCTCGGGGATCGCGATCTGACCGTGGCCGTAGTAACCCCAGCCGTGCAGATGGCCCTCGTCATCCAGCGCGAGGATGTGCTTGCCGCCGGCGGCAATATCCACAATGTTCTTGCTCTTGATCTCTTCGGGAATCGTCACGACGTAGTCCGAAACGTTTTCGAGTTTCTGGTTCGGCTCGGTGCCCCAGATGCGGAGCTTGCCGTCGTTCGTCAGCGCGACCGAGAACGACACGCCGGAGACGATTTTCTTCACGTCCGAACCCTTCAGATCCTTGGGAAAGTCCAGGTAGTTCCTGCCCGGCTTGATGTTCGCGTTCGTCAGCTCCGTGTACGTGGTGGTGATCGGGTAGACCTGCGATCCCAGGAACGCGAACAGGAGCAGCGCGATGAACGCGATCAGGCCGATCACACCCAGCCGGTTGCGGAAGAAATTCTTCAAGATTGTTTTCAGCGGGGTCTGGATGGCTTCCTCCTCCAGGACGGACAGATGTTCATGGACAAATAGCCGCTTGAACATGCCAACAAAAGAGGAGCCGATGCGAACGAATACGTTTTTTCTTTCCATTTGCTGCCGCCTCCTCAACTTAGCCTGATGCGCGGATCAACCAATCCGTACACGATATCGGCCACAAGCACCGCGATCACGCTGACCAGCGAGAAGAACGCGTTCATCGTTGTTACGAGCATCGTGTCACGCATGTTGATCGCGCCGATCAGCACGCGGCCGATGCCGTGCCAGGAAAAGACGGTCTCCGTAATCGTCGATCCCGCGAAAAGCGAGAACATCGTCATCACGACGACTGTGGAGACGGGTATCAGCGCGTTCCGGAACGCGTGCGAGTAGATGACAACCTTTTCCTTCAGCCCCTTCGCGCGCGCGGTGCGGATGAAGTCCTGGTTCAGCGCGTCAATCATGGCGTTACGGACGATGCGGATCGTGCTGGCGATGCTGATCAGCGTCAGCACGACCACCGGCAAGACCATGTGCTTCAGCCACGAGCCGTAATACGCCCAGCCCGATAACAGCGCCGCGTTTGGCATGCCGCCAAAGGGCAGGATTCCCAGCTTTGCCGAGAAAATAAACAGCAGGCACAGCGATAGGAAGAACGACGGCATTGACCAGGTGACGAGCGAAAACACCTGCCAGAAATTATCGAAAGCGGACATGCGCTTCACCGCGCATCGAATGCCGACGGGAATTGCGATGAGCAATTGCAGCACAATGACGCCTAAATTCAAAATGATGGTGTTGCGAATCGGCTCGGCAACAACATCCACCACCGGCCGGTTGTTGCTGCTGGACCAGCCGAATTCGCCCTTGAACATGTTGAAAACCCACGTGACATACTGCTCCGGCAAGGATTTATCCAGGCCGAGCTTCAGGTACATCTGTTTATAGGCGGCATCGTACTGATCCGCCTTCAGGTTGGTGGGCATCATGGCCCGGACAGGATCACCCGGCATCAGTTTGTTGATGGAAAACAAAATGATGGTGATACAAAGGAAAACCGGGATTAGGATGAGAATGCGCTTGAAGATATACTTGAGCATTCGACGACTCTCCCCCCGCAAGTGATAATCACAGAAGGGAGGAAGAGAAATCCTCTTCCTCCCTTGACCTTAGTGCGAGATTTGGTTACTGCGCGGTCTTGGTGATCTCGCAGACGATGTAATCCCACGAGGCGAACGGCGTCGTGTTCACGCCTTCCACGTTGGAAGCCATGATGTCGTAGTACTCATTGGAGTACAGCGGGATCTGCGGCATGAGGTCCTGGAACCGCTTTTCGAACTTCAGCCAGTTGTCCAGGTAGGTCTCCTTGTCGCCCGGCTCAACCTTGCGCATCGCCATGATGTACTCGTCCAGCTCCGGATCGTTCAGCTGGCAGCTATTCTGCCACGTGCCGAAGAAGTCGGAATGCCAGTTGTCGTACGGATCAAACGGGCGGCCGAACGTTACGGCCAGGTTGAACGTGTTGTAGTAGCGGTCGTCGCCCTTGTCAAAGCCGTAGTAGTAGTTGTCCAGCAGGGCGTTGAAGTCGCTCTTGGTTACGTCAAACTTCATGCCGGCGAGCGGGGCGTTCTTCGTGTACTCGATCTCGATGATATCGGTCACGTTGTTGTCCGTGGTGCCCATGTGGTGCACCTGCAGCATTTCGCCCTTTTCGTTGTGGCGCATGTACGTGCCTTCGGCGTTCGCCTTCGACACGTCAAACGGCGTCTTGCCATCGGCCTCGAACTTCCATTCGGTCTGGTCAAGATACTCGTTGGCCTTGTCCAGGTTCAGGTTGAACGGGGTGAGTTCAGCTTCCAGGTCCGCGCCCGCTTCTTCGTACATCCATTGCGCGAAGCCATACTGAGACTGCACCGTTCCGCCGTAGCCGCCCAGCACGTAGTCGATCACGGCGTTGCGGTCCAGCAGGTACGCCAGCGCCCAGCGCACGTTGACATCGGCGGTGACGCCCCAGTCGCAGTGCATGCCGAGGTAGCCGTACCCATTGCGGAAGTAGCTGTGCGTCTTGGCAGTGGTCGAGGCTTTGGCGGCTTCGATCTTCTTGCCTTCGATGACGCCGGTCACGAGGTCGATGTCGCCCGCGATGACGGAGTCAACGTCGATGGCGGAGTTGACGTGCTTCTGCACGATGTACTCCATCTGCGGCTTGTTGCCCTTCAGGTCGCCCTTGAAGTTATCGTTCCGCTCAAGCGTAACGGTCTCGTTCTCGTAGCTGACGAACTTGTACGGGCCGTTCGAGATCGACGGCGCAAAACGCTCGGTCGCGGCGATGTTCTGCAGCGCGGCCAGAAGGTCGCCCTCGATCTTGGCGCCGTTCTCATCGCTCACGATCTCAAGATCCGGGCCGTACACCGCCAAAGGCGCGGCGGTCGCGGACACGTAGCTGAGCTCGTGGAAGTACGGCAGGAACTCCGCGTCAATCGTCATGGAGAACGTGTAATCGTCGATCAGCTTGATGCCGGCGAATACGTCGGTCTCGCCCTTGTTGTACGCTTCGTAGCCCAGCAGGCCGTAGCCCACGTTGGAGGAAGCGCCCGCCTCCACCCACTGCGGGGAGGACTTGTAGAGCTGTTCAAAGACGAAATCCTTCGCGGTGATCTGGGTGCCGTCGCTCCAGAGCAGATCGTCGAAGATCGTCCAGGTGTACGTCTTGTTGCCGGCTTCGTCAACCTCGGCCGTGTAGTCCTTGACAACCAGCGGCGGAACCACCAGATTGTCGTTTTCGTCCGGGAACACGGTGGTGATGTGGGCGAAAAGGATGCGCTTAATGTAAGCGTCGTACGCGCTGTTGCCAAAACCGTCGATGAAATCGCCGTTCATCGCGGGGGTGCCGACGACCAGCGTGTTCAGGTCGGTGGCGGCGAGCGCGCTGCCGCACATGGACAGCAGCATGACGAGTGCCAGGAGTGACGAGAGCAGTTTCCTCATCCAAGAAAGCCTCCCTTCATTTTAGAGCACGCGTTCTCTACACAGAGCACGGGTACTCTCTGTAAATCATATCATGGAATATATGCAAAATCAATACAAAACTGTAGATTCCATCTATGGAAACGAACCACCAACTCTTGCGTTTCAGAGGATTGGCAAAACGAATGTTTATCGATTTTGGGTCGCCTTTTATCGGAAGCCCAAGCGGGCCCGCAAAGATCTTTTCCGCGCGATGGGCGCTGAATGCGAATTTTCTATGCGCGCCGCAATATTTCCATTTCCTATCTGCCTTCAGGGGTAAATTCCGTCCGCGCGTACGTTCTGGAAATTATTCCCAGTCAGGTGATGGGGCGCATTCGCGCCCGGACTGCGCCGGAGGGAAAAGCGCCGCCGCCTCCCCCTCCCCCGCGCCCTCCGAATCACCCTGGCGGCGGCACTGATTTAGAAAACCGGGCGCCGCAAGGGAATTTTGCCAGGCATTCCTACCTCTCCCGGTACGCCAGGAACTCCGTCGTAAACATCCCGCTCCCCTGTGTCAGCGCCGTAAACTCCAGCGCGAAATCCTTGATCCTGTCCAGCGGCGCTTCCCCGCGCACAACGCCCTCCGAAACGCCGAACGTTACCTCGCCAATGGTCGCGCCCCGCTTTACGATCGCGCTGACGATGCCCTTGACAGCCCCCACAGGCGCGACCGCCGCGAAGGACAGCCACGGCTCCAGCCTGCGCAGGCCCGCGTTCTCAAGCGCCGCGCGCACAACCGCCGGCGCAAGCCGCCGGTAATCCGCGGGCGTGCTGGTCACGCTGGAAAAGTCCATGTCCGTGAAGAGTACCTCGGTATCGACGATTTCCTCCCCGAACCCGTCCGCGAGGCCCGCGCGCACGCCCTCCGCCACGCCGTTCTGGAAGGGCTTCAGCAGGTCGCCAAACGACACGAGCGTCCGGTACGCCACCCCGCTTCCCTCCGGCAGGGGGCGGACGGTCAGCGCGATGCCCGCCTGGTGCAGGTTCCCCGGTTTCCAAATGCGGATTTCCGCGCTTGCCTCCCGCAGCGGCTGGGCCTTGAACAGCGTCTGCAGCGGCGAAAACACCGCGCGCAGGCCGAACCGCTCCAGCAGCAACGCTTCCAGAACCTCCCGCTGCAGCGCGCCGAACAGGCGCAGCTTGATCTCGGCGGTTTCCGGGTCGATGCGCACGCGCAGGAACGGGTCCTCCTCGTCCAACCGCCCCAGCGCGTCCAGCAGCGCGGGCCGCTCGGCGGGGTTTCCCGGCGCGACCGCGACGGTCAGCAGCGGCGGCGTTTCCGGCGGGCGCACGCGCGCGTCCGTGCCCAGCGCGTCGCCGCACCGTAGCAGCGGTGCGTCCAGCAGAATGCCGATGTCCCCCGCGCACAGCGTATCCACGTGGACTTCCTGCCCGTTTCGCAGCGCGAGCAGCGCCTTTACCTGCAGGTCCTCCTTCCCCACGACCGGCACCCTGTCCCGGACAGCCAAAACGCCGTCGAAGATGCGCACATAATGCCGCTTGCGCCCCGCTTCGTCCCATTCCACCTTGTACACCGCGCCAGAAAGCGGCGCGCCCGCGTCGCCATGGCCCGCAAAACACGCGGCCACGGCGTTCATCAGCGGCACGACGCCCACATCGTGCAGCGCGGAGCCGAACAGCACCGGGAACAGTGCGCACCGGCGCGTCTCGTCCCGCAGCGCGCGCAGACAGTCCTCGCCCGAAACCGGCTCGTCGTTCAGGTACGCCGTCAGCAGCGTGTCCGAAGCCTCCACAATTGCCTCGTGCAGCGCCCCTGTGGCATAGTCCAGGTCCGCAACGGCAATGCCGCGCGTCCCCTCGCCGCTTATCGCCTGCAGCGGAACAGCGCGCGGCGTCAGCTTCCCGCGTATTTCGTCCAGCACGCGATCCAAGGAGACGCCCACGCGGTCTATTTTGTTGATGAAAAGAATGGTCGGGACACGCATCGCGCGCAGCTTCTCAAAGATAACGCGCGTCTGCGGCTGCACGCCCTCCTTTGCGGACAGCACCAGCACGACGCCGTCCAGCACGGACAGCGAACGCTCCACCTCCGCGATGAACTCCATATGCCCGGGTGTGTCGATCAGGTTGATTTTCGCGCCGTTCCACGGAAAGGATACGGTGGACGCGCGTATCGTGATGCCGCGCTGCTTTTCCAGCGCCATGGAATCGGTCGTGGCGGTGCCGTCGTCCACGCGCCCCATCCGCCGCTTCACGCCGCTATGATACAGGAACGCCTCCGTGACCGTCGTCTTGCCCGCGTCCACGTGCGCCATAATGCCCAGATTGATTGTATTCAAGGATAGCCTCGCTTTTCTCCTGCCCGCGAGACCTTGCGGCAAAACAAAAGCCGCAGCCAGACGGCTACGGCAACACAGCGTAATACGCTGGCCGCGCTAGTGCGTCTTCAGGCAGGCAAAATTGGTATGGAAAACAAGCTGTAGGCTTTTCCGCATATTTTGCCGCCTCCTCCCGTGTTTGTTGCTATTATTGTATGGCAGGCGGGCGCTTTTGTCAACCCAGCCGCGCCAAAACGTATGATCGCCGCGTTCGCTGGGCATTTTACCAGCATAAGGGGATGTATGCATGCAAGCCGATTCGCGTGGTGTTATACACTACGATCAATTTGCGCCGTCCACGTCGCTCCAGCAGAACGTTGAGACGCTAAAGACCTTTTTTTCCGGCGACGAGACAGTAAAATACAGGCTGTGCGTCAACGATAGCTGCTGCCTGGTTTTTATCGACGGCATGTCCAGCTCGGAGGCGATCAACCGCCAGATCCTGGAGCCCCTCCTGGCGCGGGAGAAAAACTTTCTCAGCGGGGCGGAACTTCTCGCCGCGATCCCGGTCAGCGACGTATCCACCGCGAAAAAGTACTCCGACGCGGTGCTCGCGGTCGTCCATGGCGATACGCTTCTGATGCGCGACGGATCGGGCGAGCTGTACCTCTTCAGCACAAAGGGGTTTCCCGTGCGGGCCATCGCCGAACCGGACAACGAAAAGGCGCTGTTCGGCCCACGCGAAGGCTTTACGGAGAGCCTTCTGCAGAACACGACCATGCTACGGCGCAAGCTCGCGACCACGGACCTGAAAATCCGCTTCCGCACGGTGAGCGAGCGTACGAATTCCCGTGCCTGCCTCTGCTACCTGGACAGCCTGGTCAACCGGGACATCCTGCGGGAAATGGAAAAGCGCCTGGATGGGCTGGATGTCGACGCCTTCATGGATACGTATGCCATCACCGAGCTGATCCGGGATTCGGGCCGCTCCCTCCTGAACACGGTCGGGAAATCCGAACGGCCCGACACCATCGCCACAAAGCTGCTGGACGGCGGCGTCGCGCTGCTCCTGGACGGCTCGCCCGTGGCGATTTTCGCGCCCTTTCTGTTCGTGGAGAATTTTCAGTCGCAGGACGACGACTATATCGGATTTTATTACGCGTCCGCGTCGCGCATTTTGCGCTATCTTGCGTTCCTGGTAACCATCAGCATTGGCGCGATCTATATCAGCATGATTACCTTCCACTCCGAGATGCTGCCCACGTCATTCATGCTGACCATCGCCTCGGCCACGTCCAACCTGCCCATGCCGACGTTTTTGGAGTTCATCGTCATGATGCTGCTCTTTGAAATGCTGCGCGAAACCGGCATCCGCATGTCCACAAAGCTGGGCCAGTCGCTCAGCATTGTCGGTGCGCTCGTCATCGGTCAGGCGGCGGTGGAGGCCCGCATAATCAGCGCCCCCATGGTGATTATCGTCGCGATATCGGCCATCACCGGGCTGATGATCCCTTCGCTTTCATCCGTCGTCATCATCATGCGCATCCTCGCCGTGATCTCGGCGTCCTTTTTCGGCTTCTATGGGTATGCCTTTGCCATGCTGGGTCTGTTGATCCACCTGTTTTCGCTGGAATCCTTCGGCATACAGTATACGGCCAACATGCTCTCCTTCAAACTGCGGGATATACGCAACACCTATGTCCGCGCGCCAAAGCCGACCAACAAATACCGGACAAAGTTTGTCGCGCGGGACCGGAAGAGGAGCAAGTAGCATGCGTAAATGGCTGATGGTCGGGCTTTTTCTGGTTTTACTCCCGTTGCTTGGCGCGTGCGACTATCACGAGCTTGACAACACGGTGTTCGTTGTTGGTATGGGCATTGAGCGCGCAGGCGGCGACGGATACCTGATGAGCGCCGAAATCATCACGATGGAGAAGGGCGACGTGGAGACATTCACGCCACAAATTGCCACAGCCACAGGAAAAACCGTCCTGGAAGCGACGTCTAACATACGCGGCATCATCGCGCAGCGGCTGGACTTTTCGCATTGCCAGGTGATCGTCATTGATGAAGCGGTCGCCCAGACGGGTATCGAAGAGCTTGTGGACACCATCCTGCAGTTCAACGAAATCGACATCAACACATTCTGCATGGTTTCCGTTGGATGCACGCCCCTGGATGTGCTGTCCACCGAGGCCCTTACCACACGCGCTCAATCGTTTGAACTTCGCTCGACACTTGTAGACGAGGTGGGCATTCGGCGGGCGGAGCGGACGACACTTCTCACGCTGTACGCCAACCGGATGGATATGGAGCAAGCGTCCTTTCTGCCCATCCTGCGCAATACCGCTGTCAGGGATAAAAGCATCATCGAGCTTTCCGGCATCGCCGTGATTCAGGATAACAAAATGGTGGGCAAGTTCTCGCATGACGAGTCCTTCTTTTTACTGCTGACGGAGAGCCTTGTGTTCCATCGAACGATTTCAGTTCCTCTGGAAAACACATACTTCCCCATACAGGTCGAAAAAAGCAAAGTCAAGATAGACGCGCGCTTCATCAACGGGGAGGTTGAGGTTTCCGTTCTGATACGCACACAAATCAACTACATCGGCGGATTTTCCAAAGACACAAACCTCAACGAACTCCTCAACTATATCACGGTGTATTTTCATGACGGTGTGACGCAAGCTCTCGCCAAATCGCGCGACGAACTGGACTGCGACGTCTTCAAGATCGCGCAGTTGCTGTACCGCCGGTATCCGGGCGAGCGGGCGCGCGCCTCCGATTGGCGCGAGAGTGTGCGGAACGCCCGCTATTCGATTCAGGTAACGCTTGACATACAGACCGACGAAATCATCCCGGGAGGAAAATAATGTCGAAAAAAGGTACGCTCAACTTCACGCAAGGCATGGCGTGCACGGCGCTCTTTCTCTTGGGCAGTTCCCTGGTGACGGGCGGCGACCGTTCCGCCGGCCGCGATACGTGGCTCGTCATTTTGGGCGTGATGACGCTGGCGCTTTTGCTCTGCGCGGTTCACACGCGAATCCTGCGCCTTTTCCCTGAAAAGAACCTTTTCATGATCGTGCGGCATGTGTTCGGCGGCATCGTCGGAAACGCATTCTCCGGCATCCTTATCGCCTATTTTCTGACGCTCCACGCTTTGATTATCACGGATTTCACACTCTATGCGTCCATCATCTCGCTGCCCTCCACATCCGTTTTCCTCATCGCGCTGCCGGTTATGCTGTTGACATATGCGCTCGCGACAAAAGAGGCTCAGGTTATCGGTCGCGTTTCAGTTTTTTTGTTTTTATATATTGTTTTTTATTTTATCGTGAATCTCATTTTTTCCGTCGGGTACTTCCGCTATGAGTATGCCACGCCGATCCTTCAGCGGCCGCTATCGGACATTGCGCCCAGCGCCGTCGGTCTCCTCTCGTTTCCCTTTGCCGAGATGATCGCGCTGATGCCGGTCTTTCATTCGGTACGGCGCGGCACAAGCAAATTCAAAGTGATCGCGACAGGCGTCCTGATATGCGGGCTGATTTTTGCCTACACGGCGCTCCGGAACGTGCTGATGCTAGGCGAAAGCGTGTACTCGACCAACTATTATCCTTCCTACATCGCCATCAGCATGATTGTCATCAGCAACTATCTCCAGCATATCGAGATCACGGTCTCCTTCGCCATGCTGTTCTGCATCTTCATCAAATCAACGGTCTGCCTGTATGATGTGCGGATAGGGCTCGCGGACGTTTTTCACATCGATCACCCCAGGTGGATTCTTTTGGGGCTGTCCGCCGTCACCGTCATCGCCTCTCTCCTGCTGCTACCCTCTCCCCAGGCGATCCGCTGGTTTGCGAGCCATCTCTATCTGTACGTCGCCCTGCCCATCCAGATCATGCTCCCCCTGATCCTGTGGGTTGGCGCGGAGGTGAAGAAGCGCAGGGAGGGACGGGCAACCGCCGCGTGACAGGCCGCGTTCTTGACTTTTATTCGTGCCGTCCGTATACTTTCTTCCTGTAAGATTGAGTACGCTTGAAGCGAAACGGAGGCGCGGCAATGAGAACAGTACGGATCGTGTACGCAAAAATCTTCCTATGCGTTCTGGCGCTGACGCTGTCGGCATGCGAGACGGGAGCTCCCGGCGAATTCCACTTCGGGCGTCCGGTTTTTCAAGCCCGCGCCGCCGCCGCGGAAGCGCCTGTTTTCTCGTTTTTTCCGGATGCTTCCCAGCTTGATGTCGCTTACATCAAAGACGGCGCGCTGGTGACAAACTTCAACCACCTCAATGAAAAGGGCGTCGTCGCGCGCTACACGGGCGTGGACCTTGGGGAAGCGCCGACGGAAGTGAAGTGCAAGGCGCGGTTTTACGGCGGCGGGGCCGTCGCCATCGTCACGACCCCCAGCGAGGAATGGTCGCTCGCGGGCATTACCTCCCGGTCCATCCACGCGGTGTTCACCAGCGAGAGCTACCACTTTGGTTTCTATGAAAACGGCGTGCTCGTCGATGTGCTGGCCGACGCGTATACGCTGGACACCTCCGGCGAAAAGGAGTACACGTTCGGCTTCACCATTTCCCGCTCGACCATTACATTCCTGCTGCCCACGGGGAAGAAGGTCAAGAAGGTTGACGACGACCGCGTCAAGACCTGCAACGGACAGCGCGTCATCTTTGAGCACTATCTGACAGCGGAGGATGTCGCTGGCGGCAGCCAGGCCGCCATCACGTACTGCTACGCCAAGGGGCCGAAGCTGAAGGCTTTGAAGGATACCTTCGAGCGCGCGGACGGCCTCCCCATGGAAGCGCCATCCGGACATCTGTACGTGCAGTTCCGCAATGAATAGCGGCCACACTTTCCGCCCGTCGCTTCGCCTTATCGTGTTTGCGCCGTATTTGCCCAGCGTGGCGGCGCTGATTTGAAAAAATCGGGCGCCATCGGGGGCTTTCGCCAGAAATCCCTGCTTTGGGCGGCTCTTTCCCCGCGCTGTTCGTCCATGTCACACCGGGTTACAACTTCTACATATATTTAACTAAAATTATCATTTTCCTGGAACCTTTTTTCCTCCCCCCTTCTCTAATGGTTGACCGGTCGATAACGCCTGAAAACCCCCAGACAGGAGGGACCCTGTGACCAGTACCGAATTCGCCGAGCGCATCATCGCGATGCAGGAGACGCTGTACCGTGTGAGCTACAGCCTGCTCCCCCAGGCATGCGACCGCGAGGACGCGGTGCAGGAATGCATCCGCATCGCCTGGCAAAAGCGGGATACGTTGCGCGAGGATCGCTATATGCAGACATGGGCGATACGCATCCTGATCCACGAGTGCTACACGCTGCTGCGCAAGCGGCGGCGGGAGCAGCCGACGGATACGATGCCAGAGCGTGCCGCGCCGCCGGACGCCGACCGGGATATCCATGACGCGCTGCTGGCGCTCCCGGAGCACTTCCGCGTTCCGGTCCTGCTGCACTACATTGAGGGGTATCCGCTCAAAGATGTCGCGGAAATGATGCGGCTCCCCATCGGTACGATCAAGTCCAGGCTCAACCGGGCGAGGGGTATGCTCCGGGCAACCATGTTGGATGACGAGGAGGTGGTTAGGGCATGAGGCCACAGGACGCTTTTGGCGCGGCGCCGGATTCCTTCAAGGCAAGCGTCGCCTCGGCTCTTCACCGGATCGAGCGCGAGAATGAACACCCCGCGAGGCGGGTCAGCTTCCGGCTGGCGATCTGCGTTGGTTTGGCGATGTTGCTGTTGGCCGGTGTCGTATACGCGGCGGCGAATGACTGGAAATTATTCGACTTTTATAGGGATCGCTTTGGAATGGAAATATCGCAGGAGGCGCAGGACGCCATCAGCCAGAATAACGTGTCGCAACAGTTCACCGTGGGTGATGTCGTCGTCACGCTACACGAGGCGGTCGCGGACGGACATTATCTGTACCTGTCCGCCAAGGCGGAAATGCGGGAACCTGGCACTGCGTACCTGATGGGCATGTCCGACACACCGACCGACTACCCGGCCTTTGACGGCCAGTACCCCGGCCGGGAGAACCGCAAGAGCTTCCTGACCCTTGCGGGCGAGGAGGGTAAGCGCCTCGTCTCCGTGGACCTGCACACCTTTGTGACAGGCGCGGAGTCCATCTCCGGCATCTGCGACAGCGTCATCCAGGCGGACGGCACGCTGCACTTCATGACCGCCCTGGAATACCCGACGGACGCGGACTCCATCCAGGTGGAACTGACGGCGTATATGCGGGAGTGGTCGCTTGAAGACGATCAATACGGCGAGGAGACGCTGCACAAAATGCTGCGCTTCCCCATCGCCGTCACGCCGCCGAACAGACAAGTAACCATTGATCTGGAAGGCGCGCCATTCCCGGGAACTGCCGCCCTGATGGAATCCATTACGTTCACCATTACGCCGCTGTCATGCTACTACGAAATCAACTTCACCGTCGCGGATGCGGACGACAAGCTGCTGATGGCGCATACGCGCAATGTCCTGGACTTTGTGTTCATGGATGAGGCAGGCGAGCGGGTGGGGGTCGGCCTGACCACGGGCGACGACAGGCGGACGCCGGACGACACGCACTGCGTGCAATCCGGTTCGCTCCGGCTGACGGCGCTGCCGGACACGCTGACGTTGCGGCCGACGAACGACTGGGGCGGCGCGCCGGACGACGTGATGGTGTTGCGCTTTGCGGACCAGTGAGGGCAAGGAGGAAATGCCGATGAGAAAAATCTGCGCGCTGCTGCTCTGCCTCTGCCTGCTGCCCGCCTGCGCAGCCGCGGAGCGGCTGACCATCACCATACGGGATGATTTCCGCTGCGACGCCGAGGTGCCGGACGTGCCGGACAGCCTTCCCATCATCACATGCGAGCCGATGCGAATGGACAAAGACCTAGCGATCTCCCTGCTCATGCCGGACGCCGCGCCCATCGAAGAGGTGAACGACGGCGATTTCCGGGTGGGCGACGGGAGCGGCGATGGCGAGTTCATGATGGTGCAGTCCAAGGACGGGCGCGTGTACTATACATCCAAATTCGTCTCCATGTACATGGGCAACCTCATTCCCGAGTGGAACGGCGAGGGGAACGCGAGATACTACCCGACGGATCTGGAGCTGGACTTCATGACGCGGGACGAGGCGATCGGCAAGGCACTGGATCTGATGCACACGCTTGGCGTGGAAATTACGGGCGAGCCGCGCGTATACACGATGGAGCGCGAACATTTCGCGCGCATGCAGGACGCGATGCGGGCGAGCGAATGGCTCGGCCACATCCGGCGCATGTACGCGCTGCGCTACCTGGAACCGCTGCCCGAGGAGCACGAGGGGTATTTTGTCCTGATGACGCCGACCGTGGACGGGAAATTCTACGCCCCGTGGGAGAACCGCTTCACCGCCTATGTGCTGATCACCCGGCAGGGCGTGGAGTTCCTGGAAACGGGCTTCAACCTGCGCAAGACGGGCGAACAGCCGCCCAAGCCCCTGATCCCCGTGGAAGAGGCGCTGCAAATCGCTTCCGAGGGCAACCTGTACCTGCCGCTCGGAGTCGATTGCCTTATCGAGCGCATCAGCATTATCTACCTTTATAGTGACGAGCATCGCACCCTGACGCCGCACTGGCTGTTCGACTACTGCTCCGGCGGCCCGGGCGGGATGGAAAAGCAGGATTTTGACCACCCGGTCCGCATGCACGGCGTCGCGGTGAACGCGCACACCGGCAAGCTGGTGCAGCAGTGCATCTATTAGCGAGATAGGGATGCTTGCCCAATCGCGGCCGAGCATCCCACGCATGATAATTACCCCTTGTACGCCACGGCATCAAGTTGAAAAAGGATTTCCGCATCGGCAAACTCTGTTTGTATCGATTTGCGAACCGGGTATTTGCCATTCCATCGTTCCCGAAACACTTTTTCCATGACCGGTATCTGGCAGACATCCCGAAACAGAGCATCCATCTGCACCACCGATTCCAGCGTCAACCCAACAGTGCTCAACCGTTCGCCAAGCTGGTCCAGCGCGCCAAGTATCTGCCGCTCAAGGGGCTGTCCCACATTGCGGCAACAATGGCCGATAAAAACAAAACCGCCCGCTTCGATAACGCCAACGTTGGCGTTTTTTTCGTGCGCCTCATGTCTGATAATTTCCGGCATAGAAACCCTCCCCTTCTTTCACCGTTTATACCGATTCCTTTATCAAAACGATATCAGTCCATGCCACTTATCGCGGCCGCAACTGAGCTTGGATCACCTCAAAGAGTCTGGCCACCTCAACCGGCTTGGCGATATGCCCGTTCATGCCGGCTTCCAGGCACTCGCGGACATCATTGTCGAACGCGTTGGCCGTCATGGCGAGGATGGGAACGCTCGCGGCCAGTGGGCTGGGCAGCGCGCGGATGGCTCTTGTCGCCGTCAGGCCGTCCATGACGGGCATGAACACGTCCATGAGGATGAGGTCGAAGCGCGCGGGTTCCGCCTCGAACATTGACAGGGCCTGCGCGCCGTCCTCCGCGCTCACCACAGTCATGCCGACTTCGCTCAGCAGCGTTATGATGATTTCGCGGTTGATTTCAATATCCTCAGCGAGCAGCACCGTGCGCCCTGAAAACGTGTCCGCCGCCATTTCGATGGCGCCCGTGTCCTTCTTTAGCATCGCTTCCGTTCCGGTCTGAAGCTCCACGCGCACGGTAAAGCAACTGCCCGCGCCCTGTTTGCTCTCCACCGTGATGTCGCCGTTCATGAGTTCGGCGATCCGCTTGCTGATGGCAAGGCCCAGGCCCGTGCCGCCGTAGCGGCGCGCGGTGTTGTGCTCCGCCTGTTCAAACGCCATGAACAGGCGCTCTTTTTGTTCATCCGATATTCCGATGCCGGTATCCGCCACCGCGAAGCGCAGCGTACACGTTTCGCCTGTCCGCGCGTGGAGCGCCGCGCGCATCGAAATTGACCCGCCTTCCGGCGTGAACTTGACCGCGTTGGACAGAAGGTTCAGCAGAATCTGTGACACGCGCATTTCATCGCCGACAACCACCTTTGGGACGTCCGCGTCCATTTGCAGGCTGAGCTTCAGATCCCTTTCCGCGGCGCGGACGCCAATAATGCTCTTGATGTTGTTCATCGTCACGTGGATGTCAAACGGTTCCCTGGAAAGCTCCATCTTTCCGGCCTCGATTTTACTCATGTCCAGAATATCGTTAATCAGCCCCAGAAGCTGGCGCGACGCCGCGTCAATCTTGTCCATGCAGTCCTGCACGCGCTTCATATCGCCCGAACGCTTCGCGATGGCCGACATGCCCGTAATGGCGTTGATGGGCGTGCGGATTTCATGCGACATGTTCGATAAAAACTCGCTTTTCGTCCGCGCGTTTTCGTCGGCAAGCTCCTTGGCCTCGACCAGCGACCGCATGACCTCGTTCCGCAGCATGACGGTCGCGATCAAAACGCTCGCCGAACGCAGGATGCCTTCCTCCGCCGGGGAAAAAACGCGCTGCTTGTGACAGTCGTCAAAGCCGACAAACCCCCAAAACCGCTCCTGCAAAAAAACCGGGACCACCAAAATGGAGATGATTCCCTGGGGGGAGAGCTGTTCCTGCTCGGCCTTGGACAAATCACGAACCAAGCCATTGATGCTCCCGCCGGCGGACAGCTTCCGCTCCCAACTGGGGATGCTTTCGTCGTAGGATATATCGACCGTCAGCGCGTTGCCCTGTTGCGGCTCCGCCCCTTCCGACCATTCATAGCGCTGCGTGCAGCGCAGCACGCCGTCCCGCGTATGGTTTTTCCATATGTACACCCGGTCGGCATCGACGGCTTTTCCCAGCATGCCCAGGCAGCGCCACAGCGTCTCGTCAAAGCTGTCGGTGTCCGACGCGAGCAAGACGGCAATCGTCTCGTTCACCGTTTCCAGCAGCCGCTCCCGGTGGAGCATTTCATTCATCTGGCGCTCCACCTCGTTCTGCAGATCGTGGTTATAGTTGCTCAGCGAGTCCACCAGATAGCCGAGGTACTTCACCAGCACAAAAACAAACACCCCGCCCACAAAAAAAACGAGCGCCACAAAATAATACATGGCGTCGACCTGGTGCAGAAGCATATCAAGGCACCCTACCGCATACCCGATGACAAAAAAAACGAGCATCAGCCGCGATGCGTGCTTGATCGTCTCCACATACGCCGGCAGCTTCCCCGGCAGATCGGCGGAACGCTTGATGATGCGATTGTACAGGATGCTCGCGTATGCAATGAGAACTCCGCCGGCAGCAATCATGGCCGCACAAAAGTAACGGAAAACATCGTTCATATCGCACCTCTTGTATCATCCGCAGTAGAGAATCTCAGTTAGCATTGATTATATCATGAAGGCATCCTGCTTTCAAATGACAAAATGGTCTCTTTTACGCAATACCCGCCGGACAGCTCCGCTGCGCCTTCACATCGAAAAAAGCCGCCGCATCGTGCGGCAGCCTTTTTTCGTTTCATAAGTACTCGGCGGCTTTCAGCGCCTCTATCGCGGCCCCGTGATCCTCCCCCGCGACCATGATCACCGGCCCGGTGCAGCCCATGCCGCTGGTGGCGTAAATGCCCTTCTTCCAGAGGACCCTGACGGCCTCCTCCAGCACCAGAATCTCCACGCCGGTGATCTCCTCGGTGACGACCTTCTCCGGCGGCTGCTTGACTTCCGCCGCGCCGCTTTCCTGCGCAATCGGCTGCGCGAGGCCCTTCAGGATAGCGTCCAACCCCGCCTTGCGCGCTCTGGCGAACTCGTCCCGCGCCTTTTTGGGCAGGTTCCCCCGCGCGCATGCGCCCGCAAAGCGCAGCGCCCCGGCCACCACGGGCGCACCGGACGCACGCGAGATGATGTTGACGATGCGGCCGTATCCATCGCCGACACCCGGGCCGTACCCATCGCCCAGGGATTCGTAGTTCCCACCCGACGTGAACGCGCTCATCAGCTTGATCACCACATTGCCCGTCAGGCTGTCCATCACCATGATGTCCGGCACGCCCTGCAGCAGGTCGTTGCCGCGCATCACCACGCCGCCGTCCGCCCGGGCGCTCTGGGTGAAGTCGATGGGGTATCCCGCGCCTTGCAGCTTTTGCAGCGCGCGCTCCACCTGCCGCGCGCCATCCAGGTTCAGGATGCCGACGGTGGGGTTCGCGTTCCCGCACGCCTTGGCCACGGCGATGGCGGAAATGGCATTCTTCAGCATGGCGCTGACGCGCTCTGTGTCGCTCGTGCCGGTTGTGGACGCGATGTACATCCCCCGCCCGTACCCGGGCGTAATCACGCGGCCCACGGTCGATACGCCAATGGGGAAGCTGTAGTGCATGGTGACCGCCGCGTCCAATTCGCCGCTGTCCAGCATGGCGTCCATGCGCGCCTGCGCCGCCCCGGCGTCCTCCTCCTCAATCAGCACAACCTCGATATCCGGCGCCTGCGCCAGCGCCGCGCCGCGCCGCATCTCCTCCGCGCCGTGCTCACTGCCCGTGGTGGTCAGCCCCACGCGCGTGCGGCGGCCAAAGCTGCCGTGCGCCAGCCCTTCGGATATCTCGTCAAATACCTGCGCAATGGTCTCTTTGATGTTCCTGTCCACTGCGCTCACCTACTCCGCGCGAAGCGACGCGGCAAACTCCGCCATCGCCTCGGCGATCATCCCGCGCACGCTGTCCTTGTCCAGCGCCTGCGCGTCCCCGGCCTTGCCGTCGTTCTTCTCTATAATGAAGGAAACACCGTCAAACAGGTTCGTCAGGCGACCCAGGAACAGGCTGCCCTTGCCGACGATCATCGCGCGGCGAATCGCGCTCTCGGCCAGCATGTCGCGGCAATGGGCCAGGAACGGCACGCCGGACGGGATGTGCCCCTGTGTCGGCGCGAACCCGGGCATGCTGATGCGCGCGACCACGTCGTTCAGTTCTGAACGCTCAAAGTCCTTGCGCATTACGCCCAGCGCGGCGATCATTTTGTAGTTGGCCTTGGGCACATCGCCCGCGCCGGCGGGTTCGGTGATCTCCGGGTTCTGCATCTCCACGGAGAACGTGTCGATGTCCGCCAGCTTGATGCCCGCGCGGTCCAGGGGATTGGCCACGATGGCTTGCATGACCGCCTGCGGGGACGCGCCGCTGCCGATGGTGTGCCGGCCGATGGCGTCCGTGCGGATCACGGGCGACACGCCGTCGTTCTCGCCAATGTGCACGGCGAACGCGCCCAGCATGTCCTCCAGCACCGGCAGGCCCTTCTTCACGTGATCCTTCGCGTTCATGCCCAGCTTCGCGGAAGCGCCGCCCGCCACGACGACGACGTTCTTGTAAATGCCGCTCTGCACCAGCGCCGCCGCCTCCACCAGCGCGTGCACCGGCCCGGCGCAGAAGCTGCGGGTATCGCTGCCCGTGGCGTTCACGCAGTCGCATATCTCGCCGATGGCCTTGGCGAAGTTGCCGCCGCCGCGCTGGTTCATGTCGCCGCACGCTTCCTCGGAGCACTCGATGATGTACTCGACCTCGTCCGCCTTCAGGTCGGTCTTCGCGAACAGAAGCGCCAGACCGAACGCCGCCGACGCCTTGCTGACCAGGTTTTCAAACATCACATGGTCGCTCAGCGCGGCGTCAAAGTCGTGCGCCTTTTTCACGCAGCCGATCAGCTTGTTCTCAAGATACATGGGTTCGGCCTTGTGTTCTTGGACGAGGGACTCGATCTGCGCCTGTTCCGCGTGGCCCTTTTCCAGCTTGGCCAGCGTTTTCCAGCCGCCGACGATGGGGTGTGCCTGGAGCTTCGCCAGGATGCCGCGCTGGAACCCTTCCTCCAGCAGCACCAGGTCAAACATATCCACCGCTTTCATGAGGCCGTAGAACTCGTCCAGCGGCATGATCTCGCCGTATTTGCCCTCGCGCACCGCGTTCGGCGTCGGGTTCCCGTACCACGGGCGCGGGATGCCGTCCAGCGCCAGAGGGCGCATGTTGCCAATGTACACTTGGTTGGGCGGGTAGGCCACCGCGTCCGCGAAGGAACGCAGGTGTCCCGGCAGCTCCTTCAGGTACTCGGAATCAGGATGCAGATGCCGCTCGCTCGTCTGGGTGCTGCCCTGGTGCAGCACCATATCCGGCGCCTGGATCAGGGCATAGCTGGCCCCGCGCAAAACAGGGAAGCTCATCGGTTCACCTCCGTTAATAATAGAAGAAAAGGGCTGGCGGGGTAGGAAGAAGCAACGCTGGGACGCTGTCCCAGACCCTGCCCAAGGGCCATTGGCCCTTGGGAATCCCATCTTATCGCCTCACGGCGGGAAGAATTTTTCAAGAATTCCTCCCCCGTATGATGGGATTCTTAAGGGACAATGTCCCTTAAGTGGGGTTCCAAGGGGCAAAGCCCCTAGGCGTCCTCCATTCCTACCACGACAGCCCCGTGCCCTCAGTCCTTGAATACCGTCTGCCCTTCCACCTCGGTGCCAAGCGCCTTCAGCGCCTTGCGCACGAGCTTTCTGCGCAGCTCTTTCTCGTCCGCCGGGGTCAGTTCCGGGTTGCCCAGCGGGTACGGGATGGCGACGGTGGGAACGATCCGGTTCGCGCCGACCGTCAGCGAGATGGGAACCACTGTGCACATATGCACCACCGGGAGGCCGTGCCTCTCGATTTCTTTTACCATCGTTGCGCCGCAACGTGTGCAGGTCCCTCAAGTGGATGTGAGAACGACGCCCTCAACGTGGTCGGCGAGCAGTTGCTCGGCGATGTCAGCCGCGTACTTCTTCGCGTTGGCGACGGACGTGCCGTTGCCCACGGTCGAGTACCAGTAATCGTGCAGGGAGCCGATCTCGCCCGCGGCCACCATTTCCTTCACCACGTCCACCGGAAGGACGCGGTCCAGATCCTGGTTGGCGTACACGGGATCATAGCCGCCGTGCGCGGTTTCGCCGTTTTCAGGCGTGAAATCGGTGATGTCCTTCAGGCTGTACTTGCCGTACTTGGACGCGCTGGAGGACTCGATGTGGTCCGGGTTCCCCTTCGGCACAGGGCCGCCGGAGGATACCAGCGCGATCCGCGCCTTGGTGATGTCGCGGATGGCGGGCTGCGGGTCCACACGGTCGAAGTTCGGCATCGGGTATTCCGTGGTGAACGCCTCGCCGCCGATCTTCTTCACCAGCATGTCCACCGCGCGCTTGGAGCCGCGCTCCTTCGCGAAGTAGTTCACGCGCAGACCCTTTTCGATGAAGCCCTCGGTCACGGCCTCGCCCGCGGCCAGCTTCTTCACAATGGCGGCCATGTCCGGCACGGCTTTGCGCATCGCGGCGGCGGAATCGCCCGTCTGGACGAAGTAGCCGTACCGCTTGTAGCTCTCGATGCCGGGGTTCTCGATGTACATACCGCCGACCACCGGGATTTTCAGGTTCTCATCGACAATTTTGGCGACGGTGCCGCACGCCATGCCGTACCGGCCCGCGTTGAACGCGGGACCGACGATCACCAGATCCGGACTTTCGCCCTTGATCAGTTCCAGCACCGTCCGCGAGGCTTCTTCAAGGTTCTCGTTGAAGTAGCTGTCCCCGCAGATGACGGTCGCGACGATCTTGGCCGTATCGCCTAGGGCCGCCTGCAGCGCCATACCGGGCCCGACCACGCCTTCGCGCTTCTCGGGCGGCACATTGGCTTTATCCTCGCCGCCAATGCCGGCAAAGAACTGATTGATGTAATGCACCACTCTGCATTGGCTCAATGCTCGTCCCTCTTTTCATTGGGAATTATGGGCTATGCCCTGTACGTCTCGACCTCCGCCTTGATCGCGTCCACGTCCAGCACCATTTCCATCATGGAAATCTGTTCGTCGTACACGGCCGGGTCGATTTCTTCCTTCAGCTCGAACATATGGTACGCCTTGAGTCCCAACGGGACCCCTGCCAAAGGACCTGCGTAGGTAGGATCGCCGACGGATACCGTTTCGGCCGCCAGCCCGGAAGCCTCAGCCTCCGCGCCGCCCAGGACGACCACGAGGTCATCCTTGCCGTATTTCTCCGCCAAATCTTTGATCCTTGCCTGGTTTTCCAGGTCCATGGCGCCTGCGGACGTTCAGACGAAGCACTCGGTCGTGGAGAATACCACTTCCGCGCCGGCCGTCTTGACGCACTCTTCGATAGCCATGCCGGGAATGCCGTCGCGGTCGCCCAAGATGGCAACCTTTTTGCCGTTTAGAATGCTCATAGCAGAAATACTCCTTTCCTAGGGTGATGCTAAAATATCTGTAAAAACCGTCAAATGGTTTTCGCAGTGAGGGTATGGAAGCCCAGCTCGTTCGTCGCGCCGGTGATGACCTGGATTTCCGCGCGGATGCTGCCGTCCGGGAGCAGGCTGCCGTCCCAGCCGCCCGCGATGACGTTCGCCACCTCGGGATAGCCGATCACCGTTTTCATCGGCGGCAGCGTGATGACCATGTTCGCGTTGCCCGAGGTCACGCACGCGTTGCCAAGGGGCGTGGAGTCCGCCAGCGACTGCGAGCCGCCGTCCTGCCCGGCGTACTCATCCGTAATCAGCACGGTCTTGACGTTCAGCTTCTCGATCTTGTTGCAGTTCATCACCAGGTCCGCGTCCGGGTTGCCAAAGCCTTCTTCCGAGATGATCGCCGCGTCCGCGCCCAGGAACTCGACGAGCTTGGCCGTCATGTTGGAGGAACGCTCCTTGTCCATCAGCGTGACGTTTTCATTCGTGACCACACAGCCCAGGAAGTTGATCGTCTTGCCGTGCTGGGCGTACAGATCCTCGATGACCGGGCTGTTTTCGTGCACGTAGGTGGGGTTCTTGTCGCACGCGGACACGCAGTTGCCGCTGACGATCGCGCCGTCCATGGCCTCGGTCGGGTACATGTACGTCGGCACAATCTGCTTGACATCCACGCCGTAGTAGTACGTGTTGTGCAGCAGGCCCTGGGTCTGCAGCATGTACACATAGACCACCTTGGGCAGGTTCGGGTACTGCGCCGCCTGCTCCAGCAGGGGCTTGGTTTCGTAGGTTTTGATCTCGTCCGGCGTGACCGCCGTGCCCGCCTGGCCCAGGTAGTTCGCCGCGCGGAAGCCCGCCAGCCGCACGACGACCTCGTGCTCGTGCTGCTTCAGCGTGTCGATCGGCTCGACCTTGACCACGACATTATTCGTCGCGGAGAACGGCGTGTATTCCGCGCCGGGGCCGCTCATGTCGATGATGCCCTCCTGGAAGCCGACGATCTTGCCCGTCGTCACGACCGCCGCGCCTTTCAGCACGTGCGTCCGGCCGCTGCCGACCTGATCCACGCCCGTCATGAAGCCCGGGAAGATGCCGCCGGGCCCCTGCACTTTGGCGCGGGGTTCCACAACGTCCTTCACCGGCAGGATGCGGACGGACTCGCCCGGCCGCGCGAGGAATACCTCCACGGACTTGATCCGCTCGTCCGCGCCGGCCACCTTCGCCAGCTCGTCCTTGTTTACGTACAGCACGCCATTTTTCACGGACGTCGCGTCCGCGAACTGAACATCCTTGATGAGGATATTGCCAATCTCAAGCCGCATGTCATGCCCTCCGATGTGTGTGGTAAGGATTTCTTGCGAAATCCTTTCATGGCTCGGAATCTTCGGTTCCTCGCCGCCAAATATCAGCCAACCAACTCGTCCAGCTTCGCCTGCACGGCGTTCATCTCGATGGAATCCTTGTCAAAGACAAATACCTTCTCGCCGTCCTTGTAGAACACGAACGTCGGCTGGCCCATGACCTTCTGCGCGATGGCCAGGCGCTTGTTGCCGGTGGTGTCCAGGCTGCAAAACTTCGCGCGCCCCTCGTTCTTCGCCACGAACGCGTGCACGTCCGGCATCAGCGCCATGCACGGCTCGCACTTGGGGCTCCAGAAGTCCACAAACACGACGCCCTGGTGGCCGAGCACCTCTTGATCAAAGTTTTCCTTGTGTACCTCAACCATGTTTCAACGCTCCTTTGCTCTTTGTTATATTTGGAGTAGATTCGCTATATCCGCCCCGGTAAAGCTGCCTTCCAGGCGGCCTTTTACCTCGCCGTTCTCAAACAGCAGCACGGTGGGGATCTTCGTGATCTGGTAGGTCGCGGCGGTTTTTTTATTCCGGGACGTGTCCAGCTTGGCGAGCTTGACGTCCGTTTTTTCGGCAGCCGCCTCCAGCAAGGCCAGCGCGGCGATGCTCTCCTCTACCTGCGGTGCCCAGAAGGCCAGCAGCACGTGGCCCTGCACATCCAGCACCTGCCGACGGAAGTTCTCCATCTCGTCCAGGTACTTTTCCGCCGCGACAGCCGCGATCGCGCCGTCCGAAGCGGCAGTGACGACCTGCCGGAGGTACTTCACCCGCGCGTCGCCCGCCGCGTACACGCCGGGCACATTCGTCTCCATCATCTCGTTGGTGACGATATACCCCTGCGCGTCGAGCTCGATCTTGCCCTTTAAAAAATCCGTCTTGGGCACCGTGCCCACGAAGAAGAACACGCCGTTCGTCTCTTTTTCGCGCAATTCGCCCGTCTTGATGTTCTTTAGGATAACCTTTTCCACCAGCTCGTCGCCGACAATTTCATCCAGAACGGAGTTCCATTCCCATTTCATTTTCGGGTTCTGGAACGCCTTTTCCGCGCTGGCCTTGTTGCAGTCCAGCGTGCCCTCGTCGTGGATGACGATGACGGTGACTTCGTTCGCGAACTTCGTCAGGTACATGGCTTCCTCAATGGCCGCATCGCCGTTGCCGACCACCATCACGTCCAGGTCCTCGAAGAAATCCGCGTCGCACGTTGCGCAGTAGGAAACGCCCTTGCCGCGCAGCTTGCCCTCACCCTTGATGTTCAGCGTGCGCGGCTCCGCGCCGGGCGCGAAAACGACGCTGTGCGCCTCGTATACGGCGCCGTCCTTTGTGAAAACCTTTTTCACGTGGCCCGTCAGGTCCACATCCGCCGCCACACCGCGCAGAATCTCCGTGCCGAAATGCGCGGCATGATCCGCAAACTGCTGCATCAAACCGGGGCCGGTCGTCTCGTGGAACGACCCCGGGTAGTTCTCCATCTCCATGGTGGTGGCGGCCTGCCCACCTGGGCGTCCCTTTTCCAGAATGGCGGTTTTCAGCCGCGCGCGGCTGCCGTAAATGCCCGCCGCGAGCCCGCCGGGACCGCCCCCGACGACAAGAATGTCATAGACCGTTGACATGGTGCGCCTCCTCTTTTTCGCTAGTATGGCTATAAAATCCGGCCGGCAACGCTTCCATCGCCGAACGCATCAGGTCCAGGTCAATCACGGAGAAATCGTCCAGCACGCCTTCGCTGTACCGCCGGTCCTTGGCCGGCAGCTTTCGCAGCACGGCAATCGCGTCCTCGATGAGCATCAGCGACGCCGTATCGACTTCGCCCCGGCGCGTGGAAAGCACTACGCTCTTGTACGGGCTTTCGTTCGGCTTCACGCTACCGGCGAGCGGGTGGCTGATCAGCGTTGCCCCCAGATGCACCGCGTCCCGCACCGCGCCAAACACCGCGTCGACGGTCCCGCCGATGTACCGGGCGACCGCGCCATACACGGCGGACACAGCCGGGTTGTTCGTGATGATCTGGTAATTGGTCACCCGCGCCAGCCTCCCTTTCCGCAACAAAAAACAGGAACACGACAAACATCCTTGCCGTATCCCTGTCTCGATTGTTTCAGGGTGGGTAAATCCGCGCTGTTTGAGCCTGAGAGATTCACGTCGCGGCTGGCGCACCGGACGCTTGCCCCTTCGGCGTCTATACTTCACAATAGACTCTCACACGGATCGATATCCCGCGCGTTTTTCACGCATATTCGATTTCCCAATAACCATAGCACAATTGATTTATTTTGTAAATAGCGTTTTGCAAAGAATCCTGCAAAAAGTGAGGATTTCTTGCGGAATTCACATACGGTTCGGAATCCTCGGTTCCTCGCCTGCATTTCGTGCCATTTCTGAAAACCTCTTGATTATTCTCCGCCAATGGTTACAATAAATGCGAACAAGAAATGCCACCAAGAACCAGGATGTATGAGGGTTACGCATGCAAAACAGACTGCTTCAGCAGATACCGAAGATGGACGATCTGCTTGCCTGGCCGGAAATCGCGCCGGTGCTGGACGCTTACGGATACGCGGAGGCACTCGCGGCCGCGCGCGGCGCGCTAGACGATCTTCGCGCGGCGATCCTGCGCGGAGAGCTTGCCGCACTGCCCACGCGGGAACCGCTCGCCACGCTAGTCATGAACCGCGCACGGCGGGCGGCCATCCCGTCCCTGCGCCGCGTCATCAACGCCACGGGCGTGCTACTGCACACAAACCTGGGCCGCGCGCCGCTCGCGGAATGCGCGGCACAGCGCGCGGCTGAGGTAGCGCGCGGCTACTCGACGCTGGAATACAGAGTGGCGGACGGCGCGCGCGGCAGCCGCCACACGCATGTCGCGCGCCTGCTGTGCGATCTGACGGGCGCGGAGGACGCGATGGTCGTCAACAACAACGCGGCGGCGGTGCTGCTGATGCTCTCCGCCCTGGCGCATGGCCGCGAGGTGGTCGTTTCCCGGGGCGAGCTGGTGGAGATCGGCGGCTCGTTCCGCATCCCGGACATCATGGCGCTGTCCGGCGCGATCCTGCGCGAGGTGGGCACCACGAACCGCACACACGCGGCGGATTACGCCGACGCCATCGGCGAGGCCACCGGCGCGCTGATGAAGGCGCACACCAGCAACTACAGGATTATCGGCTTCACGCACGAGGTGGAGCTGGACGCGCTGGTCGCGCTCGGGCGGGAAAAGGGTTTGCCCGTGCTGTACGACCTGGGCGGCGGGTATCTGCTGCCCATGGAGGGCTTCCCCGCGCCGGAGGAACCGTGCGTGGCCGACTGCGTGCGAACGGGCGTGGATGTCCTGTGCTTCAGCGGCGACAAGCTGCTCGGCGGGCCGCAGGCGGGCATCCTGCTGGGCAGCCGGCAGCACATCGCGCGGCTGAAAAAGCACCCGCTCGCCCGCGCGCTCCGCGTGGACAAAATGACCCTGGCGGCGCTGGAGGCCACGCTCGCGCTGTACCGCGACCCGAGCCGCGCTACGCAAGAAATTCCCGTGCTGCGCATGATGAAGGAGACGCCCGAAGCCTTGCGGGAGAAGGCGTCCCGGCTCGCGGTGCGGCTCGGTTTTCTGTCCCCCGCGCCCGCTGTCGTGGAGGAGGCCGGGCAGATCGGCGGCGGCACGGCGCCCGGCGTGGCGCTTCCGTCGGTCGCGGTCGCCATTGCCCCGGCAGCGCGCGGCGCGGACTGGCTGGAAGCGCGGCTGCGCGGGCATGAGCCGCCGATCATCGCGCGCATCGCCCGGGACCGGCTCCTGCTGGATGTGCGGACGCTGGACGAGGCGGACTTTGACGAAATCGCGGCGTGCCTGCGCGCCGCCCGGGAGGCGGACGCATGAAGAACACAATCATCGGCACGGCGGGGCACGTCGACCACGGCAAGACGCTCCTCATCAAGGCGCTGACCGGCATGGAGACGGACCGCCTGAAGGAAGAAAAAAAGCGCGGCATCACCATCGATCTGGGCTTTGCGTGGCTCACCATGCCGGACGGCGAGCGCGTGGGCATCGTGGACGTGCCGGGGCACGAGCGCTTCGTCAAGAACATGCTGTCCGGCGCGGGCGGCATCAACCTGGCGCTGCTCGTGGTCGCGGCGGACGACGGTGTGATGCCGCAGACGCGCGAGCACCTGGACATCCTCTCCCTGTTGGACATCCGCGACGGGATCATCGTCATCACCAAGGCGGATCTGGTCGAGGAGGAATGGGTCGAGATCGTCAAAGACGACATCAGCAAGGCGGTCGCGGGCACCTTTTTGGAGCGCGCGCCGATGATGGCCGTGTCCGCCTACACCGGGCAGGGCATTGACGAACTGCGCACGCTGATCTTCGGGAAGGCGCAGGCGGCGGCCAACCAGAACCTGGCTCGCCCGTTCCGCATCCCGCTGGACCGCGTGTTCTCCGTGGAGGGCTTCGGGACGGTCGTCACGGGGACGCTGATCGAGGGGTCGTTGTCCGAGGGGGACGAGGTCGAGGTGTATCCGTCCGGCCTGCGCAGCCGGGTGCGGAATTTGCAGGTGCACTCCCAAGATGTCGAAACCGCGTGGGCGGGCCAGCGCGTGGCGGTCAACCTGGCCGGCATCAAGCGGGACGAGGTGTCGCGCGGCGACACGATCGCGGCCCCGGGATCCATGCGGAACACGCTGATGCTGGACGTGAAGGTGCGCGCGCTGCCGGACGGCAAACGGACGCTTCGGACCGGCTCGCGGCTGCACTTCTACCATGGCGCGCGGGATGCGCTGTGCAAGCTCGTGCTGCTCGGCTGCGACACGCTGGAGCCGGGCCAGGAGGCGTACGCGCAGCTCCGCTTCAGCGAGGAAATCGCGGCCAAGAAGGGCGACCGGTTCATCCTTCGGTTCTACTCCCCCATTGAGACCGTGGGCGGCGGTGTTGTGCTCGATTCCTCGCCCGAAAAGCACCGCCGCAGCGACGAACGGGTGCGGGACGCGCTCGGCGTGCGCGAGCTCGGCTCGGCGTCGGAGACGCTGCTGCAGGCGATTCTGGACGCGTCGCCGAAGTTCACGCAGCTTGCCGAGGTGCAGAAGGTGTCGGGCATGGACGCCGATACGTTCAAGGCGGAACTGGATTCGCTCATCGCGGACGGCAACGTCCTCCGCCTGTCGGCCAAGACGGCCATCGCGGCGGACTTCAAGGACACGCTGGGCCGGAGGCTCTCCAAGATCCTGCGCGATTACCACGCCGCGAACCCCCTACAAGCGGGCATGCGGCGCGACGAGCTGCGCGGCCGCCTGATGCCGGGCCGGGAAATATCGCTGGCGGACAAAATGCTGGCGCTGTACGAGCAGGACGGCCTGATTGTATCCGCCGGCCCGAAAGTCTCACTGCATGATTTCCGGGTTACGTACAGCGAGGGCGACCAGAGGGTGCGGGACGCGATCGAGGCGCAGTTCCTGGCGGCCGAGTTCACGCCGCCTTCGCCGGACGAGCTGTTCGCCCTGCACCCCAAGGAAAAGGCGGCGGCCAAGCGTGTGTTTGACGCGCTGATGGACACAGGCGTGCTGATGATGGTCGCGCCGCAGATGGTGTTCCGCGCGGACACGGTGGACAAGGCCTGGGCAATGGTCGCGGCGTTCATAGCGGAGAACGGGCAGATCACGCTGGCGCAGTTCCGCGACATGATCGGCGCGTCGCGCAAGTACGCGCTGGCGCTGCTGGAGTATTTCGACAAGCAGAGCCGCACGCGGATGGAAGGCGACGCGCGCGTACTTGTCAAGAAATAAATCGTGTGGTATGATGTTTTCCGCGCTAAGCGCATGGAACATGGGAGTAGATGGGTGACTGGTGTGCCCTCTGGTCTTCAAAACCAGTATGAGTGGTTAACCCTGCTCGGGTGGGTTCGATTCCCACATGCTCCCGCCAAGCGGTAGGGATTTCTGGCGAAATCCCTCTATGGCGTCCGATTCATCGAATCAGCGCCGCCAATGACAGGGCCGCCTTTTAGGCGGCCCACTTTTTTGCCCATATCGGCACTTCGTATGCATGCCATATTGATATACGGTGGACGGTATACTGATGCGCTGCCAAAAGTACGCGTGGCGCTGGCCGGCGCTCTGGCTGGCCCGCGTGCGCAAGCGCAAAAACAAATGTGAATGTGTGTGAACATTCTATCAATATTTCAACAGATGTTTGTGCATATAACTCAATGCAAATCGCAACAAAATGGCGCTCCTGTATAGAAGCGTTTTAAATATTTCCCTGCGACCTTCACAAGTTCAGGCACTCGCTTTTGCTGTTGACTTCCTCCTTCAGGAGTGATACCATGCAATCAATAGCCACTCCAGCACGAATATAGACTCGGGAGGGATGCATAAAAAATACACATCGCTTCTTTGTTCCCATATCTCTATGTGAACTGCAAGACCTGTCGGACGTACCCGGTCCTCTTGACTCGCCAGACGACCCACATCGACAATTTTGGAGGGCTAACAAATGGGACGCAAAATGGGACATACCCGGATTCTTGGATTTTTGAGTTTTGTGCTGGTGCTTGTGATGCTGGCACCTACCGCGTTTGCGTGCACGCCAATGGCGGCAGGCAAGGATGCCACGGTGGATGGATCCGTCATCGTCGCGCACACCTGCGACGGCTGGTATGACAACCGGATTCAGATCATCCCCGGCGGCGAGTATCCGGAAGGCACCATGGTCGATGTTTTCACCGATCCGTGCATCGATACCCGTCCGAACCGTCCGCAGGTATGGGCGGGCCAGATTCCCCAGGCGGCGAAAACATACACCTATTTCCACATCGGCTACCCCTTCATGAACGAAAAGAACATCATCATCGGTGAGCATACGTGGAGCGGACGGCAGGAAGTATACAGCCAAAATGGTCTGCTCTACATCGCGAACCTTGAAATCTTTGGTCTGCAGCGTGGCGCGACGGCCAAAGAGACCGTGCAGATCATGGGCGAGCTTGCCGAGACGTACGGCTACGGCGACGGCGGCGAGTGCCTCCTGGTCGGCGACCCCAACGAAGTGTGGGTGTTCGAGGTTGCCGGTGCCGGCCCGCTGTGGACGGCCGATAGCGGCAAGCCGGGCGCGCACTGGGTTGCCAGGCGCCTGGCGGACGACGAGTTCTTCGTGGGCGCGAACCGGGCCCGCATGGGCGTCATCGATTTCGAGGACACGGAGAACTACATGTGGTCCACGGACATCACGGAATTCCCGAAGGAAATGGGTTGGTGGGAAGAGGGCACCCCGTTCCACTACGCCAACATCTTTGGACCCGGCTCGGCCGGCAACTTCAACGGCGCTCGCCGCGAATGGCGCGCGTTCACGACAGTGGCCCCCTCGCAGGAGTTCCCCCTCATCGACGCGACCGAGCAGTACCCCTGGTCCGTGAAGCCCGATGAGAAGATCAGCATCCAGACGATCATGGATCTGTACAGCGATCACCTGGAAGGCACCATCTACGACAAAACGACCGATCTCGCCTCGGGCCCGTTCGGCACGCCGAACCGCGCGACCGTCGTCGGAGATCAGCGGCCGGAAGGCAGAACCGCTTGGGAGCGCACCATCAACACGCCCGGCTGCTCGTACAGCTTCGTGGCGCAGACCCGTAACTGGCTGCCTTCGGAGGTTGCGACCGTGCTGTGGTTTGGCGAGGACTCGGCGGATACCACCGTCTACGTACCGATCTACAGCAGCGTTACCAAGATCCCCAAGCCGTGGACGCAGACAATCCGGCACGAGTTTGACCGCAACAGCGCGTGGTGGGCGTTCAACCTGGTGAACAACTGGGCGAACCTCCGCTGGGACGCGATGTACGCCGAAATTCGCGAGAAGAAGGCCAGCTATGAGGACGTCTTCTTTGCTGACCAAGAGGCGATCGAGGCGGAAGCCGTTGCGCTCGTCAAAGAGGATCCCGCCAAGGCCGTGGAGTTCCTCACCAAGTACACGTATGACAACATGGACAAGGTGGAGAAGGAATGGTGGGATTTCGCGTATCATCTGATCGGCAAGTACTATGACTTTGGCGTGATCAACGATCAGGGCGCCATGACCTCCCCGCCGTACAAGAACACGGAATGGATTGAAGCCGTGGACTTTGGCGGAACGGTCTATCGCGACAAGGTAACGCTCTACGGAGAAGAGTAAAGCAATACAACCAGGGCAAGCCGCGGTGCATTTCCGCGGCTTGCATCTTCCGTGCAGGAGGGATTCCATGAGGAAAGCAGTCATTGCGGTATTGTCACTCGCGCTTATTTTCGCCGTCACGGCCGTGGCCGAGACAGCGGTGGAAGCGCCGGTGTTTGAAGGTCCCTATATTGTAACCACCTGCGGGCAGAGCCCCGGCGCGGTCATGGTGAGCATGGTCGCCAAACAGGCGGGCTTTGAATCGAGCTATGTCAATGAACTGACTGCGGACGACCTGAGCCCCGATGTCAAAACGCTGATCATCACCACGGGCACAAGCATGAAGGGCATGGGCGCGGCCGGCACGGATGTAGATGACGAGATCGTCCGGTGCGTGAAGCTGATCGAAGCGGCGAAGGAAGCCGGAATCGTGATTATCGGCGCGCACGTGGAGGGCATGGCCCGCCGCACGGATAGCTCGGACGAAGCGTCGATCAACGCGGTGATGGAGTTGGCGGACGTGATCCTCGTCATCGAGGAAAGCGACAACGACGGGTTCTTCACGAAGTACGCCGAGGAGCACGGGAAGCCGTTGCTGAAGGTCAAGGACGCGATGGGCATCGGCGAGGTGTTGCAGTAAAGAAATCCGGCAGCCATTTTACAGTGGCTGCCGGGGATAGGGTCATCGGCTATTTTCAAAGCACACGCACGGCAGGGCCTTCCCGCGCCGTCACCCGGCCCACGGCCGCCGTACCCGGGCATGCGGCCTTCAGCCGCGCGAGCAGGGCGTCCGCGTCCTTCTCCCCCACCGCGAGCAGAAGCCCGCCCGAGGTCTGCGGGTCAAAGCAGATGTCCTGCACCGGCAGCGGCACGCGGTTATCCATCGTAACCCGCGAATCAAAGTACTCCCTGTTCCTGTACGTTCCCCCGGGCACGATGCCCATCACCGCCAGATCCCGCGCGTGCGGCAGCAGTGGCAGTGCCTGGGCGTACAGTTCGATGCCCACGCCGCTGCCCTCGGCCATCTCGCAGGCGTGACCCGCGAGGCCAAAGCCCGTGATGTCCGTGCAGGCGTGGATGTCCGCGCCGATCGCGGCATCGCGCGCGACCTTGTTCAGCGCCGTCATGGCCGCGACCGTGGGCGCGAACTGTGCCTCGGTCAGCAGATCCGCCTTGACGGCGGTGTTGATGATGCCGCTCCCGAGCGGCTTTGTCAGGATCAGCACGTCGCCCTCCCGCGCCGTCGCGTTGGACCAGACTGCGGACGGGTGGATGAACCCGCTGACGCACAGCCCGTACTTCGGCTCCTCATCCTCGATGGAATGGCCGCCCGCGATGATCGCGCCGGCCTCGATCACCTTGCTTGCGCCGCCCTGGAGGATCGCCTCCATGATGTCCTGCGGGAGGCAGCTTGGGAAGCACAGGAGGTTCAGCGCAAGCGTTGGCTCGCCTCCCATGGCGTAGATGTCCGACAGCGCGTTCGCGGCGGCCACCTGGCCGAACGTAAACGGATCGTCCACCATGGGCGGAAAGAAATCGACCGTCTGAATGATCGCAAGGTCGTCGCGGAGCTTGTACACGCACGCGTCGTCGCTCGTGTCAAAGCCGACGAGCAGCTTATCGTCGAAAAACTTCGGCAATTTGCCGACCACCGCCGATAGGACGCCCGGTCCCAGCTTGGCGGCTCAACCGGCGCTCTTGGTCATCTGGGTCAACCGTACCTTCATCGCGCGCACCCCTTTCTGCGGGTAAGATTCCATGACAGCGGCGCTGTTTCGGAGAATCGGACGCCACGGACGCCATAAAGGGATTTCGACAGAAATCCCTACCTCAGAGGCCATTATACCGGCGCTGCGCCGAAAACACAAGCGGCCGGTGAACACATACCGCTTTCAAAAAGGATTTTCTGGGGCGAGTTGGGCAGAGTTCCTTTATAGAACATCATTTTATGCAGAAAAACAGGTGCCATTTTTCGTTTTTTTCCATAACTATGCACTCACCACAACTATAACGCTGCGAGTACGTGCGATCCATGCGAAATACACACTGCGAAGACTTTCGGTGTTTTTACATATATATCAGTTTTTATGTTCTTACTGCATTGGTTATTTATTTCCATTTTGGCGTTTTGCATATTTTTTCAGCAATTATTCGACGCTCTTACTTATTACTTGTGTCCCCGCTATTCAGCCGTTTGCTCCTCTCGTGGTACGCCAAATCGCTGTTGACTTCCTCTGCCAGCAGTGATAATATTAACCTGACAGGTCCGAATGTTGCAATAAACGCTTGAGAGGTGATGCATAAAAACACGCGGCAGGTTGCCTACGGTCTTCTCTTTTTTCGTTGGAACCCCTACCACGAGAGCGGCGCGGATTTGAAAATCAGGCGCCATTAGGGGGGATTTCGACAGAAATCCCTACCGTCAGACCACACAGGAGGACTGCAAATGAGACACGGGAAGTTTTTCGGTTTATTCATTTTCTCACTGATTTTTATCATGACCGCTACCTCAGCGTTCGCGTGCTCGCCCATGGGCGTTGGCAAGGACGCTTCTGTCGACGGCTCCGTTATGGTCTCGCACACGTGCGACGGCTGGTATGACCAGCGGATTCAGATCATCCCTGGCGGCGAGTATCCCGAAGGCACCATGATGGACGTGTACGTCGACATGTGCACCGATACCCGCCCCAACGCCGTTCCCGAAAAGGTCGGGGAGATCCCCCAGGCTGCCAAGACCAACACGTACTTCCATGTCGGCTATCCCTTCATGAACGACAAGCAGGTCATGATGGGCGAGTTCACGTGGAGCGGCCGCGAGGAAGTCTACAACTCGCTTGGCATGCTGTACATCGCCAACCTGGAGCAGCTCGGGCTGCAGCGGGCGAGCACCGCGAAGGAAGCCGTCCAGGTCATGGGCGCGCTGGCTGAGCAGTACGGCTACGGCGACGGCGGCGAGACGTTGATCGTCGGTGACGCGAACGAAGTGTGGGTCTTTGAGGTGTGCGGCGGTGGCGCGCTCTGGACGCCGGAAAGCGGCACGCCCGGCGCGCACTGGGCGGCGCAGCGGCTGCCGGACGACGAGGTGTTCGTCGGCGCGAACCGCGCCCGCATCGGCGTCATCGACTTCAACGACACGGACAACTTCCTCACGTCCACGGACATCACGGTGCTGCCGCAGCAAATGGGCTGGTGGACGGAAGGCGCGGACTTCGATTTCGCCAAACTGTTCAACCCCACCCCCTACGGCGGACCGTTCTACCAGAGCCGCCGCGAGTGGCGCATGCTGAGCCTGGTGAAGCCGTCCGAGACGTTCCCGATCTATGATCGCGAGAGCGCGTATCCCTTCTCCGTCAAGCCCGACGAGAAGCTGAGCATCCAGGACATCATGGCCATCTACAGCGATCACTACGAGGGCACGGACTATGATCTGACGACTGACGCGGCCGCCGGCCCCCATGGCGATCCGAACCGCTGGGCTCTGCAGCGCGCCCAGAAGCCGGAAGGCACCGAGGCGCAGGATTGGGAGCGCGCGCTCGCCATCCCGCGCTGCTCGTACAGTTTCGTGTCGCAGAGCCGTTCCTGGCTGCCCGACGCGGTCGGCGGTGTGCTGTGGTTTGGCGAGGACTCGCCGGACACCACCGTCTACGTGCCGATCTACTGCGGCGTAACCGAGATCCCGACGCCGTGGACGCAGGGCCTCCGCCACGAGTTTGACCGCGACAGCGCGTGGTGGGCGTTCAACCTGGTCAACAACTGGGCGAACCTCCGCTGGGACGCGATGTACGCCGAGATCCGCGAGAAGAAGGCCAGCTACGAGGATGTCTTCTTCGCGGCGCAGTCCGACGTCGAAGCCGAAGCTGAGAAGCTCTACAACGAAGACCCCGCGAAGGCCATCGAGTACCTCACGAAGATCACCAACGAAAACCTGAACACCGTGGAGCAGGGCTGGTGGGACTTCGCGTGGCACCTCATTGGCAAGTACTATGACGGCGGCATGATCAACGAAGAAGGCCGCATGACCTCCCCGGGCTATCCGACCGAATACCTCCAGCAGGTTGACTTCGGCGGCACGGCCCTGCGGGACCTGGAAGCGATCAACGCGAACAAGTAAGACCATGCAACGCAGCAGGCCGCGGTACTTTGCCGCGGCCTGCGATCCAAACCAGAACGCTGACAAGGAGCATTTCGATGAAAAAGATTTTTGTGACAGCGCTGCTGCTCATGACCCTTCTTATGGCAACGGCTTTTGCCGAAGCGCCCGCGGCGGAGGTTCCGGCGTATGAGGGGCCCTACATTGTTACCACCTGCGGGCAGAGCCCCGGCGCGGTTTTGATTGAAATGGCCGTCAAGAACGCGAACAAGGACGTAAACATCGCCAAGGACAACAGCCTGACCGCCGAAGACCTGAAGGCGGGCGATTACAAGACCCTGGTTGTGACCACGGGCACAAGCATGAAGGGCATGGGTGCGGCCGGCACCGATGTGAACGCGGAAATCGAAAGATGCCTCCAGCTGATTGAGGCTGCCAAAGAAGCTGGAATGGTTGTTATAGGGGCGCATGTCGAGGGAATGGCCCGCCGTACCGATAGCTCGGACGAAGCCTCAATCGACGCGGTGATGGAACTGGCGGACATCGTCCTCGTCATAGACGACAGCGATAGCGACGGGTTCTTCACGAAATACGCCGAGGAGCACGAGCTGCCTCTGATCAAGGTGAAAGACGCGCTCGCTGTTGGTTCTGTTTTTCAGTAATTTGCATTGCGCGGGGGCCGGCGAGGGCCCCGCGCGTATCCTGAAAGGATGAATACAGAGTGACAATGTTCCATCATTCCCTGTTGGTGCTGCTCGTCATTGTCCTGGGATTTGCCGTCGCCAAAAGGTTCAAGCTGAGCACGGAGCTTTCCATGCTGGCGGGAACCGTGGCCGCCGTGGTCGCGCACATCCTGTTGCCCAAGGGCGTGGACGCGCGGTCGACGCTGACGGTCGCCGAAATCATGCGCCACCTCGTGGAGGGCGCGGGCACGTATTTTGATGTATGCCTTGTTTTCTTATCCGCAACGTTCTTTATGACGCTGTACAAAGAGGCCGGCGGGGTTGTATACATTGTCCGGCTCATCGTGCGCGCTTTTCACAAGCACCGCGTCGTCTGCCTGATCCTGCTGTGCTTCGTCATGCTGGTCCCCGGCGCGATCACCGGGTCGGGCGCCACGACGGTGCTCACGGTCGGCGCGCTGGTCGGTTCCGTGCTGATGGCCATGGGCGTGCCGGAGAACAAGCGGGTCGCGCTGATCTTCGTCCTCGCCGCAATGAGCGCCGCGTGCCCGCCCATCAACCTGTGGGCCATGATGGCCGCCGCTGGCGCGAACATGCCGTATGTGGGGTTTGCCACACCGCTCGCGATCCTGTCGATCGTGGGCGCGCTGTTCGCCACGTTCTACCTGGCCGGACGCGGGAAGCCCGTGGACCTGGACCAGGCGCTGGCCGATCTGCCGGAAGCGCCCAAGGGCTGGAACGGCATCCGCGCCGCGCTGCCGTTCGTTGTGCTGATCGGGCTGATTCTGGCCGCGCGCATCTGGCCGTTCTCGTTCCCGGTGGTCGGCCTGCCGCTGGTGTTCATGATCTCCGCGGCGGTGGTCCTGCTCGTCAGCCCGGTGAAGCCGCGCGTCTTTGAGGTCGCGGGCACTACGGTCAAGAACCTGCTGGGCCTTGTCGGCATCATGGTGGTCGTGGGCGTGCTGAATCAGGTCATGACGCTCACCGGCGCGCGCGGCCTGCTGTCGCTCGCCGTCGTCACGCTGCCGCTCGCCGTGCTGTTCGGCACGCTGTGGCTCATCCTGCCCATCTCCGAGGGCGTGCTGCAGTACGCGGTCGCGCCGCTGTTCGGCGTGCCGCTCATCATGCTGTTCAACATGCTGGGCCTAAACCCGGTCATCGCGCTGGCGACGTGGTCGGTCATGTGGCCGGTTGGCGACTGCCTCCCCCCCACCGCCGTCGTGGGCAGGGCCGCCGTGATGGAATTGAACTACCAGGGCAAGTACTACGGCGGTTTCGTCAAGACAGCGCTCGTTCCCATGCTTTTCATTCTCGCGCTGTGCACGGTTGTGATGATTTTCAGCAAAGAAATCGGCGCGCTGATTGGAGGTTGAGATCATGGCCCAAATCATCAACACGGGTATCACCGTACTGTATTATCTGATTAGCGCATTCTTCCTGTTTGCGATCATCAGAAATTTCATCAAGACCCGCAAAGTGCAGGAGGCCATCCTGTATGCCGTTATGATGATTCCCTTTGTGCTCCGTATTTTGCGCCTTAAGTGAGGAGGTTTGACAGATGAGTTTGAAATCCGTTAAGGCGCTGATTCTCGTTGTCGCCGTCGCCATCGCCGGCACGGCGGGCTGGCTGTTCCGCGAGCAGCGCACGTACAAGGAGCCCGTCGTCGTCAGCGAGAACATCACCGCGGTAAAGAAGCTGAGCGACTATTCGGACGTGGTCAAGGGCACCGTGAACGACTGCAACGTGTACATTTTCGACAGCGGTGTGGCGGGCGGCGCGATGCTCGTGTTCGGCGGCACGCACCCGGAGGAGCCCACGGGCATCATCGCGGCCAACATGCTCGTGGAGAACATGAACGTGACGCAGGGCAAGGTCATCGTCATTGACCGGATCAACAACAGCGGCTCGCTCGGCACCCGCCCCGGCGAGGCGTATCCCCGCTTCTTCAACGTGGAGACGGCGTGGGGCACCAAAACGTGGCGCTTTGGCGACCGGGCGGCAGTCCCGCTGGATTCCTGGCCCGATCCCGAGGTGTACATCCACTACCCGAGCGGGCAGAACCTGGCCTACATGGACATCCGCAACCTCAACCGCAACTGGCCCGGCAAGGAAACTGGCCTTTTGACCGAGCGCACGACGTTCGCCGTGATGGAACTGATCCGGGCGGAGGGCGTTAACCTGACCGTGGATTACCACGAGGCGGAACTGGAATACGCGGTGGAGAACACCATCGTCACGCACGAGAAGGGCAACGAAGTCGCCGCGATGACATCCATGATGCTCACGTCGCAGACGTTCGACGTGCCCATCGGCATGGAATTCTCGCCAAAGGCGCTGCACGGCCTCTCCCACCGCGAGATCGGCGACCACTCGGATGCCGTGTCCTACCTCTTTGAGGTGGCCGAGCCGATGCTGGACCGTATTCGCGGCATCACGGACGAGGAACTGCTCATGTCCGGCAAGGACCGCTTTGTCATGAAGGCCGGCGAGCACAAGCTGCTGTACGCGCCGATTGACGAGAACGGCTGGCCGATCGACAAACGCGTCGCGCGGCATGTGCAGACCACCATGACCCTCGTGCAGGTGCACAACATGATGCACCCGGACCAGATGATCCTGATCGAGAACATCCCCACCTATGAGGAAGTGCTGGCGCAGGGCTCCGGCGCGTTCTTCAGCGATCCGGCAAAGGCTGCGGCGGAGCGGATTTACTACGATTGACGTACCCGTGCCGTATCCGTTACACGCAAAAGGGCCGCCCTAAAGGTCAATGTCATTAATATAAGGGTTCTAAGGGAAAAGCGAGAAGGGCAGGGAAGCGCGCGAGCGGGCACCCTGCCCTTCGCCAAAGAAAGGGAGGCAGGGTAAAAAGCAGGTTGCGCCCTGCTGAAGAAAAGGGTATATAGAAGGGGTGGTTAGGCAACGCGGTAGAG
>JAVBOM010000076.1:0-52965 GCA_031550535.1 Eubacteriales bacterium
TTGAATGACCTCCTTTTGCTTTCGTTGCAGTTGTCAGGCCGCAACACTATTTTAGCAAAAGGAGTTTTTCTGTCGTCATCATCGGCAAAAGCCTTCTTTGGAACCACTGGCCTAGCCAGTGGTTTTCTGTATACAACGAAAAAGGCCCTCATGCTGCTGAGGGCCTTGCTCGGCCACAAACGTGTCCATTCTACAGCCGTCACACGGCCCTACCGCTTAAACAGCAGCATCATATCTTCCCGCGTAATCAGCACCTCGCGCGGCTTGGCCCCCTCGGCCTGCCCGATGATGTTCCGCCGCGCCATCTCGTCAATCAGCCGCCCGGCGCGCGCGTACCCCACGCGCAGCCGCCGCTGCAGCATGCTGATGGACGCCTGCCCGGACTCGACCGCCATTTCGACCGCCTGCTGGAACAGCGCGTCCCCGGCCATGTCGTTCGTGTCCTCGTCCGGCGCTTCCTGCTCCTCGTCCGTGTTCGCCAGCGCGTCGATGACCGCCTGGCTGTAGTCGGTCGTGTGCCGCTCCTTCACGTACCCCACCACGCGCGAGACTTCCTCGTCCGAGACGAAGCAGCCCTGCACGCGCAGGGGCTTGCCGCCGCCCGCCGGGGCGAACAGCATGTCGCCGCGCCCGAGCAGCTTTTCCGCGCCCGCGCCGTCCAGGATCGTGCGCGAGTCCACCTGGGACGACACCGCGAACGCGATGCGCGACGGCACGTTCGCCTTGATGATGCCGGTGATGACGTTGACCGACGGCCGCTGCGTGGCGATCACCAGATGGATGCCGCACGCGCGCGCGAGCTGGGCGATGCGGCAGATGGACTCCTCCACCTCGCCCGGGGCCACGAGCATCAGGTCCGACAGCTCGTCGATGATGATGACAATCTGCGGCATCAGCGGCGTGTCCGGGCCACGCTGCGCGTTGTACCCGCGAATGTCGCGCACGCCGACGTCGGCGAACACCTTGTACCGCTCGTCCATCTCCATCACCGCCCAGCTCAGCGCGCCGCTGGCCTTCTTCGGGTCGGTGACGACCGGCACCAGCAGGTGCGGGATGCCGTTGTACATGCCCAGCTCGACCTTTTTGGGGTCGACCAGGATGAGCCGCACCTCCTCGGGCGTGGCGCGATAGATGATGCTGGTGATCAGCGTGTTGATGCAGACGGATTTACCGGACCCCGTCGCGCCCGCGATCAAAAGATGCGGCATGCGCGCCAGGTCCGCGATGATCCGCTTGCCCGCGATGTCCTTGCCCAGCGCCACGGCGAGCCTGGACGGGTGCTTCAGCGACTCGTCGCCCTCCAGCACGTCGCGCAGGTGCACGGTTTCGATCTCGTCGTTCGCCAGCTCGATGCCGATGGCCGCCTTGCCGGGGATCGGCGCCTCGATGCGCACGCCGATGGCCGCCATGTTCAGCGCGATGTCGTCCGTCAGGTTGACAATCTTGCTAACCTTGACGCCCGGCGCGGGCTGGAGCTCATACCGCGTGATGGCCGGGCCGTGCACCACCTTGATGACCCGCGCGTCCACGCCGAAGCTGGCAAGCGTTTCTTCCAACTTCTGTGCCCCGGCGGCGTCCTGGGCGCGCGTATCCTTGCGGGTGTCGCCTTCCTCGCGGATCAGGAGCGAGAACGGCGGCTGGCGGTATTCCTCTATTTCGGCTACGGGCGCAATCACGGGAACCGGTTCCTCCGGGGGCTTCCAGTCCGGGCGGTCCAGGCGCGTTTCCGGGTCGAGCTTGGGCTGGTAATCCAGCGGGCTTTCCATGCGGGGACGGCGCACCGGCTGCGGCACGGCCCCTGGCTCGTACACCGGGTCGAGCGATTCCCACGGCGCGCCGTCGTCGTCCTCCTCCCACACGTTCGCGGAAGGCGCGGCGCTCCGGGCGGGGAATGCCTCCGCCGGAATGGGCGCGTCTGAATACACGGGCGGCTCCACGCCCGCGTCGCCGTCCATGGCGGGGTAATAGGCCGCGTCCGGCTCCCAGGGCGTGCCGTCCGGCTGTTCCTCCTCCGGGTATGCGCCCGGGTACGCGTCGTCGTACGGCGGCTCCTCGACATACGCGGTCTGCGGTTCCGCCATGTCCTCCGGGGCTGTCTCCGGCGCGGGCCTTGCCACGGGCGCGGAACCAAACGCGCCGTACGCGGCGTCATACTGCGCGCGGCGCTTGGCGATGAAGTCGGGCAGGATGTCCGGATCCTTGCGCGACGGGCGCGACCGGTGCTTGATCCGCTCCGCATCCTCCTGGGTATACGCGTCCGAGGCGGGCGTGCCGCCGTCCGGCAGAATGTCCTCGATGAACAGCGTCGGCTTGTAGCCGGGCTTTTGCGCGGCGGGCTGTCTGTTCTGCGCGGCGGGGGGCGCGGCGTACTCGGGCCGGCGGGCCGGTTGCGCGGGCTGCCTGACCTGCGCGGGCTGTCTGTTCTGCGTGGGCTGCTTGCCCTGCGTGGCGGGCTCTTCAACCTGCGTATCATACTGCGCGTCATATTGCGCATCGTAATCGACCCGGCGGGCCGCTTGCGCGGTCTGTCGGCCCTGCGGTGCTTGCTGCGGTGGATACTCGTTCCGGCGCGCCGTCTGCGCGGGCTGTCTGCCCTGCGCGGCAGGGGCGTCGTACTCGGCGCGGCGGCTCGCCTGCGCTTGCCGCTGTTGGGTCGCGGCTGGCGCCGCCGCGGGCCTGCGTCCACGGACCGCCTTGACCGGCGGGACTTCCTCCTCCGGGTACTCCTCGTCGTCCTGCTCAAACAGCTCGTCCGGGAGCTGCACCAGCAGGGACTTGTCCGCCTGCTGGGCGCGCAAGGCCGCCTCACGCCTGACTTCTTTTTCCTCGCGACGCCCGTCCCGGCGGTCCAGCCAGTCATCCCGGAACTGCGCGAACCAGCCGCCCATCTGCTCCCCCGCGCCGGGGAAGATCACCCGGATCAGCAGCACGAGCTCCACGCCCATGATGAAGAACAGCAGCAGCGCGCTGCCGATGATGTCAAGATACTTCCCCAGCGGGTAGCCGAGCAGCGCGCCGACAAACCCGCCGCCCAGGGGGATATTCTTGGATTTTTCGTAGGAGGCCCACAGGAAGCCGTTGAAGTTCTGTTTGTACCCGGAGGATTTCAGTTCAAAAAGCAGGTCGTCCAGGCGGAAAACCTGAAACAGCGTGGCGAGCGATACGACCAGCAGCGCGCCGATGACCAGCGCGGAATGGCGCACGGGCCACCGCTCGCCAAAGGCGATCTGCAACCCCAAAATGCACACAAGCAGCAGCGCAAAAAAACGGGTATTGCCAAAGAGGCCGTTGATGAACGACCGGATAAAGACGAGCGCAGGGCTGATGGAGGTGGTGAAAAGGCAGAAAAAGAGCAGGATGCCGATGCCGAGCACGATCAACCCGACCACGCCCGACGAAAAAACCGCGTTCTGCTGCGAAGCCGGCTTGCGCCCTTTCGCGCCTCCCTTGCCCCCGGATGTCTTCCGGGCGCCGCTCTTTGAAGCCGGTCTTTTCCCCTTTGCCGCCGCCATGCCCCCACCCCCATTTTTCTATCATAAAGCAGAATTGCTATAAAAACACACGCACCCAAAAGAGCCGAAGAACGTCCGGTTCCCCAGCTTTGCATTATACCACATATTGCCATCCGATTGCAAATGAACACAATGGGTTAAAAGATAAAACAACCGCCGCCGCGCCGCCGCTACCATGTCAGGGCGGATCGTCGCAAACAGGGTACTCGGTTCGCCTGCCCTGCGGCAAGCGCCGAGAGATTGCCCTCATCCCCCGCGGCCGGAAGCGGATTTTTCGGCATGGCGGCGGAACAAGCGAGCGATGGTAGCCAGGCAAGAGGGCCGCCGCACCGGTATGGTTCCCGGCACGGCGGCCCTCGGCAGAATATCCCGATGGCGGCGCTAATTCGAAAAATCGGGCACTAGAAAGGGGTTTCCGCGAGGAACCCCTACCTCACATCCCCCACAGCGTCACGCTATACAGCACGCCCTCCGCGAAGTGCAGCTCCAGCACGGTTTTCCCGTCCCCAGACCACATCAGCGCCTCCCCCACCGGCAGGCGGCTATACGCGTCCGACGCGTCGACCGCCACCGTCTCGGCCGGTTCCCCCAGCGCGGCCACACATTCCTCGCGCGTGGATACGCCGGTCTGAAGGCCGGAGAAGTCGATCCGCTCCGCCATGATGCCCGCGATGGACGCCGTGTTCACGTTCTCCTCGTCAGGCTTCGCCAGCAACGATACGCCGCGCATCTCGGGCGCCTCAAAGCGGTACACGGCGAAGTCGTGCGTCAGGTCGGGCACATCCACCACGCCCAGCTTGTCCGCCGCGTCCGACATGGAGCCGCCCAGCTTCCATTCATCCAGCGGCGCGGGCAGCGCGCCATCCGTCAGCGCGGCCGCCATGGCGGTTTTCGCCCCGGCCACATCCCCCGCCGCGAGCGGCACGCCTTCGTTTAGCAGCCCGTCCAGCTCATACGCGTAGAAACTGAACGCGCCCGAACGGCCGGAGAAATGCGAAAGCTGCTCCGCCGGGTAGTACACGGTCAGCACGCCGTCGTACACCGCGAAGCTCTCCCGCGGGAGGGGCGTTATTTGGTTGTACTCCGCGTACGCGTTGTCATACGTGGATTCCTCCGCGATCTCCTCCATGCGCGCGGCGGCCGCGTCGCCGTCCGCGAACAGATCGTCCCACGCCACTGGCTCGCCGGTTTCCGTGTCGTACACCAGGCCGTGCCACTGCGTGCCTTCGAGCCTCGGGGCGATCATCCCCTCCTGCGACACGATGGCGCTCATCCACCCGCCGGCCTCTTTGAACTGGGCATCCTGCGACAGCCCGTCCGGGTTCAGCGCCTGCACGGCCGAAAGAATCGCATCCCACGGCGCGCCCTGCGCGAGCGCGCACGGGGCCGCCAGAAGCAAGCCCGCAAGGAGCAAGCAAAAGAAACGGCGCATTCCATCACCTCCATACGGAATTAACGGAGCTGCGCCGCGGTTTGTTCCTTCGTTTAGTCCACAGGAAGCATTATGCTGGAAGAACCGGTTGGGGCTGCACGCCGTCCAGCGCCAGGGCCGCGCACTCCGGGATCTGCTCCATTTGCGCCACGAGCGACCGAGGCTTGCCCGCCGGGTCGTCCTGCTCAAAGGGCACAAAGAAGTAGTGCCGCCTCGCGAGCAGCTCGCCGATGTTCTTTGCCGCGGCGGCCAACCCGTCGTTGGTGGACACGGCCAGCAGGATGGGGCCGCTGTTGCGCAGGTGGGACTTTGCCGCCAGCGTCACCGGCGTATCGGCGATGCCCACCGCCAGCTTGGCGAGCGAGTTCCCCGTGCACGGCGCGATAATCAGCAAGTCCAGCAGGTGCTTGGGGCCGATCGGCTCCACGCCGTTCAGCGTGTAGAGCGGTTCCTCCCCCGTGGCGGCGAACATGTGCATCCGCACTTCGTCCGCCGTGAAAAAGCGGGTGTCCATGGCGTATACGTTGGATGAAAAAATCGGGATCACCCGAGCGCCAAGGCGCGTCAGCGCTTCCGCCTGCGGAAACACCCGCGCGAATGTACAAAATGAGCCCGTGAGCGCAAATCCTATCGTTTTGCCTTTTAGTTCCATTGCCGTCACGCTCCGTCCTTCAAAGGTAAGGATTTCAGAATCCTTCCTGCTCCTCAATCAATGTCAGCATCACCGCGGCGGCCGTCTCCGGCGAATACCGCCCGGGCAGCCCCGGCTCACGCCAGGCCACAACGCCCAGCGCCCGCGCCTCCTCTAGGTCGAACCCAAAGGGCGCGCTCGCCAGGTCCAGCGCCAGCGCCCCTGTGGGAAGCGCGGCCAGCATGGCGCGGTCAATGACCCGGTCGGGCACCGTGTTGATGAAGAACCTGCACGCGTGCGGCTCCTTCATCCACCCGATGGGCACGGCGCGGCAGCCGTCGTTGCGCGCGTTCGCGCGGGCCGCGTCGCTCCTTGCGGCCACGGTGACGCGGGCGCCAAGCCCGCGCAGTCGGAGCGCCAGCGCGCGACCAATGCGGCCGTAGCCGACGATCAGGCAGTCGCTGTCGTCGATGGTACGCTCCGCGCGGCTCATCAGCGCGTGGATGCCGCCTTCCGCCGAAGGTACGGCGTTTCGCACAGCGAACGCCTCGCTATCCATGAAGTCGATGCGGGTGCAGCCTTTTTTCAGAATGTATTCGATAAGTACCGGCCCTGGCTTTGTCGCGTACACCGTTGCCTTTGGCGCGATCAGCTCGCACATGGCGGACATCTCGAGCCGCTGGTCTGTCAGTGGCGCGGGCGCGCAGCCGTCCGTTTCCGCAATGGGAAACGGCATCACGGCGCGTTCGTAGGGCGCTTCCAAGAGGAGGGGGGGGGCTTCGTGTCCGACGAGCGCCACCGCGTGACCTCGCGCCCTCGCAAGCGTTGCCAGATGCCGGTTTCGTGCATCCCCGCCTATTATTAAAAGCCGCATTCCGCATCGCCTCCTGTGTACCCTATGCGGCGGCAAGGAAGCGCGTGAAACGCATGGGGGAAAAGAACAAAAAAACTGATGACAACCTTGCCGCAAAGGCGGCGCGAAAAATCGGACGCCATAGGAGAATTCCGCAAGGAATCCTTACCTTTCCGCGTTGTATGGGCATGGATATGGTAAAAAAAGGATCGAGAGGTACAGGGATGAAAAGAAGCAAAACAGCCCTTACGCGCGTTGCCGCCGCCCTGCTTGCGGCGCTGCTGTGCGTGCCCGCGTTTCTTGCCCTTCCGGCCTCCGCGCGGGCGGAGACGGCCGTCGTCGCCAACCCGGACCCCACGGACCGCCTGAACATGCGCCAGAAGCCGCAGTCCGGCTCGCCGATTCTGCGCAAGTACTACAGCGGTGTGGAGGTTACGATCATCTCCTCCCCCTCCAAGGAGTGGGCCAAGGTGCGCGTCGGCGAGGCCGAGGGATACATGCAGCGCCAGTTCCTGAAGCCGCCCGGCTCCGTAACGAGCGCGATTCCCGTTGGCGTGGTGGATGTCACGCTGCCGCAGACCAAGCTGGCCCTGCGCCAGAAGGAATCCGACGATTCGACTGCCGTGGGATCGTATGAGAACGGCGCGGACGTGGAGATACTCGGCGTATCGGACGGTTGGCTGCATGTGCGCGCCCTCAGCGACGGCCGGACGGGGTTCATGCGCTCCGCGTGGGTCGCGCAGGCGGATAATCTGATGTACGCCGCCGTGGGCGCGAAGCCCGCCGTGCTGCGCGAGAAGGCGCAAAGCGGCGGCAAGGCGCTCGGCACCTACCCTACCGGCACGCGGATGGTCTGCCTGTTCTCCTTCGAAAAGCTGGAGGGCTGGACCAGGGTTCGCATCGGCGACACCGTGGGCTTCATGGAAAGCAGCGGGCTCGCGTTCAATCCGGAACCGGGGGATGTCCCCGCGCCGGTCACGCTGGGCGTCAAAAACCCCGGCACGTTCGTCCACCTGCGGAAAACCGCTTCGACCAGCGCCTCCTCGCTCGCGCAGGTGTCCGACGGCGAGCGCGTGGAGGTGCTCGGCGACGCGGGAGATTGGAAGCACGTGCGGTACGGCGACCTGACGGGATACGTGCAGACTAAATTCTTGCAGTAGCGGTCTTGGGCGAAGCGCATACAAAACGGGAAGGGTCGCCGTCCGGCACGTGTCCGGCGGTGGCCCTTCGCCGCCAAGCGGCGTTCGCTATTCCATGAATATGATTATATGCGCAAAATTATTTAAATTTCATAGCGGATACTTCCTGTATAATTGCGCATACGCCGCTCATTCCTCGCGCTCGATGTGTTCCAGCGCGTATTGGCAGCACTGCACGACAAGCAGGCTAAATGACACGTCTTTTTCGATCGCGACCCGCTCCAGCTGCTCAATTAGTTCGTTTGGCATACGGATGGTCTTGTTGGTTGATTCGCTTTTTCTTACAACAAACATGTATATTCACCGCCTCGTATATAGCTTACCCACATTCGAGACGGAATAATATATGCAAATTCTTCTTGCATTATTACTTACATTCATGTATAATCTCAAGTGGCCAACTATAGGCTTTTTTTCGTTGGCGCTGGAGATCATATATGAAGAGAGTGTCTCAAAACATGCTGGCGAGCCATGGCAAACAAGTCTGCTGCGTAATTCGGTATAAGAGAATCGCCCCCGACATGTCAGAGGCGATTGGCCGGAAGCTATCCTTGGAAGTACATCGTGCTGCCATGGACGGGGTTACGCACTTTGCCACAAGCATGGCATGCGGCAGCGACTTCCTGTTCGCGGAAGCCGTCGGAACGCTGAAGAAAAGCGGCGCGCGAATCGCCCTGGAAGCCGTTTTGCCGTATCGCTCGCATGCCCAATGCAAAAACCCGCGCTTCCGCGAGCTGCTGCCGCAGTGCGACCTTGTCGGCGTCTACCGCGAGACGTATGGGCCCGATACCTACGCCATGCTGACCCGCTACATGGCGGAGCGGTCGGACCGGGTGATCGTCCTGTACGACAGCAACCGAAACGACCTCGCGTATGATGCCCTGTGCTACGCAAGGTCGCTCGGGAAGGAAACCGTCGTCATCAGGGCGGAGAGGTAGGGATTCCTGGCGCAATCCCCTTATGGCGCCCGATTTTTCAAATCGCGCCGCCTCCGCGAAGTATCTATTCTCCCACCTTATAGCCTTTTTTCTCGCTGGTTCCATCCTGCCGCTTGAAGTTCTCCCGGTTTTTTTCCACATATCGATCAAATAGCGTTTGCGCGTCCATGCCGGCCCGCAGGCACATGCTGATGAAGAAATGCAGAATGTCGGTTAGCTCCTCCTGCACGGCATCCTTGTTCACGGGCTTCGGATTCTTCCACCACTTGAAGTTGACCTCGTCCAGCAGTTCCGCCAGCTCCGATAGTGTGGCCAGTACCTGCTTTTGAATCCACTCCTCATCGGATATGCCGGTCAGTCCCCGCCGCGCGATGATGTCCTCGTTGAGCTTTTGCTGCATCCGGAAGATTTCGTCCAGCTTGTCCATGGTAACACCTCTATAATCCGTCGGCCTACCCTAGAGAGCACGAGAGACCGCAGTCTCTCGCATGCAATCTGCCCGGCACCTCTTGCACATTGTCGCCCCGCTACGCGGCACGCGCTCCGGCATTGTCGCGCTGTACGCGTTCGCGCCCATCGCTCTGTGCCGCAGGGCACCTCCAGGTCGCTTCATCCCGCACGGCGGGCACTCCCTTCCGGTGCTGCGGGCGCTCGGTTCCGGTTCTGTGTGCGAGGGGAATCTCTGCGCGCCGTCTGTTCGCCTCGCCCTCCGGCATTGTCGCGCTGTGCGCGTTCGCGCTCATCGCTCTGTGCCGCAGGGCACCTTCGGGTCGCTTCATCCCGCACGGCGGGCGCTCCCCTTCGGTGTTGGGGCGACGGCGCTCCGATTCATGTACGGCGGGCCTGCGATCCCAGAATCAGTCCCGCAGGGCTGATGGCGGGATCAAATCATGCAGTCCTGGCGCCGCCCGGACCTTCTCCATGCAAAATCAAAGATTTTGCATGGCTCATTTCCTCCAAAGGAGCGACTCCTCCGGGATTTTGTCCACATCGCGCCCGACGACCGAGGCCGCGTTCGGGCTGTCGAGGATCGATTTGGCCACGCGCATCACGTCGTCCGGCGTCACCGCGTTGATCCGCTCGATCACCTCGTCCTCGTTCTGCACCCGGCGCAGGAGGAGCTGGCTGCGGCCGATGTTGCTCATGTGGCTGGACGCGCTCTCCAGGCCCAGGATGTACCCGCCCTTGAGCTGCTCGCGCGCCTTGGTGAACTCGTCCGCCACCATGCCGTCCCGCAGCACGCGCTCCACTTCCTCGCGCAGCATTTTCAGCACCGTGTCCACGTGCTGCGCCGATGTGCCCGCGTACAGCGTGAACAGCCCGCAGCCCGGGTACGCGGTCGGGTAGCTGTACACCGTGTACGCCATGCCGCTTTCCTCGCGGATGCGCTGGAACAGCCGGGACGACATGCCGCCGCCGAACAGGTTGTTGAAGATCGACAGCGGGTAGATTTCCGGCGTGCCCAGTTCAATGCCCGGAAAGCCGATGCACAGGTGGATCTGCTCGATGTCCTTCACCTTGCGCCGGACAACCGGCAAGAAGCACTTCTGCACGTCCGGCAAGGCGGGCGGGTCCACCGGTTTCCAGCCGCCGAGCGCCGCCTCGGCCAGCGCGCGCAGCTTTTCGGGGTCGTAGTGCCCCGCCACGGCCAGCACCGTGTTGTCCGGCCGGTAGTGCGCGCCCCGGTACGCCACAAGGTCCGCGCGCTGGTACGCGCCCACGCCCTCGCTTGTGCCCAGGATCGGCTGCGCGAGCGGGTTTCCGTCCAGCGCCGCCTCGCCCAGCAGGTCGTGCACAATGTCCTCCGGCGTGTCCTCCACCATCGCGATCTCTTCCAGAATGACGCCGCGCTCCTTCTCCAGCTCGGCCTCGTCCAGCGTTGCGTTCAGCAGCAGGTCGCACAGCACGTCGATCGCGATGTCCAGGTGCTCGTCCATCACCTTGGCGTAGTAGCACGTGCATTCCTTGGACGTGAACGCGTTGATCTGCCCGCCGATGCCGTCCATCACGTCGGCAATGTCGCGCGCCGTGCGCTTCCCCGTGCCCTTGAACAGCATGTGCTCCAAAAAGTGCGACAGGCCGTTCTCGTTCGGTTTCTCGGTCATGGACCCGGCGCCCACCCATAGCCCCACGGATACGGAGCGGAAGTGGTTGATCGGCTCGGCGATAACGCGCAGCCCGTTGCCCAGCGTGAAGGTTTCATACATGCGGGTAGCTCTCCTTAATTGTTGAGTTGGTCGGTGGGGGGATACGCTAGGGGACTCCGGCATCTGGATATTGTCGCGCCATTTATGTCGCTCTGTATCCGGATGAACCTCCGCCGCGTTTGCTTCCCGCCCCTCGGCATTGTCGCGCTCTCCCGTTGGCCGATCGCTTTGTGCCGCGGGGCACCTCCGGCTCGCTTTATCCGCCACAGGCGGCGCTTGCCTCCGGTGCATAGGCGGAACGCGGCTCCGGTTCCCCTAGGACCCCTGCCAGAGGGACATTGTGCACTGCGGCATTGTCGTGACGCTTCGCGCCACGCTGTGCCGCAGCGAACCTCCGCCCCGCCTATTGCCGCCACCGGCGGCGCGAGGCTCCCGTTCCTCTGGACTCCCCTCTTTGCTTTCGGCAAGCGAGGGTCTTACAAAAACACCGTCATAAACCGTCGCAATACAAATACGGGGCCGACTGCTTCGTCGACCCGCGTATGTAGAACCATTACTTTTCTCCCTTGCCGTGAGACAAAGAAGGGATTTGCGGGCATGACCATCCAGTGAATGGTCATGCCCCCGAAGGGGGCGCAAAGCCCTTACACGGGGTCCGGGGTGGAACCCCGGCGTCCCCACGTCTCCTCGTTCTTACGTCCTCGGCCTTCTCATCGGCGGCCGGCCGTTGCGGTTGCCCATCGGCGGGCGGCGGGGCGGATCATTGTTGTCGTAGACGATGTCGTTGCGCACCAGGTTGATGCGGCCCTGCGAATCAATCTCCTGAACGCGCACCTCCAGCTCGTCCCCGATGTTGACGACATCCTCCACCTTCTCCACGCGCTCGTTGGCGAGCTTGGAGATGTGGACCAAGCCATCTTTGCCGGGCGCGAACTCCACAAAGGCCCCGAAGGTCATGATGCGCACAACCTTGCCGGAAAATACATCGCCAACCTCGACATCCTTGGCAATGCCCTCGATGATCTTGCGCGCCTTGTCCGCGGCGGCGGCGTCGGGCGTGGCGATATACACGCTGCCGTCGTCCTCGATGTCGATCTTGACGCCGGTCTCGGCGATGATCTTGTTGATCATCTTGCCGCCTGGCCCAATGACCTCGCGGATCTTCTCCGGGTTGATCATGAAGCGGATGATCTTGGGCGCGTACTGCGACAGGGACGCGCGCGGCGCGCTGATCGTCTCCATCATCTTGCTAAGGATGTGCAGACGGCCTTCCAGCGCCTGCGCGAGCGCCTGACGGAGAATCCCTTCGTCAATGCCCTTGATCTTGATATCCATCTGGATGGCGGTGATGCCGTTCTGCGTGCCCGCGACCTTGAAGTCCATGTCGCCCAGGAAATCCTCCAGGCCCTGGATGTCGGTCAGCACGGCGACCTTGCTGGAATCCGCGTCCTTGATCAGACCCATCGCGACGCCCGCGACCGGCGCCTTGATCGGCACGCCCGCGTCCATCAGCGCCAGGGTCGACCCGCAGACGGACGCCTGCGACGTGGAACCGTTGGAGCTCATCACTTCGCTCACCAGCCGGATCGCGTAGGGGAAGTCCTCCTCGCCCGGGATCATCGGCAGCAAGGCCCGCTCGGCCAGCGCGCCGTGGCCGATTTCGCGGCGGCCCGGGGAGCGCGCGCGGCCGGCCTCGCCGGTCGAGTACGCGGGGAAATTGTAGTGGTGCATGTAACGCTTGCTGTCTTCCGGCGCGATGCTGTCCAGTATCTGCGCTTCGCCCACCGTGCCCAGCGTGGCGACGGTCAAAACCTGCGTCTCGCCTCTGGTGAACACGCCGGAGCCGTGCGGGCGCGGCAACACGCCGACCTCACTCCAGATCGGGCGGACCTCGGAAAGTCCCCTGCCGTCCGGGCGGACGCCCTCGGACAGGATGCGCGCGCGCATGATTTCCTTGTTCAGGTAGTACAGCGCGTCGCTGATCTCGCCCTGGCGGCCTTCAAACTGTCCGGCAAAGTGTTCGAGCACTTCCTGCTTGACCTGCTCCTCGCGCGCCTGACGCTCGGCGCGGACAAACGTCTCAAACACCCACTTGCACTTGTCATACGCGTACTCGCGCACGGCGGCGGCGATGTCCTCGCCCGTGACCTGCATGTGGACCGGGGACTTTTCCTTGCCGACTTCGGCCTGGATCGTCTCCTGCAGGGCCACGATGCGCTTGATCTCCTCGTGCGCCAGCAGGATGGCCTTCAGCATCGTCTCCTCGGATACTTCGTTCGCGCCCGCCTCAACCATCATCACGGCGTCCTTCGTGCCGGCGACGGTCAGGTGCAGGGCGCTTATCTCGCGCTGCTCGTCGCTGGGCGTGATGACGAACTCGCCGTCCACCAGGCCCACGGTCACAGCGCCAACAGGGCCGCCGAATGGGATATTCGACACGCACAGCGCGGCGGACGAGCCGATCATCGCCGCCACGTCCGGCGCGATGTTCGTATCCACGGACAGCACCGTCGCAACAACCTGCACGTCATTGCGCATGCCCTTGGGGAACAGGGGGCGCAGCGGGCGGTCCATCAGGCGGCAGGTCAGCGTGCCCTTTTCGGTCGGGCGGCCTTCACGCTTGATGAAGCCTCCGGGAATGCGACCGACGGCGTACAGCTTCTCTTCAAAGTCGCAGGAGAGCGGAAAGAAATCGACCCCCTCGCGCGCCTTGTCGGACATCGTGGCGCAGACGAGCACCACCGTGTCCTCGTAGCGCACGAGACAGGACCCGCCCGCTTGCTGCGCGTACTTGCCAAACTCAAGGGTGAGCGTATGGCCGCCCAGTTCCATTTGGTATACTTTGTGTTCCATTCCGTTCTCCATTCTTACTTGCGCAAGTTGAGATCCGCTATCAAGGTACGATAGCGCTCAATATCCTTGGACTTTAAGTAGTTGAGCATGTTCCGGCGCTGGCCGACCATCAGCAGCAGGCCGCGGCGGGAGTGGTGATCCTTCTTGTGGGTCTGAAGGTGATCGTTGAGGTGGTTGATCCGCTCGGTGAGAAGCGCGACCTGCACCTCGGGCGAGCCTGTGTCGCCGTCATGCCGCTTGTACTGCTCGATGATAGAAAGTTTGCGATCCTTGTCCATGGGGTTCCTCCTTTTGCCCATTCGGGCGTATTGACATCCGCCGCAAGCCAGGTAACCGCCGGAGAAGCGAAAAACCGGGCAAGCGGTAATGCACTAAAGGTAATTCTAGCATATCCCAAATGCTTTGTAAACATTGATGGCGGGTGTTTTTTCTTGAAATAGCATGGATTTCGCGTGAAAAACGCTTTGCCGGCGCGGATTTTTCGTGCCCGCACCGGTACAGGCGCGGCTATGCTTCGTCCCGTTCCCTGCGGCCTGACAGGCCCAAGATGTAGTCCGTTGTGGTGTCGTAAAACTTCGCCAGTTCGATCAGGGCCTCCAGAGGAATTTCCGTGTACCCGCGCTCATAGTCGCTATAGGTCTGCTGCGAGCAGTGCAGCACCTGCGCCAGATCAATTTGCTTCAGGTCCGCGTCCTCGCGCAGGTCGCGGAGGCGGCGAATGAACATGGAAACCACCCTCCCACTCCATCCGAGGCGGAGTCGATTTGAAAAATCAGGCGTCACAGGAGGACTCCTTAAGGAATCCCCGCCTCTTTTTTTCAGTATCGCGTACCGGAATTCCCGGTATTGACAGATACTGAAAAATTCAGTAAAACGGACTTGTTTGGAGGTGTTCGCATGTACAAACGCATCTTCGAGCTATCCGACACGGAAATGCAGGAGCTGGCCGCATATATCGATTTCCTGTCGTCCCTCGCGGGCAGTCTGCCGGGCGATGCCCGTCTCTCCCCCGAGTGCGTGGTCAAAAGCGCGATCCAAACGCTCTGCCAGGGAGCGCGGGAGGCGGGGTATCTGTCCGCGCACTGGGCGATACGGTTGCCGGAGATACCGCGCCATTAACAAGGTGAGGATTTCCGTCGGAATCCTTCCGATGGTGGCCGATTTTCCAAATCAACCCGCCATCCATGTACGCCGCAGGTTTCGTCGTAAAACCCACGGCGATCCATGCGACCCGGTCTTACGGCATCGTGAATAGCACGGCAATGGCAACGCCCTCGCTTAACGCGGCGTTAGTCGGGCTAGTCGTGATCTGTGCCGCCAATAGCATTCCCTGGGTTACGGCAAAGCTCCCGCTGCCGGTGGCGACGCAATTGGGCGTATCGGCGTCGCTTGGCCCAACAATCGTTGCCGATATCCCTGTGTCAGTCGGGGTATCAAATCCACATGTGCTGACATAGAGCGTCGCGGTAACAGTGTCCCCATCCGATAGCGTGTTGTCCCGGATGTTGAACGTCAGCCCCACGATGGTCATGCCTGTGGGCATGACCACAGTGCTCGCCGGAAACGACGACACGGACGACGCTGTGCCCAGTCCAACCCAACCATCGTTGCTGACCGATTGATCCGATGCCAGATACAGCACGGAGAGATTCGGGCCAGTTGGCCCGGTCACGCCTGTTACGCCGGTCACACCCGTTACGCCGACGGGGCCCGTTGGCCCAGTGGCGCCTGTTATGGGGCCTGTTGCTCCCGTGGCGCCTGCCCGGCCGGGTGTCCCTTGGGTCCCTGCGGTCCCGCAGGGCCGGTCGCCCCGGTTGCTTGCCGGCTTCTGGTGATTATCGTCGAAGGGCATGTACGAATAGCCCTGCAGCGGCAATTGCAATTGAAATAGTTCATGAATGTCTCACTCCTCCCTTTCAACTGATTCGCTATCCTTTGGGCGCGAGCATGTCCCAAGCATGAGTGAAAGTGAGGTACACGAAAACGACACGCTTCGACAACCGAATGGTTCGCTGGCGCGCTGGCAACAAATTGCCAGTTTTCTTCGTCGTATTGTCGGCGAGGTAGGGATTCCTTACGGAAGCCCCTCGGTATTGTCGCGCTGTGCGCATTCGCGCCCATTGCTCTGTGCCGGGGCGAACCTTCACCTCGCTTCATCGCCTACAGGGCGCGCTCGGTTTCGGTTTTGTGCCGCAGGGCACCTTCGGGTCGCTTCATCGCCCGCTGGGCGGCGCTTCCCTCCGGTGCCCCTCATGGCGCCCGATTTTCCAACGCTACGCCACCACTGGACACGAAAGGAAGAAAACCATGAAAAAGTCGGTTATTTCAATGATACTGTTGATCGCTCTGCTGGCGTGCGCGGGCGCGGGCCTGGCGGGCAGCGCGGATTACGTCACGGCAGTCATTGACGGCAAGACCGCCGACCGGGTGCATCTTCGGGAGCGCCCGACTGCGGAGTCAAAATCGCTGGGGCTTTATTTCACCGGCACAACCGTCCTGTGCGAGTCGGACCCCTATAAAGAATGGCTGTGGGTCGTCATCGGCACGCAAGGCGGATACATGAAGGCTGAGTATCTGTACCGGGGTTCCGACTCATGGCGCGTCGCTTCCCAGCAGCCGTCCGGCGTGGTGAACAACACAAAGGGCAGCAACTGGGTCAACCTGCGCGCCGACCCTTCCACGGGCGCGGCGGTCGCGAGCAGGGTATACAACGGCGACGTGGCCATTGTGCTCGGCGAAACCCAAACGAAATGGTACTATGTCCAAGTGGGTGACCTGTACGGCTATATCCTGGCTGACTACCTGTACGTCAGCGCGCTGGATGGGCCCATCGGCTCCATCCGCCAGGGGGCCGGCGGGCAAACCGGGCAACAGCAGGGTACGCCGTCCGCCACGGCCGCGTTCAGCGCGTATCAGTCGATCCTGCACAACAGCGCCACGTTTTTCTACGCCGATGAAAATCGAACCGTGGATCTGCCCCAATTTCTCCGTTCGCTGTCCGATGCGTACGGTTTCGCGATCACCGTCACGCAGCTTGCGGTCATTGACCTGGACTACGACGGCGTGCCGGAAGTCGTTCTCGGACTGAGCAAGGCGGATGATTATCTGATTTTGCGCCATCAATCTGGGGTGGTATACGGGTATGAGCTCGGCTATCGGTCTTTCATGGATCTGAAGTCGGACGGTACGTTCTCCTATGCCAGCAGCGCGGCGGACGGCGGGTTCGGTTCACTCAAATTCAGCGGAAACGCATACACCATCGACGAAATCACCCATAGTGATTCCGTCTACGGCCCTGGCTATTCCTTTCAAGGCATATCCTACACTGTCAACAAAAAGCCTGCCACACAGGCCCAGTTCGACGCGGCCTTGGACGCGCAGTTCAAAAAGCCCGCCGCCGCGTTTTACGAGTTTTCGGACCGCAATATCGGCGCCCTGCTCACGAGATAAAACAAAAAAGCTGCCTGGGTTCCAGCACAATCGCCGGAACCCGGGCAGCGCAAAAAATCAATCGCGGGAAGCCCGCTCAGTCATACCACCAGCCGGGAACGACCTTGTCGCCCGGGGTGCCGGAGATCAGCGTGACATCGCCGGCCTGCACCCAGCACAGCTCCCGAACGCCGTTGTTGTTGCCCAGCAGCAGGTACCAGTCCTTGTTGCTGCGCGTCGTCATGCCAAACGCGAGCAGCTCCGTCCCCTTGGTGTAGTAGAACGTCGATTCCGTCGTGCCATTGGCGGAAACCCTGCGCATTTGCGCGCTGGATTTGGGTTGGGAAAACACGTCGGTCTTTTTGTTCGCCCGGATGTTGAACGTGGAAACCACCGTCGACAGCGTTTCTTCGCTGATCTCGCCCCGTTGCAGGGCCGTATTCTCGGCGCTGGCAGAGACATACCCATAGTCCCCGGTCGGGAACAGGATTTCGTACCAGCCGTCGACAATCCCCGTGCACAGGTACCGCTCGCCATAGTGAACGCGGAAGACAATGGTGGAATCCGAGCTGCTGGCCCTTGCGCTCTGGAATCCCTTTTTGGTGATGACGACCGTCCCGATAAAGTCGGAATCGTCGCCGGAGGAACCGCTCTGCGCCAGAGCCATGGACAGCGGAAGGCACGCCAGCATCAGGAGCGCCAGGATGCCGGCTGTTAGGGCGCGGAAACTGTGCTTCATGTGGATTCTCCCTTTCTTCTTTTGCATATTCCCTATGCGTTCACGCGGAAATATAGTAGCATGCTTTCGCTCGGAAAGCAATACATAAATCGATTTAGTTAGCAGTGCACGCGCGCGGAAACGGCGCGGTCTTTCTGGCAGGTACGCCGTGGACGCGTGCCGTTTGCGGGACAAATGGTGCCGGGCGGGCGGCGTCAGTCGTACCACTCGGCCGGGATGAGCGTGTTCTCGGGGTTGCCGGAGATCAGCGTGACATCGGTTGCCAGCAGCCAAGCCAGTTCGTCAACCCCCATGTTGATGGCCTGTACCAGATACCAATCCCTGTTGCCGCGGGTCGTCTTGCCAAACGCGATGAACTCCGTTCCCTTTGGATAGTAGAACGTGGTTTCCGTCGAACCGTCGGCGGAAACCCTCCGCGTCTGCGCGCTGCTCTTGGGTTGGGAATAGACGAAGGCCCTTCTTTTTGTCTCGATTCGGAAGTTGGAGCCGCCTCTGGATAGCGTGCGTCCGTCCGTTTCGCCCCTGAGAAGTGTCGTATTCTCAGGGTCACTGGAAACATACCCGAACGATCCCCCCGGCAGGAGGATCCGATACCATCCGTCCCCGGTGTCCTTCATGCACAGGAACCGCTCGCCATAGTGGACGCGGAAGACGGTGGTGGAATCCGTAGCGCTCCTGCGAACGTTCTGATACCCTTTTTTCGTGATCACGACAGTTCCCAGCAGGGAAGACCCGGCGGCCGTGGAGGCGCTCTCCTGCGCAAACGCCATGGCCAGCGGAACACACGCCAGCATGAGGGTTGCCAGGGCGCCGGCGATCAGGGCGCGGACGGTGTGCTTCATAATGGATTCTCCTTTTATATCGGCGGTGTGAGGCGGCGTCAGTCGTACCACCGGCCGGGATAAGCACGCTCTCGGGGGCGCCGGAGATCAGCGTGACATCGGTTGCCAGCAGCCAAGCCAGTTCGTCAACCCCCATGTTGTAGGCCCGTATCAAATACCAATCGCTGTTGCCGCGGGTCGTCTTGCCAAACGCGACGAACTCCGTTCCCTTTGGATAGTAGAACGTGGTGTCCGTCGAACCGTCGGCGGAAACCCTCCGCGTCTGCGCGCTGCTCTTGGGCTGGGAATAGAGGAAAGCTCGTCTTTTTGTCTCAATGATGATGCTGGAACCGCCTTTCGACAGCGTGAACCCGTCCGTCTCGCCCCTGAGAAGCGCCGTATTTTCAGGGTCACTGGAAACATACCCGAAAGACCCTATGGGCAGGAGGATCTTGTACCAGCCATCCCCGGTGTCGCTCCTACACAGGAACCGCTCGCCATAATGGACGCGGAATACGACGGTGGAATCCTTGGGGTTCTCCCGGACGTTCTGATACCCCTTTTTCGTGATGACGACCGTTCCGATCATGGTAGGCCCGGTGACCGTGGAGGCGCCCTCCTGCGCCTGTGCCACGGACGGCGGAACCCACGCCAGCATGAGGATCGCCAGGGCGCCGGCGAGTATGGCGCGGATGCAACGCTTCATGGGGGCTCACCCTCTCGTTGACTTTTCGCACAAAGATTATATCACATTTTTATTTGAAACGCAATTGGGCCGCCGTTCAGGCGAAAGCAAAGTCTGAACGTCGCGCTTCGCCGCCCGCTGAAATGCAGCCAAAAATACCGAAAAAAAGTCTTGCAACGCGTGTCCCTTCATGATATACTAGTTTTTGCGGTTGCTGGACAACCAGGGCAACCGGGAGGGGTGAGACAAAGTGAAGGAAAAGGTTCATCCGAACTATGGCGAGGCGACGGTGCGCTGCGTCTGCGGCGAAACGTTTACGACCGGCTCCACCAAAAAAGAGCTGAAGGTCGAAATTTGCTCCAAGTGCCATCCGTATTTCACCGGCAAGCAGAAGCTGGTGGACACCGGCGGACGCGTGGACCGCTTCAAGAAGCGCTACGGTCTGTGAGCAGGGCGGAAAAAGCAAGCGAGCCGAAGTTTTTCGGTTCGCTTTTCTGCGTTTTGAGACAAGTTACCGTTTACCGGCGCCGGGAAACGGTGTATACTGTACACGGCTGAATCGATAACTTCGACGACAATGAAAGGAAGGTTTGACATAGATGGCGGATCAACAACAGAGAAAACCGGATATCGGCGGCCAGGCGGTCATGGAGGGCGTGATGATGAAATCGCCCGATGCCATCGCCATCGCCGTGCGGAAAGCAGACGGTGAAATCGTCCTGAAGCGCGACCCGTATGTCAGCCCCGCGAAAAAGCACAAGTGGATGGGCTGGCCCATCATTCGCGGCATCGTCAACATGGTCAGCATGCTGGTGATGGGCATGACCACGCTGGAGGCGTCCACCCAGATGCTCGGCGTGATGGACGAGGAGCCGACGAAATTCGAAAAATGGCTGAGCAAAACGCTCGGCAAGAGCATCGATAAAATCGTCATGGGCGTCGCGATGGTGATGGCGCTCGGGCTGTCGCTGCTGCTGTTCATGGTGATCCCCAGCTTCGTGGGGAGCCTCGTGAACAACGCCGTCTCGTCGCTGTTCGTGGTCAACCTGATCTCCGGCCTGGTGCGCATTTTGATCCTGATGGCGTACATCGGCCTGTCCGGCCTGATTCCGGACATGCGCAGAACCTACCAGTACCACGGCGCGGAGCACAAGACGGTCTACTGCCACGAGCACGACCTGCCCCTGACGCCGGAAAACGCGCAGCGGTTCTCCACGCTGCACCCCCGCTGCGGCACGAGCTTTTTGCTCCTGGTGATGATCATCGCCATTCTGCTGGGCGCGGTGGCCGACCAGATTCTGCAGTTTGCGTTCGGCATCGAGCGGCTGACGTTCATCGCGCGGCTCGCGCGCAGCCTGCTGATTTTGCCGCTCATTGCGGGCATCTCCTATGAGGCGCTGAAGGGCCTCGCGCACAACGATTCGGGGCTCGTGCGCGCGCTGCGCTGGCCGGGGCTGATGCTGCAAAAGCTCACCACCCGCGAGCCGGACGACGCGCAGCTAGAGGTCGCCATCGCGGCGTTCAACGCGGCGCTGTACGGATTGCCCGTGAAGGATAAAGCAGAGGAAGCCGGCGCGCCGGAAACTGCCGAGGCAGCGGAGGCGTTCGCCCAGGCAGCGGAAATCGATCAAAACGACAGCGAGGCCATTGCCCTTGAACAGCCGCAGACAGGCGCTCCGTGACGCGGCCGTAAGGCTGGCTGCCTCAGGCGCGTCGGACGCGGCGCTCGACGCCGAGTGGCTGCTCGCGGACGTGCTCGGTCTGCCCAGGCTCACCATGCTGCTAGACGCGGACGCAAAACTCTCGCCCGATGAATCCGCGCGGTATGGCGCGCTCCTCGCGCGGCGGGCGGCGGGCGATCCGCTGCAATACGTGCTGGGCGAGGCGCACTTCATGGGGCGCGCGTTCCGTGTGGACGCCCGGGTGCTGATCCCGCGCGGCGATACGGAACTGCTCGCGGAGGAGGCCGTGCGCCGCCTCTCCCCCGGCCGCCGGATGCTGGACATCGGCACCGGCAGCGGGGCGCTGGCGATCACGGCCGCTTTGGCGTGTCCGGGCGCAGCGGTCACGGCGGTGGACATCAGCGCGGACGCGCTGGCCGTGGCGCGCGCGAACGGCGAGCGGCTCGGCGCAGGCGTCAAATGGGTACAAAGCGACCTGTTCACCGCGCTTTCCGGGCAGATATTTGACCTGATCGTCTCCAACCCGCCCTACATTCAGACGGCCGATTTGCCCGCCTTGCAGCCGGAGGTCCGGCGGGAACCGGCGCTGGCGCTGGATGGCGGCACGGACGGGCTTGCCTTTTACCGCCGCATCGTGGCGGGACTGCCGGATCACCTCGCGCCGGGCGGCGCGCTGCTGCTGGAGGTAGGCGACGGGCAAGCGGGAGACGTGGCCGGAATGCTATCCGCTTTTTTTGCGACAATAAGCATCGCGCGCGATCTGAACCACTTGGACCGCGTCGTGACGGGGGATGGATATGCAGGATAAACTTCAATGGGTGGAGGGCCGCTATGACGAGCTCTCCGAACAGATGGCGCAGCCGGAGACGGCTTCGGACCCGCAGCTTCTCGCGAAGCTGATGCGCGAGCACGCGCAGCTAGAGCCGGTCGTGACCGCGTACCGCGAATGGACCGCGCTGAACAGCCAAAAGGCGCAGGCCGAGGAGATGCTCTTTGACCCCGACATGGCCGACATGGCCCGGGAGGAAATATCGGAACTGACCGAGCAAATCGGCGCGAAGTGGCACGAAATCCAGGTGCTGCTGCTGCCGCGCGACCCGAACGACGATCGGAACGTCGTCATGGAGATTCGTTCGGGCGCGGGCGGGGACGAGGCCAGCCTGTTCGGCCAGGTGCTGCTGCGCATGTACACCCGGTACGCCGAGCGGCATAACTGGCGCATCGAGATCATCGACGCGAACATGACGGAACTTGGCGGCGTGAAGGAAGCCGTGTTCACCATCACCGGCAAGGGCGCGTTCCGCAAGCTGAAATTCGAGAGCGGCGTACACCGCGTGCAGCGCGTGCCCACGACGGAATCGGGCGGGCGCATCCACACCTCCACGGCGACGGTGGCCGTGCTGCCGGAGGCGGAGGACGTGGACGTGCAGATTTCGCCAAACGACATCCGCGTGGACGTGTACCGCTCCAGCGGCCACGGCGGCCAGTGCGTCAACACGACGGACTCGGCCGTGCGCATCACGCACCTGCCCACCGGGCTGGTCGTCACCTGCCAGGACGAAAAATCCCAGATCAAGAACCGCGACAAGGCCATGCGCGTGCTGAAAGCGCGGCTGTACGACCTGTACCAATCGCAAAAGGATGCCGAATACGCGGAAAACCGCAAGCTGCAGGTCGGCACGGGCGACCGGAGCGAACGCATCCGCACGTATAACTTCCCCCAGGGCCGCGTGACGGACCACCGGCTCGGGCTGACGCTGTACCAGCTCGATTTCTTTGTGGACGGCGACTGCGACATGGTGATCGACCCGCTGCTGCTGGCGGACGAGGCCGAGCGGTTGAAGAAGCTGTCCGGGGAGAGCGCGTGATGAACACACAGGCTACGCCGGACGGCGGAACCGAACTGCACACGGACATCGCGCCTGTCAACGCCGCCACGATCGAACGGGCGGCGTTGCTGCTTCGCGCGGGCGAGGTGGCCGCGTTCCCCACGGAGACGGTCTACGACCTCGGCGCGGACGCGATGAACGGCGCGGCCGTCATGAATATCTTCATCGCGAAGGAGCGCCCGGCGGACAACCCGCTCATCGCACACATCGCGGATACGGCGGCGCTGCCGATGCTGGTGAGCCGCGTGGACGCGCGCGCGCGGCTGCTCATGGAACGCTTCTGGCCCGGCCCGCTGACGCTCGTGCTGCCGAAAACGTCCCGCGTGCCGGACGCCGTAACCGCCGGCCTTTCGACCGTCGCGGTGCGGATGCCCGCGCACCCGGCGGCGCTCGCGCTCATCCGCGCGGCGGGCACGCCCATCGCCGCGCCCAGCGCGAACCGGAGCGGCCGCCCCAGCCCCACCACGGCGGCGCACGTCTACGACGACCTGCGCGGGCGCATCCCGCTGATCCTGGACGGGGGCGCGTGCGCGGTCGGCGTGGAATCGACGGTGCTGGACTTGTCGGGCGATGTGCCCGCGCTGCTCCGGCCGGGCGGCGTGACCGCCGAGGCGCTTCGGGCGCTCCTGCCGGACCTGACCGTGGACCGCGCGGTGCTCGCGCCGCTGGGCGAGGGCGCGGAGGCCCGCTCGCCGGGCATGCGGCACAGGCACTACGCGCCGCGCGCGCGGGTCGTCGTGGTGCGCGGCGCGCCGGAAGCAGTGATCAAAACAGCCAAGCGTCTGTATGACGAGGCCGGGGCGCGCGGCGAGAAGCCCGCGATCCTCTGCGCGAACGCGCACGTGGCGGAATACGGCCACCGCGCCGCACGGCCGCTCGGCGCGGACGCGGCGGAGATGGCCGCCGGGCTGTTTGACGCGCTGCGGGCGCTGGACGCGGAAGGCGCGGGCTTGATCCTGGCCGAGGCGGCCGCCACCTCCGGCATGGGGCTGGCGCTGATGAACCGGCTGCTGCGCGCGGCGGATTTTGATGTGGTGGACGCGTAGACACGTCGATTCATACGAGGCGCGCAACGCACAGCATCTGATCCACGGCAAGGCGGGGATTCCTTGTGAAATCTTTCTATGACGCTCGCTTTCCAAATCAGCGCCGCCATCACGAAAGTCAATGCCCCGGTGGAATGGCCCGGGCATGCGGCCCGCAATCCATACGCCGATTGTGACCGACAAAACCCAGCCATTCCCCGATCTTCCCGTCTCACATCAAGAAATAACGCCCATCCTTTTGCTATACTCCCCCGTGAAGGGAGGGAAACAACTTGCGGGAAAGGGAAGGATTCCTTGCGGAATCCTCTGATGGCGCCCGATTTTTCAAATCTGCGCCGCCATCATGGAAGGAGGCTGTCCAGCGGATGCTGGACTTCGCGGAGGCGCGCGTCGGCGAGAACCCGTCGCTGCTGGACATGTCACGGCACGTGGGGTATTCGCCATCGTACTGCTCCCAGCAGTTCCACCGTGTCACCGGAAAAACGCTCAGGCGTTACCTGGCGGGCAGAAGGCTGGCGGTCGCGACGCTGGCCCTGCGCGACACGGACGCGCGGATACTGGATATCGCGCTGGAAAGCGGCTACGCCTCCCAAGAGGCGCTGACGCGCGCGTTCATGGAAGCGTACGGCCTGACGCCCTATGCCTACCGGAAAGCGCCGCGCCCGGTGCGCCTCCCCATCAAGCAAAACGTTCTCCTGCCCGACAATGAACACATGTGGGAGGAAATGGCAATGCAGAACACATCTTTGGCGGAGGCGGCGGTGCGCGTGGAATACATCCCCGCCCATCAATACATCGGCATCTGGGAGCCGAACGCGGACAACTACATGGATTTCTGGGAGACGCACGACTGCGACGAGGTTCTCGGCTACATTGAGAGCATGCAACACGTGGCCGACCCGGTGGTGATCGGCCACACGGCGGGTTGGTATCGCAAGCCGGACGGCGGGCGCGGATACTTTTACGGCCTGGGCGTGCCGGAGGACTACAAGGGCGAAGTGCCGAAGGGGTTCGAGATCAAGCGCCTGCCCGCCTCGTATTACCTGGTGTTCTATCACCCGCCGTTCGACTTCCAGACCCAGTGCGGCGAGGTGATGCGCCGGGTGGAAACGCTGGCGGGCAGCTATGACCCGGCGGTGAACGGCTTCCAGTGGGGCGACGCGGCGCTGCCGACGTACCAGCGCCATTTGCCGGAAACGCTGGGTTACGAAGTGCTGCGGCCGGTGAAGAGGAAGTAATCGCTCGCCCTGGAACAACATACGAACCAAGAAGGCAGCCCCCGGCACGCATCGCCGGAAGGGCTGCCTTTTGCGTTGGAGACGTTCGCGCGCCGGTGTGCTATAATTGATTCATACCAGACACAGAAAGAAGGCGCGCCATGGCATTCTTACAGGTCAATTGCAAATCCACCTGCCTGGACCTCAATACGTCCATGAACGTGATCCTGCCGGAGACGCCCTGCCCGCAAGCGGACGGCAGATGGCCGGTGCTCTATCTGCTGCACGGGATCTCCAGCGATCACGCGTCCTGGCAGCGGCAAACGTCCATCGAACGCTACGCGTCGCGGCTTCCGCTGGCGGTGGTCATGCCGGCGGTTCACCGCAGCTTTTACGCCGATATGAAGCACGGCGGCAAGTATTGGACGTTCATCAGCGAGGAACTGCCGGATATTTGCGATCGGATGTTCCCGCTCTCCACGCGGCGCGAGGACCGTTTTGTCGCGGGGCTGTCGATGGGCGGCTACGGCGCGTTGAAATTAGGGCTTAACTGCCCCGATCGTTTTGCCGCCGCCGCCAGCCTATCCGGCGCGCTGGATGTGGTGGGGATGATGTCCGTGGACGCGGACGCGGACAGGGCGCGGTATTTTGCCGATGTGTTTGGCTCGAAGGACGAACTGGTCGGCAGCGAGAGCGATTTGCCCGCCGTGGCGCGCCGCCTGATCGCCAGCGGGCAGCCGATGCCGCGCTTCTACATGGCCTGCGGCACAGAGGATTTCCTGTACCAGGACAACCGGCGCTTCCTCGCCGAATTTGGGGAGTCTCTGGGGATCACGTTCGAGGAAGGCCCCGGCGGCCACACCTGGGATTTCTGGGATGCGTACATTCAGCGCGTCCTCGCGTGGATAAGGTAGGGATTTCTAGCGAAAGCCCCTCGGTATTGTCGCGCTCGCCCTTCGGTTGATCGCGCACCCCGGCATTGTCGCACTGGCCGCAGGCGCGTCCATTGCTCTGTGCCGGGGCGAACCTTCACCTCGCTTCATCGCCCACAGGCGCACTCGGTTCCGGCTTTGTGCCAGTCGGCATCTCCGGGTCGCTGTATCCCGCGCCCTTCAGCATTGTCGTGCTCGCCCTTCGGTCGATCACTCTGTGCTTCAGGGCACCTTCGGGTCGCTTCATCGCCCACTGGGCGCGCTTCCCTTCGGTGCTGCGGGCGCTCCCCCTCCGATGCTCGAAGGGCCACCGCTCTGTACCTCGGGGCACCTGCGGATCGCTGTATCCGCCGCTGGCGGCGCTTCCCTCCGGTGCCCCTTATGGCGCCCGATTATTCAAATCAGCGCCGCCATCAGGACTTGAATAGCGTGGCGCGCCCCCCCTCCTCCGTCTCACACCCCGGAAAGCCATTCCTCCGGCGTCGCGTTCAAATCCCACGACAGCGCGATACCGTCCGCGCCCGCAGCGCGGCATACCGCTGCGCTTCGCCGCACATACGCCGCGTCCGCCTCGCACACGCCGTGCATCCGGACGGCCTCGACCCCGGCGAACACCTGCGCGCGTCCATTCGCCAGCGCACTTGCCGCCTTGACCTCGCGCGCGAGAAACGCGTCCCCGATTCCCCCTTCCGCCGCGTCTATGCCCGCCACGCACCGGAGCGCCTCCCGGCGCGCCCGCACTTCTTCCGCGCTACCGCCGAACGCTTCGGCGTACTTGTCGATCTCGTGCGGAAGCCCGGCGGGCGCGTATGTCGCACGGTAGAACATGGGCTTGACAAAGTCAGCCAGCGCGCACAGGGCCGGGTAATCCTGGCCAACGAACGGGGCAAGGAATGGCGCGAACATATCCATGCCGATGGAAAGCCCTCTTTCGCGCAAATGCCCGCACACCACTGTCAGCGCGCCCGTGACACGCTCCGCCTTGCGCAGCAGCAACAGCCAGGTGTCGGGGTCGTTCAAGCTGTAGCGCCCCGCCGCGTACTCCGCGATGCCGAGCGGGTTCGCGCCGCCGGGCGTGGGCATTGGCGCATCCGGCGCACCGCACGCCGCGCAATAGCAGCTATAGAACGCCGCCAGCCCGCCGTCGAACGACGGATATCGAATGCGATCCAGAAACACGCCGTCAATCGGAAGTCGCGCATACCGCTCGTCGAACACGCGCAGGACTTTTCGCACGTTCTCCGGGTCGCCGGGGCAGCAAAACGAGAACCGCTCGCCCTGCCCGGTCAGTGCGCCGCCCATCACAGGCTGCCCGTCCCGGCTGATAAGCGGCGTGAAGGCAGCATACGCGTCCAACTCCGAAAACACCGGGAACCACAGGTACACCTGGAGCCCTTCCGCGCGCAGCCAGTCGATGATCCGGTATCGTTCGTCCGCGCCGTCCAGCCAGCCGATCACGGCGCGGTCAACATCCGCCCCGGCGCGCAGCCGTTCGATTTTGCGCCGCAGCGACCGCTCGTCCCAGAGGGGTGACGGCGCGCCCGCCGCCCCGGTGTACAGTTGCACACAAACCTTCATGCTCTCTCCCCCCGCCGCGCCCGTGGCGGCGATTGGTATATGTATCCCCCATAAGCTACTACACACTCATCATGAAACCCTTCTCACCCGGCGATATATGCGGTATAATTTCCTTGGCCCAGCCGAAACTATATTCGTTCCCGAATCGGCGTGGCCAAAGAGCTACCGGAAATCTATGGCGGAGGAAAAATGAATGGAAAAACTTCGTATAGGGCTGATCGGCGCGGGGAATATCGCGCAGAGCGCGCACCTGCCCGCGTACGCCAAGCGGGACGACGTGTCGGTCGTTGCGGTCGCGGACTGGAACCTCCCCCGCGCGGAGGAAGCGGCGAAAAAGTTCGGCATCCCGCGCGCGTACGCGTCCGTGGAGGCGCTGCTCGAAGCGGAGACGGTTGACGCCGTCGACATATGCGTGTGGAACGCGTCGCACAGCGACGTGACCATCGCGGCGGCGCGCGCGGGCAAGCATGTGCTGTGCGAAAAGCCGATGGCCAGCACGCTTAGCAAGGCGCTGGAAATGGAGCGCGCGGTGAAGGAGAGCGGCGTCACGTTCATGATGGCCGTACCCAGGCGCTACCAGAGCGACGTGCGCCTGCTGGCGGATCAGGTGGCGGCTGGGAAGCTGGGCGAGATTTACTACGCCAAGACCGCGATGATCCGCCGGCGCGGCACACCCGTCGGATGGTTCACGGACTCGGCCAAGTCCGGCGGCGGGCCGGTGCTGGACATTGGCGTGCACTGCATCGACTGCTGCTGGTATCTGATGGGCCGCCCGAAGCCCGTCAGCGTTGCCGCATCGACCTCCAACCGCATCGGCAACTTCAAGACAAAGGACGTGAACCGCTGGGTCGCGCTGGACAGCGACGTGACCGCGTTTGATACCGAGGACTCGGCCGCCGGGTTCATCCGCTTTGAGAACAACGCGTGCATGCTGTTTGAAACGAGCTGGGCGCTGAACGCGCCGAATCAGGAGTACACGCAAATCTGCGGCAGCAAGGGCGGCGCGACGCTCGGCCCGCTGACGATCTACGGCGAGGAGGACGACCACCTGGTGGACACGAAGCCCGCGACGATCGATATCGACCGGTTCCACTACGAAATCGGCCACTTCGCGGATTGCGTGCGCACGGGCAAGACGCCGGTGTCGTCGCTCGAAAACGCGGTGACGCTCCAGCGCATCCTGAGCGCCGTGTACCAGTCCTCCGCCGAGCGGCGGGAGATTCTGTTATAGCGGAAAGGGTTACCAGCCGACGGAAGCGGCGCGGCGGAGTAGGCAAGCCATACCGACTGCTTGCGGGGCGAAAGGCGCGCGACACAGAAAAATGGCGCGCGGCCCCGCAGGCCATGGAGGCAGATGATGTTTGGCGACAACACCAAAGAAAAAATCTTCACCACCGCGGTGGATATGCTCTCCACCCTTGGCTACAGCGAAAGCACCATGCGGGAGCTGGCCTCCCGGGTGGGCGTCAAGCCTTCCAGCCTGTACTATCACTACCAGAGCAAGGATGACCTGCTGAATGAAATTTTCGACCGCTTCCTGGAAATTGACAGGCAGTGCCGCCTGCCCCTGGAAACAATTGTGAAACGCGCCCCGGGGCTGCCCGTTCCTGAGATTCTGGACATGATGTTCGTCCGGTACCGAAATGAGGATGATATGCTCTTCGCGCTCAAGGTACTGCGAATCGCCATCGGCTATCAGTTTGAATGCAGAAAAGCCCGGGAAGTGTTTGATTACTTCTTTTTTGAAAAGGCGCTGACGTTTCGGCAATCCGTATTTGACGAGCTGATCCGCCGGGGGACTCTCGCGCCGTTTGATTCCTACACGGTCGCGTATACGATGACCTCCTGTTCCCTGATGCGGGTCATCGAATCCATGAACAACCGAAGGGCGCTGGACCAGTATTCTTCTCTGTACTATGAATCCATAGGGAAACTCGTCCGTCTGCTTTCCCCGCTGATTGAGAAGGCCCCCGCAGGCCATGCGCCATAATCGTCAGCGCGGGATTTCCGCCTTGTCCCCGCCTCATTCCTCCCCCAGCCAGACGCCGCGCGCCCGAAGGTGCGCCCGGAGCGCCCGCGCATCCGGCCGCCGCAAGTCGTCCCCCAGCGCGGCCGCCGCGCCCGCCGCCTCGCCCGTGACGGCGCAGACCGGGATCACGCGCGCAATGTCCCACATCGCGTCCGTGACGGAAACGCAGCGCCCGGCGGCGATCAGGTTCGCGGCCTCGGCGCTGACCAGCGTCCGCAGCGGAATCTGGTACATGGGGCCGCGCCTGCGCCAATCGCCCACACAGCCGATCCCGTCGTCAAACGTCTTGCGCGTCTCCGACTCGTCCAGCGTGTACAGCCCCACAATCCGCCGCGTCATGCGCACCTGCGGGATCGACGGCAGCGTCACCGGCACGAGCGTCTCGTCGGAGGCGCGACGGCGCAGCAAGTCCTCCAGCGTTTTCGCGTGGGAGAGCCGCGCCATCCGGCTGAGCTCCCTGCCGTCCAGGCCCGCAAACCGCTCCCGCGTCAGCGGCGGCGGCGTGGATCCCTTGTTCCAGTCGGGCACGTCCGCAGCGCCGTGCGCGCGGAGCGCCAGCCCGTCCTTGCCGACGCTGTAATACCACGCCGCGAGCGGATTGCCCGGCGCGTAGACCGCCGTTTGCACCCCGGCCAGCGCGCAGATGTCCGCGTCGCCCGTGGCGTCCACCACGGCCCGCGCGGCAATGGCGCTCCGGCCGGATTTGTTCTCCACCACGACGTGCGTCAGCCGGCCGCCCTCACGCCGAACCGCGCACGCCGCCGTGCCGTACAGGATCTCCACGCCCTCATCGGCAAGGCGCTGTTCCGCCGCGATGGCGAACAGGTGCGGGTTAAACTGCACCTCAAAGCGCGGCCCGTCCGCCCGCTCCGCCGCCCTGCCCGCGTCGAGCCATGCCGCCGGGTAGCGCGCCTCCGCACCATAGCGGATGGACAGACGCAGCAACTCCTCCGCGATGCCGAAGCTCACCTGCCGCCCCGTCCCATCGTCCAGCGGCAGATAGATCGTGACCAGCCCGGCCGTCGCCAGCCCGCCCAGAATAAACTCCCGCTCCAGCAACAGCACGTCCGCGCCCGCCCGCCTCGCGGCCAGCGCGGCGGCAATCCCCGCCACACCCCCGCCCACGACGAGCACATCGCATTCCAAAACGACAGGGGTCGTCCGTTCCGCCTCCACAATCGCGCGCATATCTGGCTCCGTTCCCGGTCACGTGCGCTTGTTCTGCAGCGCGTCGACCGTTTGATTGAAGGATTCCTCAAAGCTGTCGAACCGCTCGCTCGCCAGGCACGTGAACAGGATGTCCATCACGCCCAGCATGGCCAGCCGCGACGTCATCGCGCCCAGTCGCGACAGCGTTTCGTTGCTGGCGACGAATAAATTCACGTCCGACAGTTTCGAAATGGTATTTTCCGCGTACTTCGTGATGGACACGACCGTCGCGCCGCGCCTTTTCGCCAGCGTCACCGCGTCGATGATGTCGCGCGTCTCGCCCTGGTAGGAAAACGCGATTGCGGCGTCCCCTTCCGACAGCGTGCCCGCGGCGATGATCTGAAAGTGCGTGTCCACCGTGGCGTGCGCGGGCAGCGCGATGCGGCGCAGCTTCAGTTCCGCGTCCGTGGCGATGATCCCGCTGGCCCCCACGCCGAACAGCTCGATGTGCTTCGCCCCGCCGATCACGTCCACCGCCCGCCGGAGCTGCTCATAGTTCAGAATGCGCAGCGTGTTTTCCAGCGAATACACGCTGTTGCGCACCACCTGCGCGCTGATGGACTCGATGCTGTCCCCGGGATGAAGCTCCTGCGGAAAGTGCGTCTTGCCGTGCTCGATCAGCGCGCGCTCCATGCTGACGGCGAACAAAAAGTCCTTGTAGCCCTTGAAGCCGATCTGCTTGCACACGCGCACCACCGAGGACTTCGTGGTGCCGCACGCCTCGGCCACGCTGCTGATCGGCGTGCCGACGAGCGTATCAATATGGCTGATAAAATACAGCGCGATGCGCCGCTCCACCGCGGCGAGCTGATCCACCGTCTCCTGCAGCCGCAGCACGACGCTTTCCATGGTCATTCCTCCTTGATGGCGGGGGGTATCGGGGAAGGGACGCTGGGACGCTGTCCCAGACCCTGCCAAGGGGCCATCGGCCCCTTGGAGCCCCATCATTTCGCCTCACGGCGGGAAGGAAGTTATTAATGGCCCTTCCCCAGGTGGCGGGTTTCGTATTGGGATGAAATCCCTACCGCTCCGCCCACTGAAGCATCTCCGCCTCTGTCGTCTCCATCACGAGCGACAGCCGGTCCGCGCCCGCGTAATACGCGGCTCCGCGCAGCGCGGCATCGTCCAGGTGCGCCGCGACACGCACGTCCACGCCCGCCCGGGCCATGAAGCCCGGCAGCAGCAGGTCCGCCGAGCGGGCGATCTGCCCGCCGAGCACCACGCGATCGCACCGGAGTGCCGCGAGGTGCGGCGAAAGCACCTCCGCCAGCAGTTCTCCCGTCTCCCGCATCGTTTCTAGCGCGCCCAAGTCGCCCCCGCGCGCGCTTTCGGCGATCTCGCGGACATCCGGGCTGCCCGCGTCCGGCCTGCGCGCCGCGTACCGGGCGCGGATGGCGCGGCGGGACACATAGTCCTCCGTCGTGCCGTCGCGGAGCGGTCTCGCCCACAGCGACAGCGCGGGCGTCTGCGTCTCGTTCACGCAGACCTTGCTGCCCTGCATCACCGCGAACCCAAAGCCCGTGCCGAGCATCACGCCGACGGGCCGGAGCGCGCCCTTTGCCGCGCCAAACCAGCCTTCGCCCAGCATGAACGACGTGGAATCATGCAGGAAAGCCGCCGGCGCGCCGCCCACCGCCGCCCGCACGCGCGGCAGCAGCGAAATGCCCTCGATGGCAGCGAACTTGTGCTTCATGTGGCTGACGCCCGCGAGGTAGTCGAACGGCCCCGGGATGCTGATGCCGACCCGAGAGACCGTTACGCCGAGCGCCTTCGCAGACGCCATGCCCCGCGCGAGCGCCGTGTCCAGCGCGGCAAGAATTTCCTCCGCGCTCCCCTGCGAATCGACCGGCACCTGGGTCACACTGCCAGTGAGCGGTTCGCACGAAGCGGCATCAGAGGCGTGGAACCGAAGATTCCGCGCCATAGAAGGGATTCCGCAAGGAATCCCTTCCGTCATCAGCCCCAGCTTGATGAACGTGCCGCCGATATCCAGCGCGAGGCACGCGCTCATTGGCTGATGCCGTCCTTCAGCAGCGTCTTGTGCACCACCACCGGCCCGACGCCCTCGTTCACCAGCCGGTATCTGCCCATTTCCGCCGGGACCACCACGATGTCCATCGACTGCAACGTGAAGCCACGCGACGGATCGTCCACGGACTCCACGCGTACGCGCTCGCCGTCCACCAGCGCCAGCACGTGGAACGTCCCCCGCGTGTCGTCGTCCATCGTCCCCGTGAAGCGCAGGTTCCGCAGCGAAAAGTACTGCAGATCGTGCTCGCCCACGACGATTTCCTCGTACCCCTCGCCCCGGCGCACCGTGTACCCGTGATCGACCAGGTTTTCCGTCACCCACGCGGCGGTGCGCTCCGGGCGCAGCACGTCCCGACCCATTTGCAGGTGGATGGGGCGCGGCAGGCCGGTCTGCGGGTCCAGCCGTTGGTAGTCGTACAGCTTGTACGTGTACGAGCCGACCGTCAGACTCCCGATCTCCAGGATCACCTGGTTCTGCCCGGACGCGTGGATCGTGCCCGCCGGGATCATCACCTGCGTGCCCGGTTTGGACTCCACAGCGTGGACGTACCGCTGATAATCCACCAGCGCGCCCGTCGCCTGCGCCTTTTCCGCGAGCCCTAGGAACGTGTCGCAGCTATCGGCCTGTGTAAAGCCCAGGTATGTCCTGGCCCCCTGCCCCGCCACGCAAATATAATAGCTCTCGTCCTGCCGCCCCAGCTCTCCGTGGTTTTGTGTGACATAGTCCGCACCGGGATGGCACTGGATGGACATGTTGCCGGACGCGTGGTACGTATCGTCGTAGTTGAAGCGGATGGGGAAATACCCGCCGAACGCCTCGTATGCCGCGCGGCCCAGCAGCGTTTCGCCCATCGCCATCACGAACGTGAAGAACGGCGTCTCGATCTCCATCCCGCCCACGACCATAGCGAGCGAGACCTCCATCGGGATCATGTCGAACACCCAGGCGCAGTTGCGCATCTCGTCCGGCAGGTTCCGCAGGCGCTTGATGTAATATCCGCCCCAGACGCCTTCCAGATACACCGGGCGGCAGCGGAACGGGCGGCGGGCCACTTCGCCGAACAACCGGGTCAGCGCGGTGAACGGCAGCAGCGTCATTTGCGCAGGTTCGCTCGCCGTGATGTACCAGTCGATTTTGCCCGCGCGGATCAACGCCCACCGCTGCTCAATCGCGACCTCAAAATCCACGTAGTAGTTCCGCCGCATCATTTCGGCATACGGGAGCGCGGTTTCCCGGCCAATGTTCACGGCCAGGCCGTTCTTGAAGTTCAGCACCGCCTGCTTGGGCGTGATGTCCACCCAGACGCGCAGATCGTAGCAATCCACCAGCGCGTCCGTCAGCGCGCCAAGCCCGACCACGAGCACCGGCGCTTCCGCCCGCGCGAGCGTGTCCTTCATCACTTTGACCGCCGACGTGTCCTGCAGGCCATCGTATCCCTCCGTGAATCGGACGCCGTACAGCAGCACTGGGTCCGCTTCGCGGTCCATGGGCAGACACGGCGCGACCTTCCGCTCAATCGCCTCCGGCGCGAGCAGCAGCGTCTTCGCGTCCACGAATGAGACGCCGTCCGGCCCCGTCTGCTGGGCGACCGCGTTCACCAGCACGTCAAACGCCGCGCCGGGATACCCGTCCACGCCAATGCGCCGCGCGCCCGCCCGCATCGCGGCGGCAATCCGCTTGGCGACGGGCAGAATCCCCCGGGTCACCTCGTCCAGCACGCCCTCTGGCGCGGGGATCGGGTTGACGGCGTTCGGGTCGCTGTAGGGGTGCGGGTGGAACATAAAGCTCATGTCGGGTACTTCCTTTCGTCGTTCAGTGATCGTTCACTGATCGTTCAGTTGCCACCCGCTGCCGCGCAAATAGACAGGCGGGTTGCGAGTTCTTTCGTCTCCCCCGGGTCGATGGCGGCAAAGCCGCTCTGTTCGGCTGGGAGGGGGCTGTTCGGCGCGTCCACCGTCCAGGTCATCGGCTCCGCGCAGATGTGGTCCCTCTCCCCCCGCTCGTTCCATAGCATCCAGAACTTGAAACCGTCTCCGGCTTCATAGCGGATGTCCACGCCGCGCGCCGTGTCCCGCAGGATCGCCGCGCCCGGCAATCGCTCGAACAGGGCGCTGACCGGCTCATTCAGCGGCGGGAGACCCCCGCCGTTCAGCAAGCGGTGCAGGACCGTATCCTCCGCGTATTCGCCCGTCGGGTGAATCGTTTCCGGGTCCAGCAGCACCTGCCGCCCCACCGGCACGATCAGGCGGTACGCATCCCGCCGCGCTCGCGGCACGTGCAGCGCCGTGTGCAGCCCAAAGCCGAAGGGCATCCGCGATGCGCTGCCGTTGCGCACGGCAATCGTCTGCGAGAGGCCGTCCGCGTCCAGCCGCCAGGCAACCCAGTACGTGAACGCGTGCGGGAACGTCATATACGGCGCTTTCTCGGTCGCGGCGTACCGGAGGATGACCTCCGCACCATCGGCATCCGCTGTTTCCGGGATGGCGGCGCTGATTGGAACAATCGGGCGCCATATGGGGATTCCGCAAGGAATCCCTTCCTCTTCCACAGCCATGGGCGTCCGGCTCAGGTCGCCGTGCAGGGAGTTGCCGCGCGCGGGTTCGTTCACCGGGAAGGCGTACTCCCTGCCGCCGAATGTGAACGCGCCCCCCGCGATGCGGTTAGGCGGGAGCAACGGCGGCACGCCGTAGACGTTGGGGTTCTCCCGCAGCGCGGCGGGGCTGGGCGGTGTCCGCAGCACCTCCACGCCCAACCCGTGGTGCGCCAGCCGGAGCGCGTTGCCGCCCATCTCCGGGGCGATCCACGCCTCGTACGCCCCGCACGCGAGGCGAACGAGCCGCATGCCCTGCCAGTCAATCCAAGCGATCTCGCTCATAGATACCTACAGCAACAACAGCGCGACCGCGCCCGGCGCGATAACCTCCGGGCATCCCTCGCCCTCGCCGTCCGGCGTAGCGTATCCGCGCACCGTGACGCCGGAGACGCGCACGGGCTGGGGTTCTTCCGTGTCGTTCCACACGGCGATGGCGCGGCGCGTTTCGCCCTCGTACAGCGCGGCGGCAAGCGCCGGGTTCTCGTTCACAAACCCGCTGTCCGCGCGGTACAATCCAGTCAGCAGCAGATCCGCGTACTTTTTGCGCAGATCCGCCACGCGCTTCGCGTAGGCTTTCCACTCGGCGTGCCGGCCCTCGCGCGTGTCCCGCTGGTCCTCCAGATAGCGCAATTCCATCTCGTAGCGGAAGCCGTAGAGGAATGCGTAGTTGACCATGCGCGGGTCGAGGAACGGGCGCGGGTTCCGGACGGTGACGATCGTCTCGGGGAAGCAGTAGCGGAACAGCTCCGGGTAGTTCAAATTGGCGCTTGGCCGGTTGTCCGCGTCCGCGGCGTAGGCGTGCGCGGCCTTGGGGCCGTTCGGCGCGCTGTAGATGCCGTGCGCCGCGTCCAGGAACTGCGAGTACACGTCCGTGATGTGCTCGGAGAAGAACGCGAACCCGTCCCCGTGTGTCTTGGCCTGCCCCCGGATGCGCGGCAGCAGCTTTAACCGCCCCTGCGTGTACGAGAGCGACGGCCTGTCCTCCATATGGTGGTGGCTCTCGTCAAAGCACGGGTATGCGGGCATGCCGCCGATCTGGTCGTACAGCATGCCGTCCGGGCCGAACGACGCGATCCAGTCCGCCTTGTCAGCCATCAGGTCCTGCCACTCCACGGACGACGGGCACACGGTCGCGAACAGCTTCTTGCTGAAATGGCGCAGGTAGCCGCTCTGGTGGTACTTGCTGTATTCCTCAAAGTACGGCGTGTTCCAGCGGGACTTGCCCTCCAGTTTGTGGCCCTTCTCGCGGTAAAATTTGCTGCCCAGGTCCATCAGGTGGCCCTGGTAGTACAGCGTCACGCGGCCGCCGGCTGCCTGCACCGCCTTGATGCCCGCCTTCAGCGCGTCCGCGCCGCCCATCGGCTCGCTCTCCGCGAGATCCGGGTAGCCGTTGTCGTGCCCCGTGTGATACCAGCCGAACAGGCCGAGCGTGTCGCAGCCGTTTTCCTTCGCGTATTCGTACAGCTCCGGCAGCGTGTCATACGGCCACAGCGCGTCGCCGAACTGCTGCTTATTGATGACCAGATAGTACCCCGTCATGTTCCGCACCCAGTCGGACTGCTTCGCCTGCGTGCGCCATGTGCGCGCCCAGGCCGCGTAGCAATCCGCGCCGGGCTTCCAGTCGCCCTGGTACAGCATCAGCACGGATGGTGGGCAGGTCCACGCCTCCCCCGGCTTCACGAACGCCAGCTTGTCCACTTCCAGTGTCGCGTCATCCGCCTCGCTGCCCAGCGCGCGCAGCACGGTCAGGTGGTGCTTCTCGTCGTGGCTGCCCAGGTACAGGCTCTGGCCGCCGTCCGCGAGGCTCATCCAGCACATGCTGGCGGGGCCGGGGTAGCTCATGTCCAGCTTGAACCGGCCGTCGAACGTATCGCCCGTCACGGCCAGGCGTTCCAGCACGTTCGTGATCCGCTGGCCGGACTGGAACGGCCACACCAGATCGATTTTGCCCTCGCCGAGCGTTTTGATCGCGCCGACGCGCGGGTAAAAGAAGTCCGTGATGAGCGCGTCACTGCGGTTGTCCACCTCGGCGTTGAAAATGAGCTGCTGCCCGTCCAGCCGCGCGGTGAGCGCGAGCGACGCGTCGATTACCGCATCCTTGCTCCGAAGGCCCGTCACCCGGATGGTCAGCGTGTTCCCGTCCTGCGTCACGGCCGTCCGCTGGTCCTGGGCGTAGGCGACATTCTCCCAGTTGTCGCCCAGTTGGTAGATGACGCGGTACAGCGGCTCAGGCCGCGCGATGACGTTGCCCCGGCCGTTTTGTTTGTTCTCCAAATGCGTCAGCGTACCCTGCCCGTCAAAGCATGTTTTCAGAAAATCATTCTGCAGCGTAAACATTGATGTGCCCTTTCTGCCATAGCCATATGGTCATAGCAAACGCATGCGCTCCATCCCAGGGATTCTCAAGAGGCCGCAGCCTCTTGATGATAATCCGGCATCGGCGGCTTTGCCGACGAACGGAGGGAAAACCGTCAGGTTTTCTTTCCCTGCGTCCTCCGAGACGGCGGCGCGATTTGGAGAATCGAACGCCCTATGGGATTCCGAAGGAACCCCTACCTGGCCCGGAAAATCGTGAGATTTTCAGCGGAGGGCGTTCCTCCCCGTTCTTTCAACCGCGTGAACCGCAGTTCATGCGGTTGCTCCTTATGGCCTCCCGAATACCTCCGGCCGCTCCGCCAAGGGTTCCACCTCGCCCAGCGCCAGCGGGTACACCCGCCCCGCCACCTGGGCAAACATCTCCTCCATCTCGCGGTACGGCTTGTTGCACAGGCTCATCAGGCCGTGCTGCATGCACTCGCCGTCAAACCGGCCCAGCACCGGCTGGTCGTTCATCTCAAAGTAATGGATGCCCACGGCCGTCGGGTGCGCGAACGCTTGCTCCATGTAGAAGCGGCATGCGGCCGCGCGGTCCGCTTGCCCGTGTGTGTGCAGGAGGCCCGTGGCGTAGTTGCGCGCGTCGTCACCGGCGACATGCCACTCGCCCACCAGCCCGGGCCGCGCGTCATTGTCCCGCACGATGTCAAACGGCGGCACCGGGGTGGTCCGGTAGCAGTTGAACGAGCAGATGTCAAAGCAGCCGTTGCCCGCGAACTCCCGCGCCGTCAGGAGCGCGTAGCGCATGCCCAGGTTCAGGTGGTGCGGATCAACCGCGCGGAGCGCCTCGGACGGCACCTGGCTGTATTTCTGGATCAGGATGTCGCGGAACGCCTCCAGGTCCGCGCGGGAAGCGTCCGTCCGCTCGTCCGCGCGCGCGATGGGCTTTTGCAGACCATCGAAACTGGCCAACGACAGATTCCACGCGGCGTTGAACGCCGCGATACCCCCGCCGTACCGCGCTTTCAGGAAGTCGATCAGCGCGTCCTTGCTGTGCAGGTGCCCGTCATACGCCAGCACGCGCTCCGCCGGGTTCACGGTCGCCTGGAACAGCCATTCCGGCTCGTTCGTGATGAAGTACCCGATCAGGGCGGGGTTATCCTTCAAGGGCGCGAGCTGCTCCCGCGCGAACCGTTCGCTCCCTTCCCGGTATTCCGGGCTGAACACGTCCGGGAAGTCCCGGAAGATGTTCGCCCGGGTCAGCGGGAATTCTTTGAGCGTCCACACGAACGGGATGTCCGCCTTCGCGAGGTAGTCCAGCACGCGCTCGTCGCCGTAGTTGTTCACGCCCACGCCGATCGTGTTAAACCCCCAGCGCTTCATCCGCGCGGCGTTGATCGTCACCCACGCGTCCCACCAGCCGTCCGCGCCGAACGCGCGGATCATGTTCGCGCGGGCAAAGTTGAACATGTCCCGCCCCCGGCCCGCCTCCGCGCCGTTGCGCTTGACGAACTCCGGGATCTGGTCCGCCGTGGTCCAGCAGTCGGCCCAAATCGGGTCCGCCTTGTCCGGCAGCCAGTCGAACAGCGGTTCCATCCGGTCCACGAACCCGTGCACGCCCATCCGGCTGCCATAGCACACGCCGTTGCTGAAGAACGCGTACCCGTCCGGGTCCACCAGCCACCAGCGGCGGCCGTCGTGGTGCGTGCGGAACCAGCCCGTAGCCTCAAACCGGAGCGACGCGAGGCCGCCCCAGCGGCTCCAGCCCTCCGGGTATCCGGGCGACGCGTTCGCGCGCGAAAACTCCCCGCGCAGGTAGGCCACCATCTCCCCCTCGTCCCGCATCTTGTCCGGCCATTCGGCGTGCTTGCGCTGGCCCAGGCTATCCACCATCGTTTCGCCGGTCACGCGCATGTTGGGCTGCTCGTCGGTCAGCGTCACGGCAAAAAGATGGAAGCTCCGGCATCCCTCACTCGGCATCAGGTGAATGCGCAGCGTGCCGATTTGGCCGATGTCCGTCGGCGCACCGTACACGTGCCCCTTATACGATCCGGGGTACGTCGGCAGGAAGAACCGCCGGGACGACAGCTCGTCCACCTGGAACGTCATCTTCACGCGGCACGTGGGGATCATCTGGTAGTGCACGGCCAGCTCGCGGCCCTCGGCGTCCTCAAACTCCGCGCGCACGGACGCCATGCGGTCCATGTCGGCGCAAAAGTCGATCGTCAGCCAGTCATCTTTTTGCCACGTGAGGCCGCCCAGCGCGCCCGGCGCGCCATGCAGGGACAGGATGACTTCCCCGTCGTCCGCCGGGATGAGTAGCCGGCCTTGGTCCGCGGGCAGTTCGCCCCCCTTGTTCAGTGTAAACAGCGACAGGTCGAGCGCCTGCATGGGCTTCCCTCCTTGTGTGGTGTTTGGGGGCGTAAGAAACGGGGGGAACGCTGGGACGCTGTCCCAGACCCTGCCAAAGGGCCTTTGGCCCTTTGGAATCCCATCATTCGCCTGCGGGCGGGAGGGTATCTATTCATAAATACCCCCAGATGGTGGGATTTTTAAGGGGATCGGAGCCGCATTCCGCCAGTGGCGGAATCAAATGCGGCGTAGATCGGTTTTCATACAGAGCGCACTTTGTGCGCGACAATATGAAAACCTGGACAATATCCCTTAAACGGGGTCAAGGGGCAGAGCCCCTTGCGTTCCCCCGCTCCCTCACCCCGTCCTACTCGTTCGCCGCCTGCTGCGCGGCATACGCGGCCGTGGCCTCGGCCTCATACTCCTGGCCGCCCTCGTTGTTCCACCGCTCCACAAACGCCGCGTATTCCGCGTCTACATCGCCCTTGCTCAGGATGAGCTCCGCGAACGCCTGCTGGTTGATCTCGCGCAGCGACGCCTTGTAGTCGATGTCCGCCTGCAGCGGCGTCAGTATCAGCGGGTAGTCCACCGAGTTCTCCCGCGCGAGCGCCTGGCCTTCCTGCGTCTGCTTGTTCATGGTGCGAATCTCCGCGTTGTTCAGCGACCACTGCGTGTCATACACAAAGCCGCCCGCCGCGCGGTGCGTCGCCTGGTCTGTGTATTCGCCCAGCAGCTTGTACTGGCCGTTCTCCTTGTCCACCCATTCGTACATCACGCCCTCGACGCCCAGGTACGTCAGCTCGTTGCCCTCCTCGCTGCAGAGGAAGTCGAGCAGCTTCATCGCGGCTTCGGGGTTCTTGCACGCGGCGGAGATGACGGTCGCTTGCGTATACGGCGGGTACTGCCGCGTCGGGCCGCCGCTGCCGCCCGGGCCCGCGATGATCGCGAAGTCAAACGTCGGCATCGGGGTTTCCGTATAGCGGTTGCCGTTCACCCAGTTGTTGGTCGTGCCGACGCTCTGGAAATCCAGCATGCCGGTGCGGCCCGTCCACAGCAGCTCAAACGCGCTCATCTGCGGCAGCGTCGCGAAGTCCGGCGTCATGATACCGTCCTGGTACAGCTTCCGCAAATACTTGACGGCGTCCAGGTAGCCCGGCGCCTTCATATACGTCGTCACCGTGCCGTCCTCCATCAGGAACGGCTTGTCCACGCAGATGCCGAACGCGCCGAAGATGTGCTCGAACATGCGCATGTTGTCGCTGGCCATGGCCGCGACGTATCCGATCGTGTCGTCCTTGCCGTTCCCGTCCGGGTCGTCGAACGTGAACGCGCGCATCACCTCGTACAGGCTGTCCAGGTCCGTCGGCATCGCAAGGTTCAGGTTGGCAAGCCAGTCCGTGCGGATGGCCAGGTTGGACGAATACGGCGGCGCGGGCTTGAAAATACCGTACACCGTCCCATCGTTATTGACAGGCGCAATCGCGATGTCCTCGCCGATTTCCGCCAGAATGTGCGAACCGTATTCGGCGAGCAGCTCGTCCAGCGGCATCAAGAGGCCGTTGTCGCGGAACTCGATCGCCGTCGGCACGTCGCGTACATCGAAGATGTCCGGCAGCGTCTTGGACGCGATCATCGTGTTCAGCTTGGCATTGTAGTCCGCACCGGGCACGTACGTGACCTCCATGCGGACGCCCGTCTGTTTCTCAATCTCCTGCAGCACCAGGTTGTCCGGCGTGGGCGTGTTGTCGCCCGACATCAGCCGCGTGATGACGATCGGCTGCTCCGCCAGAACCGAGGTCAGCGGCAGCAGGGCCAGCAGCATCACGAGCGCGACGAGGGTTGCCAGTGTCCTTTTCATGGGGAATCCTCCTTCAAATAATAGAGTCGTATTGTTCAGCCCTTCACCGCGCCCACCGTGATTCCCTTGGTATAGTAGCGCTGCAAGAAGGGATAGACCACAAGGACCGGGATGACGGAGATGGCCACCGTCGCCATCTTCATGCTCTCCTCGCTCAGGCGGCCCGCCTCCGCCAGGTTGTCGATGCCCGACAGCGCGCCCAGCGCGCCGGTCGACGCCATCAGCGTGCGCAGGTACACCTGCAGGATTTGCAGCTTCGGCGTGTTGATGTAGAGGATGCCGTCCAGGTACGCGTTCCAGTTCGTCACGCCGTAGAACATGACCACGGCGGCAATCGCCGGGGTGGAGATCGGGATGATGATGCGCGTAAGCACGACGAGCGGGTTCGCGCCGTCAATGTGCGCGCTCTCCTCCAGCGACGGCGGCAGCGCCTGGAAGCTGTTCTTCAGGATAAACATGTTGTACGCGCTCATCGCGCCGGGGAGCACCAGCGCCCAGAACGTATCCAGCAGGCCGAGCGACTGCACGACCAGGAACGTCGGGATCATGCCGCCGGAAAAGAGCATCGTGAAGAAGATCGCCATGGAGAGGAAGTTCCGGCCGCGAAACCGGTTCAGCGACAGCGGGTAGGCGGTCAGTACGGAGATCACCATGCTGAAGGCCGTGCCGACCACTGTGCGCGCGACGGTGACGAAGTAGACGCGGTAAATCTGGCTGGTCTTGAAAATCAGCTTGTACGCCAGAAAATCGATCTCGCGCGGCAGGAAGAACAGCCCGCCGCCCATGGCCGCCTGGGAGTTGCTGATCGAATACATCACCACGTGCCAGAACGGGTAGATCGTCGTGAAGGCGAACACCGCGAGCAGCGCGATGACGACGGCGTGGCCGATGCGCTCGGGCAGGGGCGCGCGGATGCGGTTCTTCGCTTTTTTCGTCTGAATCATCTGCGTCCCTCCCCCCTCACATGATGCCGCTGTCCGGGTCAATGCGCTTGGCGACCCAGTTGGTCGTCAGCACGAGCACCAGACCGATGGCTGACTGGAACAGCCCGGCCGCCGTGGCCTCGGAAAACTTCCGGCTCTCCATGCCGAGCTTATAGACGTAGGTGTCGATGATCTCCGACACGGAAATGACGGGTGGGCTTTGAATGGCGAAAATTTGGTCAAACCCCGCATACATCATCTCGCCCACGCGGAAAATCAGGAGCACCACGATGGTGGAGCGGATGGACGAGAGCGTGATGTGCCAGAGCTGGCGCATTTTGCCCGCGCCGTCGATCTGCGCGGCCTCGTACAGCTCCTGGTCAATGCCCACGATGGCCGCCAGATACACGACCGTGCCCATGCCGGCCCCCTTCCAGATGTGCGAGAGGATGATGACCCACAGGAAGCTGTCCTTGTCGCCCATCAGGTTGACGATCTGTCCCTTGTACCCCAGGCCGCGCAGGAGGCCGGGGATCGCGCCGCTGGTCAGGTTGAACAGCGCGAACAGGAGGCCGTTGACGACGACCCAACTCACGAAGATCGGCAGGATGACGGCGGTCTGGATGCCCTTGCGCGCGCGGCTGTTGCGCACCTCGTTGATCATCAGCGCCAGGATGAGCGATGCCGGGAAGCCGAGCACCAGCTTCAGCACGCTGATGACGATGTTGTTGCGCAGCGCCTGCTGAAACGCCGCGCGGCCGAACAGCTTGGCAAAGTTGGCCCAGCCCACCCACGGCGCGTCCTCGAAGCCCTTGAAGATGTTGTAGTTGCGAAAAGCGATGGTGATGCCGTACATCGGCCAATATTTGAAGAGGATGATATACACAAGCCCGGGCAGAATCATCAAGTAGAGCAGGTACTCCCTGCGCAGGTACGTGCGCCAGTCCGATACGAGGGATTGGCGAAGGGGGCGTGCTGGCCGGCTGTGATCCATGCGTGTCACCTGCCCATTGTGTATTCTGTATTGGGTGCAGTATAGAGCATATCAACAAATAAATCAAGCGCAACATGGTCTTTTGAATAAATTTTGTTAAACTAGGTTTTTTTCGGATTGCTATTTGTGAAACTTGTTCGTTTTTTCAGGTTGGCAGACTGGGCGATGCCCGTAGTGCCGCTGAACGACCGCCGGCATTTATGACGGGAACTTCAAACAAAATTCAACAAAATTTTTCGCTTCTTTTCGGCAAACTCCCAAGCAAAAAACTAATGAATAAGCACATACAAAAGACAGGCGACAAGGAGGATTAAAAGTGACAAAGCAAGAATTTGTGGATCAGATTGTTGGTATGCAAGACGACATATACCGCGTGTCCCACAGTCTGCTTCAAAACCCAGACGACCCGAATGATGCCGTGCAGGAGTGTATTGCGCGCGCGGAAAAACCGGGGGCTCTCCGCGAGGATCGGTACATGAAAACATGGGTGACCAGAATTCCGGTCAACGTATGCCGTGATTTGCTCGAGAAAAAGAAGCGGGAATATCCCTGCGCTGGAATAACGGCAATCGCTCCGCAAACGTCCAACCCTGTTATGATTGCGGCGTTCAGAAAACTTGAAAAACCCTTGCGCTTACCAGTGCATCTTCATTACATTGAGGGCTGCTCCGTCAAAGAAGCTGCCGGAATACCAAAGAAACCGGAAAAGGTGGTGAAAACAAGGCTACAGAAAGCCATTTCATTGCTTAGAAAGTTTATCGGAGAATTGGAAGGAGTGCTTGACGATGACAACAATCGAGTTTGATAACAGAATGTATGGTGAAGCGACGGACGCGCTCCGTGAAAAAGGAGGAAACGTTGAAAACAGCGGACACGGCGGCTCATGCGAAAACCCACATGAAAGGAACACCCCTACGCAATACGTCGCGCATAGCGGCACGTCCGAACACCCGGACGGTCAGCCGCTTAAGGAGCACCTGGAAAGCGTCTCTCACCTGGCCGCCTCGTTTCTCGCGGACCCCTTTCTATCGCGCTGCGCGGCCCTGTGCGGGCTGTATCACGACGCGGGCAAGTACAAGCACGATGTACAGCGGCACATTCAGGAATCGAACAACGAGCGCGTCGATCACGCCACGATGGGCGGCATTCTGCTGAACGAGCGCAGCCCGGAGCCATACAAACCATGCAAAACGCTCTTGACCGCGCCCATCCTCGGCCACCACGGCGGCATCCCCAACGCGGTCCGGCAGGAGCAGCGGCGCTCCATCGAGGACCGGCTGCGCGACCCGCTGCCCCAGGACGCGGCCAGGGCGTTTGACCGCGAAATGGGCGAGGCGGCCGCCATCGGCGACCCGCCAAAGCCCGGCCTGCGCGCCACGCGCGAAACGCTGCCATTTGAATGGTACATGGCGGCACGCATGGTGCACTCGGCGCTGGTGGACGCGGATTTTCTGGACACGGAACGGTTTTACGACCCAGAGCAGGCGGAGCTGCGCGGGAAGCGGCCCGCGCTCGCCGGCCTCGTCGCGCGCTATGAAGCGTACATGCGGGCGTTGCCCCAAAAGGGCTCCGCGGACATCCACCGCATTCGCGCGGAAATCCAGGCACAGTGCGTCCGCGCGGCCGGTCTGCCGCAAGGATTTTTCTCGCTCTCCGTGCCGACCGGCGGCGGCAAGACGCTGTCCTCGCTCGGCTTTGCGCTGAACCACGCGGCGCGCCACGGAAATATCCGGCGGATCATCTACGCGATTCCCTTTACCAGCATCATCGAACAGAACGCGGACGTTTTTCGCGGGGCGCTCGGCGAGGACGCGGTGCTGGAGCACCACAGCGCCGTCGCTCCGCCCGAGGAGGGCACCCGTACCGACCGCGCCAGCGAGAACTGGGACGCGCCGCTGGTGGTCACCACCAACGTGCAGCTCTTTGAGTCTCTCTTTTCCAACAAACCCTCCACGTGCCGGAAGCTGCACCGCCTGCAGGACTCCGTCATCATCCTGGATGAGATGCAGGCGCTGTCCGACGCGCTGCTCAGGCCCTGCCTGATGGCGCTGTGCTCGCTCGTGCGCAACTACCGCGCCACGGTGGTCATTTGCACCGCCACGCAGCCAAATTACGACGGCGTTTGGCCCGACGCGCCCCAGGTGACGGAAATTATCCCGAATCCCGCCGCGCTGTTTGAGTCCATGCGCCGCACGCGGGTTGAGTACCTCGGCGCGCTGGAGGATGACGCCCTTGTTGACCGCTTGCTCGCGCACGAGCAGGTCCTATGCATCGTCAACAACCGCGCGCACGCGCAGGGGCTGTACCGCGCGCTCGGCGGCGAGGAGAACGGCGCGTACCACCTCAGCACGATGATGTGCGCCGAGCACAGGCGTTCGAAACTAGCCGTCCTTCGCGCCCGGCTTGAGGCGGGTGAACGCGTGCGGCTCGTCTCCACCTCGCTGATTGAGGCGGGCGTGGACGTGGATTTCCCCGCCGTATACCGCGCCATCGCGGGCGTGGATTCCATCGCGCAGGCAGCGGGCCGCTGCAACCGGGGCGGCCACCGGCCGGACCCCGCGCCCGTGTACGTGTTCACGCCCGTCGGCATGAAGACCCCGCCCGAAACCGAGCGGCTGGGGAGCATTACGCTGAGCGATGTCGCGCCGAAATATGACGACCTGCTGAGCCGCGAGGCCATCGCGAAGTTTTTCGCGATACGCTTTGGCGCGGGCGCGGACCTGGATGCCAAGCATATTTTGCGCGACATCGCGCAGCAGCGCGATCTGAAATTCGCCTTTGAGACCATTGCCAATCGCTTTCAGATGATTCAAAGCGCGGGCGAACCGCTGTTCATCCCATACGACGGCGAGGCCCGCGCGCTACTTGAGCGGCTAAGGGGCGGGCGCGCCCTCGGCAGTGCGCTGCGGAAGCTGCAGCGGTATGGCGTGACGATCTACGCGCCCCAGAAAAAGGAGCTGATCGACAAGGGATGCCTGCAGGTCGTAGATGGCGCGCTGATCCTGGACGCGTCGGAGGAACAGCTTGCGGCGCTCTACACGGACGAGTACGGGCTGGCGGTCGGCGCGGCGTTGACACTTTTAGATTACTAACCATCGAACAATATAGATAATTTCACCAGATTCCCGCTTGACATTTTTCACCAAGTATCGCATGATAGGGGTACTCATCTGGTTACACTTTGACGAAAGGAGGGACCCTATGGGTTACGGTTGCTGTGTCCGCATACGGGGGGACATGGCCTTGTTCACGCGCCCGGAGTGCAAAGGCGAGCGGGTCAGCTACAATGTGATCACGCCGTCGGCCGCGCGCGGAATCATCGAGGCTGTGTTCTGGCATCCCGGCATGCGCTACGTCATCGACAAGGTTACCGTGCTCAATCCCATCCGTTTTGACTCCATCCGGCGCAACGAGGTGGGAAGAAAAATCCCCTTGCGTACCGTTAAAGCGGCTTACACCTCGGGCGGGCCCTTGTTCCTCAGCGCGCCGGACGAGCGCCAGCAGCGCGCGTCCGTCATCCTGCGCGACGTGGACTATCTGGTGGACTTCCACTTCACCCTGGACCCGGGCAAGCTGCGCGAGCATGACGACGATAAGAAGTTCTACAACATGCTGCTGCGCCGTCTGCGGAACGGCCAGCATTACGCCCAGCCCTGCCTTGGCACGCGGGAATTCCCCGCGTATGTGTCGCTGGTGGAGCCGGACGATCCCCGCCCGGAGAGCGCCTACCGCGACACACCGGAGCACGATCTGGGCTTCATGCTCTACGACATCGACTATGACAACGACTGCACCCCCTCTTTCTTCCACGCGGTGATGCGCCGCGGCGAAATCGTGCCGGAGGTGAGACGATGATCCTGCAGGCGCTATGCGGCTACTACCAGCGCGCCAGCGCGATGCCCGGCGCGGACATCATCGCGCCCGGCTACGCGCTAAGCGGCGTCACGGCGGAAATTGTGCTGGCCCCGGACGGGGCGATCGCGGCCGTGAATAACCTGCAGGTGCAGCAGGGGAAAAAGTGGGCGCCGCGGCAGATCATCGTGCCGCTGGCCCCCAAGCGGGCCGGGTCGAGGCCGGAAGCCGCGTTCCTGTATGAAACGGTGGCGTTCCTGTTCGGCATCTTCGACAAGCCGGACGGCGCGGCCTACCGGTTTGAGGCCAGCGGCCAGAAGCATCACGACATCCTGGACGGCGTGGATGACGAGGGCGCGCGGGCGGTGCTCGCCTTCTTTGACCGGCGCACGCGGGGCGATACCCGGCAGGAGGGTGTCGATACCTCCCTGCTGGACGACCCGCGCGTGTTCGCGGTGTTCAGGCTGCAGGGGGACAGTTGCTTCCTGCACGAGCGGCACGCCATCCGCGATGCCTGGGACGCCTACAACGCCGGCAAAACGGGCGAGGCGGAGATGGTTCAGTGCCTCGTCACCGGGGAAACGGCCCCGCTGGCCCGGCTGCACGGCAACGTGTCCGGCTTTGGCGCGGATAAACCGACGCTGGTCGGGTTCAACCAGGATTCGTTCTGTTCCTACGGCAAAAGCCAGGGCGCCAACGCGCCGGTGGGCGAGCGCGCGGCCTTTGAGTACGTGACCGCGCTGAACCTGCTCATCCGGGACAGGCGGCACACGGTCAACCTGGCCGGGGATAAGGTGCTCTTCTGGGCGGAACGCGACGCCGTGCTGGAGGAGAGTCTGATCATGATCGCGATGGACGGCGCGGACCGGGAAGGCGGCGCCATCGCGGAGCTGGATACCACGCAGCAGGAGCGCATCCGCGGCATTTGGGAAAGCATCTATGCCGGCGGGGACCCGTCCGCCTTCGGGCTGGATCCGTCCGTCAGGTTCTACATGCTGGGCGTCAGCGCCAACAAGACCCGCCTGGTCATACGCTTCTTCCACCAGAGCACTTTTGGCGAGCTGCTGGCGAACCTGACGCGCCACTTTGGCGACATCGCGGTGGACGGCATGCGCTTCCGCTTTCCGTCGCCGTACTTCATCCTGGTGGAAATGGCGCTGGAACGCAAGCGCGATAACGTGCCGGACAGCGTGGACGCCGCGCTGATGCGCAGCATTCTGGACGGCACGCCATACCCTTGGCCACTGTACCAGGGCGTGCTCCGGCGCATCCGCGCGGAGGGCGAAGTGACCCCGCTCCGCGTTGGCATCATCAAGGGTACGATCAACCGATTGGCACAGAGGGAGGCACTGAAAATGGCGCTTGATCCGAACGAACGGAATGTTCCTTATCTATTGGGGCGGTTGTTCGCTTACCTTGAGTTGGCGCAGTATCACGCGCTGGGCGAGGTCAACGCGGGCATCGACGACAAGTATTTCAACTCCGCCCTGGCATCGCCCCAAACCGTCTTCCCCTCGCTGCTCGCGCTGAACAAAAAGCACGTCGCGAAAGCGAACGACCAGGGCGTCGCGGGCAAAATTCAGGAAATCATCAGCATGCTCGAACTGTGCCAGGAAGGACCGAACAAGGCATTGTTCCCCAGCTCGCTCAACGCCATTGGGCAGGGAAACTTCATCGGGGGGTATTATCACCAAAAACAGGCGTTCCGCCAGAAGAATAAAGGCGCGGACAGCGCGCCCCATGCTGACGACGAACCCGGCGCCGAGGAATAACAGCGAATTACGTTGAAGGAGGCAATCCCATGGCCATCGACAAGCGGTATGATTTTGTGCTCTTCTTTGAGGTGGAAAACGGCAATCCCAACGGCGATCCGGACGCGGGCAACATGCCGCGCATCGACCCGCAGACCTCGTACGGCATCGTTACCGACGTGTGCATCAAGCGCAAGGTGCGCAACTACGTGCAGGCAGCCCACGGGGACGAGCAGGGGTACGATATTTTTGTCACCGAGGGCGCGATTCTGAACGCCAAGATGGAGCAGACCTACAAGGATTTCGGCATCGATCCCAAGGGGAAGGACGCGCGCGATGTGGCGCGGGACTACATGTGCCAGCGTTTTTACGACGTGCGCACGTTCGGCGCCGTGATGGACACCGGCGACTACAAGTGCGGACAGGTGCGCGGCCCGGCGCAGTTCTGCTTCGCCCGCAGCGTGGACAGCATCCTGCCGCAGGAGATCACCATCACCCGCATGGCGGCCACCAACGCCAATGAAACGGAAGACGCAACCAAGAACCGCACCATGGGCCGCAAGTACGTGGTGCCCTACGCGCTATACCGCATGGAAGGCTTCCTCTCCCCCGCGTTCGCGGGGCGCACCGGCTTTGATGAGAAGGACCTCGCGCTGCTGTGGGAGGCGCTGCTGAACATGTTTGAGCTGGATCACTCGGCGGCGCGCGGGCGCATGGCCACCCGGAAGCTCGTCGTCTTTGAGCACGCGTCCGCGCTGGGCAACGCGCCGTCCTACGAGCTGTTCAGCCTGGTCACGGCCGCCGCGAGCTGCGGGGACCGGCCGCCGCGTGCCTTTGAGGACTACAGCATCGCGGTGGGACAGGCGCCGGAGGGCGTCGCCGTGCATGTGCTGCGCTGACGGGGCGATCGGCAAGGAGTACGCGGAGGAGGACGCCCTGCAGCTCTCCGGCATCCAGCACTTTGCCTTCTGCCGGCGGCAGTGGGCGCTGATCCACCTTGAGGGCATGTGGGCGGAGAACGTGCGCACCGTTTCCGGGACGATCCTGCACGAGCGAGCGCACGATCCGTCCCAGGACGGCGTGCGGAGCGGCGTTCTGACTGTGCGCGGCATGCCCGTCCACAGCCGCAGCCTGGGCTTTAGCGGCACGTGCGACGTGGTGGAGTTCCACCCCGATCCGGGCGGTGTCGCGCTGCACGGGCGGGAAGGATCGTACCACGCCTTGCCCGTGGAATACAAGCGCGGCGAGCCCAAGGACAATGATTGCGACCGGCTGCAGCTCTGTGCGCAGGCCATGTGCCTGGAGGAGATGCTGGCCGTGCGCGTGGACGAGGGCGCGCTGTATTACGGGGAAACGCGGCGGCGGGAGCGCGTTGTGCTGGACGACGCGCTGCGCGCGCAGGTGCGCGCCACGGCGGACGAGATGCACGCGCTGTTCCGCCGCCGCCACACCCCGCGGCCCAAGCGGTTCAAAGGCTGCCAGGCGTGCTCGCTCAGGGATATCTGCCTGCCCGCGCTGGGGCGCGTAAAAGGTGTCGCGGACTATCTGCGGCAGCGCCTGACGGAGGATGCCCCATGAAAAAACTGCTGAACACGCTGTACGTAACCACGCCGGAGGCGTATCTGGCGCTGGACGGGGAGAACGTGGTTGTCCGGCGCGAGGAGACGACGCTTGGCCGGGTGCCGCTGCACACGCTGGAGGGCATCGTGGCGTTCAACTACCCGGGCGCCAGCCCCGCCCTGATGGGCGCGTGCGCGGAGCGCGGCGTGGACCTATGCTTCTTCACGCCAAACAACCGCTTCCTCGCCCGCGTGACAGGCGAGGCGCACGGCAACGTGCTGCTCCGCAGGGAACAGCACCGGTGGGCCGCCGACCCGCCTAAGAGCCTTCAGGCGGCCTCGTACTTCATCACCGGCAAGCTCTTTAACCAGCGCTGGGTGATCGAGCGTACGCTGCGCGACCACGCCGAGCGCGTGGACGCGGAAAAGCTGCGCAGCGCAAGCCGGCGGCTGGCCGGATACCTCCGGCAGGCGCCGCTCTGCGCGGATATAGAGGCGCTACGCGGCTTGGAGGCGGTGGCGGCGAGCACCTATTTCGGCGTGTTCGATGACCTGATCCTGGGCGACAAGGCGCGTTTTTTCTTCCATGGCCGCAACCGGCGCCCGCCGCTGGACCGCGTGAACGCCCTGCTCTCGTTTTGCTACGCGCTGCTGGCCCGCGAGGTGGCTTCGGCGCTGGAGGGTGTGGGGCTGGACCCTTATGTCGGCTTCATGCACGCCGACCGCCCCGGCCGCGCTTCTCTGGCGCTGGACATGATGGAAGAACTGCGCGCGCCCATCGCCGACCGGTTTGTGCTATCGCTGATCAACCGGCGGATGGTTGACGCCAAGCAGTTTCACATCAAGGAGAATGGCGCGGTGATCATGGATGAAGCCCTGCGCAAAGCGATTCTTTCCCATTGGCAAACGAGAAAGCAGGAGCAGCTTTCCCATCCTTTCCTGGAAGAAAAGCTGGCCTGGGGCATTGTGCCCCACGCGCAGGCACTGTTGCTTGCCCGCTGGATGCGCGGCGATCTGGACGGATACCCGCCATTCCTGTGGAAATAGGAGGGCCCGCGATGCTGGTTCTGATCACATATGACATCAACACGGAAACCGACGCCGGCAAAAAGCGCCTACGCAATGTAGCGAAAGCCTGTGTGAACTACGGGCAGCGCGTGCAAAACTCGGTCTTTGAGTGTTCGCTGGACGCCACGCAGCTTGTGCAGATGCAGCGCCGGCTGGAGGCGCTCATCGACCCTACGCGCGACTCCCTGCGCTTCTACAACCTCGGCAACCGCTACCAGAATAAAATCGTCCATGTTGGCGTCAAGGCGTCGTATGATCCGGAAGGGCCGCTGATTCTGTAGGGCAAGGGTACGGTGAAAGACGGGGGCGAAGGCATTGCGCGCATGCCGCGCACGTTGTTGAGCGGGTCTTCCGGCCCTGCCCATTGAAGTCCTATCCGATGCGCGGTACGAAAGATGTGTGGTCTTGTCTGCTCCCGCGCGGTATACTGCGTATTGACCTTTGCGCGGGAAAAATGGTGAGGGGTAGATGCGGCGGGCGATTCATGGCGTGAAACATTTGTGCCGCCAACTATGCCGCCAGGCGGTGCGAAACCGCTCAATGCTCGCAGCGGCACGGCTGGCGCGATGGATGCAGGAGCGTTTTGGCGCGGCGATTGCATGCAAAAGACACAACCGGCGGCGGGAGGACATGCGTGATCTCGGCGGGGCGAAAAAGTTACCGCGCTAGTACCGCACCAAGCCAGGAAATCGAGATATTCAAGAGGTGGAAAAAGTGGTAAACTAATCCAGGGTGATAAAGATGGCAAAGAAATACTACGTGAACCTAACGGTAGCGGAACGCGCAGACCTCAAAGCGATGATACAGCATGGGAACATGCAAGGATACAGGATCAAACATGCCCAGATA
>JAVBOM010000077.1:0-35544 GCA_031550535.1 Eubacteriales bacterium
GAATCTCGCTTCGGTCTGATTTACGATTCCGCCGGGATATCTCGGAGAAGGTCAACCGCATGCGGCTTGGATATTTCGAGTCCCATCAGGTGGGCGACACACTCTCCCGCGTGACGAACGACTGCGACACGCTGACCCAAAGCCTGAACCAGAGCGTCACCACGCTGATTACTTCCGTCACGGCCATCCTCGGCGCAATTGTGATGATGCTGACGATCAACGTATGGATGACGCTGATCGCGATGGTGATACTGCCGGTCGCGATGCTGCTCATCAGCTTCGTCGTCAAGCGGTCGCAGAAGTACTTCGTACAGCAGCAGGCGTCGCTGGCGGAGATCAACGGCCAGGTGGAGGAAACCTACAGCGGATACGATGTCGTGAAAGTGTTCGGCAAGGAGACCGACGCGCTCGTGGATTTCATGGTGACGAACAAGCAGCTCTACCAGAGCGCGTGGAAAAGCCAGTTCATCAGCGGCATGATGATGCCGATCATGAACTTCGTGGGCAACGCGGGCTACGTGGCCGTGGCGCTGCTCGGCGGGCTGTTCGCCTTCCGGGGCATCATCGCCGTTGGCGACATCCAGGCGTTCATCCAGTACCTGAACCAGTTCACCCGGCAGATCACGCAGGTGACGCAGGTGAGCAACATGCTGCAGTCCATGGCCGCGGCGGCGGAGCGCGTGTTCGCGTTCCTGGACGAGGCCGAGGAAGCGCAGACGGCGGAAAATCCGGTCAGCAACCAGGGCATCCAGGGCAGCGTGACGTTCGAGCACGTGAAGTTCGGCTACGACCCCGAAAAGATCATCATCAACGACTTCAGCGCGGAGGTGGAACCGGGCCAGACCATCGCCATCGTAGGCCCCACGGGCGCGGGCAAGACCACCATGGTGAAGCTGCTGATGCGCTTCTACGACGTGAACAGCGGCCGCATCCTGATCGACGGCCACGATATTCGCGACTTCGACCGCGCGGACCTGCGCGCACTGTTCGGCATGGTGCTGCAGGACACGTGGCTGTTCAAGGGCACAATCATGGAGAACATCCGCTACGGGCGGCTGGACGCGTCGGATGACGAGGTCATCGCGGCGGCGAAGGCGGCACACGTGCACCACTTTGTCCAGACGCTGCCGGGCGGTTACCAGATGGAGCTGAACGAGGACGCGAGCAACGTGTCCCAGGGGCAAAAGCAGCTATTGACCATCGCCCGGGCGATCCTCGCGGACAAGAAGCTGCTGATCTTGGACGAGGCGACCAGTTCCGTCGATACCAGCACCGAGAGCCGCATCCAGCGCGGCATGCGCAACCTGATGCGCGGGCGCACGAGCTTTGTCATCGCGCACCGGCTGTCCACCATCCGCGACGCGGACCTGATCCTGGTCATGCGCGACGGAGACATCGTGGAGCAGGGCAAGCACCAGGAACTGTTGGACAAGGGCGGGTTCTACGCGGAGCTGTACAACGCGCAGTTTGAGGATGTGGCGGCATAACGATTCCGGCAAAAAAGCGCGAGCGGGAGCAGTACCTCCCCTCGCGCTTTTACTTTGTCCTTCGTCATAATTATTTCACTTGTTTTTCCACCCGCAAGCCCCTATAATGCACATCAGCGCGTTCACGCGCGCACGTATGGCAGGAGGTTCCACCAATGAAAAAAACACTTTCCATCCTGGTTCTGGCCGCGCTGCTGGTGGCGTTGGCCGCCTCCGCGCTGGCGACGGCAGCCCCCGCGCTGACAACCGGCAACTACACCGACGAGATGAAGATCCCCCACGCCATCGACCTGTCCGAACCCGACGGCGCGGACTCCATCGAGCGCCAGGGCGACCACCCCGGCTCCCCGTACTTCGCCCAGCTCGACTTCTACAACATGGAATCGACCGACACGCTGACCATTCTGCCGCACTTCAAGACGCAGCAGCAGAGCAGCGAGTGGTCCTGCGGCCCCGCCGCCGCGCTGATGGTGCTGAATTACTTTGATAAGCTGGGAGACCACAATGAAGAAACGCTGGCCGCGTACCGCTCGCTCAGCCCGTCCACGAACCGCGAAGGCACCACGCCCAGCGCCACGACGCTCCGCCAGATGATGGACATCTTCGAGGGCGTGGGCGGGTTCACGCTGGAGTCCACGTTCGAATACCTGGCCGAGGAAAAGCCGTTCTGGCTGAACACGATCCAGGACTACCTGGCCGAGGGTCTGCCGGTACTGATCGGCTGGAACGACTGGGGCGGCCACTGGCAGGTCATCATCGGCTATGACACCATGGGCACGGAGAGCGAGCTGGACGACGTCCTCATCGTTACCGACCCGTACGACACCAACGACCACAACCAGGACGGCTACGGCGTCTACCAGGCTTCGCGGTTCATCTATAACTTCACGTTCTATAACATGTTCAAGGAAGAGGATTTGAACGACATGGTGTTTTTGGTCGTGAGGCCGGAGGCGTAGGCGACTGGCGGATACATACCGAGAAGACAAAGCGGTGCGCGAGGGGAGGAAAACGGCTCGTTCCCCCCGCGCACCGTTTATGGTTTGCCAAAGGTGTTACGGAATGCTGTCCAACGGCACGTAACCGCCGGCCTTGTATTCTTCCCGTCCCCGCGCGATGATGGCGCGCTCTTCCTCCGTCAGATCGGTTTCAACGGTGAAGCTGTTGTCAGCGAGCAGGCGTAAAATCGGCTTCAGCGCCGCAAGCTGATTGTCCGGCAGGCTGTCGATATAGCCCTGTATCTCTTTTCTGATTTCAGACATGCGGTCAACCTCCCCTATAAATCTGCCCGCGAAGGCCAATTTCATACACAACGATCTTGTTATCAAGGATATCAAACAGAAGCCGGTAATCGCCCACGCGCAGCCGGTAGCCACTTCTGCCCGCTAACGTTTTGATATCGCCCGCCGGTGGTTCCTGTGCTAACTTATGCAGCGCCGCCTTAATACGATCTCTCATGGGGTTCCCGAGCCGGGCAAAATACTTAGCCGCGCGGGGCGATAGCTCAACGTTCATGACGTCGATCCTCTCAAATGGATTCTTTTCACGCTTAGTATAGCATCCACCTTGTTCCTCGGCAAGTAGGCCATCGCATCCATACAAAAGCGCGCGGGTATTCGATACCCACGCGCTCCCAAAATCAATCCTCAAAGGGCAGTCAATCCCGCCATCCCTCGTCACTAGGGTCGTCTCTGAACCGCGTCAGCCTTCCCACGTCCGACTCCCTGATATACCCTTCCGCCGCCGCGACGCCGCACAGCGCGTCAAAGTCCGTCAGCGACGCGTTCCTGACCTCCGCCTCCGCGAGCCGCTTCACGCCCTTCGCCATGCCATAGGTAAAGATCGACGCGATGCCCAGCACCTCGGCCCCGGCCTCATCGCGCAGCGCCTCGACCACCTCCACCACGGACCCGCCGGTTGAGATCAGATCCTCCACCACGACCACCTTCTGTCCGCGCTCCACCTTGCCCTCGATCCGGTTGCCCCGGCCGTGGTCCTTGGCCGCGCCGCGCACGTACGCCATCGGCAGGCGTAGCCGCTCCGCGACGAGCGCCGCGTGCGCGATACCCGCCGTCGACGTGCCCGCCAGCAGCTCCGCGTCCGGGTACTCCGCCCGGATCAGCGCGGCCAGCGCGTCCTCCACCGCATCCCGCGCCGCCGGATCGGACAGAATCAGCCGGTTGTCGCAGTAGATGGGCGACTGGATGCCGCTCGCCCAGGTAAACGGCTCGTCGGGCCGAAGAAACACCGCCTGGATGCGGAGCAGCTCCCTCGCTACGTTCTCCTTGATGCCCATGCGTTCCCCTCCCCGATAAAGTCACTCACCACCCGCTGATATGCCGCCACCGGGTCCGCCGCCGCCGTGATGGGCCGGCCGACCACGATGTAGTCCGCGCCGATCTCCCGCGCGCGCGCGGGCGTCGTCACGCGGCTCTGGTCGCCCACATCCCCCTCCGGATACCGGATGCCCGGCGTTACCGTCAGAAAACCCGCGCCGCACGTTTCCTTCACCAGCCCGGCCTCCAGCGGCGAGCACACCACGCCGCTAAGCCCCGCCGCCTTGGCGTTCGCCGCGTATTTCGCCACCACGTTGTTGATCGGCAGGGGGATCAGCAGCTCGTCCCGCATCGCCGCTTCGCCCGTGCTGGTAAGCTGCGTCACCGCAATTAGCTTCATGTCCGCGCCGCCGCCCGCCGTCAGCCCTTCCCGCGCCGCCGCCATCATGGCGCGCGTGCCCGCCGCGTGCACGTTCAGCATGTCAACGCCCAGGCGCGCCAGGTTCCGCGCCGCGCGCATCACGGTGTTCGGGATGTCGTGCAGCTTCAGGTCTAGGAACACCGGGTGCCCCATGTCCTTCACACGCCGCACCAGGTCCGGCCCCTCGCCGTAAAACAGCTCCATGCCGATCTTCACATACGGCTTCTCCGCGCCGAACCGCGCGAGAAATGCCAGCGTCTCCGCCTGGGTCGGAAAATCCAGCGCAATGATGACGTCCCTCATCCGTGTGCCCTCCCCTTGATTTGTTCTATGGACGACAGCCCGTACGTGGCCATCCGCGCCGGCAGGCTGTCGATGATCTTCTCGCACGCCCACGGGTCCACCAGCGTCTGCGACCCCACCTGCACCGCCGACGCGCCCGCCGACAGCATCTCGATCGCGTCGTCCGCTGTGGCCACGCCGCCGATGCCGATCACCGGCACGCGCACGGCCGCGCAGACCTGATACACCATCCGGATGGCCACCGGCTTCACCGCCGGACCGGAGAATCCCGCCATTTTCGTCGATACGACGGGCCGCCCCGTGCGCGGGTCGATCACCATGCCCAGCAGCGTGTTGATCAGCGACAGGCCGTCCGCGCCCGCGTCCTCGCACGCCCGCGCGATGGATACGATGTCCGTCACATTCGGCGACAGCTTCATGTAGACCGGCTTCCTGCACGCCGCCTTCACCGCGCGGCACACACCCGCCGCGCCGTCCGGCGTCACGCCGAAGGCCATGCCGCCATGCTGCACGTTCGGGCAGGATACGTTGATCTCCAGGATCGAAATGTCCTGGCACGCGTCAAACGCCGCCGCCGTGCGCACGTATTCGTCGATGCTGAACCCCGACACGTTCGCAATGACGGCACCGCCGTACACCGCGCGCAGCTTCGGGATTTCCTCGTCAATCACCGCCGCCGCGCCCAGGTTCTGCAGGCCGATGGCGTTCAGCAGACCCGCCTCGCACTCCGCGATGCGCGGTGTCTCATTGCCATAGCGCGCGTCCCATGTCGTGCCCTTCAGCGCGATGGCGCCCAGCTTGTTCAGGTCAAAAAACCGCGCCATCTCGTACCCGAAGCCAAACGTGCCGCTCGCCGGGATGATGGGACTTGGCAATGTGATGTCGCCCAGGCGGGCTGTGATGGAGGGCGCCATCAGAACACCACCTCCCCGCTCGTCAGCACCGGGCCTTCCATGCACAGCCGGATGGCCGTTTCGCCGGCCCCGTCCTTTTTCCGGCACGCGCAGCCCATGCACGCGCCGAACCCGCAGCCCATCCGCTCCTCCAGCGAGAGTTGCCCCTCGCGCCCGAGCGCGTGCACCGCCTTCAGCATCGGGATCGGCCCGCAGGCGAAGTAGTAGTCAAACGCGGCGTCTTTCAGCGCGTCCGTCACAAAACCGCGCGTGCCCCGTGTGCCGTCCACGGTCGCGACGCGCACCTCCGCGCCCAGCGCCGCGAACTCTTCCGCGAAGAACACGTCCTCCGCCGACTGAAATCCCATCGCGCAGACGACGCTTTCCGCGCCTCCGCCCCGCAGCGCCTCCATCAGCCCCAGCAGCGGCGGAAGCCCCACGCCCCCGCCGATCAGCGCCACGCGCTTGCCCCGCGCCGGCGCCGTGTCAAATCCGTTGCCAAGCCCCATCAGCACGTCCAGCTCCGCACCCACGGGCAGCGCGGCCATCTTCGCCGTGCCCTTCCCGACGACCTTGTACACCAGCGTCATGGCCCCGTACCGCCAGGAGCAGACGCTGATCGGCCGTCTGAGGTACAGCCCGTCCAACCGGATGTTGGCGAACTGTCCCGGCCGGGTGATCCGCGAAGTATCCCCCGCCAGCACCATCCGGTAGATGTCCCGGGCGATGCGGCGATTTTCCGCGATGACGTAGGGTTCCGGTTCATGCGTAAACTGTGCTGTGTCAGCCATGCGATCCCCCTTGCGGCTCGTCAATCGTGGACACCGTCAGTGTGATCTCCTCCAGCACATCCAGCAGCGCGTCCACCGTGTCCAGCGATGTCAGGAGCGCCACGCCCGCCTCCACGGCCAGCCGCCGGATCAGGAACCCGTCCGCCCGGTGCGTGTCCCCCGACGCCTCGCTCAGCGTGTTGATGACATACGTCACGTACCCGGACCGGAGCGCCTCGGGGATGTCGTCCGCGCCCTCGCTGATCTTGCGCTTGGCGCGCGTCCGGATGCCGTTCGCCTTCAGGAACTCCGCCGTGCCGCGCGTGGCCTCGATATTGAAGCCCAGGTTGTAAAACCTGCGCACCATGGGCAGCGCGCGCGGCTTGTCCTCGTCCGCGACGGTCACCAGCACGGTTCCGTAGTTCGCCACGCGCATGCCGGACGCCTGCAGCGCCTTGTACAGCGCGCGGTTCAGCGTCTTGTCGTACCCGATGGCCTCGCCCGTGGATTTCATCTCCGGCGATAGCGTCGGCTCCACCCCGCGTATCTTGCTGAAGGAGAACACCGGCGCTTTCACGTAGAACCGATCCTTTTCGGGCCCGACGCCCGTTCCGTACCCCTGCGCCGCGAGCGTCCGCCCCAGCGCCACGCGCGCGGCGATGTCCGCCAGCGGCACGCCCGTCGCCTTGGTCAGGAACGGCACCGTCCGGGATGACCGCGGGTTCACCTCGATCACGTACACCTTTTCCTTCTCATCCACGATGAACTGGATGTTGAACGGCCCCATGATGCCCAGCCCCAGGCCGAGCCGCGCCGTGTAGTCGGCAATCGTATCCTTCACGCGCTGGCTGACCGAAAACGGCGGGTACACGCTGATGGAGTCGCCCGAGTGCACGCCCGTGCGCTCCACGTGCTGCAGGATGCCCGCGATCAGCACGTCTTGGCCGTCGCACACCGCGTCCACTTCCAGCTCCTTGCCCGGGATGTACCGGTCCACGAGCACCGGCTGGTCCTCGGATACTAACACAGCCTCGCCTAGGTACGCCAGGAGGCTTTCGTCGTCCCGGACGATGCGCATCGCCCGGCCGCCCAGCACATACGAAGGCCGCACCAGCACCGGATACCCGATGGCCCGCGCGGCGGCGAGGCCGTCCGGGATCGCCGTCACCGCGCGCCCATCCGGCTGCGGGATGCCCAGGCGCTGCATCGCCTTCTCGAAGCTATCGCGGTTTTCCGCGCGCTCGATGGCCTCCACGCCGGTCCCGATGATCGGCGCGCCGAGGTCGCTCAGCTTCTTCGCCAGGTTGATCGCCGTCTGCCCGCCCAGCGTCACGATCACGCCCATGGGCTTTTCCAGCAGCACCACGTTCATCACGTCCTCGGCGGTCAGCGGCTCAAAGTACAGCTTGTCGCTGATGGTGTAGTCCGTGGACACGGTCTCCGGGTTGTTGTTGATGACGATGGCCTCGTAGCCCGCCTCGCGGATCGCGCGCACCGCGTGCACCGTCGAGTAGTCGAACTCCACGCCCTGGCCGATGCGGATCGGCCCCGCGCCCAGCACGATCACGCTCTGACGCCCGCTGACAATCGATTCGTTCTCCGTCTCGTAGGTGGAGTAGTAGTACGGGATCGTGGCCTCGTGTTCCCCGGCGCAGCTATCGATCATCCGGTACACCGGCAGAATGCCCGCCTCGCGCCGCATGCGGCACACAGCCTGCTCCCCGATGCCCCAGCGGTGGCCGATGTACCCGTCGGAGAAGCCCTGTCGCTTGGCCGCGCGCAGCACCGTCAGGTCGTTCGGGCTTTTCGCCAGTGTGTTCTCAAACGCGATGATGTTCGCGATTTTTGTGATGAAGAAGTAATCGATCTGCGTGATCTGCGCCAGGGCGATCGGCTCCTGGCCGCGCCGCAGCAGTTCGCCGATGGCGTACAGCCGCTCGTCCGTCGCTTCCTTTATATTCTCCAGCAGCGCCTCCGTCGGCGCGTCATCGAATTTCTTCAGCCAGATGTGCGTCACACCGGCTTCCAGCGCGCGCACGGCTTTGAGCAAACTCTCCTCCATCGTCCGGCCGATGGCCATCACCTCGCCGGTGGCCTTCATCTGGGTGGAGAGGCTCCGCTTCGCCTTGTCAAACTTATCAAACGGGAATCTGGCGATCTTTGTGACCACATAGTCGATGGCCGGCTCCACGGAGGCCGTCGTGGCTCCAACGGGAATTTCACCCAGCGCCATGCCCACGGCCACCAGCGCGCTGACCTTCGCGATCGGGTAGCCGCTGGCCTTGCTCGCCAGCGCGGACGACCGCGATACGCGCGGGTTCACCTCGATCACGAAGTACTTCATCGAGAACGGGTCCAGCGCGAACTGCACGTTGCACCCGCCCTGGATGCCCAGCGCGCGGATAAGGCGCAGCGCCGCCGCACGCAGCATGCCGTATTCCCGCCCGGTCAATGTCTGCGGCGGGCAGACCACGATGGAATCGCCCGTGTGCACGCCCACCGGGTCCACGTTCTCCATGCCGCAGATGGCGATGGCCGTGTCCTCGGCGTCGCGCATCACCTCAAACTCGATTTCCTTATACCCGCGTATCGATTTTTCGACCAGCACCTGCCGCGCGGGCGAGAGGTGCAGCGCGCCCTCGGCCAGGGGGAGCAGCTCCGCCTCGTTATCCGCGAAGCCGCCGCCCGTGCCGCCCAGCGTGAACGCGGGCCGCAGCACGACCGGATAGCCGATCTCCCGCGCGATGCGCCGCGCCTCCTCGACCGTGCCCGCCACGTCCGACGCGATCACCGGCTCGCCGATTTCCAGGCACAGTTCCTTGAACCGCTCGCGGTCCTCGGCCTTGCGGATGGCGTCAAAGCCCGTGCCGAGAATTTCGCACCGGCACTCGGCCAGCATGCCCTTTTCCGCGAGCTGCATGCTCAGGTTCAGCCCCGTCTGCCCGCCCAGGGTCGAGAGCAGCGCGTCCGGCCGCTCCTTGCGGATAATCCGCCCCAGGTACGACAGGTTCAGCGGCTCCATGTACACTTTATCCGCGATGTCCGTATCCGTCATGATGGTGGCCGGGTTCGGGTTGACCAGGATCACCGTGTAGCCCGCTTCCTTCAGCGCCAGGCACGCCTGGGTTCCGGAATAGTCGAACTCCGCCGCCTGCCCGATCACGATGGGGCCGGAACCGATCACCAGAATCTTTTTGATGTCGTCTCTTTTAGGCATGGCGCACCTCCCGCTGTTTGTCGGCATCCATCGCGGCGATAAACCGCGCCATCGGATCGGCCACTATGCCGCATCCTATGCCTTCCGCATCGCCCAGCCGGAATTGCGCCGTATATAGATGAAGCGCCTCGCTCCCAAGCCCCAGAACCGCGCCGTCCACGCCGTCCGTGTGCGTCACCGCGAGCGCCCCGCCCGTGAGTGTCGCCGCGTCGACGGCCCAGTCGCGGTCCTGCCGGGCGACCTGCACGCGCCCGGTCGCGGTTTCCTTGACGGGCCGGTTCGCACCGTGACGCCCCGGCCGCGCCTTCACCGCCGATGCGCCGAACGCCATCGCCGCCGCCAGATGCCCCAAGCCCAGTCCTAATACCGGCAGCTTGCCCGCCAGCGCGCGGACGAGCGCCACGGCCTCCGGCGCGTTCCCCGGGTTCCCGGGCCCGTCCGAGAGCAGCACACCGTCGGGCCGGAGCGCCAACACCTGCTCGGCCGCCATGTTGTGCGGCACGACCGTCACATTGCACCCCAGCGCGTTCAAGCGCCTCACCAGCCCGAGCGAGATGCCCAGGTCTACCGCCGCCACCGTGTAGCGCGGGTTCGCCGTACGCGCGTACCAGGGCTTTTTGCAGCTCACCTTCGCCACAAGGCCGCTCGCCACGGGTGTTTCCCGCAGACACGCCAAGCCCGCGTCCAGCGGGCAGTCCGCCGCCGTCAGCAGCGCGCGCCCGCCTCCCTCTGTCCGCAGCATCCGCGTGACGGCCCGCGTGTCCACCCCCGCGATGCCGGGCACGCCGCTCTCCTCCAGCCAGTCCGGCAGCGTGCGCGTCCAGCGGTAGTTGCTGGGCTGCTCGTTCACTTCCCGGACGATCAGACCGGACAGCGCAGGCTGCCGGGACTCGTAGTCCTCGTCCGCCAGCCCGCTGTTGCCGATCAGGGGGTACGTCATCAATACCATCTGCCCGCACCGCGCCGGGTCGGACAGAAGCTCCTGATACCCCGCCGCCGCCGTCTCAAACACCACATCCGCCACCGCGTCCGCCCGCGCGCCAAAGCCCGCGCCGAAAAACCTTCGCCCGTTCTCAAAGAGCAGCTGTCTATCTTCCCGCATGAAGCCCTCCGTCATATACGATTTCGCCACCGAACCAGGTTGCGATCACCTTGCCTGTCAGCTTTTGTGCTTCAAAGGGAGACGCGCGTCCCCTGCTATGGAAGTTATCAGAGACCACCCGCCAGACAGTCTCCGTATCAATCGCCGTAAGGTCCGCGCGCGCGCCGGGGGTGATGCCGCCAAACGGGCGTCCGAGCACGCGCGCCGGATCCTCGGTCATTTTTGAAATCAATGACGCCAGCGTCATCCGCCCGGACACCACCAGCGCCGTGTAGCACGCGGCGAAGGCGGTCTCCAGCCCCACCACGCCGAACGCGCTGCCCGCGAGGCCCCTGCCCTTCTCCGCCGCCGTGTGCGGCGCGTGGTCCGTGGCGATGCAGTCAATCGTCCCATCCAGGATGCCCCGGATAATCGCCTCCCGATCCTCCCGGCTCCGCAGCGGCGGGTTCATTTTGAACCGGCCCGCGTCCTCCGCGATGTCCTCGTCGCAGAAAAAAAGCTGGTGCGGCGTGCACTCAGCCGTTACGGGCAGCCCCGCCGCCTTGGCCTCCCGGATGAGCGCCACGCTCTCCCCGCAGGACACGTGGCATACATGGTAGCGCACCCTTGTCTCCTTCACCAGCAGAAGATCCCGCGCGAGCTGCCTCGCCTCGCACGCGCTGGGGATGCCGGGCACCAAAAAGCGCCGACTCGCGGCGCCCTCGTGCACACACCCTCCGGCGGGTTTCAAGCGGTCGTCCTCGCAGTGGGCGGCCAGCAATCCGCCCACGGACACGATCCCGGCCATGGCCGCAAGCATCAGCGAATCGTCCTGCACGCCCTTGCCGTCGTCCGAAAAGCCGGCCACGGACGGCGCCAGCGCCCGGTAATTCACCAGGACGCCGCCTGCTTGTCCCATCGTGATCGCGCCGTAGGGCACGACTTCCACCACCGCGTCCCGCCGGATGATCTCCTGCTCAACCGCCAGCGTCTCCGGCGCGTCCGGCACGGGATCCAGGTTCGGCATGGCGCAAACGGTGGTGAAACCGCCCGCCGCCGCCGCGCGCGTGCCCGTCGCGATGGTTTCCTTCGCGGAGAACCCCGGCTCCCGCAGGTGCACGTGCAAATCGATGAACCCCGGGCTGAGCACTAGCCCGCGCAGGTCGATCACCTCCGCGCCGTCCGGGCAGGCGATGCCCTCGCCCACCGCCGCGATCACGCCGTTTTCGACCAGCACGTCGCCCTTTTTACATTGCCGTTTGGAGTACAGAAGCCCATTCCGGAGCAACAAAGATCTTTTCATGCTCGCCTCCCTCAATCGCCCAGCGCAGGGCCGCCATGCGGACATAGACGCCGTTCTCCATCTGCTTGAAGATGCGGCTCTTGTCGCACTCCACCACCTCGTCCGCGATTTCCACGCCCCGGTTCACCGGCGCGGGGTGCATCACGATGGCGCGCCGCCGCATCTGGGCCACGCGCTCAGCCGTCAGGCCGTACTGCTGGTGGTACTCGTCCTTTGAGAGGTTCATCCCGCCATTGTGCCGCTCAAACTGGATGCGCAGCATCATCACGACGTCGGCCGTGCGCACGGCAGTCTCAAAGTCCTCCGTCTCGCAGCCCGCGTCCAGGAACGCGTCCGGCCCGGCGATGACGACCTCCATGCCCAGGCGGCGCATAGCGCGGTAGTTGGTGTGCGCCACGCGGGAGTGCCTCACATCCCCCACGATCGCGACCTTCAGCCCTTGCAGGCGGCCAAACTCCTGCCGGATGGTCAGAAGATCCAGCAGCGATTGCGTCGGGTGGTTGCCCGTGCCGTCCCCGCCGTTGAGGATGGGTGCCTTGACATGGCCGACAAGCTGCTCGTAGTACGCGTTGTCCGCGTGGCGGATGACCAGCGCGTCCACGCCGAAGCTGTCAAACGTCTTGACCGTGTCGTAGAACGTTTCGTCCTTCTTCAGGGACGAGGACTCCGGATGAAAAGAAACGACCCGCATCCCCATCTTTTCCTGCGCAACGCAGAAACTATACTGGGTACGGGTCGATGCCTCAAAGAATAAATTACAGGCGACCTTTCCGTTCAAATTGGGAAAGATCGCCCCGTCTCGGAAGCTCTGCGCCTCCGCCAAAAGATCATGAATTTCGGATACCGTCAGCGTGTCCAGCTTCAGCAGATCCCTAGGCATGCCGCATTCCACCCTTCCTGTAGTGGAGGCCGTGTACCTCCACGTCAAATTGTCGTATATTAGCACGAAAAGAACGCGGTTGTCAAGCCCCGCGGAGCACTTTTCTCCCCAAAAGACGAACAAAATCCCCGTATGTAAAGAAAATGTAAGGACCTGACAAAATTTGGTTGACAACGCAACCATTCGGGCATATACTGACCGCAGAACCGTTGACGCCTCAACCAACCGGGGCGTCGCTATCTGGGGGAAGGTACAATGCCCGCGTCAATCCGCGATATCTGGACGCTCGCCAGCACGCTGGCCCGCGCCGCGCAGCAGCGCGTAAACGCGCTATTGAAGCCCCTGGGCCTGGGCAGCGCCGAGGGCACCATCCTGCTGCACCTGATGGTCGCGCGGGACGAGGTTGTCAGCCAGGAGCATCTTGTCGGCCTGCTCGGCATTGACAAGGCCGCCATCTCCCGCGCCGTCGACTCGCTGGCCGCGAAGGGATACGTCACCCGCCAGCGGCGCGCGGACGACAAGCGCGCCTACCGCCTGACGCTCACGGAAAAGGGCCTGGCAGCCATCCCGGCGCTGGAGGGCATCTTTGACCACGTATACATGGCCGCCACGCGCGGCATCCCCCCGGCGGACTTTGACGCGATGATGGGCCTTCTGTCCCGCATCGCGGGCAACCTGTCCGGGCCGGACGCCGATGGCGCGGGTGCTCCTGATGGCGGCGCTGATTTGAAAAATCCGGCGCCATAAAAGGATTCCTCAAGGAATCCCTACCTTTAATGAGGCGAGGAACCGAAGATTCCGAGTCATAAAGGGATTTCGCAAGAAATCCCCACCACACAATGAGGAGATACAACACATGCTGCGCGATGTGATCACCGTCCTGGGCCTCCTGGCCGCGTCCTTCGTCGTGGCCGCCTCGCTGGCCCTGTTGGTAAAATTCCTGCTGAAACCACCGCGGGAGTTGATGCGCAAGCTCCTGCACATCATCTGCGTGATGTCCTTCGTGGTGCTCCTGCGCGCGTCGCCCTCCTGGGGCGCGGCCGTGATCTCGGCGCTGGTATTTGCCCTGGTGGTATATCCGGCGCTGGTGCTGTGCGAGCGCACCCGTTGGTATCAAAGGGTACTGCCCCAGCGGGGCAACGGAGAGTTCAAGCGCAGCCTCCTGGTCGCGTATGGCATGTTCGCGCTGCTGACCGCCGTGTTCTGGGGGTGGCTGGGCGAAGGATGGAAGTTCGTCGTCGTGGTGGCGATCCTGGCCTGGGGGTACGGCGACGCCGCCGCCGCCCTGGTCGGCAAGGCGTTCGGCAAAAAGCGCATCGAACACCCGCTGGTGGAGGGCCAAAAGACGGTCGAGGGCACGCTGGCGATGTTTGCCGTGTCCCTCGTGGCAATTTTCATCACCATGATGGCGTACACCGTACAGCCGTGGTATTTATGTCTGGCGCTTGCGCTGCTGGTCGCGCCCGTGTGCGCGCTGGTGGAGCTGTTCACGCGGCGCGGCATGGACACGGTGACCGTCCCGCTCGCGGCTGCGGTTTCAGTGTTTGCCCTGCTGTCCCTGTTCAGCCTCCTGGGCATATGAGCATGACCGCGCAGGCGAACGCCCGGGCCGGAAAGGGCGAAAAAACGATGCTGACGGCGCTGCTTCTGAGCGCGCCGGGGCCCATCGTGACCATCCTCGCCGTGCTGTCCAGCCAGTCCGCCACGCAGCTTGCGGACTGCGTGCGCCGGATTGCCGAGCTTGCGGCGATGTTCGTCTCCTGGTGGGTGTACCGGAAAATCCACCGCGACGCGGGGATGAACGCGCCGGAGCAAGCGCGCCTGGAGCGCCTCGCGAACCTGTGCGTCGGCGGGGCGATGGCGCTGTCCGGCGCGGTGATGCTGGCGCTGGCGCTGCTGCAAGGGGCCGCCGAGCCGGGCGGCAACGTAACCATGGGCCTTGCGATCGCGGTGCTGGGTCTTTTGATGAACGGTTTTTTCTGGCTGCGCTACCGGAAGCTCGCACGGGCGGAGAACGACGCGGTTCTCGCGGCGCAGCAGACGCTGTACCGGGCGAAAACGAGCGTCGACCTGTGCGTGACCCTCGCGCTCGCCGCCGTGGCCATCGCGCCGCTGCACCCCGCCACGCCGTGGGTGGATTTGCTGGGGTCGGTGGCGGTGGCGGGATATCTGCTGGTGAACGGCGGCAAGACGGTGCGGAGGGCGGTGCGGGAGGGTGGTTCTACGGCGTCCGTGGCGTAGGTCTTTCAGCTGTTGTGCATAGCACCCTTATTCTCCGGCATCGAAAAGATACAGATACGCCGAACCGTCTTTCTCAGGCCGGCAAAACAGCATAAAGCGTGTATCGTCGTAAAAGGACACGGTGCTCTCCCTCGCAAAGGGGTTGTCAATGTCATATGCCCTGATGAGATCGCCCGTCTCCATGTCGGTGAGGGTCACCGTGTGCGCGTAGTCGAACTTGGGTTCAGTTCCGTCGGCCTCCCACCATCTTTTTGCGTCGATGCTCCTGGGTATCATGCCTGTGAGCGCCAGCAGCTTTCCGTCCGGTGAAATGGCGCAGTCAACCAGATCGTTGGTCATCCAGATGGAAGCTTGATACAACTGTTCGTGTACCTTTTCCGGAAGCGGCGTGGTTTCGTAGGTATTGGCATCAGCCTTCAGGGTTTCGCCAAAGAGCGTGCCTCCCGCCACACCGAAGAAGTCCCCACGCCCCGTGATCCGGTGATCCGTGCGCGTTTGCAGGTCATAGATACCATAGCCCGCGTCCCATTCCCAGCCGTACACCTCATAGACAAAGCGGTGCTCGTCCAAGGGTTTATGCACAGAGAAATCGCGGTAAAACCAAATATCATAACCACGGAAGTCATCTTCGTCTAGTGGTAACGAAATCGAGTGTGGATTACCCCACGGATCTCCCTCGGTGAACCCATAGTCGTCCCAGCAGGGAACATACGCCAAAAACCCTTCGTAGCTCAACCCCCCGCCAAGGCTCGCAACACCCTGGATCAGCAGTTCCTCCTCGCCGGTGTCCAAATCGACAGCATAGAGGCTCCCGTCGTCCGTCTCGCGGATAGCCGTATCACCGCCGGGCATGACTGTGAGGTTGCGCCGCTCTGAGACATTGATATCCACCGTGCCATCCGCCGAGACGGTTGTTTTGATGCAGGCGTATGTGGGTTGGGGCCAGTCCGAGCTTCTCGGTGCAAACAGTAAGCAGAACGTGTCGCCTTCCCAGACCTGCCTAAGCAGGTATGTTGCGAGCGGGACAGGCGTCCGGGAGAGGACTGTGCAATCCCGCGTATCGAGCAAGATAAGTTCACAATCTCCATTCTGCGGCGGTCTCTGTAGGATTGCGCAGACGTCCGTATTCAGCATCCAGACTTCCACAATATCCCGCGCGTCCTCGCCCAACACCGCCCCAAGGTCGATCTCCGTCACGCCCTCTGGCACAACGGTACGGGGCTCCTCCTTTGGTTCCTCCGCATACGCCGGGCCTCGGAACAGGCAGAGAAACAGGGCAACTGCCAGCAACGGCAGGCGCCACCGCTTTTTCATCGTGCATCCTCCTCCTTGCGCAAGCCCCCTCCCCGCCGCTCGGCGGAAAGGGGGCGTCCCGTTGCAATCGTCTCTACAGTCCCCGCTCCCACGGGTTCGGCACAAAGTCCCCGCCCCGGCACCACTTCAGATACCGCAGCGCGTGCATCTGTCCGGTCATCTCCATGTCGCCTCGGAACACCGGGTCGTGATACCCCTCCACGCAGATGTCGCCGGTGTAGCCGTTCATGCGCAGGATGGTGAAGATCACGCGCCAGTCTGTGTCGCCAAAGCCGGGCGTGCGGCTGACCGCGAACGCGCCGTCGGGCATCAGGCAGCCGTAATCCGCGACGGCGCGGCGATCCACGTTCGCGTCCTTGCCGTGCACGTGCGCCACCTTGCCGGCCCACTTGCGGAGCTGCGCCACGGGGTCGATGAGCTGCGCCATCTGGTGCGCCGGTTCCCATTCCAGCCCGAGTGCCGGGCTGTTCACCTCGTCAAACATCCGTTCCCATGCCCTGGGATTGAAGCCAATGTTGCACGTGGCGCGCTGCCAGGTGCCGCCCATCGGGCAGTTCTCGATGGCGAGCCGGACGCCCCGATCCTCCGCGCGCTTCGCCAGCTCCCGGAACACCTCGCCGAACTTTCCGAACGCCTCGTCCACCGGCCGCCCCTCATACGCGCCCGCGAAGGTGGACACCACGCTCGCCCCGTACAAGTGAGCCGCGTCGATGGCGCGTTCCAGCGTCCGCCGGTGCTCCTCAAACTGGATGGCGTTGCAGTAATACCCCAGCGTCGTGATTTCCGCGCCGGTGTCTTCCAGCATCGCGCGCAGCTTCGGCCCCTGCGCCTCGATGTCCACCTCGCCCAGCGACATATGGAAGTTGATCGACAGGGTTTCAAAGCCAGCCTTCGCCATCTCCGGCGCCCACGCCTCCGCCACATGCCCTGGCACGCACGTGCCGACGCGGATCATCGCCTTGCCCGCCTTGCCCATCCTCACTCCGTCCTTTCTTCCGTGACAGCGCGGATTATCAGCTCCACGCCAGGGGGGATTCCCAGCGAATCCCCCCTCCTTTGCCCGTGTCAATACCCCGCCGGCACCATTTCCCGCATGGAATCCGGGTTCACATACCATTGGCCGTCCACAAGCGACAGGGTGGCCCGGAAGCGTCCGGCCTCGTCCCTTCCGCCCACCTGCGTTGTCAGCGCCACATCCAGCAGGATCTCCGCCTCGCCAATCTGCGGATAGCACACCGTCTGGGTGATGGTCCATGCACCGAGCCGCCAGCCGCCGTGGTTCCACGCGATCTGCCGCAGCGGTATACTCTGTCCCGCCAGCCACGCGGGCGACGCGCATTCCAGCATACGCTCGAAGTCCTCCGTCTGCCACGCCTCCATGTACGCGTTCATCGCTGCCTTCGCGGCGGAGATCTGGCTCACCGCCGGACCGCTGGACACGGGTTCGTCCGGCGCGGTGGCTTCCGGCGCGGGCACCGCGATGCCTATGAGCGGCTCCCCGGCGAACATGCTGTCCGGGTCCACGCGCCACGATCCGTCATTCTCATGCACCACCACCGCCGGATACCGCATCGTTGCCGTTTCACCGCTGGCGTCGCTTTTTGTCAGGTCCATCGTGACATCCATCCTCGCGCTGCTCAGGTGCGGCGATATCTCCACATTCTCCACCTTCCAGCCACTGGGCAGCCACCCGGCATGCGCCCACCTGAGCTCCGCGGCGGGCTCGCTCCGCTGCCGCAGCCACGTGGTCGCGGCATATCCCGCCATAACGTCGAAGTTCCCGGCCTGCCACGCCTCCATGTACGCGTCCATCGCCTGCACGGGCGCTATGCTCATGCTCCAGGACGGCGGCGCTGATTCGGAGAATCGGGCGCCATCAGAGGATTCCGCAAGGAATCCTTTCCATTCTTCTTTCTGGGGTTGGGACACGGCGGCGGCGCGATCCTCCGGTAAATCGCACTCGAACATCGCTTCCTGCCGCACGGTTTCCGGGTCCACGCGCCAAGCGCCGTCCTCCAAGTACACCGTCGCCCGGTAATGGAACGCCCGCTGGCCCTGCGCCGCCGCGAAGTTCGTCAGCCATACGGCGCCTTCGACTTCCGCCGTCGCATACTGATGGCCGAAGGTCCGCACCTTGGTGATACACCAGTCCTCCAGCGTCCACCCGGCGGTGTTGACCTCTAGCTGCCGCGGAATCGGGCTTTCCGCCGCCAGACACGCCTTCGCGCTGACGAGCCGCGCCATGCCCTGGAAGTCCCCCGCCTGCCAGCCTTCCATGTAGGCGCTCACCACCTCGCCCGAGGCGTGCCGGGGGTCGCGATAGTCGGCGTTTATCTGCGCGGCGTCCGCCGGGCCGGTCGCGACCGTCTGCCCGAACAGCAGGGTGTCCGGGTTCACGTACCACTGACCGTTCTCGCGGACAAGCGCCGCCTGATACCGCACCATGTATGTCCGCCCGGCCACCGCGTCCGGCGTCAGCGACAGGGTGACCGATACGTCCGCCCGGTTCGCCCCCGGCACGATTTGCATTGTGTCAAACGTCCAATTGTTCAGAATCCGTCCGGCGTGGTCGTCCGCAATCCGCTGAACAAACTGGCTTTCCGTCAGCGGCATGGGCCGCGCCGCGAACTGCGCCATGGCTGCGTAGTCCCGCATGCACCAATTGGTCATGAAGGCGGTGAGCACCTGCTCCGGCGATGTCAGGTCCGGCGGGGAAAGCGTCTCCAGGGGCGCGACGGGAACCTGGGGGGCTATCCCGGCCGGGGGGGCCATCGTCACCGCAGGAGCCGGCGCGATTGCCGGGTCCATCGTGGGCATCGGAGTCATCGCGACCGCCGGGTCCATCACGGCCGCCGGGTCCATCGCGACCGCCGGGTCCATCGCGGCCGCCGGGTCCATCGCGGCCGCCGCCACCGGCATGGTTCCCTCTGTCTCGTTGTCCAGCATGCTGTCCGGGTTTATCCGCCACACGCCGCCCTCGTTGTGCAGCTCGGCATTGTACCACGCTTCCTTATGCGTCCCCGGGTTGTTGATGTGCGTCAGCGATGCGTATACCGACATGACGATCACGTCTGGGTCCCCGGTCATGCTCACGCCGTTCGCGGACCATCGGTCCACCAGCCATTCGGCGTGGTTCCGGCTGAGCTGCAGCGCGGGTTCCGGGTTTGCCCCGCGCCACCCGGCTGAAACCATGGAGGCCATGCCGAGAAAGTCCCGCGCTTGCCACGCTTCCATGTACGCGTCCACCGCCTGCCCGAGCGCCGTCCACGTCTCCGGCTCGGGGGTCGCCAGAAGTTCCGGCCCCACCGGGGGCATGCGCTGCTCGGGCGTGGGCGCCAGCGGCAGGAACGGGATTGCCGTCGCGGGGACGACCTCGTGTGCCGCCTGCGGAAGGGTCTCCGCCTCCTTCTCCCCCCACTCCAGGCTGGCCGGGTCTACACGCCACATGCCGTCCTCACGGAGCAGCACTGCCTGGTACCGCAGGGTCACCGGCTCCTGCGCGGCGGTGTTCTTCCGCATGGATACCGTGAGCGCCGCCTCCGCCGCATCCTCCCACACGTTCATGCTGTCAATGAGCCAGCCGTCCACCAGCCATCCGTTGTGGTTCCGGCCAAGCTGCCACCTGCGCGCGCTCGGTGCCACCGGCCAGCTTTCCGCCGCATATTCCGCCATCCACTCGAAGTCCTGCACCTGCCACGCCTCCATGTAGGCGTTCAGCACCTCCTCGGGGGACGCGAAATCTCCCTCCGCCTGAAGCGGGGCGGTTGTCCCGTCCGGCGCAAACGGCAGCGCCTCCCCGACCGGCTCAATCGGCTCCCCGCTGCGCATGCTGTCCGGGTCCACGCGCCACTGGCCCCCCTCGCATACCAGCGCGGCGGTGTAGCGCGTCGTCACAGGGTTCTGGGCCGATGTATTCTCCGTCTGCCACGCGGTGAGAACCGCCTCCGCCGCGCTCTGGTCCAGCGACATGACGATGCTGTCGATGGCCCAGTCGTCCACCAGATACCCACCGTGGTTCCAGCTGAGCTGCAAGGCCGCACGCTCCCCCTGCGCCTCCAGCCACGCGGACGGCGTGTACCCCACCATGGCGGAGTATTCCTGCGCCTGCCACGCGGCCATGTAGGCGTCCGCCGCCTGCTCGGGCGTTGTCAGACTCTCCGGGAGCGGCAGCCCGGGCGTGGCGTCGCTCGGTTCTTCGCCGGCGATGGTCCCCTGCCGCATGCTGTCCGGGTCCACGCGCCACACGCCGTCCTCGTTGTACACCTTGGCGGTATAATGCATCGTCACCTGTTCCCGTGTCAGCGTAAACTGCGTCAGCGTCGCGGCAATCATTACCTCCATCATGTTCGGGTCCGGCGAGGCGCTCACGCCAGTGACGCCCCAGTCGTCCACCAGCCAGCCCGCGTGGTTCCAGCTAAGCTGCCGCGCGGGGGTTCGCTGGCCCGCCTGCCACGCCAGCGTGGAAAGCTCCGCCATGTGCTCATAGTCCTGCGCCTGCCACGCCTTCATGAAGGCCATTGCCGCCGCCGGGGCGGCGCTCTCGTCGGGTATGGCTGACAGGGGGGTCACCGCCGCGATCCCGCTGCGCATGCTGTCCGGGTCCACACGCCACTGGCCGTCCTCGTTGAACAGGATCGCCTGGTAGTTCACCGTTTTCTGGGCCCGGGCGGCCGTGTCCCGCGTCAGCGAGGCCGTGACCTCCGCTGTCGCCGAATCCATGGACGGCGACCCCGTCACCGCGCCGATGGTCCATCCGTCCACCAGCCACCCGGCGTGATTCCAGGAAAGCTGCCGCTCGGGGACGCTCTGGTTCGCCTGCCATCCCGCGGGCGTGTATGCCACCATGCCCTCATAGTCCTGCGCCTGCCACGCTTCCATATAGGCGTTCACCGCCTGTTCGGGCGACGCCAACCCTTCCGCCGCCAAAACCGGGGCGGCGGTTTCGACCGGCATGGCTGTCTGCGCTTCTTCGACCTCGAACCCGCTGCGCATGCTGTCCGGGTCCACACGCCACTGGCCATCCTCGTTGAACAAGATGGCTTGATAGCGCAGCGTTTTCGCAAGCCGCGCGGACGTGTTCTGCGTCACCGAGGCCGTGACCTCCATGGTCGCCGCATCCGCATCCATGGACGGCTCCCGTCCGTCTGGCCAGCCGATGGACCAACTGTCCAGCAGCCACCCGGCGTGGTTCCAGCTAAGCTGCCGCGCGGGAATGCTCTGAAGCGCCTGCCACGCCAACGTGGTGAGCGGCGCCATGCCCTCAAAATCCTGCGCCTGCCACGCCTCCATATAGGCGTTCATCACCTGCGCGGGCGGCGTCATTCCTTCCGGAAGCGCCGCCTGCCGGGCGGGCTCCGCCATTCGTGCCGCCTCCGTCGTCTCCGCCCCCACCGGACCGGCTTCCAGCATCATACATAGCCCCAACAGAACAGCCACCACAAAGGCGCACTTTCTCATGTTCCCCTCCTTGCGCTCGCGCGCTTTCGTCTCAGAATATCAATGGAAAACCATGGATACTGATCTAACGGGCAAAACCTGCCCAGCCATCCCGGTTTCCACTTTTTATGACATGCAGCGTACCGGTTCGCTGTAGACAGTGCCAAAAAGCGCGAACCCGGCCGCCGCGAAGGGGCCGGGTTCGTATGCGCGATGTTTTCGATTGGGATTGCTTCCGCGACGATTATTTCAGCGCCGTGAACATCCAGTTGATGCCGAACCGATCCCGCAGCGACCCGTGCATGGCCGCGAAGAACGACGGCGCCAGCTCCATGTAGACCACCCCGCCCGGGGCCAGCTTGTCCCACGCGCGCTGCACGAGCGCCGCGTCCGGCGTCGTCACGGATATGTACATATTGTCCCCCGGCGTGCTGCGCTCGGAGCTGTCCGCGCACATCAGCTCCATGCCGTCCAGCACAAGCCGCGCGTGCAGCACCAGCTTTTTCTGGCTCTCCGCGATGGGAAACGCCGGGTTGGCCGGCATGTCGCCGTAGGTCTGCATTTCCGTAACTTCCGCGCCGAACGCTTCCTCGTAGGCCGCAAGCGCCTCCCGGCAATCCCCGTTAAACATCAGATAATGGCCGAGCATGCGTATTTCCTCCGTTATTTCCGTTATTGTCATAGACAAACGCGCGCCAGGCGTACCTCAGCGCGCGTCCGTTCCACTTTGTGTATGCAGTATAGCGCATTTCGCGCGGTTGTCAATGGTTTTTCGCCGCGTTTACGCCAGGGTCCCGTAATCGATCGTGACCGGCGTCCGCGTCTTGGCCGATTCCATGATCGCCAGAATCGCGATGGACGTTTTCGCCGCGTCCTCCATGCTGACGATGAACGGCTCGCCCGTGGCCAGCTTGTCCACAAAGCTGCGGATGCTCTCGTACGCGAACCCCTTCACCCGGCCGTGCACCTTGTTGCGCACCAGCACATCCGGTACGGTCACGGCCGTGTCCGTCACCATCTGGATCAGGTTGTGGTGGCTGGCGTCGATGGCGATCAAGCCCTTGTCCCCGGAGAGCGTGCACTTGATGTCGTTCACACACGGGTTCGCGTTCGGCGTGATCCAGCCGTTCTCCATCTGCGCGATGCCGCCGTTTTTAAACTCCAGCGTCGTCAGGTACACATCCTCCGCTTGCACGCCGAGGCTGTCCAGCACGCCCCGGCTCGCCACGCAGTACACGCGCGTCACGATGTCGTCAAACAGCCACTGCAGCGTGTCCAGGCTGTGGCTGCCCAGGAACCACAGGATCGACGAGCTGGCGGCCCAGGGCAGCATGTCCGTCGCCACCCACTTGGTGTCGTTCAGGCGGAAATACGCGCTGCGGAGGTCCCCCAGCGTGCCCGCGGTAAGCTCCGCCTTTGCCTGGGCGAACGGCGGGCTCCAGCGGTTGTGCAGGTCCACCATCACGCGCACGTTGTTGCGCCGCGCCGCGTCCACGATGCGGTGCACGTCCTGGACTGTGGTGGCGATGGGCTTTTCGATCAGCAGGTGCTTGCCCGCGTTCGCGCACGCCACGGCGATATCCGCGTGCAGGTGATCCGGCGTGACGATGGACACGGCGTCAAACCCTCCGGCGGCCAGCATCTCGTCCACATCGCCGTACACGGCCGTGATGCCAAACCGGTCCGCCAGCGCCCGCGCGCGCGCCACGTTTTTGTCGCAGATGGCCACGGGGTTGGCGTAGGGGTGCTCCTGAAAAATCGCCGCGTGCGTCTCCCCCCATACACCCGCGCCCACGATGGCAATATTGATTGCTTTCATTGATCTCGTATCTCCTTTTATTGTTGATGGCATTTTTTACCGCACACGCTTCAAATACTGCGTGGGCGATACGCCCGTCCGCTGTTTGAACTGCATGCAGAAATACTGGCAGCTCGAATAGCCGAGCATTTCCGATACCTCGCTGACATTGTGCCCGCCCGCGCGGAGCAGCCGCCGCGCCTCATCCACACGCATCTGCTGGTAGCACTGCATGACGCCCATGCCGTTGTAGCGGCGGAACAGCGTTTTCAGCGTGGTGCCGCCCATGCCGCAGAAGCGGCACAGATCCTCAAACGTCAGGTGGTCCGTCAGATGCTCGCGCATGTGGTTCTGCAGCTGCTGCGTGATCTCCGCCGCGCGCATTTCGTCCGTCGTATGCGCCGCGCCGCCCGCCTCCGGCGGCTTGTCCCGGTGCGCCTGTGCCCTGGCCAGCAGGACCAGCAGCGTCTCCAGGAAGCCGACAATGAGCTGCAGCGTGCCCAGCGGCGCGTCCGGCAGCATGTCGCGCGCCATATCCCGGTGGCAGTCCAGCAGCGGGCCGTACAGCCGCTGCCCTTCGGCGATGATCTGCGACAGCAGCCGCTTCTGGTCCCGGTTGGTCGTCATGCACGCGCCCGCGAACGCCGCCATGGCGGGCGACGTGCTCGTGAACGACGCGACCACCACGTTGGGCGAGGAGGACCGGTTCGTCCAGATGCGATGGTACTCGCCCGGCTGGTGGAACACGATCTCGCCTTGACGCAGGATGAGCGTGCCGTCGCCCGCGGTAATCTCGGCCTCCCCCGCGTCCATGTAGACCATTTCCCAGAAGTTGTGCCTCTCCCCGGGCAGGGGGTAGCCGGCCGCAAGCTGGAAATAGTACAGGCTGTGCAGCTTTCGTATCTCAATATCCCGCGCGGCTTTGACAGGTGGGTAAATCACGGGCATCACCTCGGAATTAGGGGAGATCGAGGGGCCGAAGCCCCTCGACTTTAATCGTATCGACCGGCTTTGCCGGGACCGGAGGCGCATTCCGCCAGTGGCGGAAGGGGATGCGCCGCAGGTCGGTTTTCGCACAGAGTGCGCCCTGCGCACGACAATGCGAAAACCCGGACGGGCGGGGAGTTTTCCAGAGGCGTAGCCGGCGGAAAACATTCCTTCGTCAGGAGGGTATCCTAGGGGGGCAAATGCCGCATTCCGCCAGTGGCGGAAACAAATGCGGCGTTTGTCCGGCGAGCCACAGAGCGATGACCTAATAGGTCAGCGCGACAATGGCGAGACGCGACGTGTCTCCCCTATGTCCCGCTACGCGGGATACATCCTCATGCAATGCGCCTGCATCTGCGCAAACGAAGTAAAGTACCGGTTGCAGGCAGCCTCGATCGTTTCGGGCGCGTCCGGTTGCACGCGCTCCTCCATGCCCCACACGGTACAGCCCGCCGCCCGGGCGCTCCGGATGGGCACGAGCGAATCCTCCACCACCACGCACCGGCGCGCCGGGAATCCGATGCGCGACGCGGCATGCTCAAAACACGCAGGCTCGTTCTTGCGAAACGGCATGTCGGTCACGCTCTGCACAAAGCGCAGGTAGGGCGTGAAGCCCATGCGGTTCAGCGCGTCCATGGCCGTCGGGTTCTCCGTCGCCGTCAGCACGCCGCAGGGAATCCTGCGCCGCGCGAGAAAGCGGACAAAGCACAGCGCGCCCGCCTTGGGCGCAACCACCGTCCGGTAGAGCGTTTGCATGCGCTCCCTGCACCACAGGATGCACGCGTCCATATCCATCGCCGCGCCGGACGGCCATTCGCCCTGGGCCAGAATCTCTTCCAGCATCGGGCGCACCCACAGAACGCCCAGGCGCGCGCGGACATCCTTTGGCAGGGTAATATCCATTTCGTCCACCAGCATGCCCGGAAGCTGGACCCAGACCTTTTCCGAATCGAGCAGCACGCCGTCCATGTCAAAGATAAACGCCTTGTCCATTCACCAACCTCCGGGGGCTACTCAGTGTCCAGCCCTGTCTGAACACCAGGAACCAACGATCATCCGCGCGAAACGATTGCTATCATTATACCAGCGGCGGGCGGGCGTAACAAGGTGTGCGTTTATGAAATCGGGCGCAAGAATTCAGAAATACGTCGAAAAGGCGTGCATTCTCTTTCTTTATAAAGTTAACCATGCAAAGGCGTTGCGCCACTTCATTTCAGTCTTTGGTCAAAGGCAGGAATTTCTTGCGGAATTCCCTCTTGGCGCCCGTTTTTCCAAATCCGCGCCGCCTTCGCGGCAAAAAGCGGCGCCGGGCCAAACCCACCCGGCGCCGCTTCCATTGGCATCCCCCTACGCCTCCACGATATGATAGTAGCTCTTCGCCGTCGCCGCGTACACCGCCGTGTAGAACACCGCGAACAGCGCGATGGCCGAGACGGTGCAGCCAGCGTACAGCAGCACGTCGCTCAGGTTCAGCATGGCCAGCAGCCGCGTGATCATCGGGAAAGCGAAGGCGATGTGCACGCAGGCAGCCGCCAGCGGCAGGAAGAACAGCAGCAGCACCTGCGAGCGGATCGTCCGCTTGACCTCCTGGCGGCTGAGCCCGACCTTCTGCATGATGACGAACCGCTCCTGGTCGTCGTATCCCTCGGAAATCTGCTTGTAGTACAGAATCAGCACCGTCGCCATCAGGAACAGCGCGCCCAGGTACAGCCCCAGGAACAGCAGCCCGCCGTAGAGCGAGTAGAAATCCTCGCGGCCCGCCGCGCGGGATTCCAGGGTGAAGGCGACTTCCGCGTCAATCAGCGCGCGCTCCACCGCCCGGCCGGCGGCAATCAGCACCGCTTCGTCACCGGTCACATCATAGCCCACATACCGTTCCACCTTGGACGCATTCTTCCCGTATACGCCCTCCTGGTATGCCATAAGCGCCTCCACATCCGCCATGTTCGGCACAACGAGGAAATAGGTGCCGATGACCTCGGCGTTATACCCGCCGCCGATGCGGAACGCGGGCGCGTCGTCGCTGAAAGGCCGGACGCTGTACGCGCGGTCGCCGATGGTGAGCGTATCGTGCGCGTAGGTCCCCCGGTTGCCGCTGATGAACGCCTCGCCCGGGCCGAGCGTGAGGGCCGCGCCGGTCGAACGGCAGTAATCTGCCTCCGGGATCACGCACAGGTTGACCAGCTCCCCGGGAATATAGGTGCCCGCTTCCGACGCCGAAGCCCTGTCGCCCTCCATGAACACGGCAAAGCTCACGTGGCGGTAGTCGATCGTGCTCTCGGGCGTGAGCCCATGCGCGGCCAGCATGTCCGGCACAAGCGTATCCACCGCCGCGTTCGCGGCCGTGTCGCCCGCGCCCACCTGGACGCCGATCTCGTTTGGGTACCGGGAGCGCAGCCCGTCCTCCGCGCCGATATACAGCGACACGGTGGAGGACAGCATCACCAGCACCATCGTGGACAGGATGCAGATGTTCGCCAGGCCCACGGCGTTCTGCTTCATCCGGTAGATCAGGCCGGAAACCGAGATGAAGTGGCTCGTCTTGTAGTAGTAGCCCTTGTTCTTCCGCAACAGCTTCAGCAGCGCCACGCTGCCCGCCGTGAACAGGCAGTATGTGCCCAGGATCACCAGGATGACCGCCAGGAAGAACAGCAGGATGGCCGCCATCGGCTCGGTGATCGTAATGGAGAGGGTATACCCCGCGCCCAGCAGCAGCACGCCGACGAGGGCTAACAGCCAACGCGTCCTGGGCTCGCGCTCGCCCACCTGCCCGCCGCGCAACAGCTCCACCGGCTGGGCCAGATGGATTTGCAGCAGCGACATCACCAGCGTGCCCAGGTAGATGAGCCCGAAAAGCAGCAGCGTGGCGAGGATGCCGGGGAGCGAAATGTCCATCGTGAATTCCAAGGGGAAGCGCAGCATTTTTTGCAGCGCCAGCCGCATCAGCTTGGCCAGCAGCATGCCGGCGATCAGCCCCCCGCCCACGCTGATGCCCGCGCAGTAGACCGTCTCCAGCAGCATCACGCGCGCCAGGTGCTTTTTCTCCATGCCCAGGATGTTCAGCAGGCCGAACTCCTTCTTCCGCCGCTTGATGAGGAAGCTATGCGTATAAAATAGGAAGATCACCGCGAACAGCGCCACCACCAGCATGCCGAGCTGCAGCACGAACTGCACCATGCCAAGGCCCGCGCCGGGGTCCGAACCGATCGCGACCATGATGTAGTACATCGCGGCGGTCGCCGCGCCCGCGAGCAGGTACGGCCCGTACGTCCGCGCGTTCTTGCGCAGGTTGCTGGCCGCCAGCCGGGCGTAAAAGAACTTACGCACGCTGCGCACCCCCCGTCTGGATCATGGTCAGCGTATCGGAAATCCGCTGGTACAGCGCCTCGTTGTCCATCGCGCCGCGATAAAGCTGGTGATACACCTGGCCATCGCGCAGAAACAGCACGCGCCCGGCGTGGCTGGCGGCGCGCATGCTGTGCGTCACCATCAGGATGGTCTGCCCGCCCGCGTTGATGTCGCCGAACAGGCCGAGCAGCTCCGCCGTGGCACGGGAATCCAGCGCGCCGGTCGGTTCATCCGCGAGGACGAGCCGCGGCCCTGTGATCAGCGCCCGCGCGACCGCCGTGCGCTGCTTCTGCCCGCCGGAGACCTCATACGGGAACTTGGCCAGGATATCCTCGATGCCGAGCCGCTGGGCGATGGGCGCGAGGCGCTTCCGCATCTCGCTGTACGGCGTGCCCTTCAGCACCAGCGGCAGAAAGATATTGTCCTGGACGGAGAACGTGTCCAACAGGTTGAAATCCTGAAACACGAAACCCAGGTTATCCCGGCGGAAGGCCGAAATCTCCTTTTCGGCAATGGAGACGATGTTCCGGCCAGCCAGCAGCACCGCGCCGCTGGTCGGCTTGTCCAGCGTGGCGAGCAGGTTCAGCAATGTTGTCTTGCCGGACCCGCTTTCGCCCATGATGGCGATGTACTCCCCCGCCTCGACCGAAAACGACACATCCGAAAGCGCCTGCACGTGGTTGCCCGAGAAGCGCGTCGTATACACTTTTTTCAGGTTGTTTACCTCAAGAATGGTCATGTGGGTTCCTCCTGACTCTGTTCATGTTTCGGGGCGAGTATAGCAGGAAGAAGCCATGGCCCGCCATTGCGCCGGCTTACATTTTCGGCCCAAACCTTACGGCGATGTAAGGTTGCGTCACGATGGACGCGGCTATGCGTTTTATTTTTTTATGATAGACGAAGCAATCCCTACTCCCGCGAAATCTCCTCCCGCGCCAGCCCGATCCGCACCGCCGTGCCCTTCCCCGCTTCGGACTCGATCGAAATCGCGTGCGATAGCATCGCGGCGATCCTCCTACACAGGTACAGGCCGATGCCTGTGGACTTCTGGTTTGCTCGGCCGTTATAGCCGGTGAAGCCCTTCTCAAACACGCGCGGCAGGTCCTCCGGCGCGATGCCGATGCCCGTGTCCTCGATGACCAGCATGTCCTCCCCCTCCAGCCGGATCGTGATGCCGCCAGTCCGCGTGTACTTCAGCGCGTTGGACAGCACCTGTTCCACCATCATGCCCAGCCATTTTTCGTCCGTCACCACGGTGCGGCGGACGGGCTCATACGTCAGGCGCAGCTTCTTTAAAATGAACAGCTTGGCGAACTTGCGCACCGCGGCGCGGATGACGTTGTCCAGGTCGCACGGCGCGATCACCAGATCGCTGCCGCCGTCCAGGCGCGCGTAGCATAGCGCCATGTCCACGTACTGCTCCACCTTCAGCAACTCCGCGAGCGCGGCTGTGTCCCGCCCTTCCGCGTCGCTCTGCAACAGCAGGCGCGTGGCCGCCAGCGGCGTTTTGACCTGATGTACCCACAGTGTGTAGTATTCCATTAGGTCGCGCCGCGCCGCGTCGTCCGCGGAGGTCACGCGCGCCTTGTCCCGCAGCACGGCCTCCACCAGCGCCCGATAGTCCCGCTCGATCAGGTCCGACGGCGGGGGCAGCCTGTCCAGGCCGTCCAGCGTGAGGGAAACCCCGTCCGGCGGCAAAAGCGGCGCGGCAAGCGCCCTGTGCTTGGCGCAAAACCGGTAAAACCCGCAGAGCGCCAGCACAAGCGCCAGCGCGCCGCACAGTAGCGTCGCGTAGCCCACCGCTTCCACAGGCAGATCGTACAGGGAAAAGACCACGGCGAAAATGGCGATGAACGACAGGTACATGACGACGGTTCGCGCGTGCCGCCGGAGATACGCCAGCGTCAAGGCCCAGAGAGGTAAGGATTCCTGGCGGAATCCTTCTATGGCGCCCGATTCTTCGAATCCGCGCCGCCTCCGCGGTGTTTTTCGCATCTACTCCACCCGATACCCTTCGCCTTTTCTCGTCAGGATAAAATCCGTCAGACCCACGGCTTCCAGCGTCTTGCGCAGGCGCGCGATGTTGACCGTGAGCGTGTTGTCATCCACAAAGCTGTCTGTCTCCCACAGGCGCTCCATGATCGCGTCTCGGGACACGGTTTTCCCCTTGGCCTCCAGCAGCATCTGCAGCACGCGGTGCTCGTTTTTCGTGAGCTGCACGGTTTCTCCGCCGTAGGTCAGCGCGCCGCTCTGCGTGCTGAGCACCGCGCCCCGGTGCTCGATCAGCCCGCCCGTGCCCGCGAAATCATACGCGCGGCGGAGCATGGCCTGCACCTTCGCCGTCAGCACGGACAGGTCAAACGGCTTGGCGATGAAGTCGTCCCCGCCCATCTGCATGGCCATCACGATGTTCATGTTGTCCGCCGCCGAGGACAAAAACAGGATCGGCACGCTGGACACCTTGCGCATCTCCGCGCACCAGTGATAGCCGTTGAAGAACGGCAGGCGGATGTCCAGCAGCACAAGCTGCGGGTCAAACGCCACGAACTCGCCCAGGACGCGCTGGAAATCGCCCGCACACGCCGTGTCATACCCCCAGGACATCAGGTGGTCCCGGATGGCTTTGGCGATGGTGGCGTCGTCCTCGACGATGAAAACTCTGTGCATGCGCGCGGGCCTCCTTGCCTTGTTGTTTTGCCTGTCTCGCTTTTTCTATTATAATGGAAAAGTTTTCGCTTTCGCAACCGGGGAAATGTTTTCGCGCCCAAGGTGTGGCATAATGGGGCCACCGTACGGAGGGGGAATGACCGTGGAGCTTGACGCGATACTTCGGGGAGCCCTTGCCTATATCGAGGAAAACCTCACGGCCGACATCCGGCCCGAGGAACTGGCCGAGCGCGCCGGGCTTTCCACGTTTCACTTTCTGCATCTGTTCTGTCAGCGCGTCGGCAGCCCGGTGCGCCAGTACACGGTCCGGCGGCGGCTCATCCGCGCGGCGGACGAAATCGCGCGCGGCCGCAAGGCCATCGACGTGGCGCTCGCCTATGGCTTTGACACGCACGCGGGCTTCTACAAGGCTTTCCGCCGCGCGTACGGCGTATCCCCCAGCCGGTACCGTGGGCTCAAAGCCGCGTACGAGCCGATGAACACAGTACCCGAAAGAGAGGGATTCTCCATGCAAAAAGATGAACTGCGGGCACTGCTTGCAAGCTGGCCCATGCAGGGCAATGCCGCGCTTGCCGGCGTCTACCCCACTTTTTTTGACGTCCTAAGCGATGACCAATGGTATGTCGGGGACGATCTGCTGCTCACCCGCACCAAGAACCTTGACGCGCTGCAGCGCCATCTGGCGCTGGCGGAGGCGCTGGAACGGGCGGGATACGCCGCAGACACCGCCGTCCCCACTACGGACGGAAAGCCATACCTGCCGCGCGACGGATACTATTACTGCCTCAAAAAGCGCGTGAATGGACCGCGTCCGGCGGGTGACGCGCACTTTGCGGGTGACCCTGTTGCTCGCGCGAAAGCGTACGGCCGGGGCATCGCCGGACTGCACGCCGCGCTGCGGGGGCTTGAGGCCCTTTGCGCCTTTGACGATGTTTCTCTGTTCCAGGGCGCAGCCCGTTGGTCCTTGCCGCGCACCCGGGACGTGATGGCGGCGTGCGGGACACCCGTGCCGGAGGATTTCTTCGCGGCGTACCTGGCAAACTTTGAGCCGTTGGAGCCAACGCTCCCGCGCCAGCTCATCCACCGCGACCTGCACGCGGACAACACCCTCCTGGACGGCACGGGCGCGGTGACCGGGTTTGCGTCGTTTGACATCAGCGCCATCGCGCCCCGGCTGTACGACCCCTGCTACTGCGCCACGTCCATCCTGTCCGGCTGCATCGACGACCCGGACCTTCGCGAGCGGTGGTTCGACATGCTCCACGGCATCCTAGCGGGCTACGGCGAGGTATCACCGCTGACACCGGAGGAAAAGCGGGCCGTTCCGCTGATGATCTGGACCATGCAGTTCCTGTTCGTCGCGTATTTCAGCGACCCGGACCATCCGTACCATCAGGTAGGCGAGGCCAACCGGCGGATGCTGCTGTTCCTGATGGAAAACGAGGCACGGCTGCTTCCGGCCTAACAGACAACCCTGGTGCTAAAACACAGTCCGGCTTGCTTTTGCGGGCCGGATTTGCTAATGCCCGCGTAGATGTTCTATAATGGTCAAAACGTTGGCAAAGGGGCATCCACATGGACACCGTCTCCAAAGAGCAGATCCGGCGGTTCCGCCTTCACGCGCACCACCTGGACGCGTGGTATCCGATCGGCGATGCCGAGGCCATCGCCGGCGCGTGCGGCCTGCAAAACTCGCCGCCCGGCGCGTGGGAAACCGCGCTGCACAGCCGCGTCCAGGATTGCACGCGGGACGGGCTGCGGCAGATGCTGGAAGAAGAAAAGACACTGCTACAGGCGTGGAGCTTTCGCGGCGCACCCGTGGTGTTCCCCACAGCGGATAGCAGCGCGTTTCTGTCGGCGCTCGTGCCCGAGCCGGGCGAACCCTGGGTGTACACACAAGGCATCCCGCTGGCGCTGGATTTCCTCGGGATGTCCTTTGACGAAGTGTTCGCGCCGCTCCTGCAAGTGATCCCAGGGCTGGAAGGTATCACGGTGAAAAGCAAAACCGCGCTGGACCAGACGCTCGCCGACTGGGTAGCGCCGCTTCTCCCGGGCGATAAGCGCGATCTGTGGAACAGTCCCTCCATGTACGGCAGCCCGGACAGGCAGACCGTTGGTGGCGCGGCCGTTTCGTTCCTGCTCCGGCCGTGCGCGCTGCGGGGCCACGTCGTTTTCGGGAAACGCGAGGGCATCAGCCCCACGTTTACCGCCTATCAAAGCTGGGTGAGCCATCCGCTTGAAGAAAACGGCACCCCCGCGCGGGAGTTGGCGCGCAAATATCTGCGCTGCTTTGGCCCCGCGTCCGCACATGACTTCGCCGAATGGCTCGGCTGCGCCCCCGCGCAGGCGGAGCGGATGTGGCGCACCGTCGCGGACGAGGTCGAACCGGTCAGCGTATCCGGGCGGGTGCGCTATATCCTGTCGGCGGACAAGCATCTGCTGATATCCCCGCCAAAGCCGGAGCGAGACACGCACCTGCTCGGCGGGCACGATCCGTATCTGGGCCTGCAGGACCGCGAAATCATCCTGGATAACCGCGCGTGTCAACTGCAAATCTGGCAGACCGTTTCGAACCCCGGCGCCGTGCTATGGCAGGGCGAAATCGTGGGCATGTGGAAGCCGCGCAAAAAGGGCAGGGCGCTGGATATCGGCATCACGCTGTGGGACGGCGCGCGCGTGCCGAAGGACGATCTCTCGGAGTTGGCCGAACGATGCGCCGTGTTTCAACAGCTTAAACTGAACAACATCGCGTTTTTGACATAACGGCAGCGGGCGCGCGAAAATGATTGTTCGCGCGCGCAAATTGTGCGATAATGGGAATCATTGTAAGGGAGCCGAACAAGGGAGGTGCAGCATGCCAAAGATTCTGATCGTGGACGACGAGCCCGGCATCCGCGCGGTCATCCGCGAGTACGCCGAATTTGAGGGATATGACGCGGACGAGGCGGAGGACGGCATGGAGGCCGTGCACCGCTGCCGCGAGAGCGACTACGATATCGTCATCATGGACGCGATGATGCCGCGCCTGGACGGCTTTTCCGCCTGCAAGGAAATTAGAAAGACCAAGGATATCCCGATGCTGATGCTCTCCGCGCGCGGGGAGGAGTATGACAAGCTGTTCGGCTTTGAGATGGGCGTAGACGATTACGTCGTCAAGCCCTTTTCCCCCAAGGAGCTGATGGCCCGCGTCAACGTCATCATCACGCGCAACCGGGCCCGGGCCGAAAAGCCCGCCGGGGGCGCGCCGCTCGTGTTCGGCGGGCTTTCCATCGATACGCTCGGCCGCGCCGTCTTTGTCGACGGGCAGAAGGCCGACCTGACGCCCAAGGAATACGAGCTGCTGACATACCTGGCGATGAACAAGAACATCGCCCTCAGCCGCGACCAACTGCTCAACGCCGTGTGGGGCTATGATTTCTTTGGCGAGGACCGCACGGTGGACGCGCAGGTGAAGCTGCTTCGGCAGAAGCTCGGGCCGTACCGTGGATACATCGCCACGCTCAGAGGGGTGGGGTATAAGTTTGAAGTTTGACAGGCGGTCGTTCGGCGTCAAGCTGTGGCTGTATTTCACGCTGTTCGCGGCGGTCATTCTCGTGGTGCTGTGGCTGCTGCAGACCGTGTTCCTACAGAGCTTTTACGAGGACATGAAAACGCGCGACATCCTGCGCGTGGCGGATACGCTTGCCGCCGCGTATGGCCAGGACGATTTTGAGACCGTCGTGGACCGCACGGCCTACACCAACTCCATTTTGGTCTACGTCACGGACTTTAGCGGCACCATCCTCTACGCGACAGACGAGCACGGCCCGGCCCGGCAGAAGGACAACACGCCGTTCAAGCAGAATGGCCCCGGTGGGTTTTCGCATGTGCTGCCGTACGGCTACGACGGCTTCCTCACAACGCTCGCCGAGAGCGAGGGCGGCCGCCTGACCTATACCGTGGACCGGGGCGACATCACCAGGGGCGGCTTCAAGAGCAAGTCGCTGATCTGTGGCGCGCGGCTTGGCGACGACGCGGCGCTGTACATCACCACGCCGCTGGACCCCGTGGAGGCCACGACCGGCATCCTCCGCACGCAGCTCGTGTACGTCACCGTCATCGCGCTGGTGCTTAGTCTGGTAATCGCGTTCTTCATCGCGCGCAAGTTCTCCAGCCCTGTGGCCGCCATCACGCGGCAGGCGGAGGATCTGGCGCGCGGGGCGTACCCGGACGCGTTTGACAAAGGCTTCTGCGCGGAATTGGACGGGCTGGCCGAGACGCTCACCTACGCCAGCGGCGAGCTGAAAAAAGTGGAGAGCCTGCGCCGGGAGTTGATCGCGAACATTTCGCATGACCTGCGGACACCACTCACCATGATCAAGGCGTACGCCGAGATGATCCGCGACATCTCCGGGGAGGACAGAGCAAAGCGCGAGCAGCACCTCGCCGTCATCGCCGGGGAAGCGGACCGCCTGACCGCGCTCGTTAGTGACCTGCTGGCGCTGTCGTCCATCCAGTCCGGCAACGAGACAATCCACCCGGAAAACCTTTCCATCAGCGACACCGTGGTAAAGGTCGCGGGCCAGTTCGGGCCGTACTTCGCCCAGGAGGGCTGCACGCTGGAAACGGCCATCGAGCCGGACCAGTACGCCCACGCGGACGGTCCGAAAATCGAGCAGGTACTTTACAACCTGATCGCCAACGCGCTGCACAACATCGGCCCGGACAAACGCGCCACGGTGCGCGTGGACGACCTGGGCGGCGCGGTGCGCGTGACCGTGTCGGACCGCGGCCAGGGTATCCCCGAGAGCGAGCTGCCGTTGATCTGGGACCGGTACTACAAATCGAAAACGCGCGAGGGCGGCAAGGCGGGCACGGGCCTTGGGCTGTCGATCGTCAAGGGCATCCTGACGCTGCACGGCGCGCGGTTTGGTGTTCGCAGCCAGGAAGGGGCCGGAAGCGATTTCTGGTTTGAATTGAAAAAGTGAGAGGGTTGAACAGCCCCTAGTACCGCACCAAATCAGGAATCAGCGATTAAGGGATAAAGACGCTTGAGCTTGATGCGTGCGTCAGGAGTGGAGAAGTGCCAATCCACCCGAGAACAGCGAGCATTCCTCTGCCCTTGCCACGCGCGAACTTGGCG
>JAVBOM010000057.1:0-75323 GCA_031550535.1 Eubacteriales bacterium
TTCAGACGTGTGCTCTTCCGATCTACTCCTTGATCTGCCGAAAAATCCACTCCGGCCTGCACGATTTCCATTTTTGAAACACGCCCTAAGAAAAAAAGACCTATTCTTCGCCCGGCTCCTCGTATATCCCGGTGACAATCAGCCCCATCCCGAGGTTTACGGAATACAGGAGCGTCTGTTCCTCCTTCTCAAAAAGGAACATCTGCGTCTGGCTATCCGCGTGGATCGTCAGGACGCCGTCCTCCAGCTCGTATTCGTATGCCTGATCGGAATCCAGCCCCATGACGAACACGTTTGGCTCCCCCGTGGGAACCAGGAAAAACACATACGCGGGCGGCGCGCCTTCCGCCTCGGAATCGGGCGTCCGCTCGATGTATACCACCCGCCAGACCGCCTCCGGCGCGTCCTTATGCGCCATTTTCATGTACAGCGAATCGTACGCCAGCGCTTCCTGCGTCTCCGCGTCCACCGGCATCAAGTGGCCTTCCGACCAGTACGTGCCCACGTCCACGGGCGATGATTTTGCGCCCTCCGCCACCTCGATCATCGCGATTCTGAGCGTCTTGCCGCCCGCAGACGGCGTTTCGGCCAGCGCCGCCGCGCCCATCAGCAGGCAAAGGGCCAAGCAGCACGCAAGCGCGCGGCGCGGCATCGCTCCATGTTCCCGCATTTATCCACCACTCCTTTTTTTCTTTTGTATCGGCATCTTTCTTCAGCTTTCCGCCTTTCCGCCTTCCGCCGTCCGCGCCTCCACCAACAGCCGGGTCACGCGCCGCTTACGGATTTTTTGTACCGTCAGCGTCAAATCCTTGTACACGAACGAATCACCCACCATGGGGAAGCCGCCCAGCATCTCGATGGTCCATCCGCCCAGCGTCGCGTTGTCGTTATCAAAGCCGCGGTCGTCCATATCCAACTCCGCGAAGAAGTCCGCGATGCGCATGTCCCCGTCGGCCTCATAGCGGCCGGGGGACAGTTCGCGAAACTCATCGACGATCTCGTCGGATTCATCCCAGATATCCCCGACGAGCTGCTCCAGCACGTCCTCCATGGTCAGGATGCCGAGCGTGCCGCCGTATTCGTCGCCGACGATGACCATGTGCGCTTGCCGCGCCTTCATCGTCGCGAGCACGTCCGGCAGCGGCATCGTCTTGTGCACGAAGTTGGCGGGCATCAGCAGCGCGCGCAGGTCCGGCCTCGGCTCATCCACCATGCGTTTGAACAGGCGGTTCAGGTGCAGGATGCCGATCACATTGTCAATGCTGCCCTCGTAGACCGGGATGCGGGAGTGTGGGGAGCGCAGCGCCGTTTGCAGGATGTCGTCATAATCGTCCTCGATGTCCACGGCCAGGATATCCACGCGCGGGGTGACGATCTCAAAGGCGGACACGTCGTCAAATTCGAGCGCGCTCTGCAGCAGGTCCGTGGTCTCTTCATCAATGACGCCCTCGTCCTCGACCGTATCCAGGATGATTTCCAGATCATCCTCCGTGACGCTCGGGCCTTCCGCCTGCGTGTTCTTCCACAGGCGCGACACGGCGCGGATGAACGCCCCGACCGCGATGGCGAGCGGCTTGGCGATGAACATCAGCCCCTTCAGCGGCGCGGCCGCCAGGGTCGCGAAGCGTTCCGCGGACTCCTTCGCGACGACCTTGGGGACAATTTCCCCAAAGGTGAGCAGCAGCAGCGTCATGACCACGGTGGCGACCCACGCGTAGTTATCGCCCAGGAGCGACAGCACGAGCGCCGTGGCGATGGAGGTCGCCGCGTTATTGACCAGGTTATTGCCGATCAGGATGGTGGTCAGCGCGCTGTCATAGTCCTGATGGATGGCGTATGCCCACTTAGACAGGGTGCCGCCGCTCTCCGACGCGCGGCGCAGGCGCAGCTCGCTGGCGGAGGTGTAGGCGATCTCGCTGCCCGAGAAGAACGCGGACGTGAGGATCAGCGCCAGGATGGCGAAAACGCTGCTAAGCATCGCTCCGCACACCCCCCTCCTCCTCCTCGTCGTAGATCTCGCCGACGAGCGTTTCCAGAATGTCCTCCATGGTCACGACGCCGAGCACATTCTCCCATTGATCCAGCACGACCGTGAAATGCGTCTTTTTGTTGCTCATCTCCGGGAGAAGATCGTCCAGGCGCATGGTGTCCGGAACGGTGTGCACGGGCTCCGCAATATCGGCCAGCGAAAGGTCGTGGCCGCCTTGCAGCACGGCGCGCAGGTATTCGCGGATGCGCAGCAGGCCGACCACTTCGCCCGTCTCCCCGACGACCGGGATGCGGGAGTGCGTGTGCTCCTTGATGATCGTGAGCGCCTGCTCCTGCCGGGTGGAAACCGGGAGCTTGAGCACATCCTTCCAAGGGGTCAGGATGTCGCGGACCGTGGCGCCCGTATACTGGATGGCTGAGTGCACGAGCTCGCCCGTCTCCTCGTCCAGCGCGCCTTCCTCGACAGCGTCCTCGATGATGTCGTACAGTTCGTCCTCGGTCACGGTGGGCTGGGCGCCTTGCCGCCCGCGAAGCGGACGCCGGGCCAGCGCGCTGATGGACGAGAACAGCGCGGACAAGGGCCGGAGCAGCTTCATCAGCACGAGGAGGGACGATGCTGTTTTCATCGCGAACCACTCGCTGCACGCCTTGGCAAACGCCTTGGGCAGCGTTTCCGACAGCAGAAAGATGACGATGGTGATCACGACCGTCGCATACTTGACGGCGGCGGGACCCCATAGCTTCGTGGCGAAAACCGTTGCGACGGTCATCGCGGTGATGTTGACGATGTTATTGCCGATGAGCAGGGTGGTGAGTGCCCGGTCAAAGTCGTCCAGAATGCCGAGCACACGGCGCGCCTGCCTGTCGCCGGCCTCAGCGCGGCTGCGCATGCGGATTCTGTTGACGGAGGCGAACGCCATTTCAGTACCGGAACAGTAGAAACTGCCGCAAAGGCAGAGGACGAACAGCACTATCAGACCTATGGGAATGCCGTCCTCCATTTCGGATACCATCTCCTTTTTCATTTGATTGGCAGGGATTCCTTGCGGAATCCCTTTATGGCGCAGATTTTTCAAATCCGCGCCGCCATCTGGTCTGTCTTTTCAAGACACGCTATGCTATACTATACCATAGAAAGGATGAGGATACAATGGATGTACTACAAGCAGCACTCCGCCGGCGGAGCATTCGCCGGTTTATCAGAAAGCCCATCCCGCGCGACGCGCTTGCCGCCATGGCGGAGGCCGCGCGGCTCGCGCCGACGGGACTGAACCGCCAGCCGCTGCGCTTCGCCATCGTTTCGGACGAGGCGCTATGTGCGCGCGTTTTTCCGCTCACGCACTGGTCAAAGCTGATTCCGGACGGCAGCGTCGGGCCAAGCGACGCCACCCAGCCCGCCGCGTACATCGTGATCCTGGTGGATCAGGCGATCGCGAAGGCATCCGACACGGACGCGGGCGCGGCGGCCATGAGCATCCTGCTGGCGGCCGAGGCGCAGGGCATCGCGAGCTGCTGGCTGGGCAGCGTTGACCGCAAAGAAATTCTCGCCCTGCTGGGGCTTTCCGCCGAGCGGTTCGCGATTCACACGGTCGTCGCGCTTGGCTATGCGGCGAGCGAATCCCGCGCCGTGCCGATGAAGGACGGCGACACGGTGTACTATCTGGAAGCGCCGGACCGCCTGTGCGTGCCCAAGCGCGCGCCGGAGGACGTCATTGCCTGGATGGACGAGAACGGGGGAGCGGCATGGAACGAAACCTGAGCTTTCCGCGGGATAGCATCGCGCGTGTCCGCGTCAAACTGACCTGGGCGCAGGTCGAGGCCGTATCGGGCGGCCCGGACGCGTTTGACGTGCTGATCGCCGGCGACGAGGACAGCGTGGAGGAGCTTCGCGTGGAGCAGACGGGGGACGACCTGTCCATCGCGCAGCCGCAGCTCGCCTTTGCCAAGGAGATCCTGCCCCGCAGGCGCTGGCTGCAGATCTGTCTGCGCGTGCCGGCTGCCTGGAAGGGCGATCTGGACATCGCGACGATTTCCGGATCGCTCGGCGCGCACGGGATTGCGGGCGATGAGGTCACGCTGACGACGGTCAGCGGCCCGATACACGCGCACGACATCGTGAGCGGCCATTTCGCCATGCACACGGCGACCGGCACGCTCGCGGGGGATACGATCCAGGCGAACCACTGCTACATCCGGACGGTGTCCGGCCGCGTGGCGGTGGCGGAAGCCAGGTTCACCTCCGCCAAAGTGTTCACCGTCAGCGGCGAAGTGAGCCTCGCGCTGGCGGACGGTGCCAAGACGCTCGATTTGCAGTCCGTTTCCGGTGCCATGCGCGTGGAGACGGATACTCCGGTCCTGGCGGCGCTGCACTCGCTCAGCGGTCAGCTTTCGCTGGATGAAAGCCTGGCCGCGCGGGATGGCATTATAGAAAACGTGAAGAATATACTAGAGATCACCGCCTCGTCGGTTACCGGCGATCTGGCGGTCAGAAGGAGGGAATAACATGGCAAAGACCGTAACGATGCAGATAACAGGCATGCACTGCAAGGGGTGCGCGCTGGGCGTGATGGCGGCGCTAGAAAAGGTGCCCGGGGTGGAATCCGCCAAGGCGAGCTACCCGGAGCAGACGGCCGTGGTACAGATGAAGGATGACGCATACGACGAAGCCGCGCTGCGCGGGGCGGTGAAGGCCGCCGGGTTTGAGGTCACGGGGGTTCAATGAGCATGCAAACGGTAACGCTGCCCATCGGGGGCATGCACTGCGCGGCGTGCGCGGCGGGCATTGAGTATTCGCTGTCCAAGGTGAACGGCGTGGTCAGCGCGCAGGTGAACTACGCCGCCGAAAAGGCGACGGTCTCCTATGACGGCGATGTGGCGGACGGCGAAAGCCTCCGCCTCGCCATCGAGGAGGCCGGTTTTTATATCGATGACGCGGCGGACCGCGCGGCGCAAAAGGTATTGGAGGCCAAGCGGCAAAAGCGGCGGCTTAGCCTGTGCCTGCTGCTGACGGTGCCGCTGTTCTGCCTGTCCATGGGGCCGATGATCTTTGGGTTTACGCTGCCGCTCCCGGCGGCGGCGCTGGCGCTGATCCAGTTCGCGCTGTGCACACCGGTGATCTTCATCTGCTGGGATTTCTATACCGACGGCGTGCGCTCGCTCCTGCGCGGGCGGCCGAACATGAACGCGCTGATCGCCATCGGCACCGCCGCGTCATACTTCTACAGCCTTTGGGGCACGGCGCGGGCGCTCACCGGCGACCCGCACGCGATCCACCTGCTGTACTACGAATCCACCGCCGTGATCCTGACGCTGGTGCTGCTGGGCAATACGCTGGAGGCCCGCGCCAAGGGCAAAAGCGGCAGCGCGATAGAAAAGCTGATGGGCCTCGCACCCAAGACGGGCACCGTGCTGCGGAATGGCGAAGAAACCGAGGTATCGCTGGCGGAGATCGCGGTGGGCGACACCGTGTGCGTGCGCCCGGGCGAGCGCGTGCCGGTCGACGGCGCGATTGTGACCGGCGAGACGGCCATCGACGAATCCATGCTGACCGGCGAGAGCATGCCGGTGGACAAAAAGCCCGGCGACACGGTCAGCGGCGGATCGATCAACACGCACGGGTATTTTCGTTTTGAGGCGAAGCGCGTGGGGCGCGATACGGCCCTGCAGCGCATCATCCGTCTGGTGGAGGAGGCGCAGGGGTCCAAAGCCCCGATCGCGAAACTCGCCGACCGCATCGCGGCGGTGTTCGTGCCCGTGGTGCTCGGCATTGCGCTGGTGACGCTTTTCGCGTGGCTGATCGCGGGCGCGCCGTTCGCGGACGCGCTGAAGGCGGCGGTGTCCGTGCTGGTGATCGCATGTCCGTGCTCTCTCGGCCTGGCGACGCCGACGGCCATCATGGTGGGCACCGGGCGCGGCGCGGAACTGGGCGTGCTGTTCAAGAACGCGGAGGCGCTGGAGCGCACGGAGAAGGCCGCCGTCGTCGCGCTGGACAAGACCGGGACGCTGACGGAAGGCACGCCGAGCGTGACGGACATCATCCCGACGGACGGCGTGGACGCTGCGGACGTGCTGCGCTGGGCCGCGGCGGCGGAGCAAGGCTCCGAGCACCCGCTCGCCAAGGCCGTGCTGACGGAGGCCAAGGCGCGGGGCATCGACGTGCCGCCCGCCGAGGGCTATACGGCTGTCAGCGGGCGCGGCATGGAGGCGCGCGTGCCAGCCGGCGTGCTGCGCCTGGGCAACGCGGCGTTCCTCGCGGAGGCGGGCATTGAACCCGGCGCGCTCGCGGAGCAGTCCGAACGGCTGGCGGGCGAGGGCAAGACGGCCGTGTTCCTGTCGCTCGGGGATCGCGCGCTCGGCGTGATCGCGATGGCGGACCGCCTGCGCGAGACAAGCCGCGAAGCCATTGCCGCGCTGGGCGAAATGGGTCTGAAAACCGTGATGCTGACGGGCGACCACGCGCGCACGGCCGAGGCCATCGCCGCGCAGGCGGGCGTCAGCTCGTTTGAGGCGGGCGTGCTGCCGGGCGACAAGGCCGCGCGCGTGAAAAAGCTGATGGAGGGCGGGGACACGGTGCTAATGGTCGGCGACGGCATCAACGACGCGCCCGCGCTCGCGCAGGCGGATGTCGGCGTCGCGATCGGGTCGGGCACGGACGTGGCGATGGAATCGGCGGACGTGGTGCTGGTCCGGAGCGATTTGCGCGACGTGTGCGCATCCATTCAGCTCAGCCGCGCGACCATGCGGACCATCCGGCAGAACCTGTTCTGGGCGTTCTGCTACAATGTCGTGGGCATCCCCGTCGCGGCGGGCGTGCTGCACATCTTTGGCGGGCCGCTCCTGTCGCCGATGATCGCGGCGGCAGCCATGTCGTTCAGTTCGCTATCCGTGGTGCTGAACGCGCTCAGGCTGAATTTTTTCAAACCGAGGTAGGGATTTCGACCTTGGCCCGCAATCATCCGGTTGCGTGCCGCCGTCATTGTAGAACGGAGCGATGCAAATGGAGCAGCGCATTGCGCAGACCATCGAAGGCGAGCTGCAAGCGATTGAGCGAACGGAAAATGTCACCATCCTGCTGGCCATCGAATCGGGCAGCCGGGCATGGGGCTTTGCCTCCCCGAACAGCGACTATGACGTGCGCTTTCTGTATCTCCGGCCGCGCGATCACTATCTGCGGCTGGACCAGGCGCGGGATGTGATCGAGTGGCGGCTGGATGATACGCTGGACATCAACGGGTGGGACTACAGCAAGACGCTTCGGCTCCTGCGCGCGTCCAATCCGACGCTGTTTGAGTGGGTGAGCTCGCCCATTGTTTACCGCCGCCACCCGTTTATGGATGAGTTTGTCGCCATGGCGCGAACCTACTTTGTGTCAAAGCCGAGTCTGCATCACTACTTGCGTATGGCGCAGCATAACTACAGCGAGTTTCTGCAAGGCGAGCGGGTGAAGCTGAAAAAGTACTTCTATGTATTGCGGCCCATCCTTGCCTGCCGGCATATCTTCGCCGAAGGAACCCCGCCGCCGATGCTGTTCGAAACGCTCGCTAGCATGTACCTGGACGCCGAAACCCGCCCGCACGTGGACGCGCTGCTGGCGCAAAAGATGGCCGCGCCAGAGCTTGGCGAAGGGCCGCGCGTGCCCGTGCTGAACGCGTACATCGAGCGGAGCCTCGCGGAGTTGACCGCGCGCGTGTACGCGCTGCCGTCCGTGGCGAGAAAGGAATGGGAAGAACTCAACGCGCTGTTTTTGCGCGCGCTGACGCTCGTGTAGACCCGCGTTCGCGCGTTGACCCTGTCTTTTATCCGTGGTATACTTTTTAATTGGGCAACCATGGCATGTCACAGTATGCATACAAGGAGGCGAAGCGGCGGTGATTCCAGTCATCATGCCCCGCCAGGGGCAGAGCGTGGAGAGCTGCGTCATCACGAAATGGCACAAAAAGCCGGGCGACACGGTGGCGCCGGGCGATCTTCTGTTTTCGTATGAGACGGACAAGGCGGCTTTCGATGAGGAGGCAAAAGAGGCTGGTACGCTGCTGGCCATCCTGCGGGAGGCGGGGGACGACGTGCCCTGCCTGGAAACCGTGTGCGTCCTGGGCGCGCCGGGGGAGGATATTTCCGCGCTGACGGCCGCCGCGCCGGGTGGGGCCGATGCGCCCGCAGCCCCGGCAGCGGCGGCTGTTTCCGTGAATAATATGGAAAGTCGCTCCGTTCCGACATCCGCTTCCGCGCTCGCGCCCGGCACGATTTCCCCCCGCGCGCGGGCGATGGCCGCGCGGAGCGGCGCGGACCTGTCGCAGGCCGTGGCGTCCGGGCCGATGGGCCGCGTGATCGCGCGGGACGTGCAGGCATTGATTGACGCGGGCAGGACCGCGACGCCCGCCGCGCGCGGGTTGGTCGCGCCGGGCGTGGCCGGGACGGGCCTTGGGGGCCGCGCGGCGCTGCGGGATATGGGTGTATCGCCGGAAATCGTGCAAGTCGTCGCGCCCGCACAGCAAATCACGGCGGAAGCGCATGCCGTCCCCGCCGAAACCTGGGACGAGCCGCTGCCCAACATCAGGAAGCGCATCGCCAAGGCCATGCACGAATCCCTATCCACCATGGCGCAGCTCACGCACACCGCCACGTATGACGCGACGGAGGTGCTCAGCCTGCGCAAGCGGTTCAAGGAGCGCGGCAAGCCCTACGGCATGGACGGTGTGACGCTGGGCGATCTGATCGCCTTCGCCGTGTCGCGCACGCTGACGCAGCCAGAGCACGCGGCGCTGAACGCGCATTTCCTCGGCGACTCCATGCGCTTTTTCCGCCACGTGCAGCTTGGCATCGCGGTGGATACGCCGCGCGGGCTGATGGTGCCGACGCTGCGCGACGCGGACACGAAAACGCTGCTGGAAATCTCCTTGGAGACCAAGGCGCTGGCCGCCGCGTGCCAGAGCGGCGCGATTGACCCGGATCTGCTGTCCGGCGGCAGCTTCACCGTGTCCAACCTCGGCGCGCTGGAGGTCGAGCACTTCACGCCCGTCATCAACCCGCCGCAGACGGGCATCCTGGGCGTGAATACGCTGCAGCAGCGCGTCCGCGAGAAGGACTGCGGCATCGAGGTCTACTCCGCGATGTCGATCTCCTTGACATACGATCACCGCGCATTGGACGGCGCGCCCGCGTCGCGCTTCCTGCGCGATCTGAAACATAACCTGGAAAACATTCAAATGCTGCTGGGCGGAGGTGCGTATCATGTATGATCTGTTGGTGCTGGGCGGCGGCCCGGCCGGGTATCTGGCGGCGGAGCGCGCGGGCCACGCGGGCCTTTCCGTGTGCTGCTTTGAGATGAGGGAAATGGGCGGCGTGTGCCTGAACGAGGGGTGCATCCCGTCCAAGGCGCTGCTGAATTCCGCCAAGATGTACGACCACGCCGTGCACGGCAAGAGCTTCGGCGTGATCGCGAATGACATCACGCTGGACCACGCGGCCGTGCAGAAGCGCCGCGCCAAGGTGGTGCGCACGCTCGTGGCGGGCGTGAAGGGCAAGATGAAGGCCAACAATGTCACCGTCGTCAAGGAGCGCGCGGCCATTCGCGGGCTGATCGACGGAGGCATTGCCGTGGAGGCGGCGGGCGAGGTGTACGAGGGCAAGCGCCTGCTGATTGCGACGGGGTCCTCGCCGGTCGTGCCGCCGATCCCGGGGCTGAAGGACGGCCTGGAAGCCGGCTGGGTGCTGACGAACCGCGAGGTGCTGACGCTGCCGGAGGTGCCGAAGGAGCTTGTGATCATCGGCGGCGGCGTGATCGGGCTGGAAATGGCGTCGTACTACAACAGCGCGGGCAGCCATGTGACCGTGATCGAAATGCTGGACCACATCGCCGGGCCGACGGACCGGGAAATCGCGGACTTCCTGCTGAAGGAATACGCGGCCAAGGGCGTCGATTTCAAGCTGAACGCGAAGGTGGTTTCGCTCGGCGACGGCAAGGTTGCCTACGAGCAGGAAGGGCAGTCCCTCGCCGTTGCGGCGGACAAGGTGCTGCTGTCCATCGGCCGCAGGGCCAACACGGCGGGCATCGGCCTGGAGGCCATCGGCGTAGAGACGAACCGCATGGGCGTCATCACGGACGCGCAGGGCCGCACGAACGTGCCGAACGTATTCGCGGCGGGCGACGTGAACGGCGTATCCATGCTGGCGCATACCGCGTACCGCGAGGCCGAGGTCTGCGTAAACACGATGCTCGGCAAGCGCGACACCATGCGCTACCACGCCATCCCGTCCGTGATCTACACGCAGCCAGAGGTAGCTGGCGTGGGGCTGACCGAGGAAGCGGCGAAGGCCGAGGGCATCGACTACGAGTGCCAGAAGCTCTCCATGCGCTACGCGGGCCGGTTTGTGGCGGAAAACGACGGCGACGGGCTGTGCAAGGTGCTGATCGACAAAAAGCACCGGAACATCATCGGCGCGCACCTGGTGGGCGGGTACGCGTCGGAGATCATCTGGGGCGCTGCCGCGATGATCGAGGCGGAGCTGCGCGTCCAGGACGCGCGCGAGATCGTGTTCCCGCACCCGACGGTGTCGGAGATCCTCCGCGAGGTCATTTGGGAGTTTAACGAGTAGATTCCGCGCCTCAGCGCGCTGTACGCACCATACGAACGGAAGGGAGCCACCAAAATGCCTAAGGCGCAATACGTTTCCCCCGATGAGATGCGAAAGCCCGGCAAAATTATCTTTGCCGATATCCCCGTGAACACGTACCAAAAGACGGTCCGGCAGGCGAAAGCGGACGGCGAGTTTACGGACGCCGACATCCGGCGCATCTACCGCGACATGGCGTTCATCCGCGAGTTTGAGACGATGCTGAACCTCATCAAGACGCGTGGCGAATACCAGGGCGTGGCGTACGACTACCCCGGCCCGGCGCACCTGTCCATGGGGCAGGAGGCGTCCGCCGTGGGCACGGCGTATGTGCTGGATGTGGACGATTTCACGTTCGGTTCGCACCGGAGCCACGGCGAGCTGCTGGCGAAGGCGTTTTCGGCCATCCACCGTTTGGCTGACGACGAACTGATGCGGATCATGCGCGGCTACTTCGACGGCGCGGTATTGCAGCGTGTGGAAGGGAAGCAAGCATCCGTGAAGGCGCTGGCCGTGGATTTCTTCCTCTACGGCGCGGTGGCGGAAATATTCGGCCGGGAAACCGGGTTCAACCGGGGCTTGGGCGGGTCGATGCACACGTTCTTCACGCCCTTTGGCATCTACCCGAACAACGCGCTGGTCGGCGGATCGGGCGACATCGCGATGGGCGCGGCGCTGTACAAGCGCGTGAACCGAAAGCCAGGCATCGTCGTGGCGAACTTTGGCGACGGCGCGATCGGCTGCGGTCCGGTGTGGGAGGCGATGAACTTCGCCGCCATGGACCAGCTTACTAAGCTCTGGGACGACGACATGAAGGGCGGCCTGCCCATCCTGTTCAACATCTACAACAACGCCTACGGCATGGGCGGCCAGACGCGCGGCGAGACGATGGCATATGATTTTCTCGCGCGGATCGGCGCGGGCATCGCGCCAAACCAGATGAACGCCGAGCGCGTGGACGGCTTCAACCCGCTGGCCGTGATCGAAGCCACGGGCCGCAAGAAGGACAAGCTGCTCCGCCGCGAAGGCCCCGCGCTGCTGGATGTGGTGACGTACCGCTTTGGCGGGCATTCGCCGTCGGACGCTTCCACGTACCGCACGAAGGAAGAGATCGACGCGTGGATGGCGGTGGACCCGCTGATCACGTTCCGCGCGCAGATGGTCGAGGCGGGTGTCGCGACGGAATCGGAATGCGACGCGGTGCTGAAGGAAGCGGAGGCCGCCGTCTTCGGCGCGTTTTCGAAGGCCATCGACCCTGCGGTTTCGCCCCGGCTGAACCTGGCGCGGAACCCGGACGCGATCGGCGACCTGATGTTCACGAACGGCCACATTCCGTCGATGGAAAACCGCGCGCCCGACGTGCTGATGGCGAAGGCGGACAACCCGCGCGTGCAAGCCATCGCGAAAAAGGAGCGGTTCCACCTGGACAAGGACGGCAAGCCCGTGTCCAAGAACCGGATCTATCAGCTTCGCGACGGCATTTTCGAGGCCATCATCGACAAGTACTACGAGGACCCGACGCTCATCAGCTACGGCGAGGACGTGCGCGACTGGGGCGGCGCGTTCGCCGTGTACCGTGGGCTGACCGAGGCGCTGCCGTACCACCGACTGTTCAATTCGCCGATTTCCGAGGGCGCGATTGTCGGCGGGGCTGTGGGGTACGCGATGTGCGGCGGCCGCGTGATTGCCGAACTGATGTACTGTGACTTCCTGGGCCGCGCGGGCGACGAGGTGTTCAACCAGATGTCCAAATGGCAGGCCATGAGCGCGGACGTGCTGAAGATGCCGGTCGTGCTCCGCGTATCCGTCGGCTCCAAGTACGGCGCGCAGCATTCGCAGGACTGGTCCAGCCTGTGCGCGCACATTCCGGGGCTGAAGGTCGTGTTCCCGGCCACGCCGTACGACGCCAAGGGGCTGATGAACGCCGCGCTGTCCGGCACGGACCCGGTGGTATTTCTGGAAAGCCAGCGCATTTATGATATCGGCGAGCAGTTCCATCAGGAAGGTGTGCCGGAAGGGTATTACGAGATCCCGATCGGCCAGCCGGACATCAAGCGGGCGGGCAAGGACATCACGATCCTATCCATTGGCGCGACGCTGTACCGCGTGATCGACGCGGCAAAGACGCTATCGGAGAAATACGGCATGGAGGCCGAGGTGATCGACGCGCGGTCGCTGGTGCCGTTCGACTATGATCTGCTGCTCGCGTCCGTGAAAAAGACGGGCCGCCTGGTGCTGGCGTCCGACGCGTGCAGCCGTGGCAGCTTCCTGGCGGACATCGCGCGCAATGTCACGGAGATGGCGTTTGACGACCTGGACGCGCCGCCCGTGGTCATTGGCGCGAAGAACTGGATCACCCCGGCGCACGAATTGGAAACGTCGTTCTTCCCGCAGCCGGCATGGATTCTGGACGCGATCCACGCGAAGATCGTGCCGCTGCCGGGGCACGTGACGGCGACGAACCAGACGCAGGGGGAACAGCGGCGGCAGGCAAGGGAAGGCGTGTAAGCGCGCGCGAAACAAAAGAGGTGAACAGCATGAAGAAAACATCCAACATGGCCGTTTGGTCCGTGATTCTCGTGCTTGTAACGCTGCTTGCGGTGCCTTCCGCGTGGGCGGCGGAGGTGGACGACAGCTTCCTTCTGAAAAGCGCCCTTTACGGCGCCGCGACATGGGCGGACGTAAGGGACGGCTTCGACACGCTGACCGAAGCCGAGCGCGCGGACTTCTTGGGGGACTACGACGGGCCGATTGACCGGCTGCTGCACGTGCAGACCCGCGACCCGGCGAGGCGCGAGGGTGACGGGATCGTGGGCCTGTGGATGCTCGTGCCGGAGGACGGGCCGGCGGCCGAGGCGTACTTCGGCAAATGCATCCGCTTTCGCCTGGATGAGGGTTCCTTCCCGGACAATGGGGTGATCGTGACGCCGGCCCTGTTCGAAATTGCGGGCGAGGTGGCCGAAGGATTCATCCAAGCGATCGGGACGGATTATATGATCCTGAACCCCTACGGCGGCGGCGAGACCCTCCGCATCGCGCTGACGCCGGACACACAGTGGACGGGGAACCTTCACGCGGGCGGCACGTGCGAAGTGCTGTATGACCCGGACGCGATGACCGCGTTTGTCTTTTCGGAGGCGAATGGGTGAGCGGAGCAGCGAATTCCACGCAGTAAAAAGCTAATCATGCTATAAGCAAAGGAGTGACCCCCATGAGCGACACAAAGATGATCCGCCTGGACGTGAACCACATGATGGCCGATTTCATCGGTATGAACTACGGCGTGGACCCCTTGGCCGTGGACGCGCTGGCAGAGGTGGCGATGGCCGCGCAGACGCGCGTGCAGCAGGCGCGGGGCACGGGCATGCTCGGCTGGATGGACCTGCCGTACATGTCCGGCGACATTCTGGACAAGCTGGAAGCCTCGGCGAAGCGTGTGCGCGAACAATTCGACGCGTTCGTGGTGCTGGGTATCGGCGGCTCCGCGCTGGGCCCCATCGCCGTGCAGCAGGCGCTGAACCACCTGCGCTGGAACGAACTGCCGGGGGACAAGCGGAACGGCCCGAAGCTGTATGTCGAGGATAACGTGGACCCGGAGCGCATGGCGTCGCTGCTGGATGTCATTGATCCGAAAAAGACGTGCTTCAACATCATCACCAAGTCGGGCGAGACGGCGGAGACGATGAGCCAGTACCTGATCGTGTCCGACCTGCTGAGGCGCACGGTGGGGGATGGCTGGCAGCGGCACATCATCGCCACGACGGACGCGGCGCGCGGCAACCTCATCAAGCTGGCCAAAACCGAGGGGTTCGACACGTTCATCCTGCCCGCCAGCGTGGGCGGCCGCTTCTCCGAAATGTCGCCAGTGGGCCTTTTGGCGGCGGCGGTGTGCGGCATAGACATCCGCGCGATGCTCGAAGGCGCGAAAATGATCGACAAGGCGTGCCAGTGTGTGGACGTATGGAAGAACCCGGCGCTGCTGGAAGCGGTGCTGCAGTACATCTGCATGACGGACATGGACGTGAACATCCAGGTCATGCTGCCGTACGCCGACAGCCTCAAATCCATCGCCGATTGGTTCTGCCAGCTCTGGGCCGAAAGCCTGGGCAAGAACGTGACGCGCCGGGGTATGGCCGTGAATGTCGGCCAGACGCCCGTGAAGGCGCTGGGCGTGACGGACCAGCACTCGCAGTTGCAGTTGTATACCGAGGGGCCGTACGACAAGGTCGTCACGTTCCTGAAGGTGGAAAAGTTCCGCGCGGAAACGGTGATTCCGCACGGTTGCGAAGAGTTCCCGAACGTGGCGTTCCTGGGCGGCAAGACGCACAATCAGTTGATCGAGGCGGAGCGGCAGGGCACGGAGTACGCGCTGTACAAGGCGGGCCGGATGAACCAGACGATCATCCTGCCGGAGGTGTCCGCCAGCACGATCGGCCAGCTGCTGTATTTCTTCGAGATGGTGACCGCGTACGCGGGCGAGCTGCTGGACATCGATGCGTTCAACCAGCCGGGCGTGGAGGAATCCAAGCTGGCGTCGTTCGCGGTGCTCGGCCATCCGGATGAGAAATACGCGGGCAAGCGCCGGGAGATGGCGGGAAGGCCCGAGGCGAGGGAGAAGTACACACTATAAGCAGTGATGGATAGAACAAACAAGCGGCCATGCGCATGCGCGTGGCCGCTTGTTTTGCCGCGCTTATTCCGTATCCAGTTCCAGCCGCCTGTACAGGTCCTTGCGCGTCAGCCCGTTCCGCTTTCCCTCGGCCACCCAATTGCGATTGCCGCCGACGATGTATAGCTGGCGCGGGCAGTTCACCTCCGCAAACGCGTCCTCGCCCGTACTCAGCGCCGAGATGTCCATCGCGAGCGCGTCAACCGCCGCCCCACAGTCCCTCAACATACCGGTGCCCAGCTTCATTGAGGTCGCCATGCCGCCCCCGCCGATGCCCAGGCCGCGCCCCCAGCGCAGCCCCGCCCGCTCGCACCACTGCCGCATCATTTGCAGCGTGAGCCGGTTTTGCCGCGCCTCAAAAAAGCCGCAGTTGGCGACGGCGTAGACCGTGGAACCCGGGCAGGCGTCCTTCACCAGCGGTTCCGCCTCGACGAGCCATTGCAGCAGAAACGACATGATGCCATCCACATACAGCGGAAACGCGAACACGAGCGCGTCGCACCCGGCGCCGGCTTGCATATCCTCGGCCACGGGTTTCCTGCCCGCCTTCAGCCAGACCGCCTCGTGCGCGCCGCACCGGCCTTGAATCTCCCGGAGCAGATGTTCGGACGCGCTCTTTTCCGCCTTCGGGCTGCCGATAATGTACGCAATCTTCATAGGACTGCTCCTTTCAGCGCGTCAGGTGAGGGATAAAACCGCGCTTCGTGTCCGGTCGCGCTCAGGTTCAGCGCGTTCGCGGCGATCAACCCGGTGGCGATTTCGCGCTCGGCATCGTTGATGTCGCCGTAAAAATGACCGTGCACCGTGAACTTGTTGTCGTACCGGCGGGGGTGGTGCATCTCGCCGCCCACGAGATGGAAAAACGGCAACGAGCACCCGATGCTGCGCTCCATCGCCGCCTTGACTGTAGGGGAGACCCCACCATACCGGCAACGGCTGACGAGTATCAGCTCCCGGCAGGACCCGAGGAAACTGGGCAGCACGCTCGCGCGGTCCTTGATGACGCACGCGCCGGGCGTCTTGATCCAGCAACCGAAGCAGCCGACGCAGCGGGCGACCATCGGTTCCGCCGCGAACGCACGGACATCCTCCGGCAGCGACGGAAAGACGGCCGCCGCCTCGTCCGGCAGGAGATCATGGATGAGCAATCTGTATAGCATGCGGCACCTCCTCAATTGACTACAGCGTAGCACAACTGAAAAGGTGCCGCATTAGCGAACCATTAGAATTGGCAAACAGATTTTCCAGATTTACCCATTTTTTTCGATCTGCTCGTTCAGCTCGTTAATATTGCCGCAACCCATGGTCAGCACCACGTCGCCGGGGCGCCAGTGCGCGCGCAAATACGCCTCCGTATCCGCGAACGTGGGGGTGAGGCGGACGCTTTTGCCCGTCTTTTCGATCGCCTCCACCAGCATCCGGCTGTGGATGTCGCCGGGGTCCTTTTCCCGCGCGGCGTAGATGTCCGTGATGAGGATTTCGTCCGCGTCGTCGCAGCAATGGATGTACTCTGAAAACAACCGCTTCACCCGTGAATACGTGTGCGGCTGCATGACGGCCCACAGGCGGGTGTGCGGCTGCCGCTTGATGACGGACAGCGCGCCGCGCATTTCTGTGGGGTTGTGGCCATGGTCGTGGTAGAGCTTGACGCCCTGGACGGTGCCCGTGTGTTCCAGCCGCCTGTGCACGCCCGCGAACGCCGACAGCCCGGCGGCCGCCTTCTCCGGCGGCACGCCGAGCACGTGCGCGGCGGTCAGCGCGGCCAGCGCGTTGACCACATTGAACGTCCCGCCGACGCGCAAACTGACCCGCGCGACGGCCTTGCCGCCCATCACAACATCGAATTGCCCGCACCCCAGGTCGTCATACGTGAGGTTCGCGGGCCGGACTTTATTCTTTTCGCCCAGGCCGAACGTGATGGCCGTGCATGCTGCGCCCCGGAGGACTTCGGCCACGCGCGGGTCGTCCCCGTTGCCAATGGCGAAGCCTGTGGGCGGCACCAGCGCGACAAACCGCGCAAACGCCTCCTGGATGTCGTCGATGTCGCGGTAGTAATCCAGGTGATCCGCTTCGATATTGAGCACCACGGCGACGGTCGGCCGCATCTCCAGAAAGCTGCGGTGGAACTCGCACGCCTCGGCGATCACCACATCGCGCCCGCCCAGCCGTGTGCCGCCGCCGATCACGTCAAAGCTGCCGCCTAGATGCACGGCCGGGTCCCGGTCCGCGTCAATCAATACCTGGGCGAGCATGGCCGTGGTGGTCGTCTTGCCGTGCGTGCCCGACACGCCGACCGCCTGCGCGTACCCGCGCATGAGCTGGCCTAGCAGCGTGGACCGCTCCATCTCCGGGATGCCGAGGCGGGCAGCCTCCCGCCGCTCCGGATTGTCCGGCGCGATGGCGGCGGAATAGATAATCAGATCCGCGCCGCGCACGTTTTCCGCCTTATGGCCGATGACTACGGGAATGCCGCTTTCGCGCACTTTCTGGGCAAGATAGGATTCGTAGTTGTCCGACCCGGTGACCGAATAACCCTGACACTGCAAAAGGCCCGCCAAGCCCGACATCGAGCTCCCGCCGATGCCGATCATGTGCAGCCGCTTGCCCGTATAATCCTCAATCGGATGCTGCGACAAATAAACGCCTCCATTTCGCAACGCTTACGCGACGGCGGCGCTGATTCGATGAATCAGGCGCCATAAGAGGATTCCTCGCGGAATCCTTACCGCCTATTATACGCCAAGCATGCGCCATCCATCAACCATTGCTCGGATTTCGGCGCGAAAAACCTTTGCTTGCCATGGATTGTATTGGACGTGTCTGGTTTTGTACCATATCTAGTATCCAGGCTTGACATCCGCGCGCGTGTCCGGCATAATAGCGCTGTGCGCCAGAAGCGGCGCGCTTTGTTGCGCCTTGCCAGCGCCGCTCATTCCTGATGTGAAGAAAAAACTGGAAATACCTGCGCGCTTCGTATATAATAGATCGATTGTACATTTGCAGACATCACCCGAGGAGGAACCCATATGGACCCAGTGCGCCGGAGCGAACGCCTGGCCGCGATTACGCGGACGCTGGTAGGCGAGCCCAACCGAGTGTTCCCGCTGGCCGAGTTTTGCGGCGTGTTTGACGCGGCGAAATCGACCATCAGCGAGGATCTGGATATCATCCGCGGCACCATGGACCGCTTCGCGCTGGGCAGCCTGGAGACGATGCCGGGCGCGACCGGCGGCGTGCGCTACCGCCCTATGGTGGACCGCGAGGCGGGCTACGCGCAGGTGCGGGCGCTGTGCGAACGGCTGGGCGGCCCGGGCCGCGTGCTGCCGGGCGAGCTGCTGTACCTGGCCGACGTGATCGCCGACCCCATGGTGATCGGCCAGATGGGCAATATCCTGGCGTCCGAGTTCGCGCAGAGCGCGCCGGATTTTGTGCTCACCATGGAGACGCAGGGCATTCCGCTGGCGATGATGACCGCGCATGCGCTGCATGTGCCGGTGATCATCGCGCGGCGCAGTAGCAAGGCGTATGAGGGGCCTGCCGTGCATATCACGTATCTTGCGGGCACGCAGTTCAAGACCATGTCGCTCGCGCGGCGGCTGGTGCGGCCGGGCCAGCGCGCGCTGCTCGTTGATGACGTGCTCAGAAGCGGCGGCACGGTCAGCGGCATGCTGGACCTGATGCGCGAGTTTGCCGCCGATGTGGTCGCGACCGCCGTGCTGGTGGGCACGGAGGAGGCGTGCGGGCGCTTTGAGAACATCAAGCCCCTGATGGTGCTGGAAGCCACCGACGCGGCAACAGGGTCCGCGAGGCTTCGGCCCGGCGACTGGCTGAAACCGGAAAAATAGTTTATACTATGGTCAACACCACCTCGGAAAGGATGGCAACATGAAGCATATCGCGTTACTTGTCACCGCGTCGCCCACTATGGGCGCGTACGCGCCGTTTTTGCTGCCCGCCGTCCGTTTTCTTGCCGTGAGCTGCTGCCAGGAGACGCGCGAGGCGGCCCCGGAGGACGTGCCCGCCGCGCTGGACGCCCTGCATGAGGGCGAGGCGCTGCTGATGCTGGACGCGGCCATGCCGCTCGTGTCCGGCGCCGATGCGCGCCTGCTGATGGCCGCCGTGGAGGCGGGCGCGCCCGCCGCCGTGGCCCGGGGCACAAGCCGCGGCTTCCCGCGCTGCGCCACCAAGGGAAGCGCAGGCAAGCAAGCGGTCGAGATACCGCTATCCCGCCGCGCGCTGCTGACGGTGAATAGTGCCAAGGACCTGGCGTTCGCGCTCCGCACGCTGCGCCGCGAGAAGAATGACGCGCTGATGGAAAGCGGCGTCCTCCTGATCGACCCGCGCCAGACGTACATTGATCCCGATGTTTCGGTCGGCCCGGGCACGGTGATTCACCCCGACTGCACGCTGACGGGCGGAACGACAATCGGTGCGGGTTGCACGCTGCTGCCGAACAGCCGCATTCACGCGTCCCGCGTGGGCGACCATACCACCGTCGAGAGCTCCGTGCTGACCGAGGCCGTTGTCGGCAGCAAGACCACGGTCGGCCCGTTCGCGTACCTGCGCCCCGGCGCGAGGGTGGGGGACAACTGCCGCGTGGGTGACTTTGTGGAGATCAAGAACAGCGCCATCGGCGACGGGACGAAAGTCTCGCACCTGACGTACGTGGGCGACAGCGACCTGGGCAAGCGCATCAACCTGGGCTGCGGCGTCGTGTTCGTCAACTACGACGGAAAAAAGAAGCACCGCACCCGGATCGGCGATGACGCGTTCATCGGATGCAATGTAAACCTTGTCTCGCCCGTTCATGTGGGTGAGGGCGCGTATGTCGCGGCGGGCACCACGGTGACCGAGGACGTGCCGGGCGGCGCGCTGGCCATCGGCCGGGCCAAGCAGGCCGTCAAGGAGGGATGGGTGGCCAAACGAAAAGAAGAGGGCAAGCTGTAGCTGATGGATACATACCTGATCGTGGGGCTGGGCAACCCGGACGCCCGCTACCAGCACACGCGGCACAACGCGGGCTTTGACGTGATCGAGATCCTGTCGCAGATGACGAAGATACGGCTGAACAAGCGGCGCTCGCGCGCCATTGTGGGCGAGGGGACGTTTGAGGGCAAGCGTCTGGCGCTCGCCCAGCCGCAGACGTATATGAACCTGAGCGGCGAGAGCGTGGTTCCGCTCGTGTCCTGGTACAAGCCGGGGCCGGGTGGCCTCGTGCTCGTCTATGACGACGTGGACCTGCCGCCGGGCACAGTGCGCGTGCGGCCATCCGGGTCCTCCGGCACGCACAACGGCATGCGCTCGGTCATCGGGCTGCTGGGCCGGGACGACTTTCCGCGCGTGCGCGTGGGCATCGGCCCGCCGCCGCCCGGCTGGGATATGGCCGACTATGTGGTGTCGCACTACGAATCCGCCGAAGCGCGCAAGGTGGCGTTTGACAGCTACCTGGTCGCCGCGAACGCCGTCCTGACATACCTGCGCGAGGGCATGGAGCCGTGCATGCGCGCGTATAACCAGAAGGCCGCGAAGGCAGGCGCGAAGCGGGACGCGGAGGAGAAGGCAGGGGCAGGGGCGGCGGAACAGTCGCAATAGCGTGGCAATTTAGGTAGGGATTCCTTGCGGAATCCCCTCATGGCGCCCGATTTTTCAAATCAGCGCCGCCGGCGCGGTAAAGGCGGGAACAGCGCAGGGGGGCGCCCCTTTACCCTAGCTAGGGGATTTCATCCCTTGTGAATCCCATCATCCGGTGGATTTACCATAGAATTTCTCCCGCCGTGAGGCGAAACGATGGGTTTCCAAAGGGATGAAATCCCTTTGGCAGGGTCTGGGACGGAGTCCCAGCGTTCCCCCTACCACACCCCACCCCATAAAGGAGTACGCGTGAGGGATTTCTTTTTTGAACCGCTCAAGGGATACGCGCCGTATCAGAATCTGCTTGGCGCGGCGAAAGCACGCTCGCTCGTGACGGCGTTTGGCATGGCGGAGGGGCAGAAGGCCCACCTGGCCGCCGCGCTCAGCCGCGACACGGGCCGCCCCGTGCTGCTCGTCGTGCCGAACGAGGGGCAGGCGGCGCGCGCGTTTGACGACCTGACGCAGTTCCTGGGCGAGGGCGTGTATCTGCTGCCCCCGCGCGAGGTGGCGCTGTACCACGCGTCCGCCGCGAGCCGCGACGTGCTCAACCGCCGCGTGGAGGCGCTGCATGCCGCCGCGACGGGCGAGGCGCGCGTGATTGTTGCGTCCGCTGACGCTTTGCAGCACCAACTGATGCCCGCCGAGGGCTTTCTTAGGCACGAGCAGCGGCTGTCCGTGGGGCAGCGGCTGGAACCGCGCGCGCTCGCGGACGCGCTGGCCAGGGCCGGGTACGAGCGTGAGGACCGCGTGGACGCCAAGGGGCAGTTTGCCGCGCGCGGCAACATCCTGGACGTGTTCCCGCCGAACCAATCCAGCGCGCTGCGCATCGAGTGGTTTGACGACGAGATCGATTCCATCCGCCTCTTTGAGACATCCTCCCAGCGGTCCAGCGAGAACCTCACCGCGGCCGTGCTGCCGCCCGCCGCCGAGCTATTGCCCGTGGACGCCGCGCAGACCGAATGGGCGGCCGATACGCTGCTCGCGGCGCTGAACAGCGCGCTGACTAAGCGCGGGCACGTGGCCATGGAAGCCGCGAAAGCGGACGATGAAGAAGAGGGCGACTGGGATACGCTGCCCGCGCTGGATAACATTGAGGACACGGCGCGCCTGCACCTGACGCCCGGTACCTCGGACGACAAGCTGGCCACCCACATCCACCGCCACATCGACGCGCTGCGCGCGGGCGGCGGGTTCGTGGGCATGGAGGCGTACGTCCCGCTGCTGTACCCCAGGACGTTCACCGTCCAAGACTGGCTGAACGACCCCGCCGTGCTGCTGGATGAGCCGGATAAGCTGCAAAACGCGTGCGAGAACCGGCAGTTGGAGTATGCGGAGACGTTCAAGAACGCGCTGGAGCGCGGCGAGGCGTTGCCCGCGCAGGCGAATTTGCTGATCGACGGCGCGGAACTGCTGCCGCGCCTGACCGCAAAGGGCGGTGTACTGCTCTCGTCGTTCCTGCGCACGATGGCGGGGCTGCGGCCCAAGGAGATCATCAAGATCGAGGGTACCGGCGCGACGGCGTACCAGAACCAGTTCAAGGAGCTCGCGCAGGATTTAACGACGTGGGCCGCGGACGGCTGGCGCGTGGCGCTGCTCGCGGGCGGCACATCGCGCGGGGAGCGGCTGCTGGGGAACCTCACGGAGATGAGCGTCGCGGTCAACATGCCGAAAACGGAGCCGAAGGCCATCGCGCCCGGCGCGGCGGTGATCCTGCCGCTGTCGCTGACGCACGGGTTTCTGTACCCGGAGCTGAAGTTCGCCATCATCGCGGATGGCGATGTCTACGGCGCGGCGTACCAGAAGCGGCGTGCCAGGCGGAACGCGGGGGAGCGCATCGCCGCGTTCACGGATCTGTCCGTGGGGGACTATGTTGTGCACGAGAGCCACGGCGTGGGCGTGTACCGGGGCACGGTGCGCTTGCAGAGCGAAGGCCTCTGGCGCGACTATCTGTTCATCCAGTACCAGGGCAACGACAAGCTGTACGTGCCCACCGACCAGATGGACCGTGTGCAGCGGTATATCGGATCGGATGGTGTAGCGCCGAAGATCAACAAGCTGGGCGGCGGCGAGTGGCAGCGGCAGAAGCAGCGTGTCAAGCAGTCCATCCGCCAGGTGGCGTTTGATCTGGTGAAGCTCTACGCCGCGCGCAAGGCCACGCAGGGCTTTGCCTTCGCCCCCGACAACGCGTGGCAGCGCCAGTTTGAGGATAGCTTCCCCTACGAGGAAACGCCGGACCAGCTCCAGGCCGTGGAGGAGATCAAGGCCGACATGCAGGCGCCCTACGTGATGGACCGCCTGCTCTGCGGCGACGTGGGCTACGGCAAGACCGAGGTGGCGCTCCGGGCCGCGTTCAAGGCCGCGCTGGACGGCAAGCAGGTCGCCATCCTCGTGCCGACGACGATCCTGGCGCAGCAGCACTTCAACACGGTCAAGGACCGGTTCCACGGCTTCCCGGTGAAGTTCGAGGTCATCAGCCGGTTCAAGACCGCCGGGGAGCAGGCGGGCATTCTAAAGCGCGTGGAGGCGGGGGATATTGACATCCTGATCGGCACGCACCGGCTGCTCGGCAAGGACGTGAAGTTCAAGAACCTTGGCCTTTTGATCGTGGACGAGGAACAGCGTTTCGGCGTGCAGCACAAGGAGACGATCAAGAACCTGCGGCAGAATGTCGACGTGCTGACGCTTTCCGCGACGCCGATCCCACGCACGCTGCACATGTCCATGGTGGGCATCCGGGACATGAGCCTGCTGGAAACGCCGCCGGAGGAGCGGTATCCGGTGCAAACCTACGTATTGGAGTACACGGACGGCCTCGTGCGCGACGCGATTCTGCGGGAGCTGGCGCGCGGCGGGCAGGCGTACATCCTGTACAACCACGTGGAGCGGATCGAGCGGTTTTATGAGAAGCTGCGCGCGCTGGTGCCGGAGGCGCGCATCGCCATCGGCCACGGGCAGATGCGCGAGCACGTGCTGGAAGACGTGATGCTGGACTTCTACGAGGGCCGGTACGACGTGCTGCTGTGCACGACAATCATTGAATCGGGCCTGGACATTCCGCGCTGCAACACGCTGATCGTCTGCGAGGCCGATCACTTCGGGCTCTCGCAGCTCTATCAGCTCAGGGGCCGCGTGGGGCGGTCCAACCGGCTGGCGTACGCGTACCTGACCGTGCAGCCCAACAAAGTCCTGACCGAGACGGCCGACAAGCGCCTGTCCGCCATCCGGGAGTTTACGACGTTTGGCTCCGGGTTCCGCATCGCCATGCGCGATTTGGAAATTCGCGGCGCGGGCAACCTGCTCGGCGCGGAGCAACACGGGTTCCTCTCCACGGTCGGCTATGACATGTACTGCAAGCTGATGGAGGAGACGGTCCGCGAGATACGCGGGGAGATGGGGGACACCGCCGCGGTGGAGACGCGGGTGGAGTACCCGATCGACGCTTTTTTGCCGGCGGAATACGTGCCTTCCGACGCGCAGCGCATCGAGCTGTACAAGCGCATCGCCGCCGTGGACAGCCGGGACGCGCTGGACGACCTGGTCGAGGAGGTCACGGACCGGTACGGCGACCCGCCGCCGCAGGTGGGGCTGCTGCTGTCCGTGGCGCTGCTGAAATCGAGCTGCAACAAGCTGGGCATCGATTTTATCGGGCACACGCCGGGGCAGGTGAAAATGCGCTTCGCGGAGGGCATTTCGCCGGACCTCGGGAAGCTGTTCGGTGCGGTGACACAGGCGGATCAGCGGCTGACGTTCTCCGCCAAGCCGCCGGTCAGTCTGATCCTGCGCGCGCCGGGGCTGACGCCCGAGGCGCTGCTGAACGAGGCGGTCGGCGCGATGGAGAAGGTCGCCCACGGCATGACGGCCGGAGCAGGCGGGGCGCTCGCGGCGGAACCCGCCACGCGGGTGCCGGTATAACGGGGCAGGGGCACACATAAGTAGGATCGATGATAGAGTTTTCGGCCCAAACGGGCCATACTAGGCACATAATCAGCATATGAGGAGGCATGCATGGTCATTGCGGTGAATGGCGCGAACGTATACTACGAGCAGCACGGCGTGGGTGAAAGCAACGTGCTGCTGCTGCATGGCTGGGGGTGCTCCACGGAACTGTGGAAGCCCGTGACCGAGCGGCTGCAAAAGCGCGCGCGCGTCACCGTGATCGATTTTCCCGGCTTTGGCCGGAGTAGCCGCCCGCCGGAACCGTGGGGCGCGCAGGACTACAGCGCGATGGTCGCGTCGCTGATCAAGGCGCTGGACATCCGGGGGTGCCATGTCATCGGCCACTCGCACGGGGGGCGCACGGCGCTGCTGCTGGCGTCGGAAAAGCCGGAGCTGATCGGCAAGGTCGTGGCGGTGGGCGCGTCCGGGCTGCGCGGGGAGCAAACCGAGGCGCAGAAGCAGCGCGCACAGGCGTACAAGCGCCTGCGCAACTGGGCGGACACGGCGGAAAAGCTGCGTGTGTTCGGCTCGCTGCCGGAGATTGCGCGCGATGCGCTGCGGAAGAAGTACGGCTCCCGCGACTATAACGCGCTGGACGCCGAAATGCGGGGAACGTTCGTCAAGGTGGTCAACTTTGATCTGGCGCCGTGCCTTCCGGCTATCAAAGCGCCGACATTGCTCGTCTGGGGCGACCGGGACACGGAAACGCCGCTGTGGATGGGCAAGAGGATGGAAGAACTGATCCCCGACGCGGGGCTGGTGGTCCTTACTGGCGGTTCCCACTACGCGTACCTGGAGCAGTGCGACCGGTTTTGCCGCATTGTAGAACACTTTTTGTTTGGAGGGGCTCGATGATCCGGCCCGTTTTTATGGTGGTGACGGCGCTCGCGTCCGTCCTATGCGCGCGGGTGGCGCTGCAATACTATCAACTGGAGAGCTATCAGCTGGACGGCTATTTCCGCGCGCTGCGTCGGAACTGGATGCGCGCGTTCCTGCCGGGCCTCTGTGTGACGGTGTTTGCGTGCCTGTTTTTGAGCCTCATGGTGTCCATCACCTTTGAGGACTGGCTGATGGCGCTCGGCCTCGCGGTGGTGCTCGGTGTGGCCGCGCTGGCGTACTTCCTGCAGCGCCGCGTGCCCGCGAAAAAGCCACTGGTGTTCACGGCGCGCGTCAAGCGCCTGATCGGTGCGCTGGCCATCGTGTCGCTGGGCGTGGCCGCGCTGGTGCTGTACGGCGCGCACAACCTGACGCTGTCGCTGCTGCTGCCCGCGCTCGCCCCGCTGCTGCTGGCGCTGGCCGCGCTTCTCATGCTGGGGCCGGAGTGCTACATCAACCATTTGTATCTCCGCGACGCGATGAAGCGGCTGGACGCGATGCCGGACCTCATCAAGATCGGCATCACGGGCAGCTACGGCAAGACGACCGCGAAATACATGCTGGAAACGATCCTTTCGGAAAAGTACCGCGTGCTCATCACGCCCGGCAGCTTCAACACCAGCATGGGCGTCACGCGCGTCGTCCGGGAGCAGCTGGCGCCGGACCATCAGGTGTTCATCGCCGAGATGGGCGCGCGGCATATGGGGGATATCCGCCTGCTGTGCAAGCTCGTGCGGCCGAAGTACGGCCTGCTGACCTCCATCGGCCCGCAGCATTTGGAGACATTCCGCACACAGGAGAACATCGTCACGGAGAAAACCGAGCTCGTCCGCGCGATTCCAAAGGACGGCGCGATGGTGTTCGCGGCGGACGGAGGCCTGTGCGAAAATGAGTATAATAAGGCAACGTGCCCCAAGCACCTCGCGGGAACGAGCACCGGGGGGCTGGGCCTTTCCGCGAACGACATTGAGGTCGGCCCGTTCGGCAGCCGATTCACGCTGACGGACGGCGAGCGCGAGATTCGCTGCGAAACGCGGCTGCTCGGCAGCCACAACATCACGAATTTGCTCGTCGCCTGCACCCTGGCGCGGGTGCTCGGGCTGGACTTTGAGACCATCGCGCGCGGCGTCTCCCGGGTGCGGCCCGTGGATCACCGCCTGCAACTGCTGGACACCGGCAGCGGCGTTACCGTCATCGACGACGCGTTCAACGCGAACCCGGTCGGCGCGAACGCCGCGCTGGATGTGCTGCGGGATTTCCCGGGCCGCCGCATCGTCGTGACTCCTGGCTTTGTGGAGCTGGGCGAAAAGGAGGCGGAGTTCAACCGCGCGCTGGGCGAAAAGATGGCCGAATGCGCGGACATCGCCGTGCTGGTGGGCAAGCGGCATACGGAGCCGATTGCCGAAGGGCTGCGCGCCAAGGCGTTCGCGGCGGAAAACCTGCACGTGGTCACCAGCCTGGACGAGAGCAGCGCGCTGCTTAGCACCGTGCTGCGCCCGGGCGACGTGGTGCTGTACGAGAACGACCTGCCGGATAATTACCAGGAGTGAACGAACGCGGGATTCCTTGCGGAATGCCCGGAGGGCGCTGATGATCAAATCCGCGCCGTTTTCGAGGGAGGGAACGAAATGGAGAAGATTCGCCTGGCCGTGCTTTTTGGCGGCCGCGCCTGTGAGCATGACGTATCCATCATCAGCGCGCTGCAGTGCATGGACGCGATTGACGCGTCGCAATACGACATCGTGCCCGTGTATATCGCCAGGGACGGCGCGTGGTACACCGGGCAGCCGCTCCGTCGTCTGGATTTTGTGCGCGCGTTCCAGCCGGGCGCTCCGGGCGTCACCCGCGTGTATCCGGACGTGACGGCGGGGTCCGGCGCGCTGCTGGCCATCGAGCGCAAGAAGGGCTTGCTGGGCGGCGGGGACAGCCTCACCGTGGCCGCGCGGATCGATGTGGCGCTGCTGGCGTTCCACGGCATGAACGGCGAGGACGGGGCCGTGCAGGGCCTCCTGGAGCTGATGAACGTGCCGTACACATCCAGCGGGCTGCTCGGCTCCGCCGTAGGCATGGACAAGATCGCCATGCGGCAGCTTTTCCGGGGTTGCGGCTTCCCGGTGCTGGACGACATGTGGTTCACGCGCGCGGAATGGGGTAAGGGCGCGGACGCGGTCATCGCCCGCGTGGAGGGCGCGCTGCGCTACCCCGTGTTCGTCAAGCCCGCCAATCTCGGCTCGTCCATCGGCATCTCCCGCGCGGGGGACCGGGACGCGCTGCGCGAGGCGATCGAGGTCGCGCTGAGCTACGACCGGCGCGTGATCGTGGAAAAAGGCATCGAAAGCCCGGTGGAGGTCAATTGCTCCGTGCTCGGCTTTGACGACGACGTGACGCCTTCCGTGCTGGAAATGCCGGTCAGTTGGAAGGAATTCCTGACCTTCGACGAGAAGTATCTACGCGGCGGCAAGGGGGCCAAGGGCGAGAGCGCGAAGGGCGCGGGCGGCATGGAATCGCTCACCCGGCGCATCCCCGCCCCGATTGGGGACGAAAAGACCGCGCGCATCCAGTCCCTCGCGGCGGACATCTTCCGCGTGCTGGACTGCAAGGGCGTCGTGCGCATCGACTTCATGCTGGACGGCGACGAGGTGTACGTGGGAGAGATCAACACGATCCCCGGGTCGCTGTCGTTCTACCTGTGGGAGCCGATGGGCGTTCCGTACCCGAAGCTGGTCGAAAAGATGGTCGAGTTCGCCTACCGGGCGCACGCCGAAAAGAACCGCTCGGTCTTTGCATTTGATTCCAGCATCCTGCAGAAGGTGAACCTGGGGACAAAGGGCAGCAAACGCTGAACCCGCTGGAAAAAGCCGACACGAAAGGAGCAGCCCGTATGTACGATAACCAGGACCCTTACCAGGAGCCGTATCAGGAGCCTTCGGACGGCCCGGAGATCATCTCCACGAGTCAGGCGGTCAACCTGACGAGCACGATTGCCGCGCTGTCCGCGCTGGCCGCGCTGTTCCTGTGCTTTGCCGACCAGCGCAGCCGCGCCGTGCGCCGCTTTGCCGTGCAGTCCGTGGGGCTGGGGGCGCTGCACATCGCGGCGGGGATGATCTGTTGGATTTTGAGCGCCGCGCTGGGATGGGTTCCGCTGGTCGGTTATCTGTTCTATGTGCTGATGATCATCGTCTTTGTCGCGTGCACGGCGCTTGTGGTGATTTTCCGCGTGCGCATGATGCTGCACGCCTACCGCGGCGAGGCGTTTGTGCTGCCCGTGATCGGGGAGACGCTTCGGCGATTCGAATGAAAAACGTCTGGAGGGACACGCCCGTTGTTTGGAATGATAGAGGCGCTGGTTAACGATCCGCTGTGGTTCCTGGAATACTCGCTCTACCGCATTCCGGCCGTTCTGATCGCGCTGATCCTGCATGAGTGGGCGCACGGCTATGTCGCCTACCGCCTGGGGGACCCCACAGCCAAGGAGATGGGCCGCCTGTCGCTGAACCCGCTGCATCACCTGGACCCGCTGGGCACCATCCTGATGTTCTTTCTGGGCTTTGGCTGGGCCAAGCCCGTGCCGATCAACCCCAACTATTTCAAGCACCCACGGCGCGACGACCTGCTGGTCTCCATCGCCGGGATCACGATGAACCTGATTCTTTTTCTGCTGTTCACCGTGGCTTCCGTGGCGCTGAACAACCTGCTATGGGATTCGCGCGTATTGCGGTATTATTCGCTGCATGACCTGATGGGGTTCAAGGACGGCATCATCAACGGCATCATCGCGGGATACGGCAACGAGTTCACCGATTACTACGCCCGGCCGGAGCTGCTCTGGACCGTGCGCTTGACCAGCCAGATCGCCATGGTCAACCTGTACATCGCCATCTTCAACCTGCTGCCCGTGCCGCCGCTGGACGGCTCGCACGTGCTGAACGATCTGGTGCTCAAGGGCAATCTGTTCGTCAAGCAGCGGACCGCGCAGATCGGCATGGCCGCGCTGCTGCTGCTGTCCTTCACAGGTGTCCTGGGCGATGTGCTGTCGTTTGTCGCGGACGGACTGCAGAGCGGTGTCCTGTCCGCCATCACCGCGGTCATCGGGGGGTAGGCGATGGCGTACCATGTGCATTTGAAAGAATTTGAAGGCCCGCTGGACCTGCTGCTGTTCTTCATCACGAAGGCGAAGGTCGATATCCGGGACATCTTTGTCTCCGAAATTACCGAGCAGTATCTCGCGTCCATGGAGGATCTCTCGTCCATTGACATGGACGCGGCATCGGAGTTCCTGGAAATGGCGGCGACGCTGCTGGAAATCAAAAGCCGCGCGCTGCTGCCCAAGCCGCCCAGGGTGGAGGAGGGCGAGGAATCGCCGGAGGACGCGCTGATCCGTCGCCTGAACGAATACGCGGCACTGAAGCAGGGCGTGGACCAGATGCACGAGTTTGAGGTAGCCGCGTCCCGCATGTTTGAAAAACTGCCGGAGGAGATCCCGCTACCGCCGCCGGTGTTTGAACTGACGAATCTGACGATGAGCGGGCTGATGCAGGCGCTGCGCCGCGTGCTGGCGCGCGTGCAGAAGGGCGAGGAGCCGGAGCCCGCCGTGCGCGAGATCCAGCGGGACAAAATGTCCGTGCAGGCGGCCATGTTCCAGGTCGCGTCGAAGCTCCGGAGCGGGCCGTGCCGCTTTGACGATCTCTTCAGCGAGTATCCGACGCGGGATGAGGTGGTCACGCTGTTCATGTCCATCCTGGAGCTGCTGAAGCTGGGCAGGGTGCGCATTGAGCAGACCGAGGTGTTCGGGGAAATCATGCTGAGGGAAAGAAAGGGCCACAATGGAAAAGAGTGAGCTGCGCGGCGCGATTGAGGCGATCCTGTTTGTCGCGGGCGAGCCTGTGGAGGAAGAGGCGCTGCGCATGGCGCTGGAGGTCACGCCCGAGGAGATCGAGGAGGCGCTGTACGAGCTCTCCGGCGGGTATGACTTTGAGCGGCGCGGCATCCGCCTGCTGCGCTTTGGCCGGAGCGTGCAGCTTTCCACGCGGTCGGACTACGCGGCGTACGTGGAGCGGCTTTTGCAGCCCATCCAGCGGCAGAACCTCTCGCAGGCGGCGATGGAGACGCTCGCCGTCATCGCGTACCGGCAGCCCGCCACGCGCGGCGACGTAGAGGCCGTGCGCGGCGTCAAGTGCGATTACTCCGTGCAGTCGCTGTTGAACAAAGGGCTGATCTGCGAGGCGGGCAAGCGCGACACGCTCGGCCGGCCGACGCTGTTCGTGACGACGGACACCTTCCTGCGCCACTTCGGCATCTCGACGCTGGACGATCTGCCGGCCATCGACTTTGTCGCCGCCGGGGAGGCGCTGCTGGACGAGCCGCTGCCCGACGAGGGCGGGGGTGTGGCGCAGCTTACGCTGCTGACGGCGGATGGGGAAGGAGTCGGAGCGGGCGGGAGCGTGGGGGAGAGCGCGGCGTCGCCGGACGGAGCGGAGGGCGTGGAGAACGCTGCTGCCCAGACTATGGAGATAGACAGCGGCGACGGGGATGTGACGGGCAGCGCGGACGGCATGGAGAACATCTCCACTCCATCAACGGACACAGGGAACGAAGAAAACGACACGTCGGACGAAGTCGGTGACGCGGGAAATGATTCTGAGTCAATAGTGAATGCAAATAGCGAAGAAAACGACACGCCGGACGAACCGCCTGACTGAGTGCGCAGAGGAAAGGATTTCTTGCGAAATCCCTTTATAGCGCGCGATCTTCGGTTGCGCGTCGCCGTCATAGGGAGGCGATTTTGTGCCACAAATCCGCGTGGAGAACCTGACGTTCTGCTACCCCGGGAAATATGATAATATCTTTGAAAATGTGTCGTTTCTGATCGATACCGATTGGAAGCTCGGCCTGATCGGGCGGAACGGGCGCGGCAAGACTACTTTTTTCAATTTGCTCGCGGGCCAATACGCGTATGAGGGCAGGATTCACGCATCGGTGCCTTTCGAGACGTTTCCGTACGCGATCCAAAATAAAGAGGACCTGGCGCTGCGCAGCATCGAAGCGATTCTACCCGATACCCCCCTGTGGCAAGTTGAAAAGGAGCTGTCCCTGCTGGAACTGAACCCGGAGGTCCTGTACCGGCCGTTTTCCGTTCTGAGCAAAGGGGAGCAGACAAAGATACAGCTCGCCGCCCTGTTTTTGAAGGGGCAGCGTTTTTTATTGATCGACGAGCCGACGAACCACCTGGACACATGGGGGCGGAAGCTGGTTTCGGAGTACTTGAACCGGAAGAGCGGCTTCATCGTCATTTCGCACGACAGGGACTTCCTGGACGGCTGCATTGACCACGTGCTCGCGCTGAACCGGTGCAACATCGAGGTGTCGCAGGGCAACTTCACCACCTGGTGGGACAACAAGGAAAACCGGGACCGCTTCGAGTTGCAGGAAAACGAGCGGCTGCGGAAGGACATCAAACGGCTGACCGCGTCGGCGGGGCAGAAAAAGCAGTGGTCCGATGCCGTGGAAGCGAGCAAGATCGGCAACGGCCCGTGCGACCGGGGGTACATCGGCAAGAAGTCCGCGAAAATGATGCAGCGGTCCAAATCCATCCAGACGCGCATTCAGTCGAGCATTGAGGAAAAGGAGAAGCTGCTGAAGGATGTTGAGGTCGTTGACGATCTGAAAATCTCCGCGCTGCACCACCGCAAAAGAAAGCTGATCGCCGCGAAGGATCTGAGCCTGCGCTATCAGGACAGGCAGGTCTTTGCGCCGGTCGAGTTTGTGCTGGAGGAGGGGCAGCGCGTGGCGTTCGCCGGGCGGAACGGGTGCGGAAAATCCAGCCTCATCCGCAAAATACTCGGGGACGACATCGCGCACACGGGGACGATTGAAATCGCCAGCGGTCTGGTGATCTCCTATGTGCCGCAGGACACGTCCTTCCTGAAAGGCAGCCTGAGCGCGTTCGTGGACGAATGCGGCATTGACGGCACACGCTTCCGGACCGTCCTGCGCAAGCTGGACTTCAGCCGCGAGCACTTTGACAAGGGCATGGAGGAATACAGCGACGGGCAGCGGAAAAAGGTGCTGCTCGCCAAGAGCCTGTGCGAGCGCGCGCACCTGTACATTTGGGATGAGCCGCTCAACTATATCGACGTGTTTTCCCGCATGCAGATCGAGCAGACGATCCGCGCGTGCAAGCCGACGATGATCCTTGTGGAGCACGACGCCGCGTTCATCGGCAAGGTGGCGACGGAGGTCGTGCCGCTCCAATAGATTCCAGTGTGGACAAGCATATAGCGCATGGGAACACCCCTGGCCGGAAACACTTTCCGAAGAAGTAGGGATTTCGGGCGAAATCCCTTCCATGGCCCGCAATCTTCGGGTGCGTATCTCCGTCCAGGGGGTGTTTTTTTGCTGCAATGGCTGGTGCTGCTCGCGTCCATCACGGCGACCGCCCCCATCCGGGTGGCGCTGCGCGTGGACATCAACCACACCCCGACGTTTGAGGCGGTTATCTATCTTTACAACCTTCGCCTGCAGCTTGACGGGCGCATCGCCCCCGGCGGCACGCTGGAACTGCGCCGCAGCGGCGGCAAGAACGAGCTGCGCACACCGCTGAAACAGCTATGGCGCTTCGCGGTGCATTTGGCGCGCGCGGCGGAGTGGGTGCGCGCGGAGTTCAATGGCCGGATCGGCACGGGCGACGCGTGCAATACCGCGCTGACTGTTGGCGCACTCTCCACGGCGCTGCGCATGGTGGGCGCGCGCGTCGGCGCGAAGGTGAACATCACGCCGGAGTTCGAGCGGCCTTTTTTCGCGATGAACGCGCGCTGTATACTCTTCTTTCGCGGGGGGGATATTATTCTGGCGGGCATGCGGGCCTTTACGGGCCAGGCGCCGACGAAGAAGAAAGCGGGGAGTCAAGATGGAACGGCGTCCCATTGAAAGCCTGATGGGCACTACGATGGAAAATATCAAGGACATGGTGGATGTGAACACGGTGGTCGGTGACCCTGTGAACACGGACGACGGCACGACGATCATTCCCATTTCGCGCGTGTCGTTCGGGTTTGTCGCGGGCGGCGGCGATTACGCCTCCGAGGAGAAGAAGGGCGCGATGCGCACGATGGACCAGGACACGCTGCCGTTCGCGGGCGGCACGGGCGCGGGCGTCTCCGTGTACCCGATGGGGTTTCTGGTGGTGGGCAATGGGCAGATCAAAATGCTGCCGACCACGTACTCCACGCCGGTGGACCGCGTGATGGAGCTGTTGCCGCAGGTGCTGGGGGAGATCAAGGACGTGCTGGGCGGGGCAGAGGCAGCGGCGGATAAGGTCAAGGGCGCGGCGGCGGCCACACCCATGTCCGATTCGGGGATATTGTCGTAAACCCATGTACGTTGGTCATGGCATCAGAAACGGGGCGCGGGGATCGTGCCGCGCCAAGCGCGCGGAGACGGGAACCGCGCCCCGGTTTGCGTAGCAATATGCGCAGCCGTGCGGGCAGGTGTCATACGCGCCGATGTCCACGCTCGCGGCGCAACCGCAGGCGGGGCGCTGGTTCGGATCCTTCCGGGCGGGCACGGGCCTGCCGCTGATATTCGCGAGCAGCGCCGCATCCACGCACCGCGCCCGGCCGACGCCCGCCGCCGTGAGGTCGATATCCTCCGCGCAGGCGTCCATCACAAAGCCACTCCGCGCGGCGACGGCTTGCAGGCGTCCCGCGAACGCGACGCGCGCGGGGGCTGGCACACCCACAATGCCGCGTTCCGCCAGCCGCCTTTCAATTTTCGCGTAGAAATCGATGAAGCTGATTGTGACGCGGTGCGACGCGCCCGAAAGCGCCGATGCCAGCCGCGAAAAGGCTTCTTCATGGAATGCCTCGGGGTATTCGGGCGACAGCAGGATCGGATCATATCGCCAGATGACGCGCTCCGGCCCGATGCGCTCCGCGAGGCGGCGAAGGGTGGCGATGCGCTCCGCAAGCGGCGGCAGTCCCGGCTCAATGTCCGCGCCATAGGCGTTCAGCGTGTACTGCACGTAAAAAGGGAACGCCCCGAGCGCGTCCAGGTGCGGCAGCATGGGCGCGGGGTTCTTGCTCCAGAACACAATGCCGGAGACATCGTCCGGCGCGAGGCTCACGCGCCGCACCTGGGCGGCGTTCATGGGGTTTCGGGTCAGGGCGTAGCCGTCCCCGAGCCGCCCGAGGAACCAATCGAAATAAAAGGCGGGAATGTCCGTCCGCCTGCTCGCGCTGATGATCATATCCCGAGCATAGCGGAGCGCGCGCGGCTTGTCAATTCTCCGCGCAAAATCCCCTCACCGCTTGTCTCATATCCCGCGCTCTTTTCTCATACGCTCCGGAAGGGTAGGGATTTCTTGCGAAATCCTCGTATGGCGTTTGATTTTGCAAATCAGCGCCGCCGCCAAGAAAGGGGCGTTCATGGAATGATGATGAAAAAATACGCGCTAGGGGTTTTCATGTTGGCGGCGCTCCTGTATAATAGCTGCGTACCCGTGGTGGCGGAGGCGTCCTCCGCGCGCGCCGCCTATGTGGTGGACCTGAAGACCGGGCGCGTGCTGTACGCCGAGAACGAGGACGAGCGGTTGCCCATGGCCTCCACCACCAAGGTGATGACGGCGCTGCTCGCGCTGGAAAACGGCGACCTGGACGCCAAGGTCCTGACGACCGACGTGTCATACGGCGCGCCGGGCACGTCCATCTACCTGGGCCGGGGAGAGAGCCTCCGGCTGGAGGAGATGCTCTACGGCCTGATGCTCGCGTCCGGCAACGACGCGGCCCTGGCCATTGCCGAGCACATCGGCGGATCGGTGGATGGCTTCGCCGCGATGATGAACGAGCGCGCCGTGACCCTGGGCGCTATGAACTCTCATTTCGTCAACCCCAACGGCCTGCCCGCCAAGGATCACTACACCACGGCCAAGGACCTGACGCTCATCGCGGCGGAAGCGATGAAGAACCCGGTTTTTCGCGACATCGTATCGACACAGCGCGCGTCCATCCCGTGGGAGGGGCGCGATTACATGCGCGTCCTGAAGAACAAGAACGCCCTGCTCTCGGACTACGATGGCGCGACCGGCATCAAGACCGGGTTCACGCGCGCGGCGGGACGGTGCCTGGTGTTCGGCGCGCGGCACGAGGACATGGAGGTCGTCGGCGTGGTGCTGAACTGCCCGGACTGGTTTCACGAGGCCGCGAGCCTCATGGACAATTGCTTTGACCGCTACACTTGGATTGAGATGCTGCCGGACGGCGAATGGGTGGGGCAGGCGATGGTGGAGAACGGCCGGGCGGAGAGCGTGCCCGCCATTGTGCGCGGCGCGCTGGCAGCGCCGGTGGCCGAGGACGAAATGCCCCTGATGAAGATAGAGATCGTGGATTCCATCGCCGCGCCGCAGCCGGCGGGCGCGCAGGTTGGCTGGGCGACGATGATGCTGGAGGACGGCGAGGTGCTGGACCGGCGGCCCATCGTGCTGGCCGATCCCGTGCTGAAAGCGCCCTCGGCGCTGGCCCGCTGGCTTTACTGCTGGCCGTTGTTGTCAAGATGAAGGTAAGGATTTCTGGCGAAATCCTCCTATGGCGGCCGATTTTTCAAATCAGCGCCGCCATCAAATAAAGGAGCTTCTGGCATGATCGAGATTCGAAAGCTGACGCCGGAGACAGCACCCCTGCTCTGGACGGTGGAGGACCGGCGGCTGGATAGCGAGCGCGTGATCGTCCGCCCCAAGCCTGGCGGCTTCGACCTGGACTACAAGGCACTGCCCGGCGCGCTGTGGCGCGTGGGCAACGCGGAGCGCGACGTGCCGGACGACCTGACCACCTGGATGGACGACCCGGACCGGGACGTGTACCTTGCCTGGCTGGAGGACGCGGTGGCCGGGCAAATCCTGCTGCAGGCGGAGCCGAACAAGCTGGCGCGCATCCGGGACATCCGCGTAGCCATGTCCATGCGCAGGCGCGGCGTGGGCGAGGCGATGATCGCGCTGGCCGAGGACTGGGCGCGCAGCAAGGAGCTGACGGGCATTACCGTGGAGACGCAGGATGTCAACGCGGGCGCGTGCCAGTTCCTGACGAAGTGCGGCTTTCAGCTCGGCGGCGTGGACACGCTCCGCTATGTGGCGCGCTCCAAACAGACCCTGAAGGCGGTCGGGCTCCGCGAGAGCGCGCTGTTCTTCTATAAGTTTTTACGATGAACGAAGAGAATAGCATGCGGCTGCAAAAATATCTGGCGAGCGCAGGCGTGGCCTCCCGCAGAAAGTGCGAGGAGATCATCGCCCAGGGGCGCGTGGCCATCAACGGCGTTACGGTGGCGGAGATGGGCGTGAAGGTGCGCGAGGGCGACACCGTGACCGTGGATGAGCAGCCCATCCGGCCCCAGGAAAAGCTGTACTACATCCTGTACCATAAGCCGATCGGCGAGGTATCCACCGCGAGCGACCCGGAAGGCCGCCCCACCGTGGTGGACAGATTTCGCGACTTCCCCGCGCGGCTGTACCCGGTGGGCCGCCTGGACTTCGATAGCGAGGGCCTGCTGCTGCTGACGAACGACGGCGACCTGACGCAGCGCATGCTGCACCCGAGCCGGGAGGTGGACAAGACCTACCTGGCGCGTGTGAGCGGCGATGTGCCGATGGAGGCCGTGCGCGAAATGCGGCGCGGTGTGGACCTGGACGGGCGGAGAACGTCGCCCGCGGAGGTGCGCATCATCCGCAGGACCGACGCGGAGACCGTGCTGCTCATCACCATCCACGAGGGGCGCAACCGGCAGGTGCGGCGCATGGTGGAGGCTGTCGGGCGCACGGTGCTGATGCTGCGGCGCGTGCAGTTTGGCCCGCTGGAGCTGGGCGAGCTGAAGCGCGGCGAATGGCGGGAACTGACGCCGGAGGAGGTCGCGCTGGTCAAGAGGCTGTAGAGAACATCCGAACAAAAACGCCCGTCCGGGGCGTTTTTTTATGCGTTTTTTACGCACCCTATACCCGCCGGACCGCAGATTGTAAAAAATTTCGCAATCTAAGCAGGAAATAGGGGATAAATGTAGTATAGCTGAAATTGGGTGAAGATTCGAATTGGTGTTTCGCCCATGCGGTTTTCCGCATTCACGTCCTTTGTTCGGCCGAATTCCGGCTCGCGATTATACAGGCATCATACGCCCACTGGGGAAGAGGAGACAGCAGAATGGACATGTTGTGGTATGGCGTGAAGGTCATGGTGGTAGGGATGGTGGTCGTGTTCGTCGGCCTCATCATCCTCATCGCTTGCATCAATGCGCTCAGGGCTGTCAAGGGAAAAGAAAACGCCGCGCCAGAAGCGGGAAGAGCGGCGGAACAGCCCGTCTTCGCCGTGCCTGCCGCCGCGGCCGCGCCATTGCCGGAGACGGTGCGCGCCTACACGCCCGGCCCTCCGATCACGCGGAGCGACGGCGCGTTTCACGCGGTGGTGAACGCCGCGATCGCCCAGACGCTGACGGACGAAGGCGTCAATCCCGAGGGCGGGTTCGTCATCCGGTCTGTCAAAAAAATCGACGAGCTTGGCAAAAAGCTCACCACCAAGGATGGCGCGCTCTACGCCGTCGTCACCGGCGCGGTCGCCGAGACGCTGGCGGCCGAAGGTGTGAATCCAGACGGCGGATTTGTAATCCATTCCGTCAAGGCACAGAAGTAATGAGTAGCCCTATTTCGTTCGGAAACCCCGATTTTTCACATTATAGAGGAGGAAGGTCTCATGCGTAAATTCTTGGTCACGGTCAACGGCGATTCTTATGAGGTCATGGTGGAAGAAATCGGCGGTGTCGCGCGCGTCGCGCCGCAGACGGCCCCTGTTGCCGCGCCCGTCGCCGCGCCCGCCCCTGTCGCGACCGCTCCGGCGCCCGCTGCGCCCGCGCCCGTTGCCGGCGGCCATAAGGTGCCGTGCCCCATGCCCGGCACGATCCTCGGCGTGAACGTCCAGGTTGGTCAGGTCGTCAAGGGCGGCGACGTGCTGGTGGTCCTTGAGGCCATGAAGATGGAAAACGAAATTCCGGCGCCCGTGGATGGCAAGGTGGTTCAGATCGCCGTTTCCAAGGGATCGTCCGTCAACACCGGCGATGTGCTGGTCGTGCTGGCGTAGCATCACGTTTGGCGAACCGACACGAAAGGAAATGAGGACATGACCGAGTTTAACATTCTGGAAACGCTAAAGGGCTTGGTGACCGATTCGGGCATCCTTTCGCTGTTCCAAAACCCAGGGAACCTGGTCATGATCGTGGTATCCTGCGTCCTGCTCTATCTCGCCATCGTGAAGCAATTTGAGCCGCTATTGCTCATCCCGATCGCGTTTGGCATGCTGCTGACGAACCTGCCGCTGGCGGGTATGATGGATACCCCGGTCTATACCTACCTCGCGGACGCTGTGCACAACGGCAAAGAGGGCATCAAGGTCATCATGGAGGACGGCTCCACGATGTATCAATACATCGAAAGCAACGGGGGCCTTCTGTACTACCTCTACCAGGGCGTGAAGCTCGGCATCTACCCGCCGCTCATCTTCATGGGCGTCGGCGCGATGACGGACTTTGGCCCGCTGATCGCCAACCCGAAGTCCCTGCTGCTAGGCGCGGCGGCGCAGCTTGGTATCTTCCTGGTGTTCATCATGGCCAATCTGGTCGGGTTCACGCCCGCCGAGTCGGCCTCGATCGGCATCATCGGCGGCGCTGACGGCCCGACGGCCATCTACACCGCCACGAAGCTTGCCCCGCACCTGCTCGGCCCGATCGCGGTGGCCGCGTACTCGTACATGGCGCTTGTGCCGGTCATTCAGCCGCCGATCATGAAGGCGCTGACGACCAAGGAAGAGCGCATGATCGTGATGGAGCAGCTACGCCCGGTGTCCAAGCGCGAGAAGATCATCTTCCCGGTCATGGTCACCATCGTCGTATCGCTGCTGCTGCCGTCCGCCGCGCCGCTGGTCGGCATGCTGATGCTGGGCAACCTGTTCCGCGAGGCGCTGGTGGTGGACCGCCTGAGCAAGACCGCGCAGAACGAGCTGATTAACATCGTGACGATTTTCTTAGGGCTCACCGTAGGCGCCACCGCCAAGGCGGATACGTTCCTGAACGTGCAGACCCTCCTCATCCTGGCGATGGGCGTGCTGGCGTTCTCGGGCGGCACCGCGGGCGGCGTGCTACTGGCCAAGCTGATGAACAAGCTGTCCGGCGGCAAGATCAACCCGCTGATCGGCTCCGCCGGCGTCAGCGCCGTGCCGATGGCCGCGCGCGTGTCGCAAGTGGTCGGCCAGAAAGAAAACCCGAGGAACTTCCTGCTCATGCATGCCATGGGCCCGAACGTCGCGGGCGTGATCGGGTCCGCCATCGCGGCGGGCGTGTTCCTGTCGATGTACGCGAAGTGATCACAGGGGGGACGCGTCCCCCCCTGTGATACCCCCAAGGAATGTTTTCCTCCGTTTCACTGCGGAAAACTCCACGCCCATCCGGGTTCCCGCATTGTCGCGCCCCGGGCGCGCGCACCCTGGCATTGTCGCGCTGGCCGCATGCGCGTCCATCACCCTGTGTCAGGGCGAACCTTCACCTCGCTCCATCGCCCACAGGGCGCGCTCGGTTTCAGTTTTATGCGAAAACAGACCTACGGCGCATTCGTTTCCGCCACTGGCGGAATAGCGCCTCCAGTCCCGGCAAAGCCGGGCGATACGATTACATTCGAGGGGCTGCAGCCGCTCGAGTTCCCCAAGGGGTACGAGACTACCCCTGCCCACAAGGAGGTACTATGTCGAAAGTACACATTACGGATACCATTCTGCGCGACGCGCACCAATCCCAGGCCGCGACGCGCATGCGCACGGAGGAAATGCTCCCCGCGTGCGAATACCTGGACAAGGCCGGGTTCTACTCGCTGGAATGCTGGGGCGGCGCGACGTTCGATTCCTGCCTGCGCTTCCTGAACGAGGACCCGTGGGAGCGGCTGCGCACGCTGCGCAAGGCGCTGCCGAACACGAAGCTGCAGATGCTCCTGCGCGGGCAGAACATCCTGGGCTACAAGCACTATGCCGATGACGTGGTCGAAGCGTTCGTCAAGAAGAGCATCGACAACGGCATCGACATCATCCGCACGTTTGACGCGCTGAACGATCTGCGCAACATGCAGACCGCCGTGAAGGCGTGCAAGCAGTACGGCGGCACGGCCGAGGTGGCGATGAGCTACACGATCAGCCCCGTGCACACGGAGCAGTACTTCATGGATCTCGCCAAGAAAATCGAGGACATGGGCGCGGACATCATCTGCATCAAGGACATGGCGAACCTGCTGCTGCCGTACGCCGCGTATGACCTGGTGAAGAAGCTGAAGTCCGCCACGAAGCTGCCGATCCACCTGCACACGCACAACACGACCGGCACGGGCGACATGACGCTGCTGAAGGCCGTCGAGGCGGGCGTGGACATCGTGGATACCGCGCTGTCGCCCCTGGCGAACGGCACGAGCCAGCCCGCCACCGAGGCGCTGGTCGCCACGCTGGCCGGGACCAAGTACGACACCGGCATCGACCTGAACATGCTGAGCAAGGCCGCCGAGCATTTCCGCGGCGTCGCCGACCGGCTGAAGAAGGACGGCTTCCTGGACCCGCGCGTCCTGAGCGTGGACGTGAATACGCTGCTGTACCAGGTGCCGGGCGGCATGCTGTCCAACCTGATCAGCCAGCTCAAAGAAGCGAACGCCTCAAACAAGTTCTACGAGGTACTGGCGGAAATCCCGCGCGTGCGCGAGGACTTCGGCTACCCGCCGCTGGTCACGCCCACCAGCCAGATCGTTGGCACCCAGGCCGTGATGAACGTGCTGGGCGGCGAGCGGTACAAGATGGTCACCAAGGAGAGCAAGGGCTTGATGGCCGGCGAATACGGCCAGCTTCCCGCGCCGGTAAATGAAGAGATCAGAAAGAAGATCATCGGCGACGCGAAAGTCATCACGCACCGCCCGGCCGACGACATCCCGCCCGAGATGGACAAATACCGCAAAGAGATCGCGGGCTGGATGGAGCAGGACGAAGACGTGCTGTCCTACGCGCTGTTCCCGCAGGTGGCGCAGAAGTACTTCGAGTACCGCAAGGCAAAGAAGGACGGCACCCTGATGCCCGAAATCAAAGTAAAGGTGCTGGCGTGACGCGGCACGTGCTGCTATCCAACGACGACGGGGTGCAAGCCCCAGGCCTGCGCGCGCTGGCCGACGCATTCTGTGCGGCCGGCTGGCGCGTCACCGTTGCCGCGCCCGACCAGGAGCGCAGCGCGGCCTCACATAGCATCACGATCAAGCGGCCGCTTGTCGTTTCGCCCGCGCGGTGGGAGGGTGTGCCGGAAGGCGCGCCCCTGGCCGTGTGGAAGGCGGACGGCACGCCCGCGGACTGCGTGAAGGTGGCGCTGCACGAAATTTGTGAAGGAAAGCCCGACCTGGTCGTCTCCGGCATCAACAACGGCTGGAACGCGGGCACGGACGTGCATTACTCCGGCACGGTCGGCGCGGCGATGGAAGGCGCGTTTGAGGGATACCCGGCCATTGCCGTATCGGTCAAGCGGCCGGATGCCGCAAAGCTCGTGGGCGCCGCCGCGCTGGCCGTCCGGATGGCCGGGCGGCTGCTCGCGCATCCGCTGCCCACGCCGTCCGTGCTGAACATCAACCTGCCGGACTGCCCGCCGGATGAGATTCGCGGCGTGGTGGAAGCGCCAATGACGTGCATCCGCTACACGGACGCGTATGACCGCATGGAGCACACCAGGGGGCGGCACGCCTACTGGCTCAAGGGCGACATCATCGAGGAAGGCTGTCTGCCGGACGGCGACCTGGACCGGCTGGTGCGCGGCTACGCCACGGTTACGGCCGTCGGGTGGGATCAGTCCATGCGCGGCGCCTGCGCTTCCATTCTGCAGGAAGAATGAAAAATGTTGCATTTTTCGATACGATCGTGTAAAATATGATCCAACGGCCTGCGGCTGCATTGCTGTGGGCCGTTTTATGCCAATTCCTAACGGAAATTGGTATTACTAAGCGCAGGGAGGATCATCCGATGCAGGATATGCAGGATTTGATCCGCCGGTTGAACCAGACCGGCAAGCGGTTGAGCAAGGGGCACCGCCGCATCGCCGATTATATCATGCAGCACTACGACAAGGCCGTGTTCATGACCGCGTCCAGCCTGGGGGACCGCGTGGGGGTGAGCGAATCCACGGTGGTCCGCTTCGCGGCGGCGCTTGGGTACGAAGGTTACCCGCAATTGCAGCGCGCGATGCAGGAGCTTGTGCGCCACCGGCTGACATCGGTGCAGCGATTTGAGATGACGAGCGACCTGACACAGACGCAGATTTTGCAGACCGTGCTGAAGGCGGACATGCAGAACATCCGCTCCACCATTGAGGAGTTGGACACGGCAAAGTTTGACAGTGTGGTGAACCGGATTGTGGACGCGCGGTCGATCTACGTGATGGGCGTCAGGTCCGCCGCGCCGCTAGCGCAGTTCCTAGGGTACTATCTGCATTTTGTGTTTGACAATATTCATATTGCTTCCGCCGGTGTGCTGGATGTGATGGAGCAGATATCCCGCATCGGCGCGGAGGACGTGTTGATCGGCATCAGCTTCCCCAGGTACTCTACCCGGACGCTGGAGGCGATGAACTACGCGCTGTCGCGCGGGGCGCAGGTGATCGGCATCACGGACGGCCCGATGTCGCCGCTGATGGAGGTTTCCACCGAATGCCTGATGGCGCGCACGGACATGGCGTCGTTCGTGGACTCCCTGGCCGCGCCGCTGTCGCTCATCAACGCGCTGATCGTGGCCGTTGGCCTGAGACGGCGGGACGAGCTGGCCGAACACTTCGCGCAGCTAGAGGAAATCTGGCAGCAGAACCACATTTATCTGGAGCGGGAGAGAACATGAGCCAATTGGTCACTGTTGTTGGTGGGGGCCCGGCCGGCATGGCCGCGGCCCTTTTTGCCGCGCGTTCCGGCGCGCGGGTGGTGCTGCTGGACCGGAACGAGAAGCTGGGGAAAAAGCTCTACATCACCGGCAAAGGCCGGTGCAATGTGACGAACACGGCGGAGAACCCGCTGGCGCACATTCCGCGCAACCCGCGCTTCCTGTACGCCGCTTTTTCGTTCCTGGACGCGGAGGACGTGCGTGCGCTGCTGGCGCGACACGGCTGCGAAACGAAGGTGGAGCGCGGCGGGCGCGTGTTCCCCGTCAGCGACAAGGCGAGCGACGTGACGCGGGCGCTCCTGCGCGCGCTGGACGAGGCGGGCGTTACGGTGCGGCTGAACGAACGGGTTTCGTCGCTCGCGCCGCTGCTCGCGCAGGGGCCCGTGGTGCTGGCGACGGGCGGTGCGTCGTACCCCGCGACCGGATCGACCGGCGACGGCTACGCGCTGGCCGCCGCGCTGGGGCACACGGTGTACCCGCCGCGCCCGTCGCTGATCCCGCTGGTGACAAAAGAAGAAGGGCCCCGCGCGCTGCAGGGCCTGTCGCTCAAAAACGTCCGCCTGTCCGCGAAGGCGGGGAAGAAAACCCGCTTTGACGAGCTGGGAGAGATGCTGTTCACGCACTTTGGCGTGTCCGGCCCGCTCGTGCTGTCGATGAGCAGCCATATCCTGGATGACGACCTCAGCGCGCTCGACGTGCGGCTGGACATGAAGCCGGGGCTCACGGAGGAGCAGCTTGACGCGCGCCTGCAACGGGATTTCGCCGCGTCACCGCGCAAGATGTTGGTGACGCTGCTGCCAGCGCTGGTGCCCGCGCGCATGGCGGACGCGCTGCCCGCGCTGGCCGGCATCCCGGGGGAGAAGCCCGCCGGGCAGCTCACGCGCGAAGAGCGCCGCCGGCTGGCGCTGTTGCTGAAGGCCATTCCGCTGACCATCGCGGGGTTCCGGCCGATCGAGGAAGCGATCATCACGCGCGGCGGCGTGGACGTGACGGAGGTGACGCCGGGCACGATGATGTCAAAGAAAGTGGATGGGCTGTTCTTCGCCGGGGAGGTGCTGGACGTGGACGCGCACACCGGCGGGTCCAATTTGCAGATCGCGTTCGCGACCGGGGCGCTGGCGGGCAAGAGCGCGGGGGAGTGGGGGGCTAGATAAGCCCAACACGGTACGCGCGCTCGCCTTCCGCCTCCAGGACATCCGCGCACGGCTTGCCCAGGAACTTGTACAGCGAGATTTTTGTCGGCCTTGCGATGATCAAAAGGTCGTCCGGGTTTTCGGGGTACATCTCGCCAAAGTGAGGATACTTTTTCGGGTACTCCGCAATGAAAAAAGAATGACCGCTGGGATGGCCGAATACCTCCGCGACCGCCTCAATCTGCAAATTCCCGGTCGCGAGCGCGATGTTCGGGTTCTTCCTGATCTGTTCGGCCTTTTCACTGTTTCTGTTCGTGGAAAACAGGATGGTCAGCCCGTCGTTCACGGGGCACATCGTGCGCGCCGTGACCTTGCCGTCCGTGCAGGTCGCGAGCACGATCGCTTCCAGGGGCGCGAGCTTTGCCTCGATTTCCGCTGATAGCGCGCTGTAGTTCAGTTCTTCCATCCGGCTCCCTCCACCCAAGTTATTCTTCCGTGCGCTTGATATAATCCAGGAACGCACGCAACGGTCTCCGATCCGGCGGGCTGATTTCATCGTCATGGGGCAGGTCATCGATGGCAAACCACCGAAGCTCCAGAATCTCGTCGGGATCAGGCTGGATTTCCCCCGTGAAATCCCGGCAGATATAGTCGATGCCGACGATTTGCACCTTGTCCCCGTTTGGGTAGGTGTACGTCATGCCCTCGCCGGAGAACACGCCCAGGAGTTCCAGGCTGTTCGCGATCAGCCCGGTTTCTTCGTACAATTCCCGTTTCGCGGCATCCTCCACGCTTTCACCGATCTCCACCCCGCCGCCGTGCATGGACCAACAAAGGTTATCCCTTCGTTTCTGCATGAGCAGTCTTCCATCCCTGTACACAAATACGGCGGCACCTACGCCGATTAGCAGGTCGTGGCCGATTTTCTTGCGGATTTCCCCGATATATCCCACGATGCTTTGCTCCTTTCAAGAAAGAAATAGCATATAACAAGGCGGGCCGTGACCCAATTGGCTCCGGCCCACCTTGCGGAATCCCTACCCTCGGACTCACCCCACGCTCTTGAACAGCCCCATCGCGTTCTCATAGCACACTTTTCGGATAATCATCTCCAGCGACCGGTAGTCCTCCGGATACTCGCCGTTCTCCACCCAGCCGCCGAGCACATTGCAGAAGACGCGCCGGAAATACTCGTGCCGCGTATAGGACAGCAGGCTGCGGGAGTCCGTCGTCATGCCGACAAACTCGCTCAGCGCGCTGACATTGGCGAGGGATCGGAGCTGCTTCTCCATGCCGTCCTTCTGGTCGTGGAACCACCACGCCGGCCCCTGGTTCACGTGCGCGGCGATGCCGTCCTGCTGCAGCGTGCCGGCCAGCGTGCCGAGCGTGTAGTTATCCTTGTCGTTCAGCGTAAACAGCAGTGTCCTGGGCAGCGGCGCGTGCTCCGCGCAGGCGGAGAGCAGCGCGGCCAGAGGCTTCGCGATGGGCGTGTCGGCAATGGCGTCAAAGCCGGTGTCCGGCCCCAGGCGCTCCAGCATCCGCGCGTTCACGTTGCGCATCGCGCCGATGTGAAGCTGCATCGTCCAGCCGAGGCGGCTGTACTCGCCCGCGAGGAACGTTAGCAGCGTCGCGCGGTACGCGTCCGCCAGGTGCGCGAGCACGGGCTCGCCGCGCTTGGCCATCAGGAACGCGTCCTGCGCCATCGTCTCGCTAGGCGCTTCCACGGGCACGGTGTCCAGCGCGTGGTCGCTCAGGCGGCAGCCGTTGCCGTGGAAGAATTCCAGCCGGAGCGACAGTGCGCGCCGGAGCGTCTCAAAGTCGCCGATGGCGAACCCGACGGCGTTCTCAAGCTGCAACAGCCACACCGCGAACGCCTTGGAGTCCAGGTTCAGGGCCTTATCCGGCCGCCACGCGGGCAGGATCACCGCGCCGGATTCGTTCGTGGCGTGCAGGCGCTGGTGCCATTCCAGCGTATCGACCGGGTCATCCGTGGTGCAGACGAGCCGGACGTTCGACCGGGCGATCAGGTCCTGCGGGCGAAGCTGGGTGATCTGCTCGTTGCATTCGTTCCAGATGTCCGCGGCGGTCTTGGGTGACAGTGGCTCGTCGATGTCAAAATACCGGAGCAGTTCCAGGTGCGTCCAGTGGTAGAGCGGGTTGCCGATCAGCTTGGGCAGCGTCTCCGCCCAGGCCATGAATTTTTCCTCGTCCGACGCGTTGCCGGTGATCATCGCCTCCGGCACGCCCGCGATGCGCCTCGCGCGCCAGTTGTAGTGGTCCCCACCCAGCCACACCTGCGCGATGGACTGGAACGGCTCGTTCTCGGCGATCTGCTGCACCGGGATGTGGCAATGGAAGTCACAAATCGGAAGGTCGGCCGCGATGTCGTGGTACAGCTCGCGCGCGGTGTCCGTATCGAGCAGAAAGTTTTTGCCCATGAAGCGTTTCATAAAGCCTTGCTGCCTCCTCACAAGGTGATTCATCTATGTTATTCGATAAACGTGATGGTTCCCGGCTTGCGCGCCGGCGCGGGGATGGGGGTGTCGTCCTGCTTGTGTCCGATCATGACGGAAGTGAATACTTCGTAGCCCGCAGGGATCTTCAGCGTTTCCCGGAGCGCCCCGCCCTCCGGCGTTTGCAGCGCCATCGTGGCAAAGTAGCCCCAGCATGCGCCCAGGCCGAGCGATTCCGCCGCGAGCAGGATGTTCTGCGTGGCCGCCGCCGCGTCGCTTTCGGCCGCGGGGTTCGCCGTGTCGCAGGAGACGTAAACCAGGACGGGCGAGCCATACAGGCAGTGGAAATTCTCGTCCTGGCCAAGCTGTTCCAGCCACGGCAGGCCCGATTGTGTGGCGGCTGCCTTTGCCAGGCGGTTGATCCGGGCAAGCATTTCCGCATTCCGGATGACCGTGAAGTGCCACGCTTCCCCGGTGCCACTGGGCGCATAGGTTCCGGCTTCCACGATGGCGCGCAGGGTGTCTGTGTCAATGGGATCGGGCCGATAGGCGCGGACGCTCCGGCGGCGTTTGATGAGATGCAGCATTTCGTTGTTCATTTGCTTGTCCTCGCTTTTGTGGTTTCTGGGTGAGCGCGTAGGATTCCGCGATCCAGACGAGCAGATCGTCAAAGCGCGAGCCGTCCGTGAGTTCCACGGTGTGCGCCACACGGTTGGCGGACAGTTGCCGCGTTTTGACCGGTTGGACTTCCGGGCGCGGGCTTGCGGCGTAAAACTCCACGCGCATCGCGGCGGCGGTGCCGCTGATCTCCGCAAAGGTGGTATCGTGCTTCCAGCGGATGCTGACGGCGGGGAAGAACTCCACGAACGCGGGCAGACGGGCACGGGCCATGTCCAGCAGTTGTGCGTACAGCGGAATCCATTTCGCCCGGACGCCGGGGAGCGCGACCTCTAGCTGTTCCGCGTAGGAGAGGATCGGTACGGTGTCCACGGGCGGCGGGTCGGGCAGGCGGTTCACGCGGACGACCTCGTCGCACAGCGCGCGCAGGACGGGCCTCGCGGCCTCGTCCGTGAATTTCACCTTCACGCAGCCCTTGCCAAAGTCCGCGCCGGGAAGCTGCCCTTTCAACCCTTCGATAAGGTCGAAGTTCATCGTGTGGACGGAAATGTGCGACTTGGCGACATTGAACAGCACGTAACTCTTGCCGACCTTGTACATGGGCCGCTGTCGGAACATGACGGGCGTGATGTCGCCGTGGCGCTCGGCCATATAGCCCAGGAAATCGACGAGCCAGTCCTTCCCGGGGCTATCCAAGGAGGCGGCGTATGCTTCGGGCGTTGTCAGCATGGCGCGGCCCTTATTTCTGCACCAGGCGGATGCGGCTGTCCAGTGCGTCGATGCCACGCTCGGCCAGATAAAATGCGGCGCGCGCGGGGCTATGGGTCGCGAGCGTGACCGTCTCGCCCTTTGCCAGCGCGAGCACAGCGTCCAGGCCGAGCGAGAACCCGAGCATCGCGTCCACCGCGCCGCGCGTCGCGCGCTCCACGGCGGCAAAATCGCCCGCGTCCACCCACGCTTCCTTGACCATCCAGCTTCCGCCGCACGCGAGAATCTTTTCAAACGCCAGATAGCTGGGCAGCTTTTTCTCGTCAATGCCGCCCGTGGGCACGAACGACACCGCGCCGTACGGGGCGCTCATGGCCTTGATGGCATTAAGCCCGCCGATCGCCTCCGCCGGGAAGAACTTGACCGCCGTCAGCCCAAGCTCCAGCGCGCGCTCGATATCCGACGGGCACGCGCACCCCGGCAGCACGGGCAAGCCCTTGTCGATGCAGTGCCGGACGACCGCCGGGTTCAGCCCGGGCGTGACGATATACGCAGCGCCCGCCGCCGCCGCGCGGTCCACCTGGTCCACGGTCAGCACCGTGCCCGCGCCGAGCAGCACGTCCGGCAGTGCCTCGTGCACGCGGCGGATGGATTCCTCGGCCGCGGCCGTGCGGAACGTGATCTCCGCCACGGGCAGACCGCCGCGCGCCAGCGCGCCACAAAGGGGCACGGCGTCCTCCGGCCGGTTCAGCTTGATGACCGGCACGATGCCGCGCTGGGAGATGGCCTTGATGATGTCCATCTTCGAGTACCTCTTTTTCTGTGTCGTTTGGATTGCGATGAGGATACACACGCAAAAACCATCGCTGCGAATAACGAAATTCTAGCACGCCGGATGCGGGGCGTCAAGGAGGAGGGGGAAAGCGTACAGGGGGACGGAGGAGGGGGACGTTTTCTTTCTTTTCGGGAGAAAAGAAAGAAGCAAAGAAAAGCCTTCTTGGGGAACGGATTGCAATCTATGGAATGGTTAGACGCGCTTAGGGGGGGAGGGCGTTTGCTCGAGAAACGTACCAGGGTGTGCCTTGCGGTGTGTTGATTCATCTGTCGCCGTGGTTCTGGCCGCGATTTTCGGGAGCGTGGAGCCGACCCGGGAAGGCATCACGATCCCGTCCGGAATTAATAGATTCTTTTTACATCGCCCCCGCTTGACACCGCCCTCCATCCATGCTTTCATGGTCATACTATGGACATGAATAGGAACACGGGCAAAATGCCCCTCCCCGCCTACGTGGAAACGGCGCTCGCGCAACTCACCGCGTGCGGCCACGAAGCCTACGCTGTGGGCGGCTGCGTGCGCGACATGCTGATGGGGCGCGCGCCGCACGACTGGGACGTGTGCACCAGCGCCGCGCCGGACGCCGTGGGGCGCTGCTTCCAGGACCGGCGCGTGCTGGAAACGGGCATCCAACACGGCACGGTGACGGTGCTGTTTGATCGGGATGAGGCAGGGATTTCTTGCGAAATCCCCTTCATGGAGCGCAATCTTCGGTTGCGTGCCACCGTCCAAATTGAGATCACGACCTACCGGGTGGACGGTGCGTATGGCGACCACCGGCGGCCGGACAGCGTGGCCTTCACGGGGAGCCTCCGGGAGGACCTGGCGCGGCGTGACTTCACCATCAACGCGATGGCGTACCGGCCGGACACAGGCGTCGTGGATTACTTCGGCGGGCGGGAGGACTTGATGGCTGGAGTGATCCGGTGCGTGGGCGAGCCCGCGAAGCGATTCGCGGAGGACGCGCTACGCATCCTGCGGGCGCTGCGGTTCGCCTCGCGGTTTGGGTTCCGCCTGGACGAGGCGACCGCGGACGCGCTGCTCCGGGACCGTGCGTCGCTGCGTTATGTGGCGGCGGAGCGCGTGCTGGCGGAGCTGTGCGGCATGGACTTCGCCCGGATCGACCCGCGCTTTCTGCCCGTGCTGCGGGCGGTGATCCCGGAGCTTGACACCCTGCCGCCGCAGCCTGTGCTGCCGGAGGTGCCCGCGCTGCGCCTGGCCACGCTGCTGCGGGGGCTGGACGCGGAGGCGATATTGACGCGCCTGAAAGCGAGCCGCGCCCTGACCGCGCGGGTAGCCATGCTGGCGCGGGAAGTGGGCGCGACGGTTCCGGCGGAGGATGTCGCGGTGCGGCGGCTCCTGCGGCGCATTGGGCCGGAGGCCGCGGCGCAACTGATGGTCGTGCAGGAGAACCCCGAGGCCGCGCGCGTGCTTGATGCCGTGCTGACGCGGGGGGATTGCTACTCGCTCAAAACGCTGGCCGTGGGCGGCGCGGACATGGTGGCGCTGGGATATGGCGGCCAAGCGGTTGGCGAGGCGCTGGAATCGCTGCTGGACCGTGTGGTGGAGGGGATATTGCCCAATGAAAAGGGGGCGCTGCTGGAGGCCGCGCGCGGGCGGTAGTTTTCCGCGCTTTGCGGGCAGTGTGCTCTGGGCGCTATGGCTTTCTTCTCGTCCTGTTGAATGCACAAAGGGGCGTTTCGCCGTTCGTGATGCGCCTTCCCGCCCCCGTGGTTCCACTCTTCGCGCCCCCTTCCCGTCCAATCGACGCCATTCGCGCCGCTGTATCCTTTCCGAACCAATCCAGCCCCGCATGAATAAAATAGTGTGTATGAGCAGAGCGCCTGTTTTGTTGCGCGTTCCCCGCGCGGCAACGCGCGCGCACCGCTCATATGACGTGAATTCTTGACTTTCACGCATGGGAGGGATGATTATGCCTTGTGCCGGGAACGGCTTTGGATTGGTATTCGCGATGACGAACGCGCAGGATAACGGCGTATCGGTCTTCGCGCGAAATTCCCTGGGGGATCTGACCTGGGTGGGGCAATACGAAACCGGCGGGAGCGGGTCCGGGGAGCCGCTGCTGGACCCGCTGTCCTCGCAGGGTGCGCTGGCCGTGTCCGGGAACGGGCACTTCCTGTTCGCCGTCAACGCCGGCGACAACACCGTCAGCAGCTTTCGCATCCGCCGGCAGTCACTGGAACTGCTGTCGGTCTGCACTTCGGGCGGCGTTCGCCCGGTCGGCCTCGCCACGAGCGGCGACGCGCTCTACGTCATCAACGCGGGCGACGAGAGCACGAACTCGTGCGTCGCGGGGCTGTGGATCGACCCGTGTGGCGGGCTGTGCCCGATCGCCGGATCGCGGCAACCGCTCAGCGAGGCGCACGCCCAGCCCGCGTGCGTCGCGATCAGCCCATGCGCCCGCGCGCTGGTCGTCACGGAGCGCTCCACCGGCATCCTGAGCACGTACACCGTGGCGGACGACGGTTCCCTGACCGGGCCGAACGCGCAGCCTTCCAGCGGCGCGGGACCTTTCGGGGCCACATTCCGCTTTGACGGTGTGCTGTTCGTCGCCGAGGGAGTGCGGAGCGCCCTTTCATCCTACGACTTGGCGGAAGGCGGCGTGTTGTCCGTCATCAGCGGATCGGTGCAGAACGGCCAGGAGGCCACGTGCTGGGTATCCATCACGCCGGATGGCCGCAACGCCTACACGTCCAACGCGGGCAGCGGCACGATCTCGCGCTACGAGTTGCTGAACAATGGTTCGCTGGTCGTGCTCGGCAGCGAGACCAGCACGCCCGATGGCATGGGCGCGCCGCTGGACAGCGTCATCGACCGGCTGGGCCGGAACCTGTATGTCCTCAACGGCAACCAGGGCTCCATCAGCGTGTTTGACATCACGCAGAGCGGGGACATCGTCCTGCGGCAGCTTTTCACGGATACGGGGCTGCCCACGCTGAGCGCGCAGGGGCTGGCGATACGGTAACCGCGACACACAAAGGAAGGACCTCTGCCAAGGGCGCTGCCTTTGGCAGATTACATAGGATCAAAGCGCTGCTTCGCCTTTTCCATGATCCCCTTCACGAAACCAGCCTTGGCGTCCTGGTATTCGCCGGGGGAATGGCGGTGCTTTTCCGACGCGACCCGTTTCACGTTCTCATATTCGGCAAACGCCTCCCGGTCAGCGCGCAGAAAATCCCGAAACAGCAATTCATCCGCGATGTGCGGGTTGCCCTTCTCGTAGATGTGAACATGCGCGGCATGGTTCTCTCCATCTTCTTTGAGGCGGACGAAATACCTTCTTCCGTGGATGCCCTGCTCGCCCCGGGCGATGTATCCGCTTGCGGCCATCGCTTCACCATAGACGTCTACCGGCGCAATCGCGCCCACCACCACCATCACGTCAATGGTCGGCTTTGCCGCCATCCCGTCGATGGATGTGGAACCGAAATGCTGTATGTCCAGAACGAGCTCGCCCAATATGCCCATCAGCGCGTTCTTTTCCCGTTCATATAGCGCCGGCCAACCCGCGTCATAGGGGACGACGTTCATTTCTCTTGCCATGGTTCATCCCTCCGGCAACAGTATGCGCCCATGCGGTGTGGGCCGTCAACCATGGCCCCACATTTTCACTTGACACGCGCGCGCGACGGCTTATAATAATACGTATTCATATCTCAAAATGGGGAAATTTGTGCCGTTTGGGATGAAAAGCCAGTTGAAATGAGGATTTACCATGCAGACAATTCCTGTTACGTATGCGAAACAGCGCAAGCCCAAGCCCACGGACGAGAGCAAGCTGGCCTTTGGCAAACTGTTTGCCGACCACATGCTCATCATGGACTATAATCCGGAGCGCGGCTGGCACGACATGCGGATCGTTCCGCACGCCGATTTCTCCATGGACCCGGCCTCCATGGTCTTTCACTACGGGCAGGCGATCTTTGAGGGGCTGAAGTGTTACCGCGCGAAGGATGGGAAAATCCGCCTGTTTCGCCCGCGCGACAATTTTGTGCGGATGAACATGTCGGCCGAACGGATGAGCATCCCCAAGATCGACCCGGATCAGTGCCTGGAAGGGCTGAAGCGGCTTCTGGACGTGGAGCGGGACTGGGTGCCCGGCGCTCCGGGCACGTCGCTGTACGTGCGGCCGACCATCATCGCCACGGACGTGAGCCTCGGGGTGCACGCCTCGTCCACATACCGCTTTTTCATTATCCTGTCGCCCAGCGGGGCGTATTACGCGGGCGGATTGACGCCCGTGGGCATCTATGTGGAGGACGAACTGGTGCGCGCCGTGCGCGGGGGCATCGGCTTCACCAAGGCGGCCGCCAACTACGCCGCGTCGTTGTACGCGGGCGAGGTTGCCGGCGCGAAGGGCTACGCGCAGGTGCTATGGCTGGACGGTGTGGAGCGCAAGTACGTGGAAGAGGTCGGCTCCATGAACATCATGTTCGTGTACGACGGCGCGGTGGTCACGCCGCAGCTCACCGGCAGCATCCTGCCGGGCATCACGCGCGCGAGCATCATGCAGCTCGCCAAGGATATGGGCCACCCCGTGGAGGAGCGGCGGATCCCGATGCAGATGGTGTTTGACGGGGCAAAGGACGGGCGGCTGTCCGAAGCGTTCGGCACGGGCACGGCGGCGGTGGTTTCACCGGTCGGCTCGCTGTGCTGGCGGGGCGAGGAAGTCACCGTGGGCGGCGGCGGCATCGGGCCGATCACGCAGAAGATATACGATACCCTGACCGGCATCCAGCTCGGCACCCAGGCGGACCCCTACGGCTGGACGGTGGAGTTCTGATCGCTTTCTTCGCAGGGACACGGGGCACTATCGGGGGGTTCCCCGCCATCGCCCCCTGAAACGGGGGGGCACGGCTCGGCAAGCACGCCACGCAGGTGCGCAAACAGGCAGCGCACGTCCGCGAGCGTGCTTTCGAATATTTTGGTGCGCCACGCGCTCTGCACCACCACCAGGACGACCGGCGCGAAGATGAGGCCGATGACCCCGTACAGCTCCATGCCCACAAACATGGAGATCAGCGACAGCAGGGGGGACAATCCCATGTGGTTGCTGAGGAGCTTCGGCTCGGTTACGCGGCGGAAGATGTTCAGGCCCAGGGTGAGCAGCAGCAACCCGGTGCCGAGCCGGGGCAGGCCGATGATAAAGCAGATGATGCCCCAAGGGATGTACAGCGTGCCATTGCCAAAGATGGGCAGGAACTCCAGCAGCGCGGCCAGCAGGGAAATCAGCAGCGCGTACGGCAGGCCGAATAGGCTGAGCATGGGCCATGAAACCAGAAGCACCAGCACGCCATACAGGAATTGCACGCGGACATACCCGCCCATGCTGCTCCACGCCGTGCCAGAAAGCTGCTCCGACCGGGCGCGTGTGGAATCGCCCATCATGCCGAACAGGCGCGCCTTGATCCCCCTGTAATCGGCGGCGATGAAGTAAATGCCCAGCAGCAGGAAGTTGAGGTAGATCAAGCCATAGGGGATGCCGGAGGCGATGCTGATGGTGAAATTAACCACCTGGCCCAGGAGCGACGTGCCCGCCTCGCCCAGCTTGACGAACGCGTCGTTCAGCGCGCCGCGCAGCCATTGCTCCGCCTCCGTGGGCAAATAGTCCAGCGCGCTCAGCACGGAGTTGGCCGCGCCGCGCAGAATGGAGATAATATCGTTCACGATGGCTTGGTAGTTGCCGGATATCTGCAGAATTTGAAAGACGATGGTGGAGATGATCCAGTACAGCAACCCGCAGATGGCCGCGCAGACAAGGATGACCCAGATGGCCACCGCCGCGCCGTGTTTGAGGCGCATGCGTTTTTCAGCCCAGCGGATGGGCCGCTGCAACATCACGGCGACGAGCAGCGCCAGGATGAACGGCGAGAACAGCCGCCACACCAGCGGGCCGAAAAACCACAGGAAAAGCACGACCAAAAGCGCGACCGTCAGCCGGATCGCGAGCCTGCCGAGTGCGCGCCCCACAGCGGACACGGCCGTCACCTCCTCGCCCGTGCGGCATAATGTCTCCGTAGCATGTCCAGTATAATGCAATTTGCTTGGAATGGCAAGAAATGGAGAGCCGGAGCGGGTGACGCCGTGCCGGGTGTCGCGGCTTGGTTTTTCTTTTGTGATTTACGCATCCTGTATGATGCTGGCATCGCCTTCCGCGCGATCCTCGGCATTGTCCGGCATTTCCCGCACGTCGGGCGCGCTCACACGCTCTTTCCCGCCCCTTTTCGCGTAGCACACCTCGTCCTCGAAGCGATAGCCCATCTGTTTGTAAAACGCGCGGGCGGGCTTGTTGTCCCTGCCGGTCAACAGCCGGAATTCCGTGACGCCGCGCGCCGCGTACCACGTCTCCGCATACGCCATCAGCGCGGAAGCCGCGCCCTGCCGCCGGTGCGCGTCCTGGACGTATAGCTCCGTGAATTCCACCGTGGGCGCTGTGTAGCAAAACGAACGCAAGATTTGCCCGCATAGAAATGCCGCCACCGCGCCGTCCTTTTCCGCGACGAACACGGTTTCCTGGCTGTTTTGGGCGAGTTTCTGCCAGACAGCCGGCGGCGTATTGGTGCTGGGACCGTTGAACACCTCGTTCAGTCTGTGGAGCGCGTCCGCGTCCATGACAGTGGCGACGCGGACAAGGTAAGGATTTCCGGCGAAATCCTCTTGTGATGCCCGATTCTTCGAATCAGCGCCACCGACAACGAAACGATTCCTCTTGGAATCCCTTTCATGCATATTCATGTTTATAGTATAGCATAAAAAAACAAAAACAGAACACACTAGGCCATAGTAAATCATCCAAGACGGCGGCGCTGATTCGGAGAATCGGGCGCCATGAGAGGATTCCGCAAGGAATCCTGACATCTCAATCGCGCGAAGGAGGCGCACAATGGTCTATATCAGGATCAAGCCGCGCATCATGGCCATGGTGGGGGAAACGCTCGCGCTCGGCGATGTGGCGGACCTTTTGTCGGACGCCCGCCTGAACCTGGCGCAGTTGCGCGTTTCCCTGCCGAAAGGCGCGGGCATCTGGCAGGTGGATGCGCTGCAACTGATTGTACAGATTCAAGAGCACGCGCCGGACGAGGTGATTAACGTCCTGGGCGACGGCACCGGCTGGCTGCACCGCGAGACGAAGAAGGCGCGGCGCATGCGGCACGAGGGCGGCGCTGGCTACTGGCTGCGCGCGGGCTTGGCTTGTCTGCTGCTCGCGGCAGGGGCGGCGCTGGCCATCGGGTGGTTTCACGCGGATGTCAACATGGCGGATGCGCAAAACGCGCTGTACACGGCCGTCGCGGGGCGAGAGGCGGCCAGCCCGCTGCTGATCGCCGTACCTTACGCGCTGGGTGTGGGTCTGGGCGTGGCGCTGTACTACGCGCTGATCGGCCGGAAAACAGTTTCCCCGCTGACCGTGAAGATGCGGGAGTATCGCGAAGACATCGAGAAGAACGCGGGGCGCAGCACACGGCCGTGACGCGTGTGCTGGCCGCGGTGGTCGTGCTGTTGTCCGGCACCATCGCGGGGGGCGGGCTGGCCGTCGTATGGCTGGTGCTGAACCTGCCCGGCCGCACGATGGACATTTTTGGCGTCACGGGCGAGATTCGCTATGGCTGGGCCGTGCTCCTGGGAACGATGGCCGGCACGCTGCTGCCGATCGGCGGACTGACCGTGGGCCTGGGCACCGCATCAGGCGCGATCGTGATGCTGCTCAGCGGCGTGATGACGGGCATGCTGGCCTCCTCGCTGGCCGAGGTGATGGGCATTGTGCCGCAGGCGCTCGCGCGGATGCGCGTTACGCGGGCGGAAAAGACCGCCTGCTGGGCCATGGCCGTGGGCAAGGCCATCGGGGCGCTTTTAGCGTGCCTGGCTGCGCTGCGGTGATTTTCCTGCGATTTTCCGCCCGGCGCATGCCCTGGCGCGGAATGGGCAAAAATGAGCGTACGCCGCGCGGCATTCTCCGCGCGCATCATTCTTCCAAAGGAGCCGAACAAGCATGACGAATCACGCGATGGAAGAAAAGAACCGGCACAACCACCCGGTTTTCATCATGACGCGCGACCCGAGGCCCTCGGACCGCGAAACGCGCATGTACCCGCCGCCGGGCAAGTGGATTGTCCGCGCGCGCGGACAGGACCCGGCGGCCAAGGAGGAACCATGAGCCAGAAGAATAACAAGAACCAGAACAAGCCGTATTTGAAGCTTGTCGAACAGCTTACCCCGAAATCCGACCTGGGCAAGGGCATTTTGCACGCCTTCTGGGTGGGCGGGGTGATCTGCATCGTGGGGCAGTTGATCTTTGACGCCGCTGAAGGGTGGCTTCATCTGGTGAAGGACGACGCGTCTGCGCTGACTTCCATCTCCATGGTGTTCCTGGGCGGCCTGCTGACCGCCATCGGGCTGTATGACCAAATTGGCAAATACGCGGGCGCGGGCTCCATCGTGCCGATCACGGGCTTCGCCAACTCCATCGTGGCCAGCGCCATGGAATTCCGGCGCGAGGGTCTGGTGATGGGCGTCGGCGCGAAGCTGTTCCTGATCGCGGGGCCGGTGTTAGTATACGGCATCGGAACATCGGTGATCGTGGGCATTATTGCTTTTATTGTGGGGGTGTGAGCGATGGCGACCAGACTTGGCAAGCAAACCGTCGAACTGAGCACCCGTCCCGTCGTGCTGATGTGGGCGTCGTCCGTGGGCAAGAAAGAGGGGGAAGGCCCGCTCCAGGGCAAGTTTGATGTCGTGCACGAGGACGACACGATGGGCGAGGACAACTGGGAAAAGGCCGAATCGCGCATGTTCCAGGACGCCGTCAGCCGCTGCATCGAGAAGGCGGGTGTCAAACCCGCGGATGTCCGGATGCTGATGGGCGGTGACCTGCTGAACCAGCTTGCCGCGTCCAACTTCGCGGGGCGTGAACTGGGCATTCCGTTCCTGGGATTGTTCGGCGCGTGCTCGACCATGGCGGAGAGCCTGGCCGTGGGCGCGATGGTCCTGGAGGGCGGTTGCGCGGACCGCGTCGTCTGCGCCGCCAGCAGCCACTTCTGCACGGCGGAGCGGCAGTTTCGCTTCCCGTTGGAGCTCGGCACCCAGCGCCCGCCGAGCGCGCAGTGGACCGTCACCGGCGCGGGCGCGGTGATGCTCGCGGAACCCGTGCTGATGGGGCACCCCGCGCCGACGATCTCGCACGTGACCATCGGCAAGCCGATTGACTTTGGCGTGACCGACGCGACGAACATGGGCGCGGCGATGGCCCCGGCGGCGGCGGACACGCTCTACCAGCACTTCATGGACACGGGCAGAACGCCGAACGACTATGATGTGATCGCCACTGGCGACCTGGGCATGGTCGGCAGCCGCCTGCTGATGGAATTGATGAAGGAAAAGGGCATGCAGATCAACGAACGGCGGCACGTGGACTGCGGGCTATCGATCTTCTCGCCCGATCAGGACGTGCACGCGGGCGGGAGCGGCTGCGGCTGCTCGGCATCGGTGCTGTGCGCGGAGCTATTGCCGCGCGTGCTCGCGGGCAAGATCGACCGGCTGCTGTTCATGGCGACCGGCGCGCTGATGAGCACCACCAGCGCCAACGAGGGCGAGAGCATTCCGTCCATCGCGCACGCGGTGGTGATTGAAAGGCCGTAAGGGGGCATTTGCGTGTTTTTAGAAACGATTTGGATGTACCTGAAGGTGTTTTTGGTGGGCGGTGCGCTGTGCGCCATCGGCCAGGTATTGCTGATGAAAACGCGGATCACGTCCGCGCGCATCCTGGTCGGGTATGTGACGGCCGGGGTGATCCTGGGGGGTATCGGTATCTACCAGCCGCTGGTGGATTTCGCGGGCGCGGGGGCGTCCATCCCGCTGCTGGGCTTTGGCAACAGTCTGGCGAAGGGCGCAATTGAGGCCGTAGGGGAACGCGGGCTGATCGGCGCGTTCACGGGCGGGCTGACGGCGACCGCGGGCGGGGTCGCGGCGGCGGTGGTGTTTGGGTATCTGTTCGCGGTGATTTTCACGCCGAAGATGAAGGTGTGAGCAGGTAGAGATTCCTGGCGGAATCTCCTTATGGCGGCCAATTCTTTGAATTTGCGCCGCCGTCCAGAAACGGGGGAATGGACCGCCGCGCGGGCAGGAATGCCGGCGCGGCGGTTTTCTGTCCACATCGATGAGGGCCGCCACCCGGCAGCCCTCGCTTTGTCGTCCCGTCACTCTCCCGCACTATCCTCCTGATATACAACCTTGCCGGAAACGGGCACCACCTGCCCGGTAAGCCGGAGCGCGTCCGCCGGGACATACCCGGCTGTGCGGCCACCCTCGCCGCCGTCGCACTCCACATAGCACCAGATCCCGCTCGTACAGAGAACGCGCACGCCGAGCCCTTTGTCGAGCTTGGCGAAGATGTAGGAATCATCGGACGGCGCCTTGCGGACATCGACATGATCGCCGTCCTTGGGTAGGATTTCCGCCATCGGGACGCCTGGGATCACGTCGTAAATGTCGTCACCGGCAGCGTAGTTCTCAGCGGGAATGTAGCCCGCCATATCAAACTGGCTGGCAATCCACACCAGCACCCAGCCGTCGCGTGTGCCGTGCACGGGGCTGATGCTCGCGCCGCTGTTGACCGTCATGATGACGCTATCGGGGTCAGCGGGATCCAGCCGCACTTCCGTGGGTTTGCCGTCCGGCGTGGAGACACGCGCGATCATCTCCCGTGGGTCATCTGGAGAGACGAGATATTCCTCCGGATCCACAGGGTATTGCTCGTCATGTGTGTAGGCGTCCAGGCGGCTGCTTTCCGGCCCGCCGTCCACAAGGGGGATAATTTCTGTGGCCAGCACCCGCTCGGCAAAGGTATCGTACACCTCGATGGTGACGCTCTGGGGCAGGGTTTCCATCAGCGGCTTGCGCTCGATGAGAAAGCGGTTGCCGCCATACCAGGTAACATTGTAGCGATTCCGTTCGTTCTGCGCCGCCATTTCGTAGGGCGTCCCGCTTTCCGTATCCAGCATTCGGATTGAGATGCCGTACTGACCGTAACCGCCAAACCCTTCCGGCATCTTGTAGGCGACACCTTCGCCGCCCAGGTAGCGGAGATAGAGGCGGGCGACGGTTTCCGTCTCGGTACGCTTCAGATATAGGGTATCGACAGTGATGCCCGTGTCGCCGAGCGTTACGGGCCCCGCGTTGTGCTTCTTCTCCAGCGCCTTGACCGTGTCCACGGTGAAGGGGATTTCGACCGTTTCCACCTCCATGCCTTCGAGCGACTGGCCGGCACTGCGCTTACCGTATACCACAATGCAGGTCATCTCGGCCGTGTCATCGAGCGTGAAAATGACCGGGTCACTCAGGAAGGAGACAGAGCCATCCTCGTTCAGGATGGAGTTGCCCGTGTTACTCGTGGTCATGTACGCGTCGACAACATACGTATCCTCGGTGAGCAGAACGGGGAATGGCGTTGTGTTCGGGAGTTCGCGGCCATTGTCGTCCTTTGGGAAATCCCAGATATCCATGAGCGTGCGCAACTGCTCCTTCACCCCCGGGCGCGGTGCGATGGTGATGGTAAAGTAGTAATTGCGGCCGTCTCCTGCGGCCTCCGTGACCGTGACTTCCAGGTCGCCCACAACCTTTTGCACCAGCGGTTCGCTGCCGCCCATCCGGTGTGACAGATCGACACCGTACGCGCTATCGCCTTCGCCGATGAATTCCCTCAGCCCCGCTCGGTTCGCTATCGCCAGCGCCGTGGCGGCAAGCAGCAGCGTCAGCAGCGCGGCAACCAGTATCGGGGTGAAGCGCAGTTTTCGCACAGGCTTTTCCTCCTCCCGCAGTGTGTTTTCCACCAGGGCCCGAAAATCATCCGGCGTAGGCCCAAATGCCCTCGGCCAGTCACGCCTTTTCATACGCGCACCCCTCCTCGTCCTCCAGCATCTCTTTGAGCAGACCGCGCGCGTGGCGCAGGCGTGTTTTGACTGTGCCCTCGGGCATGCGCAGCATCGCGGCGATTTCTTTCATGGCGTATCCTTCGATATAGTGGAGCATCACCGGCAGGCGGTACTTGTCCGGCAGGGACATCAGCGCGTCGTACAGCTCCCCGTCGGCGAGGGGCGGCGGCGTATCCGCGATGTCCTCCGCGATCTCGGCTTCCTCATTGAACGGCAGTTCGCGCTGCCGCCGCCGGAGCAGGGTGTAGCACTCGTTGATCAGAATGCGCACCAGCCAGGTGGTCAAGAGGCGGTCGTCGCGCAGCGTCTCCCGCTTTTGCAGCGCGCGGCGCAGGCATTCCTGCACGGCGTCCGCCTGATCGTCCCGGTTGCCCAGGATGCCGTAGGAGACGCGGTACAGCGTGTCCGTAAGGGCAATGATGTTGTCCATAAACGCTTGTTTTGTCATGGATTTCCGTCCTTCGTGTTGCCGGGTGGCCGCGTCCGGCCTTCCGGCGTCTTTGGCGGAAAGAATTTTTCGCAAAATTCCTTTACGGCTCGGAATCTCCGGTTCCTCGCCCCGTCAATGGTTAGACGCGGAAGGGATGGTTTGAGTTTTCCATTCGCGGAATTCATTCGCGCCGGTTTGAAACCCATGGGCGCGTATGGTATAATTTGCTTACAATCACGCGACTAATGAACGAGCGGGGAGAATGACGATGGCAAACACGGCAAGGGTGGTCTGCTTTGGGGAAATCATGCTGCGGCTGATGCCGCCGGGGTATCTGCGCCTGAACCAGACGCAGACGCTGGACATGACGTTCGGCGGGGCGGAGGCGAACGTCTCCGTGTCGCTGGCGAACTACGGCGTGGATGTGGCGTATGTCACCCGCCTGCCCGCGAACGGCGTCGCGGACGCGTGCGTGCAGCAGCTTCGCGGGTTCGGCGTGGATGTATCGCACATCGCGCGCGGCGGGGACCGGATGGGTGTCTATTTTGTGGAGCGCGGCGCGTCCATGCGGCCGTCCAAGGTGACGTACGACCGGAAATACGCGTCCATCGCGGCGCTGAAGCCGGGCGAGATCGACTGGGCGAAGGTATTCGGGGGCGCGGACTGGTTCCACTGGACCGGCATCACCCCGGCGCTGTCGGGGGATCTGGCCGCGGTGACGCTGGAGGCCGCGAAAACGGCCAAGGCCATGGGGCTGACCGTGAGCTGCGACCTGAACTACCGCAAGAACCTCTGGACGAAGGGCGAGGCGAAGGAAACCATGACCGCGCTGATGGAATACGTGGACGTGATGATCGCCAACGAGGAGGACAGCGGGGACGTGTTCGGCATCAGCGCGGAGGGCGCGGATATCGAGGGCGGATCGCTGAGCGAAACCGGCTACCGGAACCTGGCGAGAAAGCTCGCACGGACGTTCCAGTGCAAGAAGGTCGCGTTCACGCTGCGGGAGAGCTTTTCCGCCAACGACAATGATTGGTCCGGCCTGTTGTACGACGCGGAGACGGACACGGCCATCCGGTCGCGGAAGTAGTCCATCCACATCGTGGACCGCGTGGGCGGGGGCGATTCGTTCGGCGCGGGGCTGATCTACGCGCTGCGTGAGGGGTACGGCGACGCCGACGCGATTAACTTCGCGGCCGCGGCATCGGCGCTGAAGCACACGATCGAGGGGGACTTCAACCGGGTGACGCTGGCCGAAGTGAAGAGCCTGATGGGCGGCAGCGTTTCGGGCCGGGTGCAGAGGTAGCGGGATGGCGCGTGCAAAGGAAGGGATTTCTGGCGAAATCCCCTTGATGGCGAGGATTCGGGAATCCTTGCCGCGCCCGATTTTTTCAAATCGCGCCGCCTCTGTAGAGTACGTACACATGGACGTCTTTACGCGCCAAAGGCTCATGGGCAACGGTTTGGCCGTCGTGTTTTGCGACGGCTTTTTTTCGCCCGGGCTGATGCTGGATCTGGCGCGCGAGTTCAAGCAGTTTGAGACGATTTTCCTGACCGGTTTTGACGGGGAGAGCGTTGGCGCGCGCATCTTCACGATGGAGGGCGAACTGCCGTTCGCGGGGCACCCGGTGCTGGGCGCGGCGGCGGCGCTGCACGCGCGGCACGGCGGGGAGAATCGAGCCGAAATGCCGATTTTGTTCCGTTTACCGGAAAAGGACGTGCCGGTGATCTCCCGCCAGACGGACGTGGGTTTCCGCGCGCAAATGCGGCAGGGGCCGCCTGCGTTCCTCGGGGAGCTGCCGCAGGAGGAGGCCATGTGGCTGGCGCGGGCGCACAGCCTATCGCCGGATGATTTGCACGGCGCGCTGCCGGTGGAGGTGGTGTCCACGGGGCTGCCGTATGTGCTGATCCCCGTGCGCGGCGGACTGGACCGCGCGCGCATTTGCGTGACGGACCTGGAGGCGCGCATCGCCGGGTATGGCGCGAGCTATACATACCTGTTCGACCCTGATACGCTGGAGGCGCGCACGTGGGACAACCTGGGGCTGGTGGAGGACTCGGCCACGGGCAGCGCGGCGGGGCCGGTGGCTGCGTATCTCGTGCGGCACGGGCGCGTGCGCGAAGGGGAGAAGATCACGATTTCGCAGGGGCAATATGCCCACAGACCTGGGGAACTGACGGCGTGGGTGGAGGATGGCGAGGTGTATGTCGAGGGGGACGCGGTGTGTTTTGCGGAAGGGAGGTTTTGGGTGGGGGAATAGACGGAAGGTTTCCTTGGTACATCCACGGCGAAGAAGAAAGGGGGATATACCATGGGCCTGCTGAATCGGGAAATCCGCGCGAGGGCTTGGGCGGTATACAGGGCGAATTGGAAGGCGCTGGCGGCGGCTTCGCTGATCGTCTTTGTCATCCAAAGCGCAATGGCGCGAGTCTTGCCAGTGCTTTTTCCGGAGAGTCTCCCGCAGGGGCTCGTACAGTTCACGGCCGGCATCCTGCTGTATCCGATCACTTCCATCGGCATGGCGCGCATGTTTCTTGTGACATGGCGCGAGGAGACGGCGCGCGTGGGGGAAATGTTCTGGCCACTTGGGTCGTTTCGGCGGTGGTGCGCCGCGCTGCTCCAGGGCATGCTGCACTTTCTGCTTTCCCTGCTGATTGCGTTGCCGCTTTTTTGGGTGTTGTTCATGCTGTTTGGATACGCATATCAGGATTACGTGCTCGCGCGTATGTTCGATTTGCCATATCAGGCGATTAGCGCGATCGTAAAGGCACTTGTTCCCGGCGCGGCTTTGGTGTGCTTATTCTTGTTTCTTGTGCTTCATCTCACGATGTTTCCGTATGCTTTTGCGGATGACCCCGCCATGGGGCCTGCCGCGACGCTGAAACGCGCCTGGCGGTCCATGGACAGAGGCATCCTGAAGCTGATCTCCCTGTACATCTCCGCCGGGTGGTGGATTTGTCTGCTGATGGCGGCAGTGGGCGCGGCTTGTTGGTTTGCGCTTGGACTGAGCCTTGAAAGTGCCGTCGAAAATGTAGGATACTTCACGGACAGTCTTTGGCTCGCCTTCTTACCACTGCTGTCGTACCTTTCCATGGTTCTGGCGGGATTTGCGGATGGGCGGCTGAAGGCCATGCGGCTGGCGGAGGCGGATTTGCCGCGGGAAGAAGCGGCGGAAGAGGAGTGAATCCATGGCACACGCCAAAAAGGACAGCGCACAGCGGACGGCGGGCCGCAAGGAGGCCGAGCGCGTGGGGCGCACGAACCAGGAGATACGAAAGCTGGCCTGGACGATCTACAGGGCGAACCTGGGGCAGCTGACGGCGATCGCGCTGGTTGTGGGCGGGGTACAGTTCTTGTTCACGCTTATCAGCAGGCTGGTTGGGTTTCCCGGGCTATGGCATCAGGTGGCGTCATTCGTCTGGAGCACGTTGGCCTTTCCGGTGGTGACGCTCGGCGCGGCGCACGCTGGCCTGTCCGCTTGGCGCGGGGAGCGGCCGCGTGTCGGCATGCTCGGATGGGCGTTCCGCGCGCCGGGGCGGCTATGGGGCGCGCTGGCGGTGGGGGCGGCTGTGGAGGGCATTTCGATAGCTGGCAGCGCGTTTCTCTCGCTTTTACGGGTTATCAGTTGGCCGCAGGCTATGGCGCTAACGGTGATTGTCATCGTGGGTACCGCAATAACTTGGGTTTCGCAGCGTCTGTTTTTGGTGTCTTATCTTTGCGTGAGTGAGGAGAATGTACCAAAACCTGTGGAGGCGCTGCATACATCGTTTGGGTCCATGCGGGGGAATGTCTGGTCCTCTATTGCGATGTCGATTATGGCTTTCTTTCGGGCGGTTTTCTCAGCGTTTGGCGTTCTCATGATCGTTTTATCTATCGGTCTGACCTTGGGGGCCGAAAGTATTATGATGAACGCCAGCGATTCCGTAAGAACTCTCCTTCAAAACGGTGTGTCCATGGCATTGTTTGCACCGCTTGCGGCGTATGTCTACGTCGCCATGGCCGGCTTCGCGGATAAACTGCTGCCGCGCGAGCCAGGCGTTAGCGGGGGCGGCGGGGACAGCGCGAAGCACGAGTAATCTCGGGATGTTTGACACATTCTGTTCACACAAAGAGATGCCGCACGGCGTATGCGCAACGCCGCGCGGCGCAAGCGGAAGAGGGCAAGTGACAATCGCGCGCACGCGGCGCGCACACCGGACAATGCGGTGAAAGCGCGGATGATCCGCTAGGCGTGCCGCGCGTTTTTCCCGCATGCCCCCCCTGCCCTATTCACTTCCCCGCGTCGCGCCCCTTCGCGAGCGCAGCGCGCGGCGACTTCTTCCCCAGCCTGCCCGGCACTTCGGGCCGGGGCGGCCTTTTCCGTGCCGCCGTCTTGGGCGGCGCGGCGGCCTTTTTCGCGGGTTGAGCGGGCTTCTCTGTCCGACGCTCTTTGCTCGCCTGTCCCGCACGGCCCGCCTTCCCATCCTGTCCCACATATTCCGGCGGCACCAGGCACTTCTTCCCATACCCGATCAAGTCATCCCGCCCCGCGAGCCGCAGCGCCTCCCGCACCAGCGCGCGGTTCTGCGGCCTTCTGTATTGCATCAGCGCGCGCTGCAGCGCCTTTTCGTGCGGCGTGGTGGGCACATATACGGGCCGCATGTCGCGCGGGTCCAGCCCGGTATGGAACATGCACGTGGACAGCGTGCCGGGCGTGGGGTAGAAGTCCTGCACCTGCTCGGGCTGCTGGCGCGTGTCGCGCAGGTATTCGGCCAGCTCCACGGCGGCCATCAGGTCGCTGCCCGGGTGGCTGCTCATCAGGTAGGGCTGCACGTACTGCGGCAGATCCAGATGGCGGTTGATCGCGTCAAACTTCTGCACAAACCGGTCGTATGTCTCGCGCGGCGGCTTGCCCATCAGCGCGAGCACGCGGCCGGACACGTGCTCCGGCGCGACCTTCAGCCGCCCGCTGACATGGTGCTCGCACAGTTCCTTCAGGAACGGGCTGTCCGTGTCGGCGAGGATGTAGTCGTACCGCAGGCCGGAGCGGATGAACGCCTTTTTGACGCCCGGCAGGCTGCGAACGCGGCGCAGAACGGTCAGCAGCTCCGTATGGTCGGGCTTCATGCGCTTGCACGGCGCGGGGTAGAGGCACTGGCGGTCCGCGCACGCGCCCTCCGTGAGCTGCTTGGCGCACGCGGGGCGGCGGAAGTTGGCCGTCGGCCCGCCGATGTCGTGGATGTAGCCCTTGAAGTCCGGCATGCGCGTGAGCGTCTCGGCCTCGCGGACGATGGAGTCTGGGCTTCTGGACGACACGATGCGCCCCTGGTGGAATGTCAGCGCGCAAAAGCTGCACGCGCCGAAACAGCCGCGCGTGCCCGTGACGGAGAATTTGACCTCCTCCAGCGCGGGAATGCCGCCGGCGGCGTCGTAGCTTGGGTGCCACGCGCGCATGTACGGCAGTTCGTACGTCCTGTCCAGCGCCGCGCGGGTGAGCGGCGGGGCGGGCGCGTTCTGGCAGACGTACCGCCCGGCGTGCGCCTGCGCGAGCGGCTTGCCCCGCGCGGCGTCCTGCTCGCGGTACTGCACCCGAAAGGCGCGCGCGTATGCCTCTTTGTCCGTGGACACGGCTTCGCAGGAGGGCAACTCAATATATCCGTCCGGTAGTGTCGCGGAAACCCAGCACGCGCCCCGGATGCCGGGCAGCGCCTCCCGAAACGTGCCGTGCGCAAGGCTTTTCGCTACTTTTAGGATCGTTTCCTCGCCCATGCCGTACAGGAGCGCGTCTGCCCCGCTATCGATCAGAATGGAGCCGCGCACGCGGTCGTCCCAATAATCGTAGTGGGCGAACCGGCGCAGCGATGCCTCCACGCCGCCGATGACGATGGGCACGTCGCCGTACGCCTCGCGGATGCGGTTGCAGTACGCGATGGTCGCGCGGTCGGGCCGGTGGCCACGCTTGCCGCCGGGGGAGTACACGTCCTCGCCGCGCGGCTTTTTCGCCACGGTGTAGTGGTTCACCATGCTATCGATCACCCCGGCGCTGACGAAAAAGCCATGCTTCGGCCTCCCAAACCGGGTGAAATCCTTGCAATCGCGCCACATGGGCTGCGGCAGAATGGCGACGCGAAAACCCGCCGCTTCGAGCGTGCGCGTCAAAATGGCGCAGCCGAACGACGGGTGATCCACATACGCGTCCCCGGTGACGAACACAAAATCCGGCGCGTCCCAGCCGCGCGCTTCCATTTCCTCGCGGGTAATGGGCAAAAACTGTTGCTTCATGCGCAGCATGATACCACGGGCGGGCTAACTTTTCAACGCGTAAACCGCTTCGTGCGTCTCGCCGTCGTCAACCAATTCGATCCAGCCCGCGTCCTCGTCCCCGCGCGTGGCGCGCAGCACGTACAGCGACCGGCCGTAGCGGTATTCCACCGTGTAGCCGCTCCAGCCCCCCGGCGCGGTGGCGTTCAGCCGCACGCGGTTCCCTTGCTTCTCAAAGCCGAGCAGCGTTTCCATGCCGAGCGACCACAATAGCGCCGCCGAGCCGGTGTACCATGTCCAGCCGCCCTGGCCCGCGTGCTCGCAGGCGGAAACGTCCGCCGCGACGACATACGGTTCCACGCGGTACCGCTCCGCCGCAACGCGGTCGGCGCTGTGGGACGTGGGCAACAGCATGTCAAAGAGCTGCCAAGCCAAATCGGTTTTGCCGAGCTTCGCGCACGCCATCACGAACCATACGGCCGCGTGTGTGTACTGGCCGCCGTTCTCGCGGATGCCGGGCGGGTACTCGCGGATGTAGCCGGGCTCCGTCTTGCCGTCAAACGGCGGATCAAGCAGGCGCAGAATGCCCGCGTCCTCGTCCTTCAGTTTATCCAGCGCGGAGAGGAACGCCTGTTCCGCATGCTTCGCGCCCGCGAATACAGCCCACGCCTGCACGACCAGGTCGATCTGGCACTCCGGCGATTCCTTGCCGCCCAGCTTCAGCCCGTCGTCAAACCACGCGCGCAAATACCATTCGCCATCCCAGGCGTGCGCTTCCAGGCTGTCCATCAGCGTTTTCCGCTTTTCCAGCAGCAGCGCGGCCACGTCCGGCGCGCAGTATTCGGCGTAATCCTTCATCACCACGGCCAGGAAGAAGCCGAGCCACACGCTCTCGCCGCGATCCTCGGTGCCGACCGCGTTCATGCCGTCGTTCCAGTCGCCCGCGCCCATCAGGGGTAGGCCGTGCTTGCCAAAGCGGATGCTTTTGAGCGCGCGCAGAATGTGCTCGTGCAGCGTGCCCGTTACATCGGAAGGCTGCGCCTCTCCGTACCAGTCCTCATGCCCTTCCTCAATGGCGACATCTTCCAGGAAAGGAACGGATTCCGCCAGAATGTTCTTGTCCCCGGTCGCGCTGATGTACATCGCGGTGACGTACGGCAGAAAGAGCCTGTCGTCCGTGATGTGGGTGCGCACGCCGCGCGCGGGCGGGTGCCACCAGTGCTGCACGTCGCCCGCCTCAAACTGGTGCGCGGCGGCGTCCAGGATGTGTGCGCGCACCATATCCGGGTCCGTGAAGCGGAAGGCCAGCATGTCCTGCAGCTGATCCCGGAAGCCGATCGCGCCGCCCGCCTGGTAGAACCCCGCGTGCGCGTACACGCGCGACGACAGGGCCTGGTATGGCAGCCAGCAGCCGAGCAGCACCGTGGATGCGGTGTCCGGCAGACGCGGGATCAGCCGCTCCTGGCGCTCGCGCCAGGTTTCGTGCACGCGCGCGAGCCGGGCCTGCGCGCCGCCGCTCTGGTACGCCTTGAAGATAGCCGCCGCGTCGCCGGTGCCGAGCAGCACGCAGAGCGTCTCCCGGCAGCCCGCCTCCACGGTGAAGCGCGTGCGGACAACGCCCGTGGGCATGTCGCCCCGCAGGCCGTCCAGCGCCTTTTGCCCCATGCCGCGCGGCGCTTCCATGCCGCCTGTGCCGAAGAAGGCCCCACCGTCGCACGCGGCCTCGGTTTCCCGGCCGATGATGGTCAGGTACGCGGGGTCGGGAAGACCCGGGCTGCGCGCGAACACGGCCCCGCCCGTGATTTCCGTGCGCACCTGCGCGGCGTCCTGCAACAGCGACCCCAAGAGCCAGCGGGCACAGGCCGTCAGCGACAGCGCGCGCGCCTCGCCCTCCTGGTTATCCACTTCCAGCAGCATGCACTTGACGGGCAGTTCCGCGTCCACAAATACGTCCAGTGTCAGCCGCAGGCCGAGCGCCTGCGATTCAAACCGAGTGAACCCGAAGCCGTGCGTCACAAGCGCGCGCTCCATGGGGCAGGCATAGTGCCCGCTCTGCTCATCGCGCAGCCAGAGATTCTCACCGCGCTGATCCCGCACGGGATCCGATGCGAACGGTGTCAGGCGGCACATGCGGCTGTTCTCGCTCCAGGTGCATCCCGCGCCCCGGTCGGTCACGACCGTGCCAAAGCGCGCGTTTGCCAGCACATTGCACCACGGAACCGGCGGGCTGTCGTACACTACATACCCTCCGTCGGCGCGGAAGCCGCCATAGCCGTTGTCCAGGCCGAGGCCCCCCGCGCGCGCGGGTCGGGGGGCGGGCCAGAGGTGCTGCACGTCCCATTGCCACCGGCTGTCTTGAATGGTCCTGCGCGCGTCCGCGAGCTGTGCCGCGAGGCTGCCGTTGCCGCCGCGCAGCACCAGGGCCGCGTGCGCGAGCAGCGCCTTCAGGGCGCTTTCCTCGTGCGCTTGGGTGTCGATGAGGTGTATGCCCGCGCCCTGGCCGATCAGATCGCGGGAGGAGCCGCCCGTGACCATCGCGAGCAGCGCGTCCCGAAGGGGCCTATGGTATCCCTCCGGTTGTGCGCAGAGGAACACGAGGTCGCTCCACAGGCCGACCGCGCGCAAGTACGCGTGCGCTTTCATCGCGGCGCGGGCCAGCGGCAAATGCGCCTCGCGCGATACGCGCACCACGATCACCGGCAGATCGCCGGAGATGGAGAAGCGCCAGAGCGCCCCGCGAGCCTCCGTGGAAGCCCCCGCCTGTGCGAGAGGTGCCAGGAGCCAGGACGCCATGCGCTGCGCGGTAAGCTCCGCGATGGTGTCCAGGCCGTGATACTTCGCGGTGACTTCGTCCTGTGTTCCGGCAAGCTCCAGCGCGCGCAACACAGGGTCCGGCGCGGTATACTGCGCCACAAGCGCCCGCGCCTTGTCCTCGTCCGGGACGGCGGTGGTGGCGAACCAGCAGGAAACGGACGTGCCCGCGTCGACATGCACCGGGGCGCGCAGGCTCAGGCACGGGTCGAGCGGGGTTTTCGGTCGCTGGGGAGACGCGCCGTATGGCTGTTCGAGTGCCTGCGGCGCGCGCAGCCGCTCGCCCCGGCCCAGGAAAGCCAGGCGCGATGTTTCCAGCTCCGCGACGGCCGCCTTTTCCGTACCGAAGGCGTGCAGCACCAGGGGATAGTGCTCGTCCGCGTGCCGCGTTCTGCGCCGCGCGACGGCCGAAGCCGATCCCAGGCGCGCCGTCTCCACCAGGAGGTTGCGGAACGCCGGGTGTGACTCATCGGCCGCCGGCGTGGAGAGGCACACCTCAAAGAAGCTGGCGACCTCAACATCCACGTCATGCTCCTTCGTGGCGCGCAGGCGCAGCAGGTGTACCGCCGCGCCGTCCAGCGGGGAGACGAAGCAGATCAGTTCGGCGGACAGTCCCTCGGTTTCCAGCCGGTATACGGCGCGGCTGCGGTCAAACCATACTTCCTCCGCGTCGTTCATCCGCAGCACCTTGCCCGTCGCCAGGCGCAGATAGATCTGCACGCCGCCCTCGTAGATCGGGTCAAGCCGCCGCCTTGTCAGCATCAGGCCGTTGTTGGAGATATAGCCGTTCCCACGCGCGTCGCAGACCATCGTGGTGCCCGCGCCGTAGAGCACCTGCGCCTCCACGGGGAATTCCTGCCGGTTCGTGTGGCGCTGCAGCGTGCCGTCCGGGCGGCGCTGTGGCAGCTCCGGTCCCCGGTTTTTGATCGCGCCGCGCAGCATGGCGCGCGTGGGCTTGCGCTCCTCCAGCAGCAGCGCGTACGCCTCCGCCTGCGGCAGGCTTTGGAAGTGGCGCGCGAGCGTGCCGCCGGTCAGGGCGTTGCAGATGGCGCCCAGGATCATGCCCTGGTGATGGGCCATATGGCTCTGCACGAGCTTGTACTCCGCATCCTTGGGCAGGCGCTCGGCGCAGTAATCCGCCGCCTCATAGAAGCCGAGCTCGCCAAGCCAACCCATGTCCGCCATACGCAGCAGGTTCGCGGTCGCCTCCTCGGGCAGCAAATCGAGCGCCAGCGCGGACGCGTACGGCGCGATGACGCGGTCCGGCCGCGCCGTGCGCAGCGCAAGGCGCGGGAGGCCGAACGCCTTGTACTGATAGGCGAGGCCGGGGTCAAACGCGTAGTAACCGGATTCCGAAACGCCCCACGGGCCGCCCCCGAACGCCTCCGCCTGCTCCAGCGCCGCGTGCAGGGAGGTATCGCCGAGCAGCGTGCCGTCCGGGCTTTTCAGGAAGAGCGCGGGCAGCAGGTATTCGAACATCGTGCCGCTCCAGGCGACGAGCGCCGCGCCGCGTCGCGTCTTGGTCATGGAGCGCCCGAGCCGGTGCCAGTGCCGGATAGGTACCTCGCGCCGCATCAGCGCGATATAGCTGAGCAGCCGCGCCTCGCTGGCCATCAGGTCGTAATGCGAGTTCCCGACCGTCCCGTCGTCCACCAGGAGGCCGACGTAGAACAGATCGGCCTTGGGGTCGTACAGGCGGGAGAAGTCCATCGCGGCGGCGAGCGCGTCCAGGCGCGCGGGCAGGCCGAGAAGGCTGGCGTCCACCTCGGACAGGCGACTGCGCAGGGCCTGCGCCGTCAGAAGGAGGCACGCGGCCAGGTTGCCGCCGTCCACGGAGGAGACATAGCGGCGCGGCAGCGGCGCCATGGTACGCACGTCGTACCAGTTATATAAGTGACCGTTCCACTTCTCCATTTTTTCCAGCGATTCCGTCGTGTGCTCAATCCGGCGCGCCGCGCTGTCCGCGTCCAGGAGGCCAAGCTCCATGGCGGAAACGCACGCCACCAGGTACATGCCGATGTTCGTCGGCGACGTGCGGGGAGCGATGCCGCGCGGCGGCTCCAATTGCAAGTTGTCCGGCGGCAGGAAATGCGTGTCCGGGGTGACGGTTTCCTCAAAAAAGCGCAGCGTGCGCGCCGCGATGTCCAGCAGCGCGTCCTTTTGCCCGGGATCCAGGGGCTTGGGGCGCTTTTCCGGCGTGTCCAGCCATTTTGCCGTCAACGGGGCGATGGCCCACAGCGCGGCCAGCGGTGCCGTCAGCAAAAGCCACAGCGGCGCGTGCACGGACGCGGCGATGAGCAGCGCGGCCGACAGGTAGTTCGGCCAGAAGATCAGCGGTTCATTGGGGGAGCGCTGGCGCTCGGCATCGGCGGAAGGCACCCATTCCAGCAGGTGCTTATGGGAGAACAGTACGCGCCAGACCGTGCGGAGGGCTGCGTCTAGCAGGCGTTCGGCCTCATAGGGCATCAGCGCCAGATGGCTCACGGACGCCAGCAGACTTTTCAGCGACGGGGGAATAAACGACCGCACGTGCGGCAGCAGCAGCCCCGCGAGCACCGCAACGAACGAGTTCATCCACACGCCGCCGATGAGCAGCAGCGTGGACGCGAACGGAACGAGGCTCCTGCGCAGGTTATCGTATATTTTGTACTGGTTGAGCATGGACAGCGGGTTGCGCATCCAGCCGTCCTTGCCCTTGATCCACGGGATCAGCCAGGGCACGAGCTGCCAGTCGCCGCGCGTCCAGCGGTGCAGCCGCTTCATCCACGCGGATAGGGAGCCGGGCTGGCTGTCGTACAGCGCCACGTCGCACGCGAGCGACGCGCCGACCAGCCCGCCCTCCAGCAAATCGTGGCTGAGCACGGTGTTATCGCGAATCTTGCCGCGCGTGGCGGCCTCGAAGGAAGGTACGTGGTACACGCCCTTGCCCGCGAAGCTGCCCTCGCCGCACAGGTTTTGGTAGATATCCGAAAACGCGGTGACATACGGGTCAAAGCCGCCGTCCCCACCCCAGACGCGTGCGACGCGCGTGTGGATGGTGGCGGCGGATGTCTCCATGCGCGGCTGAATCACGGCGCAGCCGCGCCGCTTGCCATCCGCGTCGCATGGCTTGTTCAGCGGGTGTTGCAGCATGCCGACAAGGTCCAGCGCCGTGCCCGGGGGAAGCTGCGTATCCGCGTCCAGCGTGATGACATACTGAAACAGACCACGGAGGGCAGAGGGATCGCAGCTTTGCGCCGCGAACTCCGCGCTACATTCGCCGGTCAGCAGCAGATCGTTCAGCGCGACCAGTGCGCCGCGCTTGCGTTCGGTGCCCATGAAGCGGCCCGCCTGCTCGTTCCAGGTGCGGGCGCGATGCAGGTAGTAGAACCCGCCGTTCCAGACATCGTTCAGCGCCGCGACGGCGGAGAGCGCCGCGTCCGTGATGGCCGCGTCGTCCGGCTCCACCGCGGCGGGGCCGTCACGGAAGTCGCCCAGCAGCATGTACGACAGGCGTGACTCCGGGTTGGCCAGGCGCAGCACAGACAGATGCCGCGCCATTTCCAGCGCCTGCGAGCGGCCCGTCAGCAGCGTCGGCACGACGACGAGCACGTTGCCGTCATCCAGCCGGTCAGGCGCGAAGCGGGGCATTTTGCGCGGCGGGGACAGGCGGTGGAACAGCAGCCCGGTAAGCTGCCGGAAACCTTCCCCGGCGGCGAGCAGCGCGGGCGCGGTCAGCCAGCTTTTGACGCCCATCAACCACAGCAGCACGCCGACGCCCGTGGAGCCTATGAAAATGGTCGCGACATAGCCGAACGCCGCGTGCTTGCCGATGAAGAGGGATAGGCGCAGCCGGAGGGGGGTCTTGCCCAGCGCCTTCCAGAGGATCGGCTGTCCCTGGTCCATCAGGTAGTAGCCCACGTGGCGGGAGAGCTCGGGCAGCGTGTCGGAAGCGGCACCCTCGGCGCAGGCGAGTGCCTTTCTGGCGACCACGGATTCCGCCAGATGAAAATGCGCGGCCAGCTTCGCCGCGCGCCGCCGGTACATGCCGCGCGACGCGAAGTCCATGCGGCCATAGACGCCCGTGGGGTCCATGCGCAGCCAGTGGTCGATGGAGGACAGCGATTCCAGCCTTGCGCGCCAGTCCATGGACGCGAGCGCCCGGAGCGACACGATGGCGTTGCCCGCCCAGAGGCACGCGCGCGTCTGGCGGTCGTGCTCGCGCTCGGCAACGTCGCCAGCGGTCATGCCCAGCTCTAAAATCCGCTCGTCCAGGCGGGCGAGGGCTTCGGCGTCCTCCTGCTCCTGCAAAAGGCAGGACAGGCGCTCCCAATACGCTTCGGTGCGGCCTTTGGCACCGATGTCCAGCGCGGCCTCGGCGTGCGTGCGCTCGCGCTCCGTCTCCGCGCTCTGCGCGGCAACCTCCGCGAGCAGCAGCAGCAGCGCGCGGCGGATGGCAAGGGGCAGCATATCCAGCTCCTGCTCGGTGAAGGGACAGGAGATTT
>JAVBOM010000039.1:0-55972 GCA_031550535.1 Eubacteriales bacterium
GGCGCTTCGTGCCGAGGGTATGCACGCTGGCCGTACGCGGCGTTCATACCCTCGCCTCTCCGCGCCTCCCTTTTTTCGCCGACGGAGCCAGTTTGCCATCTGCCTCTACCCGTAGGGTGTGCGCTTTGCTTGACAAGTCCATTCCGTAAGGCTTGCCCGATAGTTTCGGCGGTCTTCACACCGTGGTCTTTCGCTTTCTGGTTTTTCGCCACGATAATCCCGCGCCTGCTTTTCGGATCGCCGCATATGCCATCGGCACCTCGCGAAGTTCAGGGTGGTGAAGTTCTTCCACGCTGGCAAAAAAGGCGTTCATCGCATAGGAAAATCACACGTTCAAGCTGTGGCATCCAACACCACCCCTTCAGAGGGTACATTTCTTTCAGTCTATTATATCACACACAGTATTACAGTTGGATGAAATTCTCAATAGAGCGGACGCTCATTAACGTTTCGTACGTTATGTAGGAGAAGGAATTCCGATATCGCAAGAGCAAAAGGGGGTAATTTATGAGAACCAGGTTTATTGTTATTCTGCTGCTGTTCTGCCTTGTACTACCGGATTGTCTTGCAGAAAACATCCCACCCGACTACAGCAATCACGCGGTTTCGGATGAAGCGGAGTATATCACAGTGCTTGCAGACCCCGCGAAGCTGAAGGAAGGGAAACCCGTTTTCGCGATGTCGGAACCGGCAGGAAACTGGAGCGGATGGATGAAGTTTGCAGGCTTCTCCAAGGAGGACGACATTTGGGGATATGACGTGAGAAGCTGCGATATATCAAATGAAGACCTAAGCGTGGTCACGGATGTGAACAAACTGAGTTTCAATTCTGACACAGTGTGGCCGGAAACAATGCCAGCGGACTTCAACCCACAAGAGATACTATCCCATAATAAGAACCCAGGGCTGGGTATCCGCGCGCTCCATGACCAGGGCATCACCGGGGATGGTGTCAGCATCGCCATCATCGACCAGCCGCTGCTGCTGGATCATGAGCAGTATAAGGATAAGCTAGTATACTACGAGCGCATCCATTGCATTGGCGACGAGGCGACAATGCACGGTCCAGCGGTGGCCAGCATCGCGGTGGGCAAGGACATCGGTACAGCACCCGGCGCGAAGCTGTACTATATCGCCTCAACCTTCGGCCATTTTGAGGACAACGACTATGAGTTTGATGCTTCCATCATCGCGGATTGCATCTTGAGGGTCTTGGAAATCAACGGACATTTGCCGGAGGGGGAGAAGATACGGGTCATTTCCGTTTCAAAGGGATATTGGTCCGGAGATATTGGCTATCAGGAGATTACTGACGCTATCCGAAAGGCTGAGGAAGAAAACATCTTCGTCATCACCACCTCTACCGAGGAGTATTACGACTTCGAGCTCTTCGGCATGAACAGGGATTATGACCGTGACCCCGACGACGTGAAATCCTATCTCCCTGCCGGCTGGGTTGCAGAGAAGTTCTATGCGAATCCCGACGTCCCTTCATTTCAGAGTTTAACCATGGTGCCTATGGGCTCCAGAACATATGCTGGCTGCACAGGCGTGACCGATTATGAGATCGGTCATGAAGGTGGCCTTAGCTGGGCGGTTCCCTGGTGCGCCGGTTTCTACGCTATGTGTTGTCAGGTAAAGCCCGACCTCACGTCGCAAGAGTTCATAGACATCGTGAAAAGTACCTCCGTCACCAAAGAACTGAACCACGATGGGAAAACATATCCGTTCGGAAAAATAGTCAATCCTGCCGCAGTAATTGATCAATTGTAAAAATGACACTGCTCGCATCATATTGAGGAAGACCGGGCGGGATAATGCCCCTGCCCGGTCTTCTAAATATCAAATTCCTTGGATACTCCGTAGAACTTCCTGCGACCCCGGCAGGTGCCCATGCTATTCGAGCGAATCGGAACCGGAACAAATCTACAAAGAGCAGCTAAACCTGTGACAGAAAGAAGCACAATACTCTGCGTCACGTATCCTGGAGAAGTAGTAGGTCCAAGGATTTCAGCGAGAGTACGCCGTTATCAGACAATATGGGTGAGGAAAGAAACAGGACCTGAGGGGAAGGTAATCACATCTATTCAACATATGTGGATAAAATGCTATAAAGATCTTCATCTTCGTTTACGGTTATGGCAGAGTCATCAGGAAACAAGTTGTTATAGCAGGATATCATGACTAATACCGTGTTATTTGTCGCATCCAAATACGTTAGCAGATTGTTTTCACAGGAGATTCGTTCTAATAAAGTGTTACTACTCACATCCAGTGTTTCAATTTGATTCCAAGAACAGTCAAGCTCCTTCAACATGGTATTATGACTAATGTCAATTCCGGTCAATCTATTTCGCTTGCAGTCTAGCTTTTCCAGCGAGGCAAAGTGTTCAATACCCGTCAAATCCTCAATATCCATCCTGGACACATTGAGTTTGGTGATATTTCCCACATCGCTCAGCATAATATCCCCCGTTGGTTTTTCCAAGATTCTTCTTACTTCTGCCTCAAAGTTCGGATCAGGAAACTCTATAGCGATATCATCAGATAGCTCGCCCTTCGGTGCTGTTTCTGCACCATGATTGCTAGGGCCTTTTTGCGGGTCGAAGCTAAAGTGCTCAAGTCTACCTTCGTCCAGTCCTCTAATTGCAGATTTATCAAGAAAATAATTGTTTGCACAAGCTACATCGCCCAATTCTTCATTATTGCCCAAATCTAAAGATGTCAGGTGGTTGCTTTCGCAATTCAACCTCGCAAGCCGAGCAGCACTATCCACGTTTAACTCTGTAAGCTGATTGTCGGAACAGTCAAGCTCCCAAAGCTCGGTTGCTTGACTTACATCCAACTCGGTCAGTCGATTATCATTACACACAAGCACGCTAAGATCGTTATCGTCCCCAATAATCAATGATGAAATTCTGTTACTTTTGCAAGATAAATGGCGGAGGGCAGCATTGCCGCTTATATCTAAAGTAGTAAGCTGGTTGTCAAGGCAATATACTGTTTCCAGTGCGGTAGCTCCTTGCAGATTTAAGTGTTCCAGCATATTTTCAGAGCAAATAAGACTCCAGAGCACTGGATTATTGCTTACATCCAAAGTGGTCAGTTGATTTTCGTAACAATAGAGCATAAATAACCTAGCGTTATTTTTTATATCCAGAGTAGTCAATTCGTTATAACCGCAAGCTAACAATCCTAACGCAATATTATGACTTGTGTCAAGCGATTCCAATCGATTTAGGGTGCAATCCAATTCGACCAGCAAGGTGTTTTTTTCTAGTTCCAGTGTTTTCAATTGGTTTTCACTGCAGGAGAGGTAATCCAGTACGGTATTTTTCTTTACATCGAGTGTAGTTAATTGATTTTTATCGCAACTGAGCACCTCTAACGCAATTGCACCCCGTACATCCAGCGCTACCAGTTCATTTGCATCGCACAAAAGCTCTGTTAGCGCATGATTGCTGCTAACGCTCAGTTCCGATAGTCTATTCCTTGAGCAGTTAAGCACTTTCAAATCTGTAAAATGTTCGATACCTTGCAAATCAGCAATTCCACGATTTGATACGTTAAGCTCCGTAATCCTTGCAACGTCACTTGCCAATATTTTCCCTTTCGGTTTGCCAATCACTTCTCGTACCGCCGCCTCAAAATTCTGGTCAGAGAACGAAATGGCGGTACCCCCTGGATTATCAGCTTGTGAAGCCTCTACACCCAAAGCGGTCAATGAGCAAAGTAGCAGTATAATCGCTGCGACTATGAGTGCGTACAAGCATTTTTTCATAGTGTTTTCCTCCTGATATTTGGTTCGTTTTGCGACCGGTTACTTGTTCGAACTCTTACGGCAATACCGCACAAGTCGGGCACGCTGTTATCGCCGTTCCTTTGACGAAGACCTTTCATCAAAAGCGTCAGAGAATCATCACGATTCCTGTACTTTTTCTTAGTCCCGCAAAAAATCCCTCACAATCCCAGCGGCCCTCCTTGTGACAAGTATTTTCCTGGGTCTTTTCGCCCACCAGGCTTCGTTGTCTGTCTGATTATGATGGTTATGTTCTACATTCTTTTTGTATTACCTTCATAGACACCACCACAAAGCTGATAAAACGAAAGCGATGGAGTCAGACAAAGGTTCTCTCGACCACCCAACTGTGCTTGCCTAGTACCGCACTAAGTCAGGAATCAGCGATTATGGGATAAGACGCTTGAGCTTGATGCGCGCGTCAGGAGTGGAGAACTGCCATGTGACACGAGAACAGCGAGCATTCCTCTGCCCTTGCCACGCGCGGACTTCGCACCGCATCTCCTCAATGGTGGTGATGGGTTTGGCTAAACACTGCCTGGAAAGAATACCGATCTCAATCTCCGTCATGTTCAGCCAGGAGGCGTGCTTGGGTGTATAGTGAATCACAAGCCTTTCGGCAATCCGCCGCGCCTCCTACGGCGCAAAGGCTATGGGCAAAGAAATGCCGTTCAGATCCGTAATGATGTGATGCTTGCTTCCTGGACGGCCACGGTCCACAAGGTTTAGGCCAGTTTCCTCGCCCCCCTTTTGCCTGTATGATCGATGCATCGATACTGGCTCTGGATCAATCTATAGCTGATATCGCTGGAGAGCGCTTGGAGCGGGGCTTGCGGCGGGGCTCTACGGAGCAGATTGGGATAATTGTCTCCCCGCGCCTTGCGGCTGTCGGTCAGGGAACGCCGGTAGCTCAGGAGAACCGAACGCAGCCCTTCTTCCCGCATGATCCGCTTTGCCCGTCCATAGCTGGCCGTATGCCCTTGCTTGCGCAGCGCGCCGCAGACCCGGTCCGCACCATATGTTCCGCCGCTTTCCTCAAATATCTCCCGGATGCGCTGCCGTTCCGCTCCCTCCCGCGACGCGCGGGTTTCTTTCCCTGCCCGCCATGTGTAATATCCGCTGGTAGACACCTCAAAATGGCCTGCACTTCACCACGGGGTATTCCGGATGTGCTTGGATAAACGCATAGATTACCTGTGGAGGTTTGCGAAGTAGGCCGTTGCTTTTTTAACATATCTGCCTGCATCCGCAACCTCCAGCCGAAGCGCTTTGTTCTCCTCCTCCAGTGTCGCGTACCGTGTTTTATCCTCGTCCGTCGTATACTTTTGCCGCCATCGGTACAGCATCCCGTTGGGTATCCCAAGATTGCTCGCCACCTCGGTCACCGGTCTGTTGCTGGCGTAGCTCAGCTTTACCGCATTCATTTTGAAGTCGTCATCATATTTTCTTCGTATATCGGACATGGGACTCCCTCCTTGTTGGTCTTTGGCAGTGCGCAGGAGATTTACCGTGTGGGTTCACATGGAGTGGCCGCCATGCTACGCTTCCCGCAAGGCCAGCCCCCCCCCGATGGGGCTGGCCGTTTTGCTGGCCTTGCATGGTGGCAGAGGCTCCATGTCAACCCCTTGAACGGTCAATTCCCGGGTGGCTCCTGCTTAGCTCCCTGTCCGTTATTGTAGCATGGCCCCCATTCCGCTCCATGTGGAAGGCAAAACTTGATAGCTCACTTAGTCGTCCTTTCTTTTTTGTCCGTTCCGGTTTATTTGGGGTATATGGCTTCAACAATGCGATATTCTCCAGTGAGCGCGATTTGTGCCGCTTCATTACCATGAGTTGCTGCATTTGAAGGCTTATATGTATTGCTTCCGTTAAAGACACACATTAAATCACCTAACGCATGAGGATCCTCCTGAAAATTCTTCGCGTGGGGATATGGAATCCACCCGTATGCCATATTCCACGTCTCTCCACCAAGCGTTATTCCGGTTATTGTGATCGGGCGTGCATCTGTTGAATAAGGAATATCTTTCGGCCAATCACTTTTGCTTATGATAAGATGGGCGTGATCGCTACTGGATGTTCCCCAAGTCATGTCGGTTTTTATACCTGTAATTAGATCTGTCACCACGACGTCTACATTTTTCCCTGTCACTGACGATCTACCAAATGCATTGACTGTGTCATCGTTTGTAACAGATCTTATATCCTCTGTCACTGGTCCTGAAATTGCCGAGTTATAACCACCGCCACTAATCGTGGTACTCTTGCTTCCACTCCCCGAGCTCTGTCTAGGCGGCGGGTTAGAAGGTCCAATAAAGATTGCACCCCTTCCCGTGCCATCATCAACGATCATCGGAGTTCCGGCTTTCCCACTTGGATCTACGAGCATCACCGGGTTATTCCCGCAATACGCGAATAAATTCCTGGTCAGCAAGGTATCCGCATTGATAAACCGCCCCCATTCCGGATTATAATACCGGCTCTTCAAATAGTAAAGCCCCGTTTCCTCGTCGTACAGATAGCTTCGATATCGAAAAGGATTATAGCGCCCTACGGTGTCCGACATCGAACCTGTACAGCTAAGTTGCTTTCCCCAGGCGTCATAAGTATACTCGGCAACTGTCTGCCCTGTTGATCCATCCAGCAGGGCGACAACATCACCCTGAGCATTGTGTACATAGTAGAATTCCTTGTCTCGTATCCGGGAATCTCCAGAATGTCTGCAATGGAGCAACGCCGGCCTTCCCAGTGCATCGTAGAACACGTAAAACTCACCTTCAAGCCGTTCAAATTCGACAATTTTCCCGCCATACCATCTATACCTAACTGTTGAATAACGATTGGCATCGTTACTAAACTTTTGTGTCCGTGAACCAGATACGTCATACAGAAACTGGATTCTTGTACCATCGTGCTGTATAATGGTGTCCAACCTTTGACCGGCTTTCCAGAAATACGTGGATTGGCCAATTCGCGTAGGATTTCCGATGGCGTCATAGGTGATTTCCTCACCGTTATACTCTGTCAATTTATCCTTCCATACACTATCCCCATATATATATGTTACGGTTTGAAGAGGCGTTCCGAGCGCATTCAAGCTATAGTTATACTCGCTCTTCTGCGACAGATTTCCTCCCATGTCATAACTATATGAATATGACTTATTTTGGAGCGCGTCATTGACGCGAATGACTTGCCCAATCCCATCATATACATATCTAGTCGAAATCCCGTTTCGCACTTCTTCAATAATATTCCCAACATTATCATACGCGTAGGTAAAGGAATGTTCACGTTGCGCGATATCTTGAATTAGTGACGTTGTGCTCCCCGTTCCATGTCCACCGGGAACATATGTGTATGTGGTAGCGAAATCATTTGATCCGGTTTCGGTCGCTAGCTTCTTACTAGCGATCCGACCTAGCTCGTCGTATAGAAAGTATATGGCGTTCCCTTTCGAATTGTATTGCATCTTGACAACTCGGTCCTCATTGTCGTACTGATACTGGATTGTGCTTAGCAAATACGGGTTTCCGCTCCAGTGTTGCACGATTTGGACGCGGCTTTGGTCATCATAGGTTGGAACTAGCACCTGCTTGAACGTCCCACCAGAACACTCCATCCGTCCTGGGCGTCCGTAAGAGTCATATGTATAGGTGGTGACCGCAGTTTCGTAGTAATTATCAGTATTTCTCTCCGTTACCTTCCCGACCCTGCCACTTGCGTCATAAGCTACGTGACCTTTTGCTTCTAAGTCATCATCAAAACGAATGCCAACAATGCGCTTAAACTTATCGTATTCATAGTGTATCTTGCCTCCATTTGCGTATTCGTTTCTTATTGGCAACTTGTCTCCTGTGTCGGTGTAAACAGTATTTGAAAGTGTAATATCTCCAATTTTTACCTTGGTTCTGTTTCCGAGCACGTCATACTCTATTCCGTATTTCGTTCCCCATATTTGTTGTGGGTTGTTATAGAAGACGCCTGTAAGTCTATCGTTTTCATAGAAGTACATACAACAATAGAGTTTTCCGTCAACAGCAATTGTTGATCTAGAGGGCCGGCGAGCGCTGTCGTACGCGTATTCAGTTTTTGTGCCATTCGCATCGGTAATGCTATTCACGAGGTCGCTGACAGGACCGACATCAATGAATGTACATTTCCCGCGCGCATCGAGTGTGGAAATTGGTTTGTTCTGGTTTGCGGAATACGTTGTACTGGTTTGAATAAATTGCGTCGTGCCCATCCCCGAACGCTTCGACGTCAACTGATTTCCGTATGCATCATAGGTAAATGTCTGCTGTATTCCTAGCGGACTAGTAACCTTTCGTACCAAGTGCATTTTTTTTTCGATGTCTGTCGTACCAAAGTCAAGCAAGGTTTTAATCGTCGTGGGTTTGCCCGGTGCACAGTAGCTGATCAAGTTGTTATACGCATCATAGACCGCGTTGCTCTTGTGTCCAACAAGATTTTCCGCACTTATCAGGTTGACACTGTTATCATAGAAGAAGGTCCCGCCAAAGCGTTCACGATAGAGAAACATTCCTCCAAACTCTGAGTAGTTCACGTTATTTTCATAATCGATACAAAAACGCATCGAAACGAAGTTAACAGGTGCCGTTATACCGCCGCTGGCAAATTGCCAGTCGGACCACTCCTCGCCCCACTCAATTGCTTTTGCCGCGTCCACATACGCCCCGGTGGATGTTTTGAAAGAAAGGCGGATGTTGAAACACTTTGCTGCATCCTTTCGCGGTTTCGTATAGCTCTTTGCCCATCCCCCCGCGACAAATGCTTCCCCTACCTTTCCGCCAATCGCTATCTCTTGGAAGTAACCCGTTGACTTGGCGGCGCTTCCGTACAAACGTAGGACATTTCCCCCTAACATTTCAGGACGTGTCTCGTCAATTGTCGTATAGACCCTGTCAAGCGCGGAGTTGTCCGCATTATGTGTCCATCCAATTGGAGCGGCGCCGGAGTTGAAGGTAAACCCGCCATTTTCCAAAAGGGTACAATGGTTGGCGACCTCGGATTCCTCAAGTTGGATATCATAAAGATAAACTGTATGTATGGCGGGATCGCGGACTCTGCTGACAAATATATACAAAGGACCGCTGCTTTGGGTGAAGTTCTCCGGAATGGTAAGTGTAGCACTTATCCTTTCCTTGTTCTCGTCGGCATCTCCCCCCAAGGTCATGTGCATACCGCAATAGTGCATAGAGACACTAGGTTTGGGAAGAACAGGCCCTTCAAGCTTTGACGCCAAGGAAAGTGTATAAGTTTTCCCTGGTTCCAAAGAAATCACCTGAGAGATTGAGGTGCTACCACTTGTTGCATCAATAGTGAATCGCGCGCACCGCAATGTTTCACACTTTTCGTTAATACAGGTACCATACTGCACACCTTGAGACATATACCAGTCCGTCGACGTACGGAAATCATGGTTCCGCAGCAGATTGATAACACTTCGCTGCATCCTAGAGACCTTTTCTGGATGGTTAACTGGTTGACTCGCAGAGTATGACGCAAACGACGCATACCCCAACTCATCATTCACCGACACCACATTACCGTAGTCATTGAAGTGATACGTTAGTTTCTTTCCATTCGGCACTGTCCTATCGATCACAATTGTCTTTCTGTCGCCGTACAAATACTCACGGCAATTGCCGACAACTGTACCATTTGATTCCGTAATTTTTTTCACGCGGTAAGGCGCACTGTCATAATACTCAATTGCCAGTGTTCGTCCATCACTGTTTTGGGCACTTATCAAGAGATCCCGTGCATCGTATCCATATCGCGACGTCAAATTACCCTCGTGTGCAATCATATAGAGCTGACCTGATGCACGTTGGTAAAACCCGCTGGCATACGTTGATGCTTCAGGCCTATAAATGCGTTGCAACCCGTAGTATCCTATTTCGAATCTTGTTATACGCCCCGCACCATCCGTCGCACTGGTGATTTCCCCGTTTGTCTGCTGAATCGTTGCCATGTTTCCATGTGCATCAGCAATTGACTTGACCAGCTTGTAATTTCCGTCCTTACCGTTGGAGTTGGTCGTCGGCAAATCAAACGTCATCACGTTGTCACCCTTGTCGCGAATCGTAACGGTCGAGCCGGACACAGCCAGCTTCAACGATAGGCCGGACATATCCTCATAACTCGTCGTGGACGTTCCAGTCGGCATGAAATAATGCCGCGTACCATCCGCATCGGTGAACACATAGTATGTCTTCGCCGTGCCAAGATCATCCCTGACAGACTCGCGATGCAAGGTTAGTTGCAATGAGTGCTTCCAGCCTTTGCCCGTGTTATATAGGTTCATGTCACGATAACAAGAATTGTAGTAGTGCGAAACAGAGATTGGCATTCGTGAGCCAGAACATACTGTATCGCTTAATGAGAAGATCAGGTTGCCGTTATACAGGCTGACATGCGCCGTGCCTGCGCGGCCACAGCCATGCGACTCATAAGCAAGATAATCCTCCAGCCCCGCCAAGCTCATGTAGTTGATCGTGATATACGGCTTGGCTTGCGCGTTATCGGCACTTCGCAGTTCCACCCACGAGGTCGAACGCGCGTCGAGTACAAATCCATTGTTATCCCCGTTATACCACCTGCGAACCAGACTGGAAATATCGTACCAGTAGTTCGTTTGGTACCCCAACGTAGTAGTAGGCGTCGCGAAATCCACATCCTTCTCATCGATCTGGGGTTGGTTGTCATAGGTGAGCGTATTCGCATTCCAACTGGAGAGTACCTCACGTAGATAGATCGGCCCAGGTGTGGACACGCTCTGCACGCCGATCACCAGTGCCGCCTTGGTAACATAGTAAGAACTGTCGATTACCGGCAAGCTGTCCTGACGAAACTTCATAAAGGATAAGCACGTGCCATACGTCGCATGATTGTATGCGACGCGAAGCTGCGTTCCAGTAGCTGGTTGTACGGTGGTCGGCGCTTTGCTTGTCACAAAATTATCCTCCATTGCGGAGGCGGTCAAATCTGTCACAACCATTGGGTCAAGTATCACAGGGAATTTCGCGGCCTTCAGCCATTCCACGTCGGGCGTGTAGGTCAGGCGCATCTGCCCGCCCGCTGTCGCCTGCAGGGACACTTTCACCTCGCCCTCCGTCTGCATACCGTCCGTCATGAACGGCGCGGGCAGCAAGAACGCAACCTCGCCCGCCTCATCCAGCGCGCGGATGGACTGGTCCTTCTCGATAGAAAGCGTTAGGTCTGGCGCGTCCAGCAGGAACGTCACAGGCTTCGCCGCTTCCGGCGTCTTGTAGATGATCTCGTCCTTGAACGACGTACCGTTCACCGCGCAGTTCATGTCCACACCCGGCAGGATGTCCGTGAATGTCGCTATACCCTCGCTTTGCACGAGCGCCTTGTGGCGGATGTCCTTGAAAGCTTTGCCGGAGGCGCGGCCTTTCTTCATTTCAGTTTCGTCGGTCGCCTTGACTTCTTCAGACGCCGTCGCGTCTTTCGCGACATCATTCAGTTCCATGCTGTCCAGAATGACTTTCTTCGCCATCCTGCGCACCTTGGCGGCGCCTTCCAGCCGCCAGGATATCTTCTTCCCGTCCGCGTTTTCCAGCATGGCAAGCGGCGCCTTGTCCGAAGCGGATAGGCGAACCTTCAGGTTGCCGTTGGCCTTGTTGGTCAGGAACGCGCTTCCCTTGACGTTTTCACCTTCCTCCAGGGTGTTGTCAATCTCCCGCCACTCACCGGTCGTCTTGTCCTGATAATGAACCGGCGTGGGGTAGAGGATTGCCTGATACAGGTTCTCGCCAAGCGAAAACAGTTTGCCGGATCGGGTGCGCTTCTCCGTCATTTCCTCTGCCGGCATCGCGTCGATTTCCTCGGACGTGCGCATCCGCGCGTGCGGCTTCTCCTTGCGTGCTTCTAGCGTCTCCGTGGACAAATGCCCACGATCACCGTTTGTAAGGTTTTCCATAATGAACTCCCTTTCTGTTCTGTAAGAGTTTATACGGGGCTGATCAGGCCCCTAACCGAACATGTTCGCGTTACGTTCGTATGGTAACACGCCCAATGTGGTATTTTCTAGTGAGTAGTTTGACAAATGAAACTTTACCACAGGAGTAGTTTCAAAAACACTCTTTTGATATGTGGTTATAACGTATTGAGGTTACTGGCAGCAGAGCAACGTCAATCACTGAGACTGATCGTGAAAATGTGCTATGCGCAATGTGTAACGTATTACAAAGAAGAGCGCATGCTGTTCTTGCCTTTTTACGGGAGGCATCCCCTCCCCAACTTTTTACTCGTTTTTCATGTAAGGGAACACTGTCAATATGCACCATCTCAAGTACCTGACAAACTGAATACACGGGCACCCAATACCGTTGGTCAGGAATGGACAGGCTCGGCACCGGTCCGCGATCTTTGTATTGGGGCAAAAGGTCTTTCGCATCTGCGTCAACAACTCGTTGGCTTTTTCCAGAATAGTATACTGCGCCACGTCTGACTCCATTTCTGACCCGCTCTCCCCAACCAACCCAGCCATCTCTTTAATTTCATCGTCGTGGATGCACATGGGTTCCCTTCCATTTGCAAGGCGTTTGCGATACTCCGCCGCCAAATCCTCCAGGGGGGTATCCTCATCGCCGAACAACAGGGTTAGCATCGCCTCCAGCATCTTGAAGTTGTTGCACCCCTTCTTGATTTCGCCAATCCATCTGTTGCATTCCTTGTACGTCATTTTGAGCCTGCGTGCCAACTCATGCTGATTGCCCTTGCAGCAATCAACCAGCAAGTACTCCAAAATGAACTCCGTAATCCTTTCCACACTTTCATCTTTTTTCTTCATCTTTTGCGTCCTCCTCAAGTTTTTTGGCAGGAAATCCATGGTTATTATATAACTTTTTACGTTTTCAGAAAAACGGTTTTTGTGGTCTACCGGAGCGCTAGGAAGTGTGCTATGCTCATTGCGAAAATCGAAGGGAGCAGTGACACGATGCAAGCCACACCCTCCACGGTCTACTATGCGGCGGTGTTCAATATCGAAGGCTTAAAAGACGCAAACCCGTACAGCGATGCAATCAAATTTGTTTATGAGTATGTATGCGATATGTTTGATGCCCCGATAGCCTATGATGCTTTTCAAGTTCAGGGCTCATTCTCCACATTCGAGAAGACGATCAAGGCTAATGTCACAAGCCTTTCAGACAATACCGGGAACGGCAAGAAATGGGCACTGTCGTTGCGCATGGTTGACCCCGACATACGGTACAGAAAATGGACCATCGACATCGGCATCCAGCAATCGGAGGACGGAGCTCTTACACTGAGCTATGTTGAGAAGTATTACGATTCTTTATTTGGAACACTCGTGCCGTATCGAAATCCGCAGGTGGATACGCCCATCTTCATTCAGCAAATCCTTCAGGCGCAGTCCTTTTCATGCGCAGTATGCTCACAGAAAATGCCATCTCACCCCATAGAAATCACACCGGAAACCATCCATGCGTTTGTGGATCTTCTTTATAATGAGGCTCGGAGCATTCCTTTGCTCGTCGTCACAAACCCGGAACTAATCAATCCGAACGCACTCGCCTACAGTACACTTGGCAACGCCGTCGTATACTACATTTGGGACACTCAGGAGCTCAACACGCTGCTTCAACCCGAACACAGGGTTCCGTCAAACGCATTTCACATCATTTATCCATGGCGCAATGGCAGAATAGGGCATTACACCTATCTGGCAGATGCCTTGCGACGGTACGAGGGCAAGGTGCTGCCCGCCGTGCGGCGCGCGTTTTCCGAAAACCTTTCATCCACACGGCAGAAATTGCTTTTGTCAGTGGACGATATTGACCGGGAGCGAAATTGCCTGCGGCTGGCTCGTATCGCAGAACAGGCGGAAGCGTCTGCCGCAACCACATCCAGACTTGAGGCAACGGTGGCCGAGCGCGATGAACAGGTTAGGCGACTCACGCAGCAGCTTGAGGATTGTCAGGCAAGGCTAAACCGCGACCTGGAAAGGGAAACGGAGCAGTTTATGGCGCTCGCGGAAGATTGCTTGGCGCAGATGGATCTAGTAAAGGAGCAACTGAAGGAGATTACAGGTTTGTTCTATCAAGGATTTTGCGGGCGTCCTGTCCTGGTGGGGCTGCCGGTCTGGCCGGAAATCGCGCACCTGTGCCAAGCTGCTGGGTATTTACATGCGATGGCGCGGGGTAATAGTGCGTAAGTGTAATGACGCCGGCGGATATAGCGCGAGCGATTGAGGAGCCCGATATTTGTGAGGAGCCGGCGCGACAAGGGTTGGAGAATGCCACAGGGGGTTGTGTTTTCTCCCGCCACGCTGTACAATACACATGTCTTTCGCAGGGCGGGCATGTTCGCAGCACGCTCGTCTGCCATGACGCTTTCACAGCGCGGTCATTCTGCCGCTCGTACGGAAACTCTGAATTGTGGATTTGTCAAGTCATTTATGAACCGATTAAATACGAAGGATGAGACTAATGAGTAATATTCGTGATTTCCTGGAGAATGCAGGACTCTATGTCGAAGTAGAGTTTTCACCTAGCGATTTTGATGATATGATATTCTACTTTTCCCAACAGTTATACGAAAGACCTATTAAGTGCTACTGCAGAGACTGTGATGAGTCACTTATCTTCTACTCAGAAACTGTTGAAGCGTGCGATACAGTAAGAACAAAGATGATACCAACCGGCGCAATAGTGTCGATGGGTGCCGGAAGGAGCGCTGATGAGGCCACGGCGAACATGTTAAAAAGAAGATACTGCCTTCAATTTCGTTGTTCCCAAGATAAGTCACACAAACTACTTTTTGATATCCTTGTTCTCGACGGAAAGATAGTGAAGATTGGACAATATCCTTCCTATGCAGACATATCGGCAGGCGAGATCAAGAAGTATAAACCGCTATTGAAAGGACAACTCTTTTTTGACTTCAGAAGGGCAATTGGACTTTATGCGAATGGTATCGGCATTGGTTCTTATGTATATCTTCGGAGGATCCTCGAAAATCTTGTCTTGAGTAAATATACACAGCACAAGAATGATATCAGTGCGACGGAAGAGGAGTTTGGTTTGCACCACTTCGATGAAAAAATCAAGGATCTGGAAGGCTTTTTACCCAACTCCCTCGTCCAAAGAAGAAGTCTATATGGCATAATTAGTATGGGTATTCATGAACTGGACGAGGAGAAGTGCAGGGAGATGTTCCCAATTATCAGAACTGGGATAGAACTAATATTAGACGAAGAATTAGCATCAAGGGAAAGAGAAATGAAGGAAAAGGAAGTAGATCGCTTAGTATCCAATATGGCCACAGGAAAATCCTCGGGCATTGAAAAAATGGGTTGATTTCGCATGTTGACCTCGGGTTGCGCATGCACTAATGATAGTTTGATTAGCAAAGAGAACATAATTATGTACAATGGGATTGGTTTAGGGGCTAATGAAGAGATGACAAAGCGGGTTTCAATGGTGATTACGGTTTTCTGATCATTCAAAGACTCGGATTATTTCGCCTACTTGACATAGGCACCCACTCCCGGCACTAAGATGCACCTCCTTCTGCCCCCGCCCACCACCAGCATGCCGGCAGTCAATGGCGCAATGGCCGTCACCGCGCCGTCTATGTTGGTCTGCGCCGCTGTCCAGTGCGCGTCGTCCGCCTCCATGCCGTCGACGATACAGATGACCAGATCGCCAATCTCACAGGCTTGTCCCGCATACGTCCCCGCCGTGGCGACCCGGTATGTCCAGCCGGTTTCGTGCTCGTCGGGCAACACGGTCTGCGTGCCCTCCTCGCCGAGCGTACCCATGAACACCATGGCGTCGTTCGCCGCGAGCACGCCGTCCACGTATGCCTTGATGGCCTGCAGCGTCGGAAGCTGCGCGTTCTGCGCGGCGGTCGGGGTGGCGGGGATTGTCGCCGCAACGGTCTTCGCGGCAGCATCGCCCAGCAGCACATCGCCGCTCGCCGGTTCAGCACCAACGGTGACATCATCCGCCGTGCCGGTATAGCCCACGCGCGTCACGGTGTCCGTCGCGGTCGGCAACGTCACCGTCTTCTTGTTCACCGCCGTCACATGGCCGCTCGTGTCCCTGGTCACGCCGTCAATCACGTCGAACGTAGCGCCGTGGGCGGGGGCGGTGCTGGTGGTGTCCGTGCCCAGCGTGACCGTGGGATGCTTTGCGGTGATGGTCATCTTGTCATTGGCCGCGTCCGCCGTCAGCGTGATGTTCGCGCCCGCCTCAATCTCCAGCGTGTCGGTCTTGCTGTCCGCCTCAAGCAGCGTACTGCCAACCTTGACCACGCTGAACGCGTTCTGGTTTATCTCGCCGCCGCCCGACATGGCCGACTTGATGGCATTCTCGATTTTGTTCAGCGCGACCTTGAGCGTGTCAGATGCGAGGATGTCGCCGGTCTTGGTTTCGTCCAGCGTGTAGGTAGCCAGCACGCCGTCGATAAAGTTCTGCTGCTTGGCCCATTCGTACACGTCGCCGGCGACCGATTGCAGGTAGGGCAGCTCCACCCATACGCTCACGCCGTCGCCTACTTTCATCAGGTAGGCAACCTCTTCGCCCATCGCCTTTTTCTCAATGCCAAGCTCGCCGTCCTTCAGGACAATGGCGTCCTACTTCGCCCAGTTCTCCGTGGTGTCTATCTTTTGCCGGAACCGCGCGTCCGTAATGTGGTCAGCCATAATGCATACCGCCTTTCCATTATCGCCGCTGGGCTGTCCCCGCGTGCAGAATCCATTCGTCACCTGTATCAACCCGGAGCTTCCCAACGCTCACCGCGTTGACCGTCATCACGCCCGTCTCACCGTTCACCGTGATGGTGTCCGGCAAAGCGGACGAGCGCACCAGCCCCACCAGGGCGGCGGTCGCAATGGGGATTGCGTCGCCCGTTCCGGGTGCCAGCGTAATCCACGTCAGCGCCCCGGCATCGTCCACGGAGAGCAGTTGCCCCGCCGCGCCCAGCATAAACGCGCCCAGTTTTCCTTCCTCCTTGGCAATCACCAAGGCTCCGGGTATAGCGCCGCCGTCCAGTGTCACGCCGCCAGCCCTTGCGGGCGGCTTGTAATGTATAGGCATCGTCCCACCTCACTTCCTCATGCCATGCCTTCATAGCGCATCACGCACGGTTCCACCACTGTCATGCTGTAGATCGCCATGCTGTCCAGTTCCACACAGCCGCCCTCCGGCACCATTAGCATGTACCGCGAGTTGTCGTTGATCGTCACCTTCAGATCGCCCTTCACCGCGTGCAGCGCCTAAGCGTTCACGGGCGTGTTGCCGCGCAGAATGTAGTGCGCGAACCGAATCACCTGGCCTGCCGTCACGTTGATGTCGCCGTTTGACGAGACGATGAAGGAATGCTCAATCGCCATCGAATCCCTCCCTTGGTTAATCTATCGGAACCCGTGGCATCGCACGGTAAGCCGATCTGTCTGTCACCAACCAATCGCTATCCAGTCCACTTGCCGCTGTGATGCGGCTGTGCCGCCGATGATGATTTGTGCTGAGGTGTTGGTTTTGTTGTAGATTTTTATTGCGCCGTAGTCCCCGTTCCAGTTCGCGCCGTTGGTGCAATAGGATGCGGTAATGTAGGGCGGGGAGCCGAACGCGGCGTAGCTGAAGCTGATGGGCACGGAGGTGTTCCCATCCACCCATACTGTTCCGTGCGCGTACTTGAGCGGACTCTTGCTGTCAAGCTGCATCTGGATGTTCCGCGTCACGTCGCTGAGAAACCCCAATTGCGCCGCTGTCGTGTTGGATGTCGTAAGCGTCCCCGTCGCGGAGGTCACTACCGCCCTGCCCGCCGTCAGCGCGGAAGCACCCGTCCCACCGCGCGCCACGGGCAGTACGCCGGAAGTGATGTTGTCCGCCGCGTGCGCATGTACTGCCGGGGCAGCGCCCAGGTTGGTAAGCGCCCCCGCCGCCGTGGTCGCGCCGGTGCCGCCCTTCGTGATCGGCACGGTGCCGCCTCCCGTCCCGCCTATTGCCGCCAGCACATCCGTGTCTCCGTGATACAACTTCCAGTCGGCGCTGATTTCCACGGCGTTTGCCCGCTTTCCGGCCACGCCAAACGATACATTGTTGCCGCCCTTCGCCATGTGCATCGTGTACTGCGCCGCCATAACATCGGCAGTCTTCGTGATGGTTCCAAGCGAATCGCTGGCAATGACATAAAACTCATACCGGTTCGTCCCTGTGAACCCGGCGTTGATGATTTTTTGTACGCCGTTTTCCAGATTGATGGCAAGTACCCATTCCGTCGTTCCAATCTGCCTGTACTGCACTGCCATCATCTGCGTGTTCTTCCCATCAAGGGAGATGAACGTAGCTGACGCCCGCACCGCCAGATATGCGCCCGTCTCGCTTGCTGTCCCGTTGGCAAGGCACCGGAACCCGATAACGGAGGTCAGCGCGGGCGGCGCGTACTCCTTCACACGGATCGTCAGCGTAGCCGATGTGGAGTTGCCACGCGTGTCCGTGACCGTCCCGGTGAACGTCACATCGCCCGCCACGTTCAGGAATCCCGTCGTGTAGCTGTTTTCCGATGACGAACTCCAGGTGTAGCCTCCGCCCGAGAACTTATAAGAAGCGATGCCGCTGCCCAGCGATCCCGCCGCGTTCACCAGCGATAGCCGCACCTTGCTCTTGCCCTGTACGTACATGCCCCACTCGGGGGACAGCAGATATGTGTACTATGCTTGCCGAACAGCATCCCGGTGACCTTATTGGAAGAGGCTGTATTGGCAAGCGTACAGGCACAAATATCGCTGGTTGGTCAGCTGGCCGAGACACTTGATCAGGTGAACCAGCAGCCAGTCGTGTATACGCAGTCCACACGGATCGAAACCCTGCTCAAAGCCCGCCGCCAGGAACTCGCCAAGATCCGAACCGCTGCCGATAGTCTGTACATCGACTGGAAGGCCCAAGAGATCAACGTGGAGGACTACCGGCACATGAAGGAACGGTTCGACGGGCAGATGAAGCAGATCACCGAGGTGATCGCAAACCTGGAGGAGGAGCAGCGAATCGCCAGCAACGGCATCACGACCGAAAATCCGCTGTTCACGGAGTTCCTGAAGCATCGGAACATCGAGAAGCTGGAGCGCGGCGTGCTCATCGCCCTGGTGGATACGATCTTCGTTCATGAGGGACGGCAGATCACGATCCGGTTCAAGTACGCCGATCAATACAAACGGGTGCTGGAGTACATCGAAGCCAACAGCACAGAAGAAAATGAAGTGGGATGACCGAACGCTTATTTTTTTCGGCTAAGGTCGCGGAAATATGAGGGCGGCCACGGGTGCCACGGGCGCTACCGGCGCGACAGGTGAAATGGGCGCTACGGGCGCCACGGGCATCGGCGCGACCGGTCCCACCGGGCCGACAGGCCCGGGCGGCGATGGCGAGCCGGGCGCGACAGGCGCTACGGGTGCCACGGGCGCTACCGGTGCGACAGGTGAAGCGGGCGCTATCGGCGCCACCGGCGCGACTGGTGAAATGGGCGCAACTGGCGCCACAGGCATCGGCGTAACTGGCCCTACCGGCCCCACTGGCGCGGACGGCCCCACCGGTCCCACCGGTGAAAACGGCCCCGTCGGCGCGACGGGCCTGCAAGGGCCTCCGGGTGTGGGCAGCTTTGCGTATTTCAGCTATATCGGCGAGCAGATCATCGAGCCGGGCGATCCGGTCGAGTTCAACCAGCCGCCGATACCGGCTGTGCTGCCGGTGGACATCGGCTTTGTCTCGCCCAGCGAGATCATCATCAACTCGACCGGTGTCTATGAGATCACGTTCTATGCCCTACCGCAGAACGCCGATATCACGCTCGCGGTGTATATCGACGGGGTGGAAGCGCCGCTTTCGCGGTACACGTCCACCAACTCGGCCGGGCACGTGTACGGCCAGACGCTGATTAACGTGGCGCTGACGCCCGCTGTCATCACGCTGGTGAACGTGGACCCGCAGCAGGATGCGAAGATCGACGCCGGTTCCCTGGATAACACGGTGAGCATTTCGCTGCTCATCGCCAAGCTGTCGTAAAGTTCACAACGGAGCAATAGCGCAATTTCATCAAACGTAGCGCATATCTTGCGCGTCTTTTCACCCCTCGCGTTGTCTCGTCCAATCGGTGTAGCGCTGCTACGCCTCTTTGACAGCGGCGCTGATTGAATCGGACGCCATGCGAGGATTCCGCCAGGAATCCTTACCTTTCCTCGACGTAGCGAGGGGCGAAAATCCATCGCAATTTATTGCGCTACGCTTTCTTCATTTGCGCGAAGAGATCGCCGGCAGACGTCAGCCTGCCGGCGGTTTGGTGTGTGGCGATGCTGCTGTACTATTCGCGCGGCACGCAGATCGTCCGCCCGGAGCAGAAGTCGCTCGGGGCCAGGTTCCGGTTCGCGCGCAGCAGATCGCACGCCCGAATGCCATATTGCCGGGCAATGGACTCCAGCGTGTCGCTCGATTTCATGGTGTACGTGGACAGATCGACCCCGTCGCAGAGGCCCCGGCTGCCCGACGGCGGGACGCACAGAAGCTGCCCGCTGGTGAGCGCGTCAATCGAAGCGCGCGGGTTCGCGTCCGCGAGCGCCTGGTACGATACGTTGTAGCGGCGCAGGATTTGCGCGCAGTCCCAACCGGTCGGCACGGTGACGCGGATGTTACTCGTGGGGCACGGCGTCAGGCTCGGGGTTGGCGCGGTGAGCGGCTCCTGGTACTGTTCGGCCTGCGGCGCGGGCGCGCTGGGCGCTTTCTGAATTGTGATCGGCGGATTGACGGGCGCCTGCTGAATCGGCGCGGGCGTGCTCAGGTCGCGCGGCTCAGCGTAGGTCGGCTCGGCGTAGGTCGGTTCCGCGCCGTACTCCCCGGCAAAGACGGCCTCGGCGTGGTCGCCCGCGGGGTAGTCGCCGTCGCGATACCCGGCCTCGTAGGTTCCCGCTTCCGCGAAGGTCGGCGCGGCTTCCTCCGGTTCGGCGTACTGTGTGGGCGCGAATGTCGGCGCGGGAAAGGAGTCCTCGGTTTGCAGCGGAATGCAGAGCTGCTGCCCGACCTGCAGGGCTTCCGGGTCCACGTAGGGGTTCAGACCGCTGAGCTGGTACGCGGTGATGCCCAGCTTCGCCGCGATGCCATAATATGTATCGCCAGGCTGCACGACATAGATGTCCGGGCAGAGCACGTCGCCCTCCATGGCGCTGGAGGCGGCGGGTTCGAGTTCAAGCCGCTCGGACGGCATATTGAATTCCATACCAATCCCTCACTTTCTCGGTTACTTGCATGCTATTCCAGAGCGCGCCGGGGTGTGAAAAAAACGGCGGCAAGCGTGGAACGGAAACCGGAATTTATCCTTGCGGTTTATTTAACCATGCTTGCCCTTCGCCCATGGAACCGCTATAATGGAAGAAAAGAGGGTTACCTCTCTGAGGAAGGGCGCGAGGAAGGATGCAGGAAGCGAAGCATACGCCGCTGTACGAGACGCATGTGAAGCTGGGCGGCAAGATGGTGGAGTTTGGCGGCTGGGCGCTGCCGGTGCAGTACGAGGGAATTATGGCGGAACACAAGGCCGTCCGCGAGGGCTGCGGTCTGTTCGACGTGTCGCACATGGGCGAGATCCTCATCAAGGGGCCGGACGCGCTGGCGCTGCTGAACCGGCTGTGCACGAACGACTTTACCTCGCAGGAGGTGGGCGGGTGCCGCTATTCCCCGATGTGCTACCCGGACGGCGGCGTGGTGGATGACCTGATCGTGTACCGGCGAGGCGAGGCGGAGTACCTTGCGATCGTCAATGCCGCGAACTGTGAGAAGGACTTCGCCTGGATGCTGGAACACCGGACGGGGGACGTTACGGTCGAGAACATTTCCAGCGAGTATGCCCAGCTCGCGCTGCAGGGCCCGAAATACCGGAACGTGCTGGCGAAGGTGGGCGTGGGCGGCGCGCTGCCGGAGAAGAACTACACGTTCGTGGAGCCTCTCCGCGTGGCGGGCATCCCGTGCCTGGTATCCAAGACCGGCTATACCGGGGAACCGGGCGTGGAAATCTACCTGAACCCGGGCGACGCGGCGCGGCTGCACGGCCTGCTGGTCGATGCGGGCGCGGTGCCCTGCGGCCTGGGCGCGCGGGATACGCTGCGGTTTGAGGCGAGCATGCCGCTGTACGGCCATGAGCTGAGCCAGACCATCACGCCGCTGGAATGCGGGCTGAAGATGTTCGTGAAGCTGGACAAGCCGGACTTCATCGGCAAGGACGCGCTGGCCGCGAAACCGCCGAAGCGCCGCCGCATCGGCCTGGAGCTGATCGACAAGGGCATTGCCCGGGAGCATTGCCCCGTGCTGGACGCGGAGGGCAATCAGGTGGGTGAGACGACGAGCGGCGGCCCCGCGCCGACGCTGGGAACAAACGTCGCGATGGCACTGGTGGATGTGGGCGCGGCGGCGCTGGACGAGCTGTTCATTGAGGTGCGGGGAAGAAAGCTCCGCGCGAAGCGCGTCAAGCTGCCGTTCTACAAGACACCGCATCAATAGAGGTACATCAACAGAAGGAGGGCGTTCCCATGATTCCTAAGGACCGCAAGTACACCAAGGACCACGAATGGGTGCTGATCGAGGGCGATACCGCGACGATTGGGCTGACCGACTACGCGCAGGAGGCGCTGGGCGATATCGTGTTTGTGGAGCTGCCGCAGGTGGGCGACGAGATCGAGGCCGGCGGGCGGCTGGCGGTGATTGAGTCGGTCAAGGCGGCGTCGGACGCGTTCGCGGCGGTCGGCGGCGAGGTGACCGAGGTGAACGAGGCGCTGGAAGACGCGCCGGAGAAGATCAACGAAGCGCCGTGGGAGACGTGGATCGCGAAGATGCGCGTCACCGACGCGAACGCGGGCGAGCTGATCGACGCGGACGCGTATGACGCGCTCGTCAAGGCGGAGGCCGCGAAGGGATGAAGACGTATGTTCCCGCCACGCCCGAGGAGCAGGCGCGCATGCTCGCCGCGATGGGGCACGCCTCCATCGAGGATCTGCTGCGGGACATCCCGGCATCCGTCCGGCTGCGCCGCCCGCTAAACCTGCCGGACGCCCTCTCGGAGGCGGATACGCTCCGCGCCACGCGCGCGCTGGCGAACGAAAATCGCGCGGACATGCCGCTGTTTCGCGGCGCGGGCGCGTACCGGCACTTTATTCCGTCGATCATTCCGGCGCTTACGGGGCGCGGAGAATTTTTGACGGCCTATACGCCGTATCAGTTCGAGATGAGCCAGGGCATGCTGCAGGCAATCTTTGAGTTCCAATCGCTGATCGCGCGGCTGACCGGCATGGACGCCTCCAACGCGTCCGTGTACGACGGCGCGACCGCCGCGGCTGAGGCGATGCTGATGTGCCGCGACATCGCGCGGAAGGACAAGCTGCTCGTCTCCGCCGGGCTGAACCCGGACGTGCTGGCCACGCTGCGCACCTACGCGCCATGCGTAGGCGTTGAGCTGGTGGAAATCCCGCTGAAGGACGGCGTGACCGACGCGGACGCCGTGGCCGCGCATGCGCCCGGCGCGGCTGGGCTGATCGCCGCATCGCCGAACTACTATGGACTGATCGAGGATACCGCCGCGCTGGCCGAGACAATCCACGCGGCGAAGGGTCTGATGGTTTCGTATGGCGAGCCCATTTCGCTCGGCCTCCTCAAAAGCCCCGGCGCGCTCGGCGCGGACATCGCCGTTGGCGACGGGCAGCCGCTCGGCATCCCGCTGTCCTTCGGCGGGCCGTATGTGGGCTTCATGGCCACGGTCAAGAAGTACCTGCGGAACCTGCCCGGCCGTATCGTCGGCGAAACAGTGGACGGCGAGGGCAACCGCGCCTACGTGCTGACGCTGCAGGCGCGCGAACAGCACATCCGCCGCGAGAAGGCGACCAGCAACATCTGCTCCAATCAATCGCTCTGCGCCATCATGGCGGGCATTTACCTGACCGCGATGGGGCCACAGGGGCTGAAAGAAGTCGCGGAGGCGTGCATGCAAAAGGCGCACTACGCGGCGGAGAAGATCGCGGCCATCCCGGGCATGAGGATCGCCTATGACAAGCCGTTCTTCATGGAGTTCGTGGTGGAGAGCGATATATCTACGGACAAGATCGACGAGGCCGTGCGCGGCGCGGGCATTGTCGGCGGATTGCCGCTGGACGCGCGCCGCACGCTGTACTGCGTGACCGAGATGAACACCCGCGAAGAGATTGACGCGCTCGTGCGCGCGCTGGAGGTGATCGCATGAGCCGCAGCGTCCATCTAACCTGCTTTGAGCAGTCCCACCCGGGCCGCAGGGGCGCGGATGTGCCCGCCCTCGACGTGCCGGTGAAGGCGAACGCGCTGCCCGCGTCGCTGCTGGCCGAAGTGCCGCCCAGACTGCCGGAAATGAGCGAAGGCGAGGTCGTGCGCCACTATACAAACCTGTCCCGCAGGAACTTCGGCGTGGACAACGGCTTTTACCCGCTCGGCTCCTGCACGATGAAGTATAACCCCCGCCTGAACGAGGCCGCCGCCGCGATGTTCGCGGACCTACACCCGCTGCAGGACGCGCGCGACGCGCAGGGCGCGCTTACGCTGGCGTATGAGCTGCAGGAAATGCTGTGCGAGATCACCGGCATGGACGCGATGACGCTGCAGCCCGCCGCGGGCGCGCACGGCGAACTGACCGGCCTGATGCTGATCCGCATGTACCACGAGCACCGGGGCGAACTTGGCAAGCGCACGAAGATCATCGTGCCTGATTCCGCGCACGGCACGAACCCCGCGTCCGCCGCGATGGCGGGCTTTGAGGTGGTGGAAGTGCCCTCCGCGCCGGACGGCGGCGTGGATGTGGAGGCGCTCCGCGCCGTCTGCGGCGAGGACACCGCCGGGCTGATGCTAACGAACCCGAATACGCTCGGCCTGTTCGATGTGCACATTGAGGAGATCGCAAAGATCGTGCACGATGTCGGCGGCCTGCTGTACTACGACGGCGCGAACCTGAACGCCGTGATGGGCATCGTCCGCCCGGGCGACACGGGCTTCGATGTGGTACATTTGAACCTGCACAAGACATTCTCCACACCGCACGGCGGCGGCGGCCCGGGCGCGGGCCCTGTCGGCTGCAAGAAGGCGCTGGAGCAGTTCCTGCCCGTGCCGCGAATCGTGAAGAAGGGCGAGGCGTATGCACTGGATTATGACGCGCCGCTTTCCATCGGCAAGGTGAAGTCGTTCTACGGCAACTTCGGCGTGTGCGTCCGGGCGTACGCGTACATTCTGTCGCTCGGCGGCGAAGGGCTGAAGGCGGCGAGCGAGGCGGCGGTGCTGAACGCGAACTACGCGATGCACCTGCTGAAGGATACCTTCAAGATCGCCACGGTGCGGCCGTGCATGCACGAGTTCGTGCTCAGCCCGGAGAACATCCCGGGCCTTACCGCGACGGACATGGCGAAAGGGCTGATTGACCGGGGCTTCCACCCGCCGACGATCTATTTCCCGCTGATCGTGCACGAGGCGATGATGGTGGAGCCTGCCGAGACGGAGCCGTCGGAGAGGATCGACGCATTCTGCGACGCCATGAAGGAGCTGGCGGCGCTGGCGAAGGAAGACCCCGAGGCCCTGCATGCGTTCCCGCTGACCACGCCCGTTGGCCGTCCGGATCAGACGTTGGCCGCGCGCAAGCCCAAGGTGATTTACGGCGAGTGATGGTAGCTGACTGAGACGGGGGCGCTGATTTGAAAAATCGGGCGCCATAAAGGGATTTCGTGAGAAATCCCTTCCGCTAGGATTGTGTTCTGGCAGGGCCAACAGCCGCGCTGCCTGGAAACGAAGCCACCCTGTCAGAGCATTTGTCAGGTCGTCCCTCCGGAACCCGGCGGTTGGCGCGGGAACGCGCCCGCGAAGGGGGCCGGAGGGATTTGACGTATGCGCGCTGTGCGCGCGAAAGGAGCGCCCCTATGCAATGGACGGATGCGCAGAAACAGGCGATCGAGGCGCGCGGCAGCAACCTGCTTGTTTCAGCCGCGGCCGGGAGCGGCAAGACGGCCGTGCTGGCCGCGCGGATTGTCGCGCTCGTTCGCGAAGGGACGCGCATGGACGACCTGCTGGTCGTGACCTTCACCAAAGCGGCGGCGGCGGAGATGCGCAGCCGCATCCTGACGGCGCTGCACGACGGCGCGGACGCGGGCGACATGCGGCTGGCGGAGCAGGCGATGCGCGTGGAGCGCGCGGACATCTCCACGCTGCACGGGTTCTGCGGTAAGGTGTGCCGCGATCACTTCCAGGCGGCTGGCGTGGACCCGACGTTCCGCGTGGCGGACAGCGCAGAGACGGCGGTTCTGCGTGCGCAGGCGATGGAGGAGGCGCTGACCGCCTGCTTTGAGCAGCCGAGCGACGCGTTCCGCTTTTTCTCCGCATGCCTGTCGCAGCGGGAACTGTTCGAGGCGGTGGACGCCCTATACAACTTCCTGATGGCGCGGCCCGACCCGTGGACATGGCTGGACGGCGCGATTGACGCGTACGGCATGGATGCGGAGGCGCTGAAGGGGTCCCCGTGGATGACGACGTTGCTCGGCGGCATCCGGCTGGACCTGGAATCCGCGCTGGAAACGGCGGCGGAGCTTATCGCGCTTGCGGAGAGCGCGGGCCTGCCGGAGACATTCGCGCCGTTCGCGCGGAAGGAGCGCGACGCGATTGCGCTGTACGCGCGGGCGGTGGCACAGGGATTTGACGCGCTGATGAAGCATGGCCCGCTTTCCTTTGACCGGCAGCCGAGCAAGAAGAAGGACACGGACCCGGAGGCCCTGGAACGCCATAAGGCGCTGCGCAACGAGATGAAGGACAAGGTGAAGGCGGCTGGAAAGCTTGCCGAGTGGCTTGCGCCCCTGGAAATGCGCGCGGAGGATCATCGCCTGAGCGCCGTGATGGCGGCGGGCCTCAGGGATGCTGTATCGGCGTTTCACGAGCGTTTTCTGGTGCTGAAAGCGGAGAAAAACGTGCTGGACTTTCACGACCTGGAGCATTTTACGCTGAAGGCACTGCGTGAGCCCTCTGTCGCGGACGCGTACCACGAAAAATACAAACATGTGTTCGTAGATGAATATCAGGATTCTAGTCTTCTACAGGAGGCGCTGCTGCAATCCGTCACGCGCGGCGACAACCTGTTCATGGTCGGCGATGTGAAACAAAGCATCTACCGGTTCCGGCTGGCGGAACCCACGCTGTTTCTGCGGAAGATGCGCTCGTTCTCCACGGAGCCGGGCGCAGGCGATCGGAAGATCATCTTGAACGCGAACTACCGTTCTCAAATTATGCTTCTGTCAGCGGTGAACGATGTATTTGACCGCGTTTTCACCGGCGGGCCGATGGAGATTGTGTATGACGAGGAGGCGAGGTTGCTCCCGGGCACTATGGAGGAAACGCCGGGTGTGCCAGCCGAATTGCACCTGATTGTAAGCGATATGGAGCCGGAGCCGAGCGACGACGAAGCGGACGCGCTGGACCTGCTGCCCGTGGAGGCAAGGTCGGCGATCCGTGAGGAAGCGAACCGGATCGCGGACCAGATCCTCGCGCTCCGTACCGCTGAAGGCGGTGGATACGAGCTACGCGACATGGCCATCCTGATGCGGACGGTGCGCGGGCGCGCGGCACAGGTTGTCGAGACGCTGCGCGGGCGGAACATCCCCGCTTGGTCCGATTTGAGCGAGGATGCGTTGGAACGCCGGGAGGTACAGACGATCGTCGCGCTGCTGCGCGCGATTGACAACCTGCGACAGGATATTCCGCTGCTTGCGGCGCTGCGCGGTCCCGCGCTGGGCTTGGACGAGGCATCCATCGCCGCGATCCGGCTTGTCAGCCCGGAATCCGCTTTCTCTGAGGCCGTGTTTGCCTACGCGAAGCGTGAGGACGATCTGGGCAAGGCGCTCGCGGCGTTCATCGACCGCCTGCGCGGATGGGCAGCCGACGCACAGGTGCTGCCGCTGGGCGATTTCGTGCACGGGCTCTACATGGAGACTGGGTATTACGCCGATGTCGGCGCGCTGCCGGACGGGGATATCCGTCAGGCAAACCTGCGCATGTTGGCCGAACATGCGGGCTCGTACCAGCAGGCGCAGGCGGGCGGCCTGAGCGGTTTTCTACGGTATTTGGAGCGAGTGCGTTCCCATGAGGGGATTGCCGCGGCGGACATCGGCGAGCGCGACAATGTAGTGCGTGTGCTGTCCATCCACAAGAGCAAGGGGCTGCAATTTCCTGTCGTGTTCGTGGCTGGCTTGGGGTCGCGCTTCGGTGGCGCGAAGGGCCGGGAGGGATTGCAGCTCCACGCGACGGACGGCCTGGGCATGCGCGCGATCAATCCCGCGCTTCGAACGACCCAGGAGACCATTGCTTGGAAGGCAATCCGAGAGCGGAAGCGACAGGAGAGCATCGCCGAGGAGGCCAGAATCCTGTACGTGGCGCTCACCCGTGCCGAAAGGCGGCTGATTCTGTTCGGGATGGCGCGCTTGCGGGACGTGGAGCGATGGGATGCGGCGCGGACAAGTGCTGCGAATGCGGTTTCGTTGCTTGATTGGGTGGCACCGTGTGCGCTGCATAGCGCGAATTGGCAGACGGCACAATATGCGAGCGGCGTATTGAGCGAGGAACAGAACACGGCTGTGGATGTTGCCAGAATCGCGGAATGTGTTAGAGGTGAACTTACCCCTGTCCCAGGCAGGGTGACACAGGCGCTCGCGTGGACAGCACCGGAGATCGACGATCATCCGCTGAAGCAGAGTGTGACGGCTATCGTCCGAACTGAAGCGAAACGAGGCGAGGAAGAGCGGCCCATTCAATCCATGTCCGAGCTCGCGATGCGGCCGCTGTTCCTGGAGGAACGCGGTTTGACGGCGACGGAGCGTGGAAGCGCGGTGCATGTCTTTTTGCACGCCGTCCCGTTCCATGCGGATGATCTACATGCTGTGGCGCGTGACCTGGTAGCCCGCGAGATCTTGACGAATACGCAGATCAGTGCACTTCCCTTTGCGAAGTTGGAGGGCCTTGTGCGGAGCTGCTATTGGAAGCGCGCGGGTGCCGCGAGCGTGGTGCATCGCGAGTGGGGCTTTAACCTGCGCGTCGAGAGCGGGCAGGATCGAACGCTCATACAGGGCGTTATCGACTGCTGCTTTCTGGAAGAGGACGGTTGGGTGATTTTAGACTACAAGACAGACCGCGTGGACGACCCGGCTGCGCTTATTGCGCGATATCGAAGGCAACTGGAGTTGTACGCGGAAGCGTTGCTAACAATTACGCGCTTGCCTGTGAAGGAAAAGGCGCTGTTCCTGTTGGATACCGCGACAGCTTATTCATTGTGAGGAGAAGAGCGATGTACAGAACCGACTACCACCTGCACACGCAATACTCGATGGACTGCGAAATGCCCGTGAACGTGCTGTGCGAGGCGGCCATTGCGGCTGGCCTTGATGAGATTTGCATCACCGACCATACGGAGTTCGGCCATCCTGGCGAAGGATCGGACATCCCGCCCGACATGAGCGCACTGCTCGCGGATGTACGGCAAGCGCGTGAATCCTATTCTGCGCTCAAGATCCGTATCGGCATCGAGATCGGCGATAACCCGCTCTGCCGTGAGCGGATCAAGACATGGCATGCCGCGTTACCGCTTGATTTCCGTTTGCTTTCCCTGCACCTGATCGACAACGACGACCCGTACTTCCCAGACTTCTTCATTGGAAAGACACAGGATGCGTTTTACCGCCGCTATGTGGAGTCGAAGCTCGAGTCTGTTCTGACTTGGGATCCGGGTGAATATGATGCAGTTGCACACCTCGGCTATTGCGCCAAGTTCGCGCCGTACCCTATCGATGTGAGGCCATTGCGGTTCGCGCATGCGCCGGAGGCTTTCGAGGCGCTGTTTATTGCGATGGCACGCGCCGGAAAGGCACTGGAGATCAACACGTCTGGCATCCCACGCATGAGCGAGTGTATCCCGGATCGCGAGCTTCTCACCCACTTTCGCGAGTTTGGCGGTGAGTTTGTGACCATTGGTTCCGACGCGCATACCCCTGCGCGTGTCGGTGCGCACGTGGACCTTGCGCACGAGCTGGCGAAATCCTGTGGGCTGCGGTATTGCCTTGTGTTTGACCAGCGGGTCGCGAGGCCGTTACCGCTGTAGTTGCCGCACAACACTTCTTTTGCATTGTTTCACGTGGAACATTTTGGCAACAAAAGGAATGGAGCCGTGCGCTGTGCCGGCTCCATTTGCGTATGTCGTATGGGGAATGTTTCACGTGAAACATCTCAATTTGTATGCAGCCATTGCTTACGATACTACATGGTGCGCGTTACGCCTCCGCCCACTCTGCAATGAGCTTCCGCTCCTTCTCCGTAAGTGGCGCATCCACCAGCATCTCTGGCCGCCGCTCCAAGGTCACGCGGAGTGCCTGCTCGCGCCGCCACCGGGTGATGTCGGCATGGTTGCCATTCAGCAGCACCTCAGGCACATCCAGTCCGTGAAAGCTGCGCGGTCTTGTGTAATGGGGGTATTCAAGCAGGCCGGAGGTGAAGGACTCGTCCTCGGCGGACGCTTCGCAGCCGAGCACGCCGGGAATCAGCCGCGCGACACAATCCACCAGCACGAGCGCCGCTGTCTCACCGCCCGTCAGCACATAGTCGCCGATGGACAGCTCTTCATCGATGCACAGATCGATGGCCCGCTGGTCCACACCCTCATAGTGTCCGCAGAGCAGCGCGACGTGATCCGCCCGCACAAGTGTCTCCGCGTGTTTCTGGGTGAGCGTCCGGCCGCGCGGGGACAGGAAAATGCGGCGGTCGAGCGGGGCCTTCTCCGCCACATGCGCCATCGCGTCCACAATCGGCTGCGCCAGCATCACCATGCCAGCGCCGCCGCCGAACGGGTCGTCGTCCGTATTCTTGTGCTTTCGCTCGGAAAAATCCCGCAGGTTGATGACATCCACGGTCAGCAGGCCGCTTTCAATCGCGCGGCCCAGGATGCTCTCGGAAAGGAAGGAATCAAAAATGCCGGGGAAGATGGTGAGGATGGAAATACGCATCAGGCGTACACCGCCGTCTCCCGAAGGCCCTGCGCGTCGAGCAGGATATGCTTGGCGTTTACATCGACAGACAGCACGGTGCGCTTCAGCGCGGGCACCATCAGTTCGCCGCGCTCCCCGCGAAAGACGTACACGTCCACGCCGCCGGGCTGCAACACGTCAGCGAGAACGCCATGCGACACGCCTTCCGTGTCCACCGCCGCACAGCCGATCAAATCGCAGATATATGCGGCATCCTCCGGTAGCGGCACAGCCTCCTCGCGGGGCACATACAGTAAAGTTCCACGCAGCGCATCGGCGGCATCGCGACTGTACACACCTTCCAGCCGCACATAGGCAAACCCCTCCTGCACGCGCAGACAATGCAAAGCGCGCATCGCGCCATTGAGGCGGATGCGCTTAAGGTCGAAAAATCGGTCGGGGCTATCCGTCAGGGGCTTGATTTTAAGTTCACCGTGAAGCCCTTGCGGCCGGATGATTTCGCCAACGGCGAGAAAAGCGTCTAGCATTACACGATCTCCACAAAGACGGGCTTGGCATCCTTGAGCGTCGCGGCCTTCACGACCGAGCGGATCGCTTTCGCGATGCGGCCCTGCTTGCCGATGACCTTACCCATGTCGTCGGGCGCGACGCGCAACTCGATGACCACGGCGTCCGGCGCGTCGATCTCGCGCACGTCCACGGCGTCCGGGTGTTCCACCAGGGAACGGGCAATATACCGAACCAATTCGACCATGATCTTACCCCTCGATGGCGCCGGACTTCTTCAGCAGAATCCGAACCGTGTCGGTCGGCTGGGCTCCGTTGCCAAGCCACTTCTTCGCCGCGTCGTTGTCCACCTTGACCTCGGCAGGATTCTGGCGCGGGTCATAGTAGCCGATCTCTTGGATAAAACGGCCGTCGCGCGGGCTGCGGCTGTCGGTGACAACGATACGGTAGAAAGGCATTTTCTTCATGCCCATCCGCTTGAGCCTAATTTTTACGGACATCTGTGGGTTCCTCCTGTCGGGCTTTCGCCCTGCGTTTATTTGCATACGGCCGAAAGGCCGGGTACGCCATTAAAAGTAGCTCCGTAGGGATTACATGCCGGGAAGCCTCATACGCTTGCCGCCGAGCCGCCCGCCCATCATCTGCTTCATCATCTGCTTAGCGGAGTCAAACTGGCGGATCATCTGGTTGACATCTTGCACCGTGGTGCCGCTGCCGGCAGCGATGCGCCGCCTGCGGGAGGCGTTGAGCACCTCCGGGTGCCGCCGTTCCTCCTGGGTCATCGAGCGGATGATCGCCTCGGGCTTCTTCAGCGCGTCCTCGTTGATCTGCACATCCTTCAGCTTGTTGCCGACGCCCGGGATCATCTTCAGCATGGACTCCATGGAGCCCATCTTCTTCACCTGCTGCATCTGCTCCAGGTAATCCTCCAGCGTGAAGGACGCGTCGCGCGCGCGGCGGGAGAGCTTCTCCGCCGCCGAAGCATCAAAGGATTCCTGCGCCTTCTCGATCAGCGAAAGCATGTCGCCCATGCCCAGGATGCGAGACGCCATCCGGTCGGGATAGAACGGCTCGATGCCGTCCATCTTCTCGGAAATGCCGCTGAACTTGATCGGCTTTCCGGTCACGGCGCGCACGGATAGCGCCGCGCCGCCGCGGGTATCGCCATCCAGCTTCGTCAGGATCACGCCGTCGATTGCGAGCTGCTTGTTGAACGTGTCCGCGACGGTCACGGCGTCCTGGCCGGTCATCGCGTCCACCACCAGCAGGATCTCCTGCGGGCGAACAGCCGTCTTAATCTGCCGTAACTCATCCATCAGCGCGTCGTCGATGTGCAGCCGTCCGGCCGTATCGACGATGACAGTGTCCAGCCCGTAATAGCGCGCGTGGTCAATGGCTTCCTTCGCCGTCTGCACGGGGTTCTGCGTGCCCTTCTCAAACACCTGCGTGTTCACGGACTCGCCCACGATTTGCAACTGCTTGATGGCGGCGGGGCGGTAGATATCGCACGCGACGAGCAGGGGCTTCTTGCCCTGCTTCTGCAGCATGCGAGCCAGCTTTCCGGCCATGGTGGTCTTGCCTGCGCCCTGCAGGCCGCAGAGTATGAACACCGTCGGCGGCGCGGGCGACCAGGTGAGCCGCGCGTTCGCGCCGCCCATCAGAGCCGTCAGTTCTTCGTTGACAATCTTGATGACAACCTGCGCCGGGGTCAGGCTCTTCTCGATTTCCGTGCCGACGCACCGATCCGTTACTTTTTTAACGAAATCCTTCGCGACAACGAAATTAACGTCCGCCTCCAGGAGCGCCATGCGCACCTCGCGCATCGCTTCCTTGACATCCTGCTCGGACAGCTTGCCGCGCCCGGATAGCTTCTTAAACGCGCCCTGCAGCTTTTCTGTCAAACCCTCAAACGCCATCCAGTGCCTCCTCCTCGCGCAACATGTCGTCAATAATGGTGGCCGCCCTGTCCGTCTCCCCCGCGCCGAGCGCCGCGCGGCACGCCGCGAGCTGTTCGCACAGCCGCGTCCACTTCCCGCACAAACCCAGCTTGGCCTCCAGCGAGAGAAGCTGCGCCTCGCCCCGGCGGATCGCGTCGTGCGCGCCTTGCCGGGTCACGCCGTACAGCGAAGCGATTTCCGATAGGGAGAGATCGTCCTCATAGTGCAGGCAGAGCATTTCCCGCTGGCGCTCGGTGAGAATCGCGCTATAAAAGGAAAGCAAAAGGCTTGCGTCCACGCGCTTTTCCATGTGTGGCCTCCTGTAAAGGGGAAATGCTTGACAGCCTGCTTAGTATAGCGGAACGGGGAAGAATTGTCAAGAAAAATCGCGCCTTCCGCGCAAAGGAATTGACCGCGTGGGCCCAATGCGCTATGATAAGAAGCGTGCGAAAGGAGGCGATGCGGGTGCTGTTTGAACACATTGCCATGCTCACGTCGGAGGGAATTGTCCCCGATCAGTATGTCGCGGTACAGGGGGAAAAAATCGCGTGCATCGGCCGCGAAAAGCCGGACGGCCCGTTTGGGGAGACATATGGCGGGCGCGGCAGGCTGCTCTTGCCCGGATTTGTGAACGCGCATAGCCACACGCCGATGACGCTGCTGCGCGGATACGGTGAAAACCTCCCGCTTTCAGACTGGCTCACCCAGCGCGTGTTCCCCTTTGAGGCACGGCTGACGGGCCAGGACATCTACTGGGCCACGCTGTTGGGCATCGCGGAGATGGCGCGGTACGGCATCACCTCCACCACGGACATGTATTTCCGCCTGGACGACATGGCCCGCGCCTTTGCGGAGAGCGGCGCGAAGGCCAACCTCTCCAATGGCGCGACGAACTTTGACGGCTCGCCTTACGCGGCGCTTGGGTCCACGAAGGAGACGCACGACGCCATCCGGGACTGGCAGGGCGCGGAAAACGGCCGCGTCCGCGTGGACCTGTCCCTGCACGCGGAGTACACGTCCGACGAGGCGACCGACCGGGCCGTGGCGGAGGACGCGAAAAAGCTCGGCTGCCGCGTGCATGTACACGTATCGGAGACGCGGGAAGAGCACGAGGGTTGCAAAACCCGTCGGAATGGCCGGACGCCCGCGCGGTATCACGCGGAGTGCGGCCTGTTCGATGTGCCCGCGACGGCGGCACATTGCGTCTGGATCGAGGACGAGGACCGCGACATCCTGCGGGAAAAGGGCGTGACGGTCGCCACATGCCCCAAGTCCAATTTGAAGCTGGGCAGCGGGGTATTTGACGCGCGCAAGGCGATCGACAAGGGCGTGCGATTCGCCATCGGAACGGACAGCGTGGCCAGCAACAACAACCTGAACATGCTGGAGGAGCTGCGCGTGTTTCTGCTGGCGCAAAAGGGTTTCTCCATGGACCCGACGCTGATTTCGCCGCTGGAAGCCTTCCGCGCGGCCACGCGGGCGGGCGCGCTGGCGCAGGGCCGCGACGACTGCGGCGAGATTCGCGTGGGCAACCGCGCGGACCTTACCGTGCTGGACATGCGCTCCCCGGCCATGCAGCCCGTGCACGACATGCTGAACAACGCCGCGTACACGGCGTCCGGGTCGGACATTGTGCTGACGCTGTGCGACGGCCGCGTGCTGTACCGCGACGGCGCGTTCCCCACCATCGATATCGAGCGCGTCACGCGCGAGGTGGACGCGTCGCGCAGGCGCATTCTGGGCGAATTGGGCGTGCACGAGGTGTAGCCCAATCACGATATATTGCACTGATGAAGAGATTTCTGGCGAAATCCCTTTCATGGCCCGGAATCTTCGGTTCCGTGCCGTCATCAGCAAAGTCAAGAACCGAAAGGAGATCCACCGACTATGAAGCGGATTTTGATCGCGGGCGACTGTGACGAAAAGAAGGTCGGCACCTCTACATCGTACCTGCGCGCGGTGCGCGGCGTGGGGGCCATCGGCGCAATCGCGCACGCGGCGGATAAGAAGGACGCCGAGGCGCTGGCAGAATCGTTTGACGCGCTGCTGATGCCGGGCGGCGGAGATTTGCCGGGCGCGATGTTCGGGCAAGCGCCGCACGTGGCGTGCAGCTACGACAGCCCGCTGCGCGACCAGTCCGACCGTCTGCTGTTCGACGCCTTTTTGTCGCGCGGCAAGCGCATCCTGGGCATTTGCCGGGGATGCCAAGCGGCCAACATTTTCTTGGGCGGCACGCTGCACCAGCATTTGCCGGACGCGTTCGATCCCGTGCTGTGGCACAGCGGAAATATTACGGGCCGTCACACCGCCAGGATCGCGGAGGGCACACTGTTGGCGTCCCTGCTCGGCGCGGGAGACATTCCCGTCAACAGCAGCCACCACCAGGCGATCGACCTGCCGGGCGAAGGGCTGACCGTGGCCGCCACAGCGCCCGACGGCGTGATCGAGGCGGTGGAGGGCGAGGACGTGCTGCTGCTGCAATGGCATCCGGAGCGCATGACCGACACGATGCGGCCGGTGTTCGAGTGGATCATCGGGGAGAGGTAACTGCGTAGAGGGCTGCCAAACGGCAGCCCTCTTTGGTTATCATAGCCTCTTTCCAAAGAAAATGTCCGGCTTCCCCGGGCCGTTCGCGTCGGGCATCACCCCGATGATGCTGTAGCCTATTCGCAGGTAGAAGCCCGCCTGGTGCGTGCCGGGATCGAAACGCTTGATTTTGCCCGGCAGATCGTCGTACAGGTCCACGTTCGCGAAGGACGTTTCGCCGCCGTTCAGCTCGTCGTCCGCACCGAGCTGGATTGTGATGCCGCCTTGCCTGCGCGCCTCGTCCTCCAGCGCGGTCACAATCGCCCGGCCGACACCCTGCCGCCGCTTGTCGTGGCTGACGACCAACGGATGCAGCTCGAACACGTTGCCGTGATACTCCGGCGCGAGAATGCCGCCCCAGCCGATGACGGCGTCGCCCTCGACCGCTGCGAGCAGCGTGTTGCCGGGGATCAGGCGCTCCCTGATTTCGCCGCGGGCGTCGTCAAGCGTCGGCTTCCAATGTGGAAAGTTATCGGTCAGCATCTGCGCGGCCTGCGTGCGCTGCGCCTCGTTCAGTTCACTCATATTGACGATTTTCATACGCAATCCCTCCAATTTTTCGCATAGACTCCCTGGTCCGTGCTTTGGAGGGCCTCGCGCCGCTATCCGGACGGTTTTCTAGCAGGGATACCGAATGTGGTACACGGCCCGCACCTCGTTTCTCTTATACTCGTTGAAAACAGTATACCAGATGGCCGCGCGCGCCGCAATTCCGAAAAGCGAAGCGCCGGGTTTTGTGGTATAATAGCGCGACGATGCGCGGTGACGCGGATGATTGCTGAGATGAAAGGCCCGAATGATTACGAAAGAAAGCGTACGGCAATACGCAGGCCCGGCGCTGATGCGCGGCCCAAGCTATGTCTACATCCCCCCGCACCCGGCGCTCGCGCCGTACATTGCCAACTATACCTTCACATGTCCCGTTGCCGGCGAGATGCCGGATCAGTATACCATCATGCCGACGGCCAGCGCCACCCTGGTGTACGCCGCTGGCAGCAGCGCGGTCGTGGACGGCCTGCGCGGCGTCAACACGCGGGCGTCGGCTGTGGGCGCTTATGCCAACCGGTATCCGCTGCTTTTCCTGATCGAGTTTCACCCCGGCGGGCTGCGCCCGCTGCTCGGCCTGCCCCAGTCGGAGCTGGTCGACACCTCCGTCCCCCTCTCCGCGATAGACGCGCGGCTGCATGGCCGAATCCTGGAGGCGCTGCTCGCGTCGCGCGGCGTGGCCGATCTGAAGGACAGCGTGGACAGGATCCTCCTGTCCGCCCTGGAGCGCGCCGAAATCGACCCCACGGTCGCGCTGGCCCAACATCTGATTCGCGCGAGCCTTGGCGGCATCAGCGCCCGCGCGCTTTCGCGCGAGGTTTTCTACAGCGAAAAACACCTGAACCGCCTGTTCCGGGAGCACATCGGCACCGGCATCAAGACCTTCGCGCGGATCGTCCGGGTGAATCACGCGCTGCGCCTGCTGGAGACGGAGGGCGGCAACATGGCGTCCGTCGCGTCGTTGGCAGGGTATTTTGACCAGCCGCACTTCATCCACGATTTTCAGGCGCTGTGCGGCGTGAACCCGCAGGCGTATCTCGACAAGAAGTCCATTTTTTACAATGACCGCTTCAAGATGTAGCGTATACTGCGTCTATCAACAATACACAAGGAGGGCATCCCATGATTATGCCATATCTGCACTTCCGGGGCGACTGCGAGGAGGCGCTCGGGTTCTACGCATCCGTGTTCGGCGGCAAAATCGAGGCGCTGTCGCGCTTCACGCGGGAAACCGGCACGGAGGCGCTCGCCGGCAAGGTGATGCACGCGTATGTGTCCCTGGGCGGGATGGGCGGCCTCAGCGGCGCGGACCAGGAGGATGAGATCACGCACGGCGATTCCATGCAGTTGCTCGTCCATATTGGAACCAGGGCGGAAGCGGAGCGCATTTTTGACGCGCTGGCCAAGGAAGGGCACGCGATCAACCGGCTGACCCCGCATCCGCCGCCGGACGATGCGGGCATGGGGGCGCTGGTGCGCGACAAGTACGGCTATACCTGGATTTTGACCGCGCCGAACGACCGGGCGTAGGCAAGCAAGAAACGGAGCTGTCGCACTGGCGGCAGCTCCGTTTCTTGCTGATCGTACAATTATCACGCCTCGATGGCCGCGTTCTCCCGCTCGCGCCTGCGCCCCTTGCGCCGCCGCCTCCGCGTTACCCCGGGCATGCGCTCCGGCGGGAAGTCATACTTGACATCCTCCGGCGGCAGTTCCATCCGTTCCGGATGGGCCAGCAGGTCGCGCCAGCAGGTGAAGGCGCGCCCGAATTCCGCGCCGCTGGTGACGCGCTCGTCCGCCACCACGCCGATGGGAATCATCCGCTTGAAGGTCACGGCGCCGTTCGGCCCCGGAACGGGAACCCGCTCCGCCTTGCCCAGCGAGATGAACAGGCTGGTGGTGCCGAAGTTATAGATGTGGTGGTTGACATGCGGCATGCCGATGGACGCCATGTTCGTGATGAACAGCCCCGTATGGAACGGGCTCGCGTTCAGGATGAAGCGCGGCATGATGCCGTAGCGGTCCAGCAGGCGCACCAGCGCGACGACCGACGTGGGAAGCCCGGGCACGTTGATCAGGAAGCTGGCGATCTTGTCCGTGGCATTGGCAGTATCGGGCTTGCGGTTTTCCTCAATGGCGGCCGCGAGCTTCTCGTGCACGTCAAACACGGTGTCGCTCGGGTCAAAGTGCATCTTGACGGTGGTCTCCTTGATTTCGTCGCCGGTTTCAAACGTTTTGAGCATGGCGAACGAGACGCAGATGCTGTTGCGCGCGTATAATTGCTTGTTGGCGATAAAGCGGTTGAGCTCCGGGTATTGGGCGCAGGAGCGCACGTAGCCGGCGGCCACGAGATCCATGTAGGACAGGACATTCCCCTTCTCGCGCTGTCTGCGGATGTAGTCGGTCAGCACCTCGCAGTCGATGCGCATCACCATGTGCACCTGCGAATCCACGCGCTGCGGCATCAGATACGGCGCAAACGCCAGTATGGGGTCGTCCTGGCTGACCTTGCGCCCGTCAGGGCGAAAACCGAACATACAATCAACCCTTTCAGGAATGCGGATAATGTGGGCATAGTATACCGCACTTTTGTGATCCTGTAAACCAAATGCGGAATCGCCCAGAAATCACATATTTCCGCCGATCCCGCTCTTGCCGCCCTTCCAGTGCTTGTAGCACAGGCCGATGTACGTGATCGGCTCGTCCCCGGCGCCGGTGTCGATGAGCACCTGCGCGCCTTCCTTCACCACCGCGCCGGTCCGGTCCACGCGCGTGTTCATCGTCGCTTTGGCCCCGCACCAACACAGGCTCTGATCCAGCTCGGAAAAAGTATCCGCGAAGCGGAGCAGCGCGCTGGACCCGGGGAAAAAGTTGCCCTGGAAATCGGTCTTGAGGCCGTAGCAGTGGATTTCCAGGTTGCCGGACATGTCGGCCAGCTCGATGACCTGCGCCTCGGTGAGGAACTGCGCCTCGTCGATGAACACGTGCTCCAGTTGCCCCGGCATGCGCGTCTCCAGCCACAGAAGCTGCTCGCGGACGCTATGGTCCGGCGCGAGCACAATGTCCGCGCAGTCCTCCAGCCCGACGCGCGAGTGGACGATGTTCACGCCCTTGCGCGTGTCCACGGAAGGCTTCACCAGCGCGCAGCTATACCCCTGCATGCGGTAGTTGTACCGCTGCATCAGCAGCATCGCGGTCTTGGATGAGCCCATCACGCCGAAGTAAAACCGGAGCACGCTATCAACCCCTCACAGAATCGGATGTATGTATTACAGTATCCTTGGGAAGATCAGGCCGAAGAACAGTTGATCGCTCAGGATCAGGATGCCGAGCACCGCCGTGTACAGCCCGAACCACTTCAGGCTGACGCGCTGGATCAGCAGCAGCATCCACCGGATGGCGATATAGCCGCTGATGGCCGCCGCGAGAATGCCCAGCACCATGGCCACCGGCCCGCCCTCAAACACATAGTCGCCCACGGAGACGAGGTCCTTCAGCTTGAACACGAGCGACCCCACCGTCGCGATCGCGCTCATCATGAAGGAAAACTTGGCCGCTGTGCGCTTGGATACGCCGGACGCCAGCCCGCCGACGATGGTCGAGCCCGAGCGCGACACGCCGGGGATGATCGCGAACGCCTGCATCACGCCCATGGCCGTTGCCTGCTGGTACGTGATGTCCGTGATGTCGTTGAAGGGCTGCCGCCCGTCGGCGCGCTTGCGCGCCCGCTCGGCCAGCCAGTCGGAAGCGCTCAGCAGCATCGCCGTGATGATAAAGCTGATGCCAAGGAACCAGCCGCCGAACGCGGCCTCGATCCAGTTGTTGAACAGCAGCGTGACGACCACTGCCGGGAGTGTCGCGACGATCAGCAGCCGCACGACGCGGCTCTTGAACAGGTGGCGCAGCATCTCCAGCCAGTCCCGCCAGAACACGGCCAGCACCGCGAACAGCGTGCCCACGTGCAGCAGGATTTCCAGCAGCAAGCCCGTCTCCGGCATGTCGAACAGCTTCTGAAACAGCACCAGATGGCCGGACGAGGACACGGGGAGAAATTCGGTCAGCCCCTGGACAATGCCCAGGATGATGGTTTTGATCACGGGAAGCCCCTCCTTGTGGACGCGTTGATTGCCGAGGCGGCGCGGACTCGAAGAACCGGGCGCGGCGGGGATTTGAAAACCCACGCCATCAAAGGGATTCCGCCAGAAATCCCTACCTCTTATAAGCATAGCGCATCTCACGCCTACGTATACCCTGGCAGCCAAGAAGAATAATACCACTTCCCGATACGGATTGGCAAGGTATTACCAAGCTGAATCGGGAAGTGGTATCGGCATCTTGGGCGAAACCAGGCGCTGCCTACTCCTGCTTAAACCGGGTCCAGATGTCGTTGAAGAGGAGCTGCGCGTCGCCCACGTCCTGGATGAACTCCGTCTCGCCCAGGATTTCCGAGGGGATGTACAGCGCCGGGTTAGACTTGTATTCCTCGGACAGCAGCGGCTCGGCCGCCTTGTTGCAGTTCAGGTACATCTGCACCTCGGCGATCTGCGCGCCGATCTCGGGGCGCAGCATGAAGTTGATGAACTGATGCGCGTTGTCCGGGTGCGGCGCGTTCACCGGGATGAACACGCTGTCAATGCCAAAGCCCATGCCCTCCTCGGGGTAGACGACTTCCAGGCCGTCGCGGCCTTCCATGGCCCACAGCACCGCGGGGGTGAACATATAGCCCACGGACGCCTCGCCGGAAATCATGGCCGTGTGGGTGGAGTTGTAATCCAGCACGCGGATGTTGGGCTTGAGCGTCATCAGCTTTTCCGCCGCCTTGTCCAGGATGGCCGGGTCCGTGACATTGAAGCTCTCGCCGATGGATTTCAGCGTGATGCCGATGATGTTGCGCGCGTCGTCCATCATGGCGATGCTGTCCTTCAGGCTCGGGTCCCACAGGCTGTTGTATCCCGTGATCTCGATGTCCACGCGCGTGGGGTCATAGATGATCAACGGCGTGCCGGCGGCGTAGGGCATGGTGTACTCGTTGTCCGGATCGTAGAACTGGCTCTGGAACACGGGGTCGATGTTGCCCCAGTTGGACAGCTTTTCTTTGTCCAGTTTCAGCAGCAAGTTTTCCTTGCGCGCGATGTCGATGATGTAATCGCTCGCGAGCACGATGTCGTACGTGCCGCCGTTTACGGCCTGCAGCTTGATGAGCATCTCCTCGTTGGAGTCGAAGTAGTCGTAGTTCACCTTGATGCCGGTTTCGGCGGTGAAGGGGTCAATGACGGACGGGCCGTTGATGTAGTCGGCCCAGGTCAGGATGTTCAGAACCTTTTCTTCCTCCGCGACACCGGGCGCGCAGGCGGACAGAACGAGCAGCAGCGCCAGGAGCAAGGGGAGCATACGTTTCATACCGGGGAGCCTCCTTAAAATAATAATCAGGTTTTCTTGGTGCGAATCCACTGCGAAACTGCGACGAACAGAAACACGACGCCCAGCATCACCGTGCACAGCGCGTTGATCTCCGGCGTGACGCCAACCTTCAGGCTGGAGTAAATCTTCAGCGGCAGCGTCTGCGCGCCCGGGCCGGTCACGAAGAAGCTGATGACCACGTCGTCCAGCGACATCGCGAAGGCCAGCAGCATGCCCGCAAGCACGGCCGGGAAGACCAGGGGCATCGTGATATCCAGAAACACGCGCCAGGGCTTCGCGCCCAGGTCGCGCGCAGCTTCCTCAAGCTGGGGATCGAGCGCGGCCAGCCGGCTCTTGACAATGATGAACACGTAGGGAATGCAGAACGTAATGTGCGCCAACATCATGGTTCCGATGCCCAGCGACATGCCCGCGAACGTAAACGCCGCCAGGAACGACATGCCCAGCACGATCTCCGGGATCATGATCGGCAGCGTGGCGAGGCCCTCCATGAAGCCCTGCAGGCGCAGGTGCCTCCGCGCGAGCGCCACCGCGCCCAGCGTGCCGATGACGGCGGACGCGGCCACGGACACCGCCGCCACCTTCAGCGAGTTGGCGAGCACGCGCGCGATTTCCGCGTCCTGGAAGAGCTTTTGATACCAGTCCAGCGTGAAGCCGGTCATCATCCCGCTGCTCTTGGACGGGTTGAACGAGTACAGCACGACGATGAGGATCGGCACGTATAGGCCGATCAGGATCAGCGTCATGAACACAATGCGCATCCGCTTATACACCGCTGATCCTCCTTAAAACAGGTTCGGCTCGCCGCCGGCGCGCCGCTGCAGCCACAGCACCAGGGCGGTGAACACCAGCATCGCCACGGCGAGCGCCGCGCCGAAGGGCGTGTTGCGCGCCCGGAGCAGTTGGTCCTGGATCAGGTTGCCGATGATGACCGTCTTACTGCCGCCCATCAGATCCGAGATGAAGAACAGCCCCATGCTCGGCACAAACGTCAGCGTGAAGCCGGAGAGAATGCCCGGCGAGGTGAGCGGCAGCGTGACGGTCAGGAACGCGCGGCTCGGCGACGCGCCCAGGTCCCGCGCGGCTTCCACGGTGCGCCAGTCCATGCGCTCAATGGCCGTGTAGCACGGCAGGATCATGAACGGCAGCATCGTGTACACAAAGCCGAGCATCACCGCGCCCTGGCTGTACAGCAGTTTCAGCGGCCGGTCGATGAAGCCGAGGCGCTGCAGAAACGTATTGATAGGCCCGTCCGCGCGCAGCAGGATCATCCAGCCGTACGTGCGGATCAGGGCGCTTGTCCAGAACGGCACGATGACCAGCACCATCAGCATGGTCCGCCGCTTTGGCGAGGATTTCGCCATGCAGTAGGCGAACGGATACCCCAGCAGCAGCGCGATGGCGCTCGTCTCCGCCGAAATGAGGATCGACCGGCCGAACACCTTCAGGTACGTGGGGTCAAACAGCATGCGGTAGTTGTCCAGCGTCAGCGTGTCGGACACGCCCCATGTCGCCCCGCGCGCGAAGAACGACACGCCCACCACGTACAACAGCGGCAGGGCGACCAGCACCACCGACCATAAATATAAGGGTATGCAAAGAAAAGTTCGCTTGGATCGCATAGCGTCGCTCCTCATAGGATGACGGCGGCGTGCCGCTCATCCCACCAGACGCGCACGGCGCCGCCCGGCTCGATATCCGGACGGGTTTGGTTGTACACGGTCAGCACCTGGCCATCGGCCAGCGACACGGTGGAGCGCAGCATGCCATTCGCGAAGCGGTATTCCACCAGCGTCCCCGGGACGGACCATTGGCCCTCCGGCGCCTTCGCCTCGTAGTGCACGCGTTCCATGCGCAGGCACAGCGAAGCCGCGCCGCCAACGGCCGGGGTTTTGTCCCCCGGCATGATGGCCGGGACGCTCTGCCCCGCGAAGGCCATCGCGGCAGGGCCTTCCACCGTGCAATCGAGCAGGTTCGTCTGTCCGATGAACGCGGCGGCAAAGCGCGTGGCGGGATGCTCGTAGATTTCCTCGGGCGTGCCGACCTGCTCAAATTGCCCGTTTCGCATCACGGCGATGCGGTCGGACATGTTGAGCGCCTCTTCCTGGTCGTGCGTAATATAGATGAAGGTGATGCCCAGCTCCGTCTGCAGCGCCTTCAGTTCCGTCTGCATCTGGCGGCGCAGCTGCAAATCCAGCGCGCCCAGCGGCTCGTCCAGCAGCAGAATATGCGGCGCGAGCACCACGGCGCGCGCGATGGCCACGCGCTGGCGCTGCCCGCCGGACAAGCTGTCCGGCATGCGCTTCTCGTAGCCCTCAAGCTGCACGAGGCGCAGCATCTCCGCGACCCGGCTCTTGATTTCGGGCTTGGGCACACTCCGCAGGCGCAGCCCGTAGCCGATGTTGTTCGCCACGGTCATGTGCGGGAACAGCGCGTAGTTTTGAAACACAGTGTTGACATTGCGGCGCTCCGGCGGCAGGGCGGTCACGTCCGCGCCGTCCAGCAGCACGCGGCCGGATGTGGGCGATTCCAGCCCCGCGATGATGCGGAGCGTGGTAGTCTTGCCGCAGCCGCTTGGGCCGAGCAGCGTGAGAAACTCGCCGGCGGAGACCGAAAGGCTGATGCCGTCCAGCACTTCCCCCTGGCCAAAGTCCTTGTGAATGTCGTCTAGCTGTAGAATGGTGGTCATCGCGTCCCCCGCCCGTGTATTCTTGACCTTTTTCGTCAAGTATAAGGCAGGCGGCATGCGCTGTCAACTGGGTAAAAAAATACTTTCCGGCAAATCAGCTTGGCATCGCCGGAGAAGCGACATTGATAATGGAAAGGCCCTTGCTTCTGGCATAGAGGATGGTCTGGAATGTATTGCTATCGGCGCGGACCAACGCGCAGACGCAGTGTATGGCGCGGTCAACCAGGGCACGGTTCCGCGCGCGCACGCATCCGGCCGTGTACGTTTCCGAAAGACACGCAACGGAATTCGCCCTGCCGAGCAGCATCCAGTAGGTTTCCCGCTGCTCTGCGGACCATAGGGCGTCCTGGTCTGGATAAGGCAGCACAAAGTGAAGTTGAAGGGGGCACCCCTCATCTCTTTTTGCGATTACCATGGCGGCCGCAATCTGGTCAAAGCCGATATCCCCGCCGGAGAGGAAATCCGTTACGCCCCGCCGGGCAAGTGTGTCGATGGCTTGGTCGAGGTTTTGAAGGATGGCGGGAAGCAGGTCGTCGGGGAGATAGCGGTGGCCTGCGAAGCAGCAGGTGGTGTAGAGCATCACAACATATCCTCGCGCAACCAAACGGTAGCAAATATCATTTGATTATGCCACAAAATAGTAGCATAATCAAGGGGTGATTGCATGCACTTTCAAAGGATAGAGGATCTACGGGTTGACAAAGATATGACGCAACAGCACATGGCTGACTTTCTGCACTGCAAGCGAGAAGTCTATCGAAGATATGAGAAGGGTGAGCGGGAAATACCGGTCTGGGCCGTTATCCAGCTTGCAGTCTTTTTTGAGACAAGCGTAGATTATATTCTTGGGCTGACGGACGAGAAAAAGCCGTATAGGCGTAAAAGCAAATAGCGAAAAAATCCCGTCATCATGAAAACAAGAAAGCTGCCTCCGGCGGACGGCAATTCCGTTCACCGGAGGCGCAGAAACCCTTTTGCCGAGAGAGCCGGTGGGTTGAAACCGGCACTGTCTTTCCGTCCTCATTCCACCATCAGCCCCGCCCCGATCAGTCCCGCGTCGTCCCCGAGCGCGGCGGGCCGGAAATCCACCGGGCACTTTTTCGCCCCGTGCGACAGGCTATAAAACACCTCGATCATCCCGTCCACGAGCCTTGGCCCAATCTTCAGCACGCCGCCGCCGTACACGATGACGCCGATGTCCATCAGTTCGTACAGGTTCACCAGCGTGCGCCCCAGGTACAGCACCGCGTGCTCCACGATTTCAGCGGCCAGCGCGTCGCCCTCGGCGTAGGCCGCGCCGATGTGCTCGCACATGATGGCGTCCGCCGTGCCCGCGTGCGCGGGAATCGTACTCCGACGCCCCTCGGCGATCCGCGCCTGCGCCAGCTTCACCATGGCCGGGCCGGACGAAATGGACTGCACGACGCCCGCATTCATCCGGCGCGTGCCAAAGCCCTCCCGGTCGCTGACGAACATCTGCCCCAGTTCTCCTGCGAAGCCATGCGTGCCCCGGTACATCTCGCCGTTGAGGATGAACCCGCAGCCGACGCCTGTGCTCACGGTCATATAGGCCATGTGGCGCGCGCCCTGCCCCGCGCCCAGGCGGTGCTCGGCCAGCGCGGCGCAGTTCGTGTCGTTGTCCACCCATACGGGCACGCCGAGGCGCGCGCCAAGCTCGTCCCGCAAGGCCACATCCTCCCACAGGGGTAGATTCGTCGCGATGAGGACGCTGCCCTGCTCGTAGCTGATGTGGCTGGGGAAGCCGATGCCGATGCCCGCGAGATCCGCCATGGGGTAGCCCGCCTGATCCATCAGCGCGCGCACGTCCCGCGCCATCGCGTCCATGACCGCCTCGGGCTGTGCCTCAGCGTCCGTTTTCACCCGCAGGCGGTCCAGGAGCCGCATATCGTTGTCATACAGCCCATACGCGATCTTGGTCCCGCCAAAGTCGATCCCAATGCGCAGCATGGCAGTATCCTCCCTGTTTCTTCTATAATAATAGCGTCCGTATCGCGTCAATCCGTTATCAGCCTGTCCGGTTGCCCGGGAAATAAAGCCGAAAACCCGTCGAGCAGCGCCTGCCGGAGCAGGAGGCGCGTGTTCGCGTCCAGCCGGTCGGATACCGCGACCGCGCGCAGCATACGGCTCACCCTGTCCGCGCAGATGCGGGCGACGGAATCCTGCGAGCGCGGAAAGCCGAACGCCGCATGCGCGACCTTGCTGTCGCCCCGAATGAACAGATCGACGTACTCCCGGGCGAGCCGGTGCAGGTACTCGGCGAAGAAGGCATCCGCGTCCGGCGCGAGAGCCATGGTCTTGCGCAGTTGCGGCCCCTGGAGCAGCTCCTCATACTTGTCGTCCAGTCCCTGGGGCGAATACTCATCCGGCGTGTCGAAAACAGTGAGCAGATGACATTTCAGGATGGAGAAATCAAGCGCCTTCCGCATTGGCTCGTGCAAGCGGCCATGGAACAGCAGCGCCTTGTTGGCGTCGAAATCGTCCGGGGACGCGGCCAGCGTCTCCTGGATGATCCTGTATTTTCGTTTCGGGTCCCGTTCGGCCCTGAGGCGCTCCTCCAGTGGCGAGACGGACGGGCTTGTCAGCGAGCTTCCGCAATACGGGCACAGCCGGGGGACCTGGCCTTCCGGCACCTGCATTTCCCCGCCGCACTTTGCGCAGTGGATTGTATGCGTCATGGGCGCGACCTCCTTTTGTTAAAAAAATCATCCAATAGCGCGGCGCACTCTCCGCCCAGCACGCCGCCGTGCGCGGGCACCGTGCCAAGTCCGAGCGCCGTGTCCTCGGTCAGCCGGTATACGCTGCCGCAGCAGCCGGCGCGCGGGTCCGCCGCGCCAAAGATGACGGCGTCCGGCCTCAGGAACGCGATGGCCCCGGCGCACATCGGGCACGGTTCCAGCGTCACGTATAATGTGCACCCGGAAAGCGTGTGGGTGCCGAGTATCTCCATGGCGCGCCGCATCGCGAGCAGCTCCGCGTGCGCCGTCGGGTCATTTTTCGCCTCGCACTCATTGCCCGCGCGGGCCACGATTTCCGCTCCCTGGAAAACCGCCGCGCCGACGGGCACCTCTCCCCTGATGGCGGCGGCCTGCGCCTCATCAAGCGCGGCGCGCATCCGTTCAATGTGCTCCATGCGTCCCCCTGTCCAGCCAGATCAGCAGCACCGTGATGTCCGCCGGGGACACGCCGGAAATGCGCGCCGCCTGCCCGAGGGATCGCGGCCTCGCCGCGTGCAGCTTTTGCCGCGCCTCGATGCGCAGCCCCGGCATGTTCAAATAGTCCGCGTCCACGGGCATCAGCCGCTCCTCCGTGCGCCGGAACCGCTGCACGGCCGCCGCCTGTTTTTTCAGATAGCCTTCATACTTGATTTCCACGGCGGCCTGCTCCCTGATCGCGGGCGGGATGTCCGCGAGCGACGGATCCATAGCGATGGCCATGTCGAACGTGGCCTCGGGCCTTCGCAGCAGTGCGTCCAGCCCCTTCGCGCGCAGCCTCCGGATCAATGCCTCCGTGCCCGCCTGTTTTTCGATCATGCGCCGTAGCCGCTCTTCGCTCGCCAGCCCTGCCCTGTGCCCGATCTCCGTCAGGCGCAGGTCCGCATTATCCTGCCGGAGCAGCAATCGAAATTCCGCGCGCGATGTCATGATGCGGTACGGCTCGTTCGTGCCCTTGGTGGTCAGATCGTCGATCAGCACCCCGATGTACGCCTGATCGCGCGTCAGCACGACGGGGTCCTTCCCCCTGATCCATAGCGCCGCGTTCATGCCCGCGATCAACCCCTGGACGGCCGCTTCCTCATACCCGGATGTGCCGTTGATCTGCCCCGCGAAATACAGCCCCTGGATGTCCTTTGCCGAAAGCGCGGGAGTGAGCTGCGTGGGGTCGATGCAATCGTACTCGATCGCGTAGGCGAGCCGGACGAGCGACGCGTGCTCGAGCCCCGGGACCGTCGCGTACATCGCCCGCTGCACATCCTCCGGCATGGAGGACGACATGCCCTGCACATACCACTCAAATGAAGCAAGACCCTCCGGCTCCAAAAAAAGCTGGTGCCGGTCTTTATCCGGGAAGCGCATAATCTTGTCCTCGATGGACGGACAGTAACGCGCACCGGTACCCTCGATCATGCCTGTAACCATGGGGGCTCTGTGCAGGTTTTCCCGGATGACCGCGTGGGTCATCTCGTTGGTCCAGGTCAAATAGCACTGGGAGCGGTTAACCAACGGTCGGTCTGTTAGGAAAGAGAAGGGAACGACCGGTGTATCGCCGGGTTGCGGCGCGGTGCGGCTGAAATCGATGGTGCGCCCGTCCACGCGCGCGGGCGTGCCGGTCTTGAACCTGCGGAGCGGGAAACCCAGGCGTGTGAGCGTGTCCGAAAGCCGTGCCGCGTAGCCAAGCCCCTGCGGCCCGGCGTTCCAGCTCGCCTCGCCGACGATGACGCGGCTTTGCAAATACACGCCGGTCGCGATGAGCAAGGCGCGGCATGCTACCGTCGCGCCGGTGAGCGTTTTCACGCCGGTGACGCGCCCATCCTCCGTCAGAATGTCCGTAACCTCGGCCTGCAGCAGCGTGAGTCCCGCCTGCGCGCGCAGCGCCCGGAGCATCCGCCGCTGGTAGGCGCGCTTGTCCGCCTGCGCGCGCAGCGAGTGCACGGCAGGGCCTTTGGCGGTGTTCAGCATGCGCGATTGCAGCATCGCGTCGTCGATGGCGAGGCCCATTTCGCCGCCCAGCGCGTCCAGCTCGCGCACCAGGTGCCCCTTGCCCGTGCCGCCGATGGACGGGTTGCAGGGCATCAGGGCGATGGAGTCCAGGTTCATCGTCAAAAGCAGCGTTTGTATGCCCATGCGCGCCGAAGCCAGGGCCGCCTCACATCCGGCGTGCCCCGCACCGACGACGATCAGATCATAAGCCGTTTCGTTCATGCGCACAGTATATCATAGAAGGGGGAAGCGTGGGAATGAGGATTTATGAGGAACGCTGAGACTGGGGAGTGCGAGGGGCTACAGACGGGTTCCCGTATTGTCGCGCCGCTACGCATCGCTCTGTGCGGAAACCGGCCTTCGCGCCGTCTGATTGCCCCACTGGGGCGACGGTGCTTCGGCCCCTCGGATTCAATCGTATCGCCCGGCTTCGCCGGGAGCGGAGGCGCATTCCGCCGGTGGCGGAAGCAAATGCGGCGTTTGTCCGGCGAGCCACGGTGCGATGGCCCAAAGGCCAGCGTGACAATGACGCGACGCGACGTGTCCCCCCTTGCGCGGGGCGGCGAAAGCCGCCCAGAATGCTGCACGACGAACGCGCGAAAGCCCTTTCGGGAATTATCAAGGGGCCGAAGTCCCTTGATTACAACCCGGCATCGGCGGCTTCGCCGACGAACGGATGAAAACCGCGAGGTTTTCTTTCCTTGCATCCTATGCGAAGGCGGCGTGATCTGAAAAATCAGGCGCCGTGCGAGGATTCCGCAAGAAATCCTTTCCCTGACGGCGGCGCGGATTCGAAGAATCGGACGCCATAAGGGGATTCCGCCAGGAATCCCTACCGCTCTGTTCCTCCAAACGCGTGAACCGCAGTTCACGCGTTTGCCGCCCAGAATGCTGGGAAGAACCTTGATAGCCGATTCGTTTCATGTTATGCTACGAACATGAGTCAATCCGTGTATTCCGTCATCGCGTATTTCGCCCGGTATTGGTTCGCGTTCCTGATGGTCATCATCCTTTGGCGCGCGGTGATTTGGCTGCGCAAAGACGCGCACCGCTCCGCCGTTGTGCAGAGCCTGCTGCCCGACGCCGGGTTTATCGGTGAGTGGGCGGTGATGGAAGGCGAGGAGGGAGACCTCGCGGAAGGCGTCATCCTGAACGCACCGCGCGACGGATGGCTGGGCGCGGCGCGCGCGTGCGACGTGCGCATCCGGTCGGAGGGCGTGCCCGCCCGCGCGGCCCGCTTCACGCTGCGGCATGACGGGCTGCACGTGCTGCCCCGGCAGCCGGACACCATCGTGGTGGATGGCGAGCCGGTGCGCAAGGAGGCCGTGCTGCGCCACGGGGCGACGCTTACCGTTGGCGATGTGACACTGCAGCTCCGCCTGTTCGCGGGGGTGCTGCTTTCGGGCGAGGTGCCCGCGGCAAAAGCGCAGGCGCGTAAAACGCCGAAATCGCGGCAGAATAACGAGGCCCCTGCGGCGCGGGTGGCGCCAGCGCCGGAGCGGCAGCGCGCGCCAGTCCCGCAGGCTACGGAGGAGCAGCCGTCGTCGCTGCCAAGGCCCACCCTGACCATCACAACGCGTCGAAGCAGGAGAAGCGCAAGTGGCACGAGAAGACCGGAGGCGTAGGCCGGAAAAGAAAAAGAAAAAAATGAGCTGGGCGGAACGCCGCAGCGCGACCAGGCTGACGCTGAGCGCCATCATGCTCTTTGAGTTCAGCGCCTGTCTGCTGCTGATGCTGCGCGGCGAGCCGCTGGACTTTATCGCGCTGGGGCTCGCTTTCGCGCTGCCCGCCCTGGCGTGGTTCTCCGTCAATGTCGTCGCGTACCGCCTCAAGGCGGACGTGATGCTCGTGATGCTGATGAACTTCCTGTGCGGCCTGGGCATCATCCTGCTGTACGGCCTGTCGCCGGAGCGCGGCATCCGCCAGTCCTGGATGTTCGTGATCGGCATCGGCATGTTTGTGATCTGCGCGCTGGCGGTGCGCATCATCCGCGACTGGCGCGCGCTCTGCTGGCTGATGATGCTGGCGGGCATCACACTGATTCTGCTCCCGGTCGCCATCGGCCAGGAGACGAACGGCGCGAAGAACTGGTTTGCCGTTCCGTTCATCGGCACGTTCCAGCCGAGCGAACTGGTCAAGCTGGCGCTGGTGATCATCCTGGCGCAGTTTTTCAGCAGCATGAACGGCCTAAAAGGCATGCTGCCGGGGCTCGTCTTTGCCGTCGCCTGTCTCGGCGCGCTGATGCTGCAAAAGGACCTGGGCACGGCGCTGATGTATTACCTGGTCACGCTGCTGCTGTACTGGGCCGCGTCGTCCAACCTGCCGCTGACGCTGCTGGGCGGGCTGGGCGGCATGGGCGCGGCGTATATCGGCTATGAGATGTTCTCCCACGTCAAGACGCGCGTCGCCATCTGGCAGAACCCCTGGTCGGACGCGCTGGGCAAGGGCTATCAGCTCGTGCAGGCGCTGACGGCCATCGGCAGCGGCGGGCTGTTCGGGCTGGGGCTTGGCATGGGCCAGAGCCGCGCCATCCCCGCGTATTCCACGGACTTCATTTTCGCCGTGCTGTGCGAGCAGTTCGGCATCCTGTTCGGGCTGTGCGTCGTCGCGCTGTATGTCATCATCGTGCTGCGCGGCGTGGCCATTTCCTTGCAGGCGCGGCAGCCGTTCTATGCGCTGCTCGCCCTGGGCTGTGTGCTGCTCATCGGGCTGCAAACGTTCGTCATCATCGGCGGCGTGGTCAAGCTCATCCCGCTGACCGGCATCACCATGCCGTTCGTCAGCTACGGCGGCACGTCGCTCATCTCGTGCATGGGCATGATGGGGCTGCTGTGCGGCGTCGCCGCGAAGAACGCGGAAGCGCGCCGCGAGGATGAGCGCCTGGCCAGCGGGAGGGAGGCGTTGCCGTGAAGAAACTCCGCCACAACATCCGGATACTGGCGCTGATCGTCATCGCCCTGTTTGTGGGCCTTGGCGCGTATTTTTCGTATTCCGTGTACTTTTACGGCGGACGCTGGTTCGCCAATGCCAACAACCCGCGCCTGAACAATCAAAAACAGAACGTGATCGCGGGCGATATCCTGGACCGCACGGGCCAGGTGCTGGCCACGAACGCATCCAACGGCACCCGCTCCTATCCCCGGGCGGAGAGCACGCGCAGGGCGGTGTCCCACGTGATCGGCGACAGCGGCGGCATCGTGGCCAACGGCGCGGAAACGTTCATGGCCGGGTATCTGCTCGGGTTCAACTCCAACGCGTGGGACCGCCTGATGCAGCTCTTTTCGGATACCCCCGAGCGCGGGGACGACGTGCAGCTCACCCTCGACGCCGCGCTGACGGACTACGCCGCCGGGCTGATGAAGCGGTACGAGGGCGGCGCGATCGTCCTGCTGAACTACAGGACCGGGGAGATCCTCTGCTCCACCTCCTATCCTGATTTTGACCCGCGCGACATCGCCAAGACCATGAACAGCGGCGTGGACAACGGCGCGTTCGTCAACCGCGTCACGCAGGGGCTGTACCCGCCCGGATCGACGTTCAAGATCATCACCATGGCGTCCGCGCTGGAAAACATGCCGGAGGTCACGGGGCGCGGGTTCCAGTGCACGGGCACGTATGTGGTGGACAAGACCACGATCACGGAGGCGTCAAACCAGGTGCACGGCGTGCTGACGATGAAGCAGGCGTTCGCGCAGAGCTGCAACACGGCGTTCGGCGCACTGTCGCTGGAGCTGGGGTACGGGCAGCTCTCCAAGACTGCGTCCGCCTTCGGCTTTGGCGATAACTTCCTGTTCCGGGACATGGTTGTCTATAATTCGCAATACCCCACGAGCAACCAGAGCAAGGACGACCTCGCGTGGTCAGGTGTCGGGCAAGGCCGCGTGCTGGTGACGCCGCTGCACATGGCGCTGATCGCGGGCGCGATTGCCAATGACGGCGTGATGATGGAGCCGCGCCTGATGCTCTCCGTCAAGACGGCGCAGGGCGCGGCCAGGACGCTGCTGCCCGCGCGCAGCTACAAGCGCGTCTGCGCCGCGAACGTCGCGTCCGTCATCAAGGAGTACATGATCGCCACCGTCCAGTCCGGTACGGGCACACAGGCGAAGATCAGCGGCTACACCGTGGCCGGAAAGACCGGCAGCGCCGAGACGAGCAACGACAAGACGATCAAGACGCACGCGTGGTTCGTCGGCTTCGTGGAGAGCGACGAGCACCCGCTGGCCATCGCGGTGGTGGTGGAGCGCGGCGGTGGCGGCGGCAGCGTCGCGGCGCCTATCGCCAAGAGCGTGCTGAGCAGGGCCATTCAGATCGGGTACTGACGGAGCTAGCGTGGCTATAGGCAGGAAAAAGGCGGAGGAAGCGAAAGCATTCCTCCGCCTTTTGTTGCGCATCCGTCCAAAAGAAGCGAAAGACAATATAATGAAGAAACTGGACACAGTAGCTCAGGAGAGAGACCAAACAATACAAAATAGCCAAAAAACAAAAAGGTTTTTTTACTCTTTATTAGTAGTGAAAGAAGAGAAAATGAACTAAATGTAACTAGGATGTAACGGGTTCGCGGTATACTGGCATTGTTCGCTGATGAGTTACAAGGTAATTAAATGAGTAACGATCGATCGCGAAAAGCAAAAATGAGGAGGAAACGAAAATGACAAGTTTCAAGAAGTTGAAGTCCATCGCGTTGCTGCTCGCGTTCGTAATGACGCTTTGCTTCGCGGTTGGCGCGTTCGCCGAGGGCACGGATGGTGAGGCGGTTGTCTCCGAGCAGATCGCCGTGGAAGCGGAAAGCACCCAGGTGGTGGAAGTTGCAGAGACACAGGGCGATGATACCAAAGAGCCGGCTACGTTCGCGGTGAAGTTTGTAAACTGGGACGATACCGAGATCGTGGTCTTCACGATGAATGACGGGGACATCCTCAGCCTGCCGGAGTTCCTGAACCCGGTCCGCGAGGGATACGAGCTGGATTGCTGGATGGATATCAACGCCATGGTGGAAGAGTCGTTCGAGTTCGGCAAGGCGGTCACCTGTGACCTGACGCTCCGGGCGGCGTTCGTGGAGATTGTCGCGGCCGCGCCGGTGGAAGCGATTGTGCCCAGCGCGCAGGACGACGGGGAAAACACGCTACTTGATGACGAGAACGAGGTTGCCGACCAGAAGGCCGGCGCCGCGAAGGGCGAACCCGAGCTGGTAGTCATCATCATCGACGATCTGGAAGAGGAAGACGAAGGCGACGACGAGCTGTTCGTGATCGACGACGACATCGTGCCGCTGGCCGGCCCGGCCGTGGTGCAGGTGGAGCGTGAGGTCAACATCTACTCGAACCTGGGGAGCTGCATCAACGAGAACGAGCTGGTCACCCTGATGGGCGAGCTGGTCGGGTTCGACGGCCTGAGCGTGACGCTGCAGTGGCAGTATGACGCGGGCATGGGCTGGACCGATGTGGAAGGCGCGAACGACATCACCTTCAGCTTCCCCGCCAACGCGGAGACGATCAACAACGCCTGGAGACTGGCTGTTACGATCAACGGCTAATACCTATCAGGTTCCACGAACAGTCATTGTTCTGACACAAAAGAGCGGGGCATCTGGAGGGGAATGTAGGGATTTCTGGCGAAAACGCCTCGGTATTGTCGCACTGTCCCGGAGGGCCATCGCTCTGTACCTTGGCGCACCTCCGGGTCGCGTCATCGCCCACTGGGCGCGCTTCCCTCCGGTGCCCCTTATGGCGACTGATTTTCCAAATCATCGCCGCCGTCAAAGATGGAACCCCGCCCCGCCTCTCCTCCACGGGCTTCGAACATGGAGGGGAACGCGGGGCGGGGTTTCCGCAATTTGGAATAATCACCTCGTAGTGCGCTCACGCAGGATCCAAGCGGAAACGCCCTACAAGCATATTGTATGGGAGAGAAACGAAGATGGACAAAGAACTGCGCGCGGACCGGCTAATCGTTATGGGGGCCAAACACTTCACGGCCTATTGTGAGGGGAAGCCGGTGGAACAAAAGATATGCGTGAAGATCGGCGAGCATGTCGAGGGTTCGGAGCTTTGGCTGATTGAAAAGGATACCGCCGGAATGAGCAACGATTGCTGGGCGTTCTAGTACAAAAGAAGCACTGCCGAGACGGCGGCGCTGATTCGAAGAATCGTTCGCCATCAAGGGATTTCGCAAGAAATCCTTACCGATCACAGGAAATGGAACACGACGGTTGCGTAAAGGTTGAACGCGATCAGCCCGCCCATCGAAACTGCCTCCGGAAGGCGCACGGACTTTTTTCCACGGACGCACAGGAACAGAAGCGCGGGCAGCGTATCGCACAGGTACCGCGTGCCGTACTGCCAGCCGCCATTTGTACGGTGTGTTAGCAGAAACAGGGCATGCAGCGCGATCGTGCCCATCGCAAGGAGATCGACCGCGCCGGCGCGCCGCCGGGCCGCTTGCCATAGCCCGCGCAAAAGGCCAAAGAGAAGCAAGGGATTGGTCAGATACACGGCGAAGGCGGAAACGGTCGAAAACGCGAGCTTGCCACGCTCCACCCACGGCGCGCGGAAGATCAAGGATAGATTGAGCGGCAAATATGCCAAGGAGAACATGGGCTCGCCCGAGTTGGTGAATTCCGGCAGATAGGTCTGGCCAAATTCCAAGGGCGTGCCAAACAGGGCGAAGTTATACGCCCCATAGACGAACGCGAGGAGCGCCGGG
>JAVBOM010000009.1:0-20736 GCA_031550535.1 Eubacteriales bacterium
GAACCTGGTTCTGGCTGACAGGCGATGCTTGTCGGCCTGATCCGGTGTTTCGTCAAGTGGCAAAACAGGGGGGATTTTGCCTTCCGCTCCGCTCTCTCGCTGCCGTCTCATTTGGTATGCCTATTGTGCGGTGGTGCCCTAAATCATTCACACGAACCCAATCGAAGGGGGAAAGTATATGAAAACATACTCCGATGAGATCATAAAAGCCCTACAAGCCGACCAGACCACCACGGAGGTGGACGGCCTGACCATCCGCGTCAAGGCGATGCCGGACGAGCCGCGCCCGGGTATGCTGGAGCCGCGCGAGGTGGCGCTGATGATGCAACAGCCCGTCTCCGACACGGCGCGCGTCGCCGAGGGCATGCCGCCGACCCTGGAGGGCATGCGGCAGATGATGGGGTTCCCGAACCGGAACCTGAACACGGTGGAAATCCACACGCGCTATGAGGAGCACACGTTCCGGGGCAATCTGGTGAAGCTGTGGGTGTATTACCCCAGAAAGCCCGAGGGGAAGAAGGGTCGCCCGTGCCTGATCTTCTTCCACGGCGGCGGCTGGATCGGCGGATCGACGTTCACGGTGGAGAACCCGTGCAAGCTGCTGGCGGAGCTGGCGGACTGCGTTGTGGTGAACGTGGACTACTCGCTCGCGCCGGAAAAGCCGTACCCGAACGGGTTCAACGACTGCTATGAGACGATTCGGCATGTGTACGAGCACGCGGATGACTATGGCATCGACGCGGGCAAAATCGCCATCGCGGGCGACAGCGCGGGCGGCAACCTGTCCGCCGCGTGCTCCCTGCGCGACCGGGACGAGGGCGCGGGCCGCATCCGGCTGCAGGTGCTGATCTACCCGGCGGTGACGTTCGCCAGTGAGACGCCGGGCTACACGTTCGACATCGGCGCGTATGAGCTGGACGACAGCGTAAAGCCGATGGTGATGCCGATGCTGATGGGCATGTCCGCGACCACCGCGGATAGCCCGATCGGGCACATGTACCTGCCGGACACGGACTTGGCGGAGACGGCGTATGTCAGCCCGCTGCTGGCCAAATCCTTCGCGAACGTGGCGCCCGCAATGATCGTCACGCCGGAGTTCGACGGTCTCCGGCTGCAGGGCGAAGCATACGGCCGCGCGCTGATGAAGGCGGGCGTGCCGGTGGAGGTATTCCGCTACAAGGGGCAGATGCACGCGTTTATCGACAAGCTGGGCATCATCCCGCAGGCGGAGGACCTGGTGATGGAAATGGCGGCGCGGGTGAAGGCGCTGTAAGGCCTCGCGGCAAATAGAGCATTTCGCTCAACCGCGGCACACGTCTTTGCGGATCTTTTGCCGCCTCGCTTCTTTGGCTTAGCGAGACGGCAAAATCTCTTGCAAATCCACGCGCTACGTTTTCGGAAATTGCTCTGGAAGGACAAAAAACGACCGCATGCGGCGCGAGGCGCGATTGCATGCGGTCCTTCTCTTTTGCGGGCGCGGGTCAGACCTTCGCCCGGCGTTGGAACAGGCTGATGACAAAAAGCAGGAGACAAGCGCCGGCAATCGCGATCAACAGGCTGTAGAGGTTGAACCCGGTCAGCGTGCCGACCCCGAGCAGCGACGCGATCCATCCGCCGAGGAACGCCCCGACGATCCCCACGACGATGTTGGCGACGGCCCCCATGCTGGAATCCCGCTTCATAATCATGCTGGCGATCCAGCCGGCGAGCGCGCCAAAGACAATCCACAGCAACCAAGACATACGCATCCACCCTTCCGTTTTTTTGGTAGTATTATGTATGCACAGTTTTCCGAAAAATATGTACGGTAGAAGAAATATAGAAAGAAGAGGTAGGGATTTCTGGCAAAATCCCTTTATGGTGCCCGATTTTTTGAATCGGCGCCGTCGTCGAAGATGTGTGAAAGCGCGCGGAACGCCGGAAGAGGGCGGGCGCTCCGCGCGAGGAAGGGGGGCGCGCTCCGAGACTGCTCACGACGCGCCGCTCGCGGGCGTACCGCTCGAAACGCCGGAATTTGGCGCGAGTCTTGCGGGAAGTGGGGGAGCGAGGGCGGCAACAGCGGCGTGGGGCCGGCACGGCGCGCGACGAGCGCCGGCGGCCGCTCGCGGCGATGCCGGGCGGTTTATGCGGGTGCATTCTGTCCGCGCCCGGGGCGGAGAAGTTCCCGGAGGCGCATGGCAGACACGGATGGCGGAGTTTACGGTTCGCTGGGTGTGGGCAGCGCGCTCCCGATACCTCGCGGGCTACCGGGGATGGGCTGCATCCCCCCGCCACCCGGTGGATTACCCGGGATCGGCTGCATGCCCCCGCCACCCGGCGGGTTCCCCGGGATCGGCTGCGTGCCCCCGCCACCCGGCGGGTTCCCCGGGATGGGCTGCATACCCCCACTGCCCGGCGGATTGCCCGGGATGGGCTGCATACCCCCGCCGCCCGGCGGATTGCCGGGGATCGGCCGCATGCCCCCGCTGCCCGGCGGATTGCCGGGGATCGGCTGCATGCCCCCGCCGCCCGGTGGGTTTCCGGGGATCGGCCGCGTGCCGCTGCCAGGGCTCATGCCGATGCCGACGACACCGAGCCGAAAATCCAAGCCGGAATGGTTCGCGTTGACACCGCTGAGGGTGTACCGCTGCGGGGTAACGGTCACACCAAGCCCCACGCTCGGCTGTACGGTGACGCGCGCGCCGCGCGGCGCGGAAAACCGGTATTGCCCATAGGCGTCGGTCGCGGTGGAGCCGCCTCTGCGGTTGATTGTGTAGAGGATCGGCATGTTCCGCACGGGCGCGCCGTCCACGCCAAACACCCTGCCGCCGATGCGATATGTAGTCGGTGCGGGTCCCGGCCCTGGCCCCGGTCCTGGCGGAAAGGGCTGCGGATAGCGTTGCATCATCAAAAATCACCTCAACTGCTGCTTTCCTGAACGGCGGCGCTGATTTGAAAAATCAGGCGCCGTAAGGGGATTTCGTAAGAAATCCCCACTTCCTACCATAGGGTATGCCGAAACGCCGGGGTGTGTCACTGAAGCGCGCGGGGAAGCCGAATGCGCCACCCCCGAATTGTGAAGTGTATCCTATGGGATTTCGCCTTCAGCACTGAGTGTTGGGAGATGCGCGGGCTGATGAGCGGCGGCGGATTGTGTGTGGCGAGACATGGCGCGCCGTGTTGTGCGCGCCCGGGCGATGTGTTACAATACGGCCAAGCACGGCGGCGAGGCGGCCGCGGCAGAAGGGCCGGATGCATCGCCGGGATTCCGCGAGGAATCCGAGGCTCCGGCAGGATGGCGAGTCGCCATCGGGCAACAATTCCCGGGAGAGAGGCCGCAAGGCGCTCCGGGGTACAGCCGCACACCCTGTGTGCATGCGCCTTCGGCGCATCGGGTACCCCTGCGCGCCTTACAGCGTCGCTTTTTGGTGCCGCCCGCCCGCTGCCGTGCGATGTTTTGGGGTAAAGGCTGGCAATTGACATGGCATACGATCCGCTTTGGAAATACTGTACGGCGGAGCACGCGCGCGCGTTTCTTCTGTCCCTGCGGCTGCTCGGGGATACGCACTGGCCCGCCGAAAAGCAGCTTGGGTGCCTGTACGCCGTCGCGCGGCGCCCGGAGCGGCACTACCGGTCCGTGGCGATCCAAAAGTGCGACGGCACGCCCCGCCGGCTGCGCGTGCCGGATCCGCTGCTCAAACGCATACAGCGCAATATCCTGCACCACGTGCTGGACGGGCTTTCCGTCTCCCCGCGGGCGACGGCATACCGGCCCGGCGCGTCCATCGCACAGGGAGCGGCGCCGCATGTCGGGCAAAAGCTCGTGCTCACGCTGGACATTGAGGATTTTTTCGGCAGCATCACCTTCCCGATGGTGTACCGCGCCGCGTTCCCGGCCGCGCTTTTCCCGCCGCACACGCGCTGGCTGCTGACCAGCCTGTGCTGCGACCGCGATCGGCTGCCGCAGGGCGCGCCGACATCCGCCGCGATATCGAACCTTGTGATGCGGCCGTTTGACGCGCACATGGACGCGTGGTGCGCGGCGCGGGGCATCCGGTACACCCGCTACTGCGACGACATGGCGTTCTCCGGCGACTTTGACGCGCGGGCGGTCACGCAAAAGGCGCGCGCGTTCCTTGCGGCGATGGGGTTTGCGCTAAACGAGCAAAAGACGCGCGCGATCGGTCGGGAGAGCCGCCAGACCGTCACCGGCGTGGTGGTTAATGAGAAGCCGCAGGTATCCCGCGCGTACCGCCGGGCGCTCCGGCAGGAGATTCATTATTGCGAAACATACGGCGTGCGGTCGCACCTGGAAAGGCTCGGCGACGCGCGGTATTTGCCCGCAGAGGGGGAGAACATCCCGCGCTATTTGCGCGCGCTGCTGGGCAGAATCGGCTTCGTGCTGATGATCCGCCCCGATGACGCGTACTTCCAGGGCGCGCGGGCGATCGTGCGACAAATGCTGATGAGTTTGGAAAGTGCAAACGGCAGTTGATTTTTTGCTTGACAATAGTACTATATAGTATTATCCTATATGGGGAGGTGAGCGGAACGAAGACATACGGCGGGTTTTTGATCGCGCAGATCCGGCAGCTACAGGGGCGCGTGTTTGAAAAGCTGCTGAAGGACAGCGGCGTGGACGCGTTCAACGGGCCGCAGGGCCGGATTTTGTACGTCCTGTGGGAAAACGAGACGCTGACGATCACGGAGATCGGCCGCCTGACCTCGCTGGCCAAGACGACGCTGACCAGCATGCTGGACCGGATGGAGGCGGGCGGACTGATTGTCCGCGCGCCGGACAAGCGCAACCGGCGGCAGATTCTGGTCACGATCACGGAGAAGGCGAAGGGATACCGCGAGGCGTACGACCGGGTGTCCGAGGAGATGAACACGGTGTTTTACCGGGGCATCGGGGAGGCAGAGATCGAGGCGTTTGAGGGCACGCTGCGCAGGGTTGTCGGCAATTTGGAGAAGGCGGAGGGCGCATGACGATGGACAAGGTATCCGCAGGCGTTTCCAATAACTTTTGCCCGCAGGCGCTATATCTGTACGGAACATACAAGGAGGACGGGACGCCGAACTTTGCGTTGTTTAGCTGGTTTGGCTTTTGCTGGGATCAGACGCTGCACGCGATGGTCTGCATCGGCGGCGATAAAAGGAAGAAGCTGACCACGGAGCGCATCCACGCGACCGGCGTGTTTTCGGCCAACCTGGTGTCCGAACCCCTGCTGCCGCTGGCGGATTATCTGGGCAATACGAGCGGTTATAGCCCGGACAAGATGGCTGTGCCGAGGAAGGGATTCCTTGCGGAATCCCCTTATGGCGCCCGATTTTCCAAATCAGCGTCGCCGTCGGTAGAGATCATCCCCGGCGAGGTACTGCCGGTGCCGATGCTGAAGGCCAGCCCGTGGAGCTTTGAGCTGGAGGTCAAGCGGACGATTCCGCTAGAGGGCAGCGAGATTTTCCTGTGCGAAGTGCGCAACGCGCTGGCGGACGGGGTGCTGCTGGATCAAACCGTGAGCATTGAGGAGCGGATGGCGCGGGTCGCGCCGGTGCTCTCCGCCGGGCGGGGACTGGGGAAGTATTTCGCGGGGGACCTGCGCGTGATAGGCGCGTGGGGAGACTGGAGGCGGTAAGGATTCCTGGCGGAATCCCTTGATAGCGCCCGATTTTCCAAATCAGCGCCGCCGTCAAAGAGCCCGAACGGAAAGGAATGATATACCATGACGAAAAAAGTGTCCGTGCCCGTTTCCAACAACGTGTGCCCGCAGACATTGTTCCTCTACGGGACATACAAGGAGGACGGGACGCCGAATTTTGGTCTGTTCTGCTGGTTCGGCTACTGCTGGGACGGGGGCTTGCACGTGATGGCCGCGATTGGCGCGGAATCCAGGAAACTAACGCCGGACCGAATCCGCGCGGGCGGTGTGTTTTCCGCGAATATGGTATCGGAATCCATGCTGCCGCTGGCCGATTACTTTGGCAACACGGAGGGATATGACCCGCACAAAATGAACGTGCCGGTGGAGGTGATCCCGGGCGAGGTGCTGCCCGTGCCCGTGCTCGCCGCCAGCCCGTGGAGCTACGAGCTGGAAGTGGTGAAAACCGTCCCGTTGGACGGCAGCGAGGTGTTCATCTGCAAGATTCGCAATGTGTTGGCGGACGAGGCGCTAGCGGACGAGAACGTGCCCGCGCAGCGGCGCATGGCCCTGGCCGCGCCGGTGCTCGCGTGCGGCATGCAGAAGTATTTCACGCTGAATCCGGCGGTCAAGGGTTCGTGGGGCGACTGGAAAGACGAAATCAAGAACATCGGAAGGGATTCCTGACGAAATCCCTTGATGGCGCCCGATTTTTTCAAATCAGCGCCGCCATCAATGAAGAAGGGGTAGGGAGAATATGACCGAACAAAGCAAGCGGAATATCCTGCGGCTGGTGGAAAGCAGCCGCGACGCCGTCGTGTGCGCCATCGATGATGAGGGGTTCCCGAACGCCAAGGCGATGTTCCGGCGGAAGAACGAGGGGCTGCGCACATTCTGGTTTTCCACCAACACATCCGCGATCCACACGGCGCACTACCAAAAGCGGTCGGAGGCGTGCATCTATTTCATGGACGCGCAGGGGTTTCACGGCCTGATGCTGACCGGCCGGATGGAGGTGCGCACGGACGACGCGGCCAAGCGGGATCTGTGGGCGGACGGCGACGAGCAATACTACGCCCTCGGCCCGACGGATCCGGACTACGCCGTCCTGGTGTTCACCGCCGACAAGGGCAACTACTACCACGGGCTGGAAAAGGCCCTGTTCAATGTCAAGGATTTTTAGGAGAATCAATATGAATGAGATCACGCAAAACATCGTAGGGCGCAGGAGCATCCGGAAGTACAAGCCGGAACAGATACCGGACGAAATTCTGGACGAGATACTGCTGGCGGGAACGTACGCCCCGTGCGCGGGCGGACGGCAGTCGCCGGTGTTCGCCGTGTGCCAGAACGCGGAGGTCAACAGGGCGCTGGGGCGCGTGAACTGCGCCGCGTTCCGTGAGGCGACGGGCGGCAAGCCATTTGCGAAGGCCGTGAGCACGGAGCAGCCGAGCATCGGGGACGACCTGTCCAAGACCGACGGGTTTTACGGCGCGCCGACGGTCGTGACGATCTTTGCGCCCAAGGGCGTGCGGAACTACTTCGCCGATTGCTGCGTGGCCGCGCAGAATATGCTGCTGGCGGCGCACGCGCTGGGCGTCGGCTCCTGCATCATCGCGCGCGCGGAGGCGACGTTCGCGGGCGAGCGGGAGCGGGCGCTGCAGGCGGAATGGGGCATCGGCGAGGACTATGAGGCGCAAATCCATGTGCTGCTGGGATATCCGGACGGCCCGTGCCCGCACGCGAAGCCGCGCAGGGATGGGCGGATTATCCGGGTGAAGTGACAAAAGTCCATCCGTTCCCGCGAGAAATTTGCGGCCCGGTCAATTGCTGACCGGGCCGCGTTGCGTCGGTCGGAACCGTGTTGACGCGCACTTTTGTATGCGCTATAATCAAATCACTTTGGAAAATCGTACATAATACGGCAAAAAACAAGAGCAAAACCGCGCCGGGTGGCGTGAAAATGGCGAGGAGGAACGGAGGATGCATCCCATGAAGAGGGCCACCATGACGCTGGACAGGGCGTACACCATCGGTCGGATCGACCCGCGCATCTACGGGTCATTCATCGAGCACCTTGGCCGCGCGGTGTACGGCGGCATCTATGAGCCCGGCCACCAGGCGGCGGACGAAAACGGATTCCGGCGTGACGTGATCGACCTGGTCCGGGCGCTGGATGTGCCGGTGACGCGCTATCCTGGCGGGAATTTCGTCTCCGGCTTTGACTGGGAGGATTCCATCGGCCCCAAGGGGGACCGCCGCGCGCGGCTGGATTTGGCATGGTTCACGACGGAGACGAACGAAGTCGGCCTGCACGAGTTTGTGGACTGGTGCCGGAAGGCGAACACGGAGCCGATGTACGCGATCAACCTGGGCACGCGCGGCCCGGACGCGGCCCGGAACATCGTGGAATACAGCAACCACAAAGGCGGCAGCTATTACAGCGATCTGCGCAGGAAGAATGGCGCGGCAGAGCCGTTCGGCATCAAGCTGTGGTGCCTGGGCAACGAGATGGACGGCCCGTGGCAGATCGGGCACAAGACGGCCTACGAATACGGCCGCACGGCGAACGAGGCCGCCAAGGTGATGAAGTGGGTGGACCCGTCGATTGAGCTGGTGGCGTGCGGCTCGTCGTCGCCGTCCATGGATACGTTCGGCGACTGGGAGCTGACGATGCTGAACGAGTGCTACGACAACGTGGACTACGTGTCGCTGCACCAGTACTACGGCAACCGGGCGAACGACACGCCCGCGTACCTCGCGCGCTCCCTGGTGATGGACGATTTCATCCGGACGGTCGCGGCCATCTGCGACGCGGTGGGCGGCAAGAAGCACAGCAAGAAGAAGCTGAACCTGTCCTTTGACGAGTGGAACGTGTGGTATCACTCGAACGAGCAGGACAAGGAGGTTTGGAAGCGCGACAAGTGGGGCCGGGCGTTGCCGCTGTTGGAGGATGTCTATAACTTTGAGGACGCGCTGCTGGTCGGCTCCATGCTGATTACGATGCTGCGGAACGCGGACCGACTGAAGATCGCCTGCATGGCGCAGCTTGTGAACGTCATCGCGCCGATCATGACGCGGAACGGCGGCGGTGCGTGGGTGCAGACGATCTATTGGCCGCTGAAGGACGCGTCGGCCTTCGGGCGCGGCACGTCCCTGCGCGCGATTGTGGATTCGCCCGTGTACGCCTGCGCGGACTTTGACGCCGTGCCGGAACTGGACGCGACGGCGACGCTCGCGGACGACGGCAGCGTGACCGTGTTCGCGGTGAACCGGAGCCTGACGGACGACATCGAGATGACCGTGGACCTGCGGGACTTCGCGGGGCTGAAAGCCGCGTCCCACACGGTGCTGACTCACGCGGACGTGAAGGCGGTCAACACGGAGGAGAACCCGGACAACGTGGCCCCAAAGGCCATGGCGGGCGCTGTGGTGGAAGGCGGCAGGCTGACGGTTGTGGTGCCGAAGCTGAGTTGGAATGTAATCCGGGTGACGAAGTAGATGCTTTCCGGTCAATCAAAACGATGGATTGAAGCGGGTAAAGCATTGGCCGCCGATCCGGCGATGAGGATCCCCTGCCCTGCATGCGGGGAGGCGCAACTTGCGGTGCGCGATACCCCATCCCCGCAGAAACCGCAGCGATTCGAGCGGATGCTCTATTGCCCTGCATGCGGGGCAAGGAATTTTCTCCGGATGACAAAGAAAGTGCCGCCGGATAGCGAAACAGAACAATCATAAAAGGAGAGCAAGCGATATGTCCACTGTCGAAACCACCCTGCAGGATTTCCGCGCCTACCTGGACAAGATCAACGCGCTGGAGTGCATGACGAGCCTCGCGTACTATGACTTCGAAACTGACATGCCGGAGGGCGCGCGCGAGGCGTGGGGCAAGAAGCTCGCCATCGCGCAGAGCGAAGCGTTCGCCATGCAGACGGGCGAAACCATGGGGAACTTCCTGCGCGCGCTTACAGGGCATGAGGCGGCGCTGGACGAGGTGAACGCCGCCATCGTGCGCAACGTGCGGCGCGACTATGAGAAGTACAAGCGCATCCCGCCCGCGTTCATGCGCGAGATGGCCGAGGCCAGAAGCGTTGCGCAGATCGCGTGGGAAAAGGCAAAGCGCGGGAGCGACTTCGCGGCTTTCGCGCCGCATCTGCAAAAGAACATTGCGTACGCGAAGCAATACGCGCGCCTGATTCGCCCGGATGGCGATCCGTACGACACGCTGCTGGACGAGTATGAGCAGGGCATGACCACGGAGGCGCTGGACAGGTTCTTCACGAGCCTGCGCGAGCGCATCGTGCCGCTGCTGAAAAGAATCGCGGCAAGCCCGAAGAAAATCGACAAGAGCTTCCTGGCCCGCGAAGTGCCGATCGGCACGCAGAAGGAGATTTCCGCGCTGATGATGCGCGCGGTGGGCTACGACGAATCCCGGGGCCAGATTCGCGAGACGGAGCACCCGTTCAGCGTGAGCTTTGGCAAGTACGACGCGCGGATCACCACGCACTACCACGCGCGCGCCTTCACGGCGTCCCTGTTCTCCGTGCTGCACGAGTGCGGGCACGCGATGTACGAGCAGAACAAGGCCGACCGCATCGCCGACACCGTGCTGGACCGGGGTGCGTCCATGGCGACGCACGAATCGCAGTCCAGGTTCTATGAAAACATCGTCGGCAGGAGCCGCGCGTTCATCGGGCATCACTTTGTGGCGATGCAAGGACTGCTCGGGCCGTCGTTTTCGGATGTGACGGAGGAGGCGTTCTTTGAAGCCGTGAACGCCGTGGAGCCGAGCCTGATCCGCGTGGAGGCGGACGAACTGACGTACAGCCTGCACATCATGGTGCGATACGAGATGGAGCGGCTGTTCATGGCGAAGGACATTGATGTGATGGATCTGCCCGCGCTGTGGAATGAGAAAATGCGGGAATACCTGGGCGTGGACGTGCCGGACGACGCGCGCGGCATTCTGCAGGATGTGCACTGGTGCCATGCGTCCATCGGCTACTTCCCGTCCTACGCGCTGGGGTCGGCGTACGCGGCACAGCTCCTGCGCGCGATGCGGAGGGACGTGGACGTGGATGCCGAGCTGGCGAAGGGGAATGTCGCCGCGCTGACTGCGTGGCTGACGGAGCGCCTGCAGCAGTACGGCGCGATGGTCGAGCCGGGCGAGCTGCTGGCGCGGGCCACCGGCGAGGCGTTCAACCCAGCGTATTACGCGGAGTATCTGGAGGGCAAGTTCACGCGGCTGTACGGGCTGTAGGCCAGGGGAGAATGGGGGAGCGGACGGCCAATGGCCGCCCCTACGGCGGGGCAGAACGCGCGGGGATTTGGCGCGCAACGGGCCGTAGGGGCGCGCATCGCGCGTCCGCCCCGCAATGGGATCAGCCCCATTCGAAGTGGGCAACGCGAAAAAAGTGAATGGCTGTGAGGAAGGCACGCGCGGCATGGAAAAGCCATCGCGAAGCCTTCCTGCTCAATGCATTACCCTTTGCGCGTCGGCTTCACGTTCCTGTCCGGGTCAATGTTTCCTTCGATACCCCCATGGGCTTCCTCGTGCGCGCGAATGCTCTCCCGGATGAGCACCAGGATATGGCTGTTGACAGAACGCCCTTCGTAGTCCGCGACATAGCTGATCTTTTCCAGCATTTCTTCTTCAATCCGAATGGATACGCTTTTCACCGGCAAGGCAAAGCACCTACACAAAATGTAGACATATGGTATGCCTATTTTATGCTTTAGCCCCAGCGCAATGTGTAAAATAGGCATACCGTATATTCATATTATTTTGTGGAGGCATACTATGCGAGTGGCCATCATCGGCTCCAGAACATTGGATGTGCGCAACCTGGAACGCTATCTGCCGCCGGAAACGACGCAGATCATCAGCGGGAGCGCCAAGGGAATCGATACCTGCGCCCGGATGTACGCCCGTGGCCGGGGCATTCCGTTCATCGAGTTTTTGCCGGACTACGCGCGGCACGGCAGGTTTGCGCCACTCCGGCGCAACGCGAACATTGTCGCGCACAGCGACCTGGTGCTCGCCTTCTGGAACGGCGAGAGCCGGGGCACGCGGTGGACCATCGAGCTATGCCGCGCGCGAGGCGTACCAGTGCGGGTGTTCGTCTGGAAAGCGGGCATAGGGCGCTATTTGCGGAAATGAGAGGGGCTCACAGCGCCGTGCCTTTTTTCGGCGTGAACAGCGTGTCCACGGGTGCGCCCTCCAGCCCCAGCAGCCGGAGCTTCTTGTCCACGCCGCCCGCGTACCCGGTCAGGCTGCCGCCCGCGCCCACCACGCGGTGGCACGGGATGATGATGGAGATCGGATTGTGGCCGACCGCGCCGCCGACCGCCTGCGCGGATGCGGGGTTGCCGGTTTGCGCGCGCAGTTCCTTGGCAATATCGCCGTAGGTGGTGACGCTGCCATACGGAATTCGCAGCAGAATGGCCCACACCGCCTGGCGGAAGGCGCTGCCGCGCGGCGCGAGCGGTGGCAAGGCGGACACGTCCGCCCCTTCCCCGGCGAAGTAGCGGGTAAGCCACGCGCGCGCCGTGTCAAAGACCGGGAGGTCGCGCGCCCCGGCGTCCGTGTCCAGCGTGGCGGCGTAGTATTTCTGGCCCTCCATCCACAGGCCGGTGAGGGCGTCGCCGTCGCTCGCGAGCGTGAGCGGGCCGACGGGGGAATCGACGCGGCAGGTGTAGCTCATGGTGTGATCCTCCTTGACGGCGGCGCGATTTGAAAAATCGGGCGCCATGGAGGGATTCCGTCAGGAATCCCTACCTTAACGGCGGCGCGGATTCGAAGAATCGGGCGCCATGAGGGGATTCCGTCAGGAATCCCTACCTTGACGGCGGCGCGGATTCGAAGAATCGGGCGCCATGAGGGGATTCCGTCAGGAATCCCTACCTCTCGGCTTGTATTCTTCGGTATTGCGCGGGGGAGGTTCCCGTCTGCCGCCGGAAGTGGCGGTAGAACGCGGACAGGCTTTCAAACCCCGCGCTGTACGCGATGTCGGCGGCGGTGGCGCCGGTTTCAGCGAGCAGGGTTTTTGCTTCGCGGACGCGGGTATCGCGCAGGTATTCGATCACGGTGACACCATATTGCGCCTTAAAGACCGTATCCAGCCGGTGACGCGAGACGCCCAGGGCGTCCAGCGACGCGCGGAGCACCGGTGCATCGCGAAAATGCGCGTCCACAGCGGCTTTGGCGGTCTCCGCGATTTCCCGCACAGGCGCATACGCGAACAGGTCGGGCCGGCACCGCTTGCATGGGCGGAAGCCCGCCTGTTCGGCCTCTGCCGCCGCGTCAAAGAAGGACACGTTTTCAGGCAGCGGCATCTTGGACCTGCAGGACGGGCGGCAGAAAATGCCGGTGGACGCGACGCCATAGAAGAATACGCCGTCGTATCCCGCGTCACTTTCCGCGACCGCGCGCCATTTCTCCCGATCCGTCATAAAAACCACCGCCATATGAGGACTCCGCAAGGAATCCTTCTCTCTGTGCATGCATCATATCACAAAGAACGGCGAATTTCTTCTCATTTTTGGTCGCGTAATTCTGAGCTGTGACGGCGACATGGAAGCAAGGAATGCCAAGGGATCTTATCGGCATTCTATCCGCCGTGAGGCGAAACGGTGGGATGCCAAGGGGCCAGAGACCCTTTGGCGGGTCTGGGACGGCGTCCCAGTGTTCCTGCCCATCCAACTGTCCCACCTCAGCGGCATTTCTCCACAATCCCCCGAATCTCCCCCCACTTCCACTCCGTGTCCGCGACGAGCGCGAACTGCGTGCGGCAGCGGTCCAGGTTATGCTCCGGCCGGGCAATGCGGAAGTACATGTCGCCGACCAGATAATCCGCCAGGAAGCGGATGCCGCATTCGAGCGTCATCAGCTTGGCGGCCAGGGGCAGGGTATCGATCTCGGCCCCGGTGAGGCTCTCGCCGCACGCGGCGAGGAAGGCGCGCGCGTATGCCTCGTACAGCGGCAGCGAGACAGACACCTTGCGTAGGTCCGTTTCGTCCTCCGCCGCCGTGGACGCGCCGAAGCGGATGGAATCGCCGAAGTCGTTGCCCGCCAGGCCCGGCATCACGGTGTCCAGATCGATCACGCACAGGGGCGTGCGCGTTTGGCGGTCGAGCATGACATTGTTGAGCTTGGCGTCGTTGTGTGTCACGCGTAGCGGCAATTCCCCCGCCCGGCCCATCGCCACCATGCGGCCCGCCTCCGCCTCGCGTGCGAGGGCGAAGTCCACCTCCGGCCGCACCCCGGCCAGACGGCCGAGCGGGTCGGCGCGCATGGCCTCGTGGAGCTTCGCGTATCGGCCCGGCGTGTCGTGGAACCCGGGGATCGTTTCCGCCAGCGTGTGCGCCGGGAAATCCGCGAGCTGCCGCTGGAACCCGCCGAACGCCGCGCCGCTCTGGGCGAAGTCCTGGGCGGTTTCCGCGCGGTCCAGGCACAGGCTGTCGGTGACAAACTCGTACACGCGCCAGCATTCGTCCGCCTCGTCCCGGTGGAATGTCTCCCCGGCGCGCGTGGGCACGAGGGTCAGCGTGCGGCGCGGGTCCGGATTGTGCCGGGCAAGATGGGCCGTGACGGCGGCAATGTTTCGCATCAGCGCCGGGATGTCACGGAAGACGCGGCCGTTGACCTTCTGCAGGATGTACGGGTGGCCGCTGCCGGTTTGCAGCAGGTACGTCTCGTTGATATGTCCGTTGCCGTAGCGCGCGCAGGACGCGGGCTGGCCATCCAGAACGAAATGACGCGCCGCGTCGATCATGGCGATCCTCTCCCTGGGTAGCTATTTTATCACATTGTACACAGATGAAAAGAAAATAGATAGAAAATTTGTGGAATGAAATAGCAATATATTTCATATGCTAGAGGATCATGCTATGATGGGCGCGGAGGGAACCGCATGGAAAGCAACCTGAACATCGGGCGGCTCAGCGCCCTGCTGGCGAACCTGCATGAGATTACGCGCCTGCAAATTTCCCTGCACGAGCCGGGCGGCCGGGAGATTCACTCCGTGATGTCGCGCAGCGCGTTTTGCGACCTGATCTGCGGCACCCAGGAGGGGCGCGGGCGCTGCCTCGCGTCGGACAGGCAGGCCGTGGCCGCCGCGGACCTGCCCTTAGGGCCCGTGCAGAACCGGTGCCACGCGGGCTTGATCGAGACGGTGATCCCCATCACGGAGCACGGGCGGATCATCGCCGTGATCCTTTTTGGGCAAATTCTGGACGACAGCCCGCTTGCGGCACAGTGGGACGCGACGCGCGCGCTGTGCGCGTGGCACCCGGACGGCGCGGCGCTGGAGCGGGCGTTCTTCGCGCTGCCGAGGCTGTCCGCGCGGCAGATCCGCGCGTGCTACCAGATCATCAACGCGTGCGTGAGCGAGATTCGCCTGGAGGGGCTGCTGAAGGGGGCCGGGCGGACGGACGCGGAGCGCCTTTCGCGCTATTTGGACGAGCACTTTGCCCAGTCGCTGACGCTGACGGGCGTCGCCCGCGCGCTGTCCATCAGCAAGAGCAAGCTCTGCGCGCTGGCGGGGCAGGCGGAGCCTGGGCTGACGCTGACCGGGATGATCGCGAGGCGGCGGGTGGAGGCGGCCAAGCGGCTGCTGCTGGACCCGGCGCTTGCCGTGCGCGACGTGGCCGAGCGGGTGGGCATCCCGGACTATAACTACTTTACCAAGGTGTTCCTGCGCGTGGCGGGCGTGACGCCGTCAAGATACCGGCGGGAGAGGTAGGAACGTCTCCACACCGGCGCCGTGTGCAAAAGTCTGCACGACTTTGCACTGCACGCTTCCCTTTTCGCCCAATATCTGCTACAATATCTTGCGGGAGGGGAGAACTGTGTATACCATTGCTGTGGACGCCATGGGCGGGGACCATGCGCCGGACATCACCGTACAGGGGGCCCTCACGGCCCTTGCTTCGTTTTCGGACATGCGCGTCCTGCTGGTCGGGCAGGAGGAACGGCTGACGCCGCTGCTCAAAGGCGCGCCGGATTACGGCGACCGACTTGAGATCGTGAACGCGCGGGAGACGATCGAAAACACGGAATCCCCGGTGCTGGCGATCCGCAGAAAGACCGATGCGTCCCTCGTGCGGGCGTTCGGCTTCGTCCGGGAGGGCAGGGCGCAGGCGCTCGTGTCCGCGGGCTCCACCGGCGCGGTGATGGCCGGGGCCATGTTCCGCCTGGGCCGCGTGCCCGGTGTGGACCGTCCGGCGCTGGCGACGCTCCTGCCGACGGTCACGAAGCAGCCCGTGCTGCTGGTGGACACCGGCGCGAATGTGGACTGCCAGCCGGAATGGCTGGTACAGTTCGCCAAGATGGGCAGCACGTACATGAAGCAGGTGGCCGGCGTGGACCGGCCGCGCGTGGCGCTGCTGAGCATTGGCGAGGAGGACGAGAAGGGTAACCAGCAGACCAAGGCCGCGTTCCCGCTGATGCAGCGGTCGGGCCTTCGGTTCGTGGGCAATCTGGAAGCGCGCGGCGTCCCGATGGGCGAGACGGATGTCATCGTGGCGGACGGGTTTGCCGGCAATATTTTGCTCAAATCGATGGAAGGCATCAGCAAGGCCGTCTTTGTGTTAATGAAGGAAGAGCTGATGAAGTCTGCGCGCACGAAGGTTGGCGCGGCGCTGGCCAAGCCCGCGTTCGCCGCGCTGAAGCACAGCCTTGACGCTGAGGCCGTCGGCGGCGCGCCGCTGCTGGGCGTGACCGGCGCGGTGGTGAAGGCGCACGGCAATTCGAGCGCGCGCGCGTTCTTTGGCGCGTTGGGACAAGCCCGGCGCATGCTGGAAGGCGATGTGGTGAACATTATTCAGCGCGAGGCGGAGCAGACGACGGAGCAGTAACACGATTGTTTTGTATTATACAAACCCAACGATAAAGGAGGAACCCCATTATGTTTGATAAAGTCGCCAAGCTGATCGCGGATCAACTGCGCATCGATGTGAACACCATTACGCCGGAGTCCCGGCTGCTGGAGGATCTGAAGGCCGATTCCGCCAACGTGATGATGCTGATTATGGACCTGGAGAGCGAGATGGGCATCATGGTGGAGGACGACGCACTCATGCGCCTGCGCACGGTCGGCGACATCGTCGCCTATATTGAAGAGAACAAATAATGCGTTCAAACGGTGATTTCGCGCCGCTGACGCGCGCGCTGGGGCACTCGTTCCGGGATGCCCGTCTGCTTTCCCGCGCGTTGACGCACCCTTCGGCCGCCGCCGGCACGGGCGGGGATAACCAGCGCCTGGAGTTTCTGGGCGACGCCGTGTTGCAGCTATGCGTCACGGAGGCGCTGTATGGACGGCATCCGGACAAGGACGAGGGCGCGCTGACACAGATGCGCGCGTCGCTGGTGCGCGAGGAATCCCTGGCGGACGCCGCGCGGCGCGTAAGCCTGGGCGATTATCTGCGCTTTGACCACGGCGAGGCCATGTCCGGCGGGCGGGACAAGCCGTCCGTGTTGGCGGACGCGGTGGAAGCCGTACTGGGCGCGGTGTACCTGGACGGCGGACTCGAAGCCGCCGCCGCCGCGTGCGAGAGGCTGCTGAACGGATTTTCCACGCGCGAAACGGAACCCAATTGGAAGAGCGCCCTGCAGGAGCGCGAGCAGGCGGCGGGCAGGCCCGCACCCGTGTACCGGGTGCTGGGCCAGGAAGGCCCGCCGCACGCGTGCGTCTTTACCGTGGAGGCGTTTTTGCCGGATACGGACCTTCGCGCGGAGGGCCAGGGCGCGTCCAAGAAGCAGGCGGAGCAGAGCGCGGCCCGCGCATTGATGGAGGCAGGGAAAACGCCGTGAAATTGAAACGGTTAGAAATTCAGGGATTCAAGTCGTTCGCCGAAAAGACGGAGATCGTCTTTGAGCAGGGCACGACGGCCATCGTCGGGCCCAACGGCAGCGGCAAGTCCAATATCTCCGACGCCGTGCGCTGGGTGCTCGGCGAACAGAGCGCCAAGCAGCTTCGCGGCGCGAAGATGGAGGACGTCATCTTCGGCGGCACGGAAAAGCGCAAGCCCCTGTCGTGGTGCGAGGTGTCGCTGCTGTTTGACAACGAGGACCGCGCGCTTTCGCTGGACTGCGCGGAGGTGCTCGTCACCCGGCGCGTGTGGCGCAGCGGGGACAGCGAATACTACCTCAACAAGGCCGCCTGCCGCCTGAAGGACATCAACGAGCTGTTCCGCGACACGGGCATCGGCAAGGAAGGCTATTCCCTGATCGGCCAGGGGCGCATTGACGAGATTTTAAGCACCAAGTCCGAGGACCGCCGGAGCGTGTTCGAGGAGGCGGCGGGCATCGTCACCTACCGCACGCGCAAAAACGAGGCCGAGCGGAAAATGGAAAACACGCGCCAGAACCTGGACCGCGTGGAGGACATCATATCGGAACTGGAAAGCCAGTTGGAGCCCCTGGAACAGCAGGCGGAGGACGCGCGCAAGTACCTCGCCATGCGCGAGACGCTGCGCGATTTGGAGCTGAACGCGTTCCTGATTAACCACGACCGGTACAAGAACCGCTCGGCGCAGCTGGAAGAATTGATCGCCACGCTGGACGAGGAAACGGCGAAGGCGGAGCCGGAAATTGAAAAGCTGACCGCGCAGCGCGAGGCCATGAACGTCAAGGCCGACGCGATTGACGCGGAGGACAAGGTGCTCAGCGGGCGCGTGCTGGAAGCCGCACGCGCCCTGGAAGCGCAGGAGGGCCAGAACAACGTCCTGCGCGAGCGCATTTTGAACGCGGAGGCGGCCGAGCGGCGCGAGACGGCGCTGCAGCAGGAGGAATCCACTCGCGCGGAGGCGTTGGACGCGCTGAAGGCCGAGAACGCGGCTGAGGAAGCCACAAGGGCGGAGCGCCTCGCGGCGGCAAAGGCGGAACTGGCCGCGCTGGAAGCATCGCTGGCTGAGGCGCAGCGGAGCGCGTCCGCACGCGAGGATGCCCTGGAAGAGCACAAGACCGCCATCATGCAGGCGATGAACCGCATGTCCGACATGAAAACCGCCCAGGCGCGCTTGACCGCGCTGCAGCAGAGCCTGCAGGGCCGGCTGGAGGAAGCCGAGACAGCGGAAGCGTCGCTCTCCGGGGACCGGCAGGGCTTGTCCGAAGCAGCGAAGGCGGCGGAAGCGGCGCTGCTGGCGGAGCGGGAGACGCTGGCCGCGCTGGAGGCGGAGGCCAAGGGCCTGGACGAGGCGGTGCGCGCCGCCGCCCAGGAATCCGAGGCGCTGCTGGCGAACCTGCGCGACAAGACCGGCAAGCGGCACGAGATCGGCTCGCGGCTGAAGGTGCTGCGCGAGATGGAGCGTGACTACGAGGGCTACCAGCACGCCGTGCGCCAGGCGCTGATGCACGCGCGCGGGGACAAGAGCGTGCGCGGCGTCGTCGCGGGCATCCTCAAAACGCCCAAGGAGTACGAGCGCGCGCTGGAAATGGTGCTCGGGTCGGCACTGCAGCACATCATCACCGAGGATGAGCACGCCGCGAAGCGGATGATCGAGTATCTGCGCGAAAACCGCTTTGGCCGCGCGACATTCCTGCCGATGACGACCGTGCGCGGGCGCACGCTGTCGCGCGACGAACGGCAGGTGCTCACCATGCAGGGCTGCCTCGGCGTGGCGAGCGAGCTGGTTAAGTTTGATACGCAATATAGAGACGTTGTGGAAAGCCTGCTGGGCCGGACCGTCGTGGCGGAGGACCTGGACGCGGGCATTGAGATCATGCGGCGCGGGCGGCACGCGTTTCGGCTGGTGACGCTCGGCGGCGACGTGATGCATTCCGGCGGGTCGATGACGGGCGGTTCTGTGCAGTCCCGCATGACGAGTTTGCTGTCCCGCGAGCGCGAAATCGGCGAGCACGAGGCGCTCTTGAAGTCGCTGGAGCAGGAGATTGAGTCCACGCAGGCGCGGGTAAACGCGCTGGACGCGCAGCGTTCCGACGATAAAAAGCGGCGCAACGCGCTGTTTGACCAGGCGCACCAGGCGGAAATCGCCGTCGCGCGGGAGCAGGAGCACACCCAGACCGCGCGGGGTGACCTTCTGGAGCACGACCAGCGCCATGAGCAGGCGGCGCTTTTGGCCGAACAGATTCGCGCGAACCTCGCGGATATTGAGGAGCAGCTTGCCAAGGCGCAGGCGGACCACGACGGCGGCGAGCTGGACCAGGCGGGCATGCAGGAGCGGACGATTGGCATGCAGGCCGCGCTGTCGGAGGCAAAGGCCGCGCTGGAAACCCTGCGCGAGGAGTCCACGCGCGGGCATGTCAGCGTGGCATCCCAGGAGCGGGAGCTGGAAGCCGTGCGCAAGGAAGGCGAGCGGCTGCGGCGCGAGGAGAGCCAGCTATCGCAGCTATCCGTCCGGCGCGAGGGGGATAGAAAGGCGCAGCAGGATGCGCTGGCGCGCGACCGCGTGACGCTGACCGAGGGCGAGGCGGAGCATATCCGCCGGACGGAGGCGCTAGACCAGCGCCGCGCGGAGCAGTCCGCGTGCGCGGCCGAGCGGCAAAGCCTGCTGGTGGAAAACCGCGCTGTGACCACGAAGCTGGAGGCGCTGCGCGAGGCCGTGACCATCAGCGCGGACAAGCGGCATAAGACGGAGCTGCAGCTCGTGCGCGTGCAGGGCGATTTGAAGAACTTGCAGGAGCGCATCTGGAGCGAATATGAGCTGACATACGCGGGCGCGATGGAGTTCAAGCGCGAGGATTTCGAGCTGCGCGAGAGCGAGAAGGAGATCTCGTCCATCCGCGCCGAGATCCGCGCGATGGGCACCGTCAACGTGAACGCGGTGGAGAACTACCGTGTGACCAAGGAGCGGTTTGACCAGCTCAGCGTGCAGAAAGCGGACCTGCTGAAGGCCACGGCGGACCTGGAAGGGATCATCCAGGAGCTGCTGGTGAAGATGGAGAAGCGGTTCCGCACGCGGTTTGCCCAGCTCAACGAGTATTTCGGCGCGGCGTTCGCCCTGCTGTTTGGCGGGGGCAAGGCGGAGCTGAAATTGCAGGACGACCACGACATTCTCAACTGCGGCATCGACGTGGTGGCGCAGCCTCCGGGCAAGAAGCTGCAATTGCTGACGCTGCTGTCGGGCGGGGAGCGCGCGCTGACCGCCATCGCGATTC